>NZ_VWSJ01000021.1 GCF_009690845.1 Campylobacter portucalensis
CCATCGCTAATTGCAAATAATGAGGGTCTTAGAGTAAAAGGCATTAATGGTGATGAAGTTATCATTGATGGTAAAAGAAGTGAAATTTTAATTCCAAATGTTAAAGCTGATGCAAGTGGATTTGTTGCAGTTAATAAAAATTATGTAGATAGTAGAGTCAATGACGTTGCTAATCGCCTCGGTAGCGTAATTGATGCCAACAACAAAAACTTACAAGCAGGTATTGCAGGTGCATTAGCTGCTGCTGGTTTACCTATGTCTTCTATGCCGGGAAAATCAGTATTTGCTCTCTCTGCTGGAACCTATAAAGGAAAAAGTGCAGTGGCGTTAGGATTTTCTAGTGTAAGCGATAATGGTAAAACAATATTTAGAATACACGGCAATAGCAACTCTGTTGGCGATTTTGGTGGCAGTGTAGGTGTTGGCTGGGCTTGGTAAGATATAAAAGCAGTAAATTTACTGCTTTTATAATCTATAAATTTAAAATATTCTTAATACTTTCAAACAGTAAAATTTGTTTAAAATTATTTTATATCACCATTTATTTATAAATCAATTTAAAAATAAAGCGTATAAATTTAGAGTATTTTTAAGATATTTAAATATATATTTTATCAATTTATTTTGATAAATTTTAACAAAATTCTATTTTTTATCGATTTTGTGGAGTTTAATATGATTTTTTGTTTGATGTTTAAAAATGGTGTTTTAAATGTAAATATTAGCTTTTGAGATTAAAAACTAAGCATTGCTATTTTAGATTAAATTTTCAAATTTATTTGGAGATTGTAAATTTAAGTACAAGAATGAAAATTATCTATTTTTTTGATAATTTTATATAGTAAGTTTATCGCTTAGTAAGATAAAATAATCTCTTTTGCAAATATCGGAAAACAGCTAAATAAAACACCTTTCATTTCAAAAGGCTTAGCAAATTTATATAAAATAATAAACTCTTCTTTATTTAAATTTAGCAATATATCGACAACGTATTCTTTAAATTCTTTATTTACCTCGAATTTCTCTTTTTTAAAAAAGTGCTCAAATCTTGAAATTAAACTAAATTCAATAGTAAATTTACACTTATCTTTTAGTTTAAATTCCACTAAATTTGCACTATTTATTATTAAATTCACACTAGAACTATAAGCCCTTACAAGCCCACGGGTTCCTAGCTTAATGCCACCAAAATATCTCACGACAAATACGCCAATATTTATTAAATTTGCTCCTCTTAAAACATTGAATGCAGGTGGTCCGCTAGTCTCTTTTGGTTCGCCATCATCGCTTTGATTTTCTACTATTTGCAGAAAAATTATTATAATATCTATACGCCCAAACTATATGCACAGCTTTTGGATGCTCTAATTTTAGTTGTTCGTAAATTTTATTAAAATCATCAAATGGCACTAAGTATATTAAGAAATTTGATTTTTTTATCTCTTGTTGTGTAAATTCTGATTTTATGATAGTTTTCAACTCTATCCTTATAAATTTTTAGCCACATTTAACTAAATTAAAATTTAATTACTTGTACAGCTATTAACAGCTTCTTTTAAATTTTGAACATAACCTGCTTCATCTGTAATCAAATCTCTTTCGCAACACTCTTTTTCTGGTATCGTTTCACAACCATTTTCATTGCAATTTTCTATAAAATTTCCAGTTGGCTTGCAATTTTCCCATACATAAACTTTGTTTCCAGCTGAATTTATTCTAGTTGATGTTGGCTCTCCCCATGTATTTATAACTGTATCTATATGAAAATTATCTGCATTTTTTTCTTTTGTGGTTTTTATTTGTTCTTGAGATTTATCTATTTGTGGCATATCATTTGTCATAGTTTTTCCTAAATTCCAATTTGAAGCACTGCAACCAGCAAATAAAATTATACTACTAAGAGTAAGCATGTATGTTTTTTTCATAATCTACCTTTACTAATTAATTTCTAAAAATTATAACAAAATTTTATTAATAGTTAAAAATAAAAAAAATATAAAATAAAATAATTAATTTTGTTATTTTATATTTATATAACTTTTATATAATTAAAAATATTTTTTATATTAGAAAGGATATTATTATGAAAATATTATCAGTAGCTGTTTGTTCAGCCTTGTTTTTAAATTTTAGTTTAGCTAATAGTGAGCTTATTGAGAAAGCAAAATCATTTGGTTTGGTTGCTCTTCCTAAAGATAAAACATCGTTGGAGAAATTTATTGAAGAGTCCGCTCAAGATTCCAAAGTTTATCCAACCACTCAAGCAAGGGTAGAGCTTGGAAAGATGTTGTATTTTGATCCTCGACTTTCAAAAAGTGGCATAATTTCTTGTAATACCTGTCATAATTTAGGTTATGGTGGAGCAGATAATATCCCTGCTTCAACAGGTCATAAATGGACGCCAAATCCTCATCATATCAATGCTCCTACTGTTTATAATTCTGTATTTAATTCTGTACAGTTTTGGGATGGAAGAGCAGCTCATCTTGCAGCACAAGCAGCTGGCCCTATGACAGCAGAGCCTGAGATGGCATCTTCGCCTCAAAGAGTTGAGGAGATTATAAAATCCATTCCAGAATATGTGAAATTTTTTGAAAAAGCTTACAATAAGGGTGTGGATATTGATTTTGATTTAATTACAGCTACTATTGGAATTTTTGAGAGAACTTTAGTAACGCCATCGAGATTTGATGATTTTTTAAACGGAAAAGAAAACGCACTTACAAAAGAAGAGAAAGCAGGTCTTGATCTTTTTATAGAAAAAGGGTGTGTTTCTTGTCATAATGGTGTAAATTTAGGTGGCAGTATGCAAGCTTTTGAAGTTGTATCTAAATATAAATTTGCAAACATTGGAGATTTTAAAGGTGATAAAGATGGTATGGTAAAAACACCTGTTTTAAGAAACATAATGCTTACAGCGCCTTATTTTCATAATGGTGCTATTTGGGATATAGAAGAGGCGATAAAAGAGATGGGAAGCATTCAGCTTGGTATTGAAATCACAGATAAAGAGGCTAATTCTATAGCGAGTTTTTTTAAATCTCTAAATGGAAAAATGCCCAAGATTACATATCCTATTTTACCCCCATCTACTAAACAAACTCCAAAGCCAGAGCTTGATTATTGATAAATTTCAGCCAAATTTGGCTGAAATAAGCTAAATTTAAATATATTTAGATATAATTTTGCTTTTTAGTCAAAAGTGCTTTCAAAACTTTTTAAAAAGTGCCTTTTGATTACTACCAAATTTTATAAAAAGGATGCTTTGATGTATGCAATTATCAAGCACAGCGGAAAACAGTATAAAGTTAGCGAAGGAGACTTCTTAAATTTAGATCGTTTTGAAGCTGAAAAAAAAGACACCATTGAAATTACTGATGTTTTAGCAGTAAATGATGGTGAGTTGAAGGTAGGAGCACCATTTATAGAGAGTGCAAAAGTTGTCTTAGAGGTTGTAAATTTAGGTAAAGATAAAAAAGTTATCATTTACAAAAAACGCAGAAGAAAAGACTCGAAATTAAAACGTGGTTTTAGAAGACAATACACACGTGTTAAAGTTATAAGCATTAAAGCCTAAGGAGAAGATAGATGGCACACAAGAAAGGTCAAGGTTCAACCCAAAATAATAGGGATTCCATAGGTAGAAGGTTGGGCGTTAAAAAATATGGTGGCGAATTTGTTAGAGCTGGTAATATTATTATACGCCAAAGAGGAACAGCAACTCATGCTGGCAAAAATGTAGGAATAGGCAAAGATCATACTATTTTTGCATTAATTGATGGTTTTGTTAAATTTGAAAGGTTTGATAAAGCTAGAAAACAAGTTTCAGTTTATCCAGCTGAATAAATTTGTGGCTCTTGGCCGCAAATTTAAATTTTAATTCTTATTGCTTCTTAAAATTTTAAATCAAATTTAGCTTTTTATCAATGATGTTTTAGTATAATTTAGTATTTTTATTAGAGGTTAAAAAATTGTTTATAGATAGTGTAAAATTTAGTGTTAAATCTGGCGATGGCGGTGCAGGTTGTGTTAGTTTTAGGAGAGAAAAATTTATCATAATGGGCGGTCCTGATGGCGGCGATGGCGGCGATGGCGGCGATGTTTATTTTCAGGTTGATAACAATACCCACACTCTAGCTTTTTATAAAGGAAAAAGATTTTTAAAAGCTAGCAATGGTGCGGCGGGTATGGGTAAAAAGATGGCTGGAAAAAAGGGAGAAAGCTTAACTTTAGTGGTGCCACCAGGAACGTTGGTTTATAATGATGATACAAAAGAGCTTATTTTTGATTTAGTTGATAATAATAAAAAAGTTCTTTTTTTAAAAGGTGCAAAAGGCGGTCTTGGAAATACTCACTTTAAAAGCCCCACTAATCAACGCCCAGAATATGCACAAAAAGGTTTGGAAGGCGAAAGTAAAAATATTCGCTTAGAGTTAAAATTGATAGCTGATGTTGGACTTTTAGGCTTTCCAAATGTAGGAAAATCAACTCTTATTTCAACCGTTTCTAATGCAAAACCTCAAATTGCAAACTATGAATTTACAACTCTAACGCCAAAACTTGGTATGGTTGAAGTTGATGAATTTAGTGGTTTTATTATGGCTGATATACCAGGTATTATTGAGGGTGCAAGTGATGGAAAAGGGCTTGGAATAGAATTTTTAAAGCATATCGAAAGGACAAAAATTTTACTTTTTATGCTAGATCTTGCAAATTATAGAGATATAAATACTCAGTTTTTAACTCTTAGGGATGAAATAAAAAAATTTGGAACAACTTTATCAAATTTACCATATGCCATTGCTTTAACAAAGTGTGAAATTTGTGAAAATTTGGATGAAATTTACTCCAAATTTTTACTAGATTTTGGTTTTGAAAAAGTTCAAGCTCCAGCCATTAATGGTAAATTTAATGACAAAAAACCTCGTTTTGTAATACCTATTTCAAGTGTTTCAAATTTAGGCATAAAAGAGTTAAAATTTAAACTTTTAGAAATATTAAAAAGTCTAAAGAGCGAGTAAAATATGAAAATAGTTTTTATGGGAACTCCATCTTATGCTTTACAAATTTTACAAGAGCTTATTTTAAATGATTTTGAAATAGTTTGTGTTGTTACTCAAGAAGATAAGGTAGTTGGTAGAAAGCAAATTCTAACACCACCAATTGTTAAAGAGTGGATTTTAAAAAGCGGCAAAAATATCAAAATTTTTCAGCCAAAAAGTTTAAAAGAAGAGTGGATTAAGTATGAGATTGAAAATTTAAAACCAGATTTTATAGTGGTTGCAGCTTATGGCAAAATTTTACCTAAAAGTATTTTAGATATAGCACCTTGTATAAATTTACATACTTCAATTCTACCTAAATATAGAGGTGCTAGCCCTATTCAAAGTGCTATTTTGGATGGCTTAGAAATTAGTGGCGTTACTGCTATGAAAATGGATATAGGTCTTGATGATGGCGATATTTTGGATATTGAATATATAGATATTAAAAATTTAAAGAGTGATGAAGTTTTTGAAAAAATGAGCAAAGTTGCAGCAAATTTAACGATTAAAGTTTTAAATAATTATAAAAATATCAAACCAGTTAAGCAAAATCACGCTTTAGCGACGAGTTGCAAAAAGATAAAAAAGATGGACGGGATTATTAAATTTAGTGATTGTGTTGATATTGTTATGCGTAAATTTAGAGCTTTTTATCCTTGGCCAGGTATATTTTTAGAAAATGGCACAAAACTTTTAGATATAAAAATTTCTTCTAATTTAAGAAATTTTGAATTAGGCAGGATTTCAAATTTAAAAAAAGATAGTTTTAGTATTCAATTTCAAGATGGCGAGATAGAAATTTTAAAACTTCAAGAAATTGGTAAAAAACCTATATTTGCAAAAGATTTTATTAATGGTAAAAGACTAAAAATAGATGATAAATTTTGTTATTAAAAGCGTGGATGAGTCTATCTCTACCCAAAGCGAATTGATTGAGAATTTGAAAAATGGTATTATAAATCCTCCTTTTGCATTGATAGCAAAAAAACAAATAAAAGGCTATGGAAGTCGCGGAAATGAGTGGAAGAGTGATGAGGGAAATTTATATTTTTCTTTTTGTATTGATGAAAAAGATCTATCTAGCACAATTCCGCCTCCATCATTTAGTATATATTTTGCTTTTTTAATGAAGGAATTTTTATCCACAAAAGGCTCTAAAATATGGCTAAAATGGCCAAATGATTTTTATTTAAATAATAAAAAAATAGGTGGCGTTATAACAACAAAAATAAAAACTACTTATGTTTGCGGAATTGGTTTAAATTTAACAAATAGCCCAGATTATGCTGGAGTTTTAGATATAAATATAACTCCAAATGAAGTTGTGTTTGGGTTTTTAAATATTTTAAAAAACAAAATTCCATGGAAGCAAATTTTTAGTAAATTTGTGGTAGAATTTGAACTAAGCAAAAAATTTTATACCAATATTAATGGTAATAAATTTCATTTAAACAATGCAAATCTTTATGAAGATGGAAGCATAATGATAAATAATAAAAGGGTATATAGTTTAAGATGAGTGAAATAATAACAATAGCAAATCAAAAAGGCGGTGTTGGTAAAACAACTACAGCTGTAAATTTAGCTGCTTCTTTGTCTGTTTTGGGAAAAAATGTACTACTTATAGATGTTGATCCGCAAGCAAATGCTACAACTGGTCTTGGATTTAATAGAAATGACTATGAGTTTAATATCTATCATGTTTTAACTGGACGAAAAAAAATATCAGAAGTTATATTAAAAACTGATATAAAAACTCTTTTTTTGGCACCAGCAAATATCGGATTGGTAGGAATCGAGCAAGAGCTTTTTAAAGAAGATGATGATTTTAAGTTGGTTTTAAGGAAAAAGATAGAAGAAATTAAAGGTAAATATGATTATATTATAATCGATTCACCGCCTACTTTAGGCAGTATTACTGTTAATGCTTTAAGTGCAAGCAATAGTGTTATAATACCAATACAGTGTGAATTTTATGCACTAGAGGGTCTTGCATTGATTTTAAATACAATAAAGATAATAAAGCAAACAGTTAATCCAAGGCTTTCCATAAGGGGGTTTTTACCAACAATGTACAGTAGTCAAAACAATCTATCAAAAGAGACTATTGCAAATTTAAAACAACATTTTGAAAACAAGCTTTTTATAAGTCAAAATGAACATGGCTTTATAGTCATACCAAGAAATGTAAAACTTGCAGAATGTCCTAGTTTTGGGAAACCTATTGTGCTATATGATGCAAAATCAGCAGGCAGTTTAGCATACCAAAATTTAGCTAATTGTATAATGGAGTAGATTATGTCAAGTAAAAATAGAAGACTAGGAAGAGGTCTTGATGCAATATTAGGTGATGTTGAACTTGCTTACACAAAAGAGCTTGAAAGTGGTCAAAAAGATTTAGTTTTAGAAATAGATATAGAAAAGATTTATCCAAATCCATACCAACCTAGAAAAAAATTTGATGAAAATACTATAGATGAACTTAGTAAATCTATTCAAAAGCATGGATTAATTCAGCCTATTATAGTGTTTAAAAAAGATGATGATTATGTGTTGATAGCGGGCGAGAGAAGACTTAGGGCTACAAAAAAAATAGGTGCATCCACAATAAAAGCCATTGTTGCTGATATTGGATCTAGAAATTTAAGAGAGCTTGCTTTAATAGAAAACATCCAAAGACAGGATTTAAATCCTATCGAGCTTGCAAATTCATATAAAGAATTAATCGAAGAATATAAAATTACGCAAGAGGATTTGTCACATATTATACAAAAGTCAAGAACTCAAATCACAAATACTATGAGACTTTTAAATTTAACTCAAAAAACTCAAAATTCATTAATAAATGGTGATATCACTCAAGGTCATGCTAAAATTTTAGTAGGACTTAGTCAAAAAGATGAGGGCGATATCTTAAACACTATAATCGGGCAAAGATTAAGCGTTAGAGATACTGAGGATTTAGTAAAAAAATTAAAATCAAAAAAAGAATCAAAAAATAAACAAGAAATTAAGCTTAGTGTAAATTTTATAAATGAAATGAAAAATTTAAAAACAGCACTTTCTAATTACGGAAAAATTAAGATAAAAGATAAAAAAATAACTATAGAATTTAAAGAAATTTCAAATATCCAGAGTTTATTAGAGAAATTTTTGTAAATTTCTTTTAAATTTCTTTTAAATTTAGTTAGTTTTCATCTTTTTATAGTAAAATATCGTATTTTTGAATTTATAAGGAGGATTAATGATAGAAATAGATGTAAGTGCATTTATTTTAACTATAGTTGTTTTTTTGATGCTAGTTTGGTATTTAAATAGAAGACTATATCAACCGATGCTTTCTTTTATGGATGCTAGGGAAGCTGCTATTTTTCGCGACGAAGAGCTTGCGAATAAAAATTTAAGCGATGTTGGTTCTAGTAGAGCCGAGGTTGAAAAAATATTAAGTATTGCAAGAGGTGAGGCAAATAAAAAAAAGCAAGATGCCTTAGATGAGATAAAAAAAGAGTCTCAAAATGAAATTAAAGAAAAAATTGCTGAGTTCGAAAGCGATTTTGTTTCTTATATGCAAAATTTAAATTTAGAAAAAGAAAATTTAAAATCTGCATTAAACAATGAAATTCCAAAATTTAAAAATCAAATTAAAGAAAAACTTGCAAGGATTTAGTATGAAAAAAATCATATTTTTATGTTTAGTTCCAATGATTATTATAGCCTCATCCCATGAAGGAGTAAAAGATTTTGACATCATACCTAGAACTTTAAATTTTCTCATATTTTTTGGAATTTTATTCTATTTTTTAAAAGATTATGCACAAAAAGCTTATAAAGATAGGATAAATTTAATAGCTTCAAAACTTGATGCCATACAAAATAAATTAAATGACTCTAAAAGTCAAAAAGAACAAGCGGCTAAAGATATAGAAGAAGCTAGAAATGGTGCTGCAAGACTTATGGAGGTAGCTTATAAAGAGATTGAGATAATTAAGCAAAAAACAAAAGAGAATGCTCAAATAGAAATTAATAATCTTAAAAAAAGCTACGAAAATAAAAAAGAATTTGAAGCCAAAAAGATGACTAAACAAGTAGTAAATGAAATTTTAAACCAATCTTTAGATAATGATTCTATGAAATTTAGTCAAAAAGATTTGGTTAATATAGTATATAAAAAGGTTGTTTGATGAGTTATGATGTAATTGCAAAAAGATACGTAAAAGCATTAATGGAACAATTTAATGAAGATGAATTAAAAAATGCTATTTTAAATTTAGAAAATATCTCTTTAGCCTTTGATAATGATAAATTTAGAATTATTATAAATTCGCCAGTTGTAGATGATTTTAAAAAATTTGAATTTATACTAATGTTTATAAAACATCCTTTTGTCAAATTCGAGAATTTTATTAAGCTTCTAATGGAAAATAAAAGATTGGTTTTTATACCAGAAATCTATAAAAGAATTAGAATTGAAATGGCTACTTTAAATGGAGAGTATTTTGGTGAAATTTCATCTAAAGAAAATTTAAATAGTGAAGAAATAAGAAAAATAGAAGATATTTTTTCTAAAAAATTTAACGCAAAGATATCATTAAAACAAAATACTAAAGAGTATAATGGCATTAAAATAAGCCTTGAAGAACTTGGCGTTGAGATTAGTTTTTCTATCGATAGATTAAGACAAGATATGAATGAATATATATTAAAAGCAATATAAGGAGTAAAAGTGAGTTTTAAAGTTAAAGCTGATGAGATTAGCAATATCATTCAAGAACGAATCGAGAAATTTGACATTAATGTTGATATTGAAGAAACAGGTAAAGTTGTAACAGTTGCTGATGGTATAGCTAGTATATACGGTTTAAGAAATGTTATGATAAATGAGATGATTGAATTTGAAAATGGCTCAAAAGGTATAGCTCTAAATTTAGAAGAAAGCACTGTTGGTGCTATTATTTTAGGCGATACACAAGGTATCGTAGAAGGAAGTAGTGTAAAAAGATTAGGCAAACTTCTTAGAGCACCAGTTGGGGATGCGCTAATAGGCAGGGTTGTGAATGCTTTAGGGGAGCCTATTGATGGTAAAGGTGCTATTGAAACTACCGAAACAAGATTTATTGAGGAAAAAGCAAAAGGTATTATGGCAAGAAAAAGTGTTCATGAACCACTTCAAACAGGTATTAAAGCAATTGATGCTTTGGTTCCAATTGGTCGAGGTCAAAGAGAACTTATTATTGGTGATAGACAAACGGGTAAAACTACAATTGCAATAGATACAATAATAAATCAAAAAGGTCAGGATGTTGTTTGTATTTATGTGGCTATTGGTCAAAAGCAATCAACTGTAGCTCAAGCTGTAAAAAAACTAGAAGAATATGGTGCTATGGATTATACAATCGTAGTAAGTGCAAGTGCTAGCGAATCTGCTGCTTTTCAATATTTAGCACCTTATACTGGTTGTACAATGGGGGAGTATTTTAGGGATAATGCAAGACACGCTTTGATAATTTATGATGATTTAAGTAAGCATGCTGTTGCTTATAGAGAAATTTCTTTAATCCTAAGAAGACCACCAGGCAGAGAGGCTTATCCAGGAGATGTTTTTTACCTTCACTCAAGGCTTCTTGAAAGGGCTAGCAAGTTAAGCGATGAGTTAGGAGCTGGTAGTTTAACGGCACTTCCTATTATAGAAACACAAGCAGGGGACGTTTCGGCATATATACCAACAAATGTTATCTCTATAACAGATGGTCAAATTTTCTTAGAAACCAATCTATTTAACTCAGGTATTCGTCCAGCTATAAATGTTGGTTTATCTGTTTCAAGAGTTGGAGGCTCGGCTCAGATTAAAGCCATCAAAAAGGTATCGGGAACTCTAAGACTTGATTTGGCTCAATATAGAGAACTACAAGCTTTTGCACAATTTGCAAGCGATCTTGATGAAAGCAGCAGAAAACAACTAGATCGTGGTCAAAGAATGGTTGAAATTTTAAAACAACCTCCTTATTCGCCTCTTTCGGTTGATAAGCAAGTTATAATTATTTTTGCTGGCTCTAACGGATATTTAGATGATGTTTCGCCACTAGCTATTGGTAAATTTGAATCAGAATTATATCCATATATAGAAGCCAGGTATCCAGAAATTTTTGAAAATATTAGAAATAAAAAAGCATTAGATAAAGAATTAGAAGATTTAATCATAAAAGCATTAAATGAATTTAAAGCGACTTTTTCTGCTCAATAGGATAAAAAATGGCTAGTTTAAAAGAGATAAAACAACAAATAAAAAGCGTTAAGAATACTGAAAAAACAACAAAAGCTATGAAGCTTGTTTCTAATGTTAAGCTTAAGAAAGCTAAAAGCGTTGCTGAAAATTCAAGAGCTTATGCTATAAAAATTAATGAAGTTTTAAGTGAAATAGCCTACTATATGAAAAATTCTTCCTATGATGAAAAATTGTCTCGTTTTTTTGATAATGACAGTGAAAAAAAGATAGTTGATATTATTTTTATTACATCTGATAAAGGTTTATGTGGCGGCTTTAATGTTCAGACAATTAAAAATGTTAAAAAAGTTGTAAAACAATATCAAGATAAAAATTATAAAATTCGCTTAAAGGCTGTTGGTAAAAAGGGTATTGAGTACTTTTCATTTCAAGGGGTTGAGCTTTTTGAAAAATACGTTGATTTAAGCTCTTCACCTACTTATGAAAAAGCACAAAATTTAATTAAAAAAGCTATTGAAGATTATTTAAATAGAGAAACAGACAAGATAATTTTAGTTTATAATGGTTATAAAAATATGATAACACAAGAGATTAAGATTAACGATATAGTTCCAATTCAGCCACCAAAAATAGAGAAAAATATAAATGATATCTCAATGCTAGAATTTGAACCAATTAATTCTGGTGCAAAAATTTTGAGTGATCTTATAGAGAAATATTTAGAATATAGTATGTATTATGCATTAATTGATAGTTTAGCAGGCGAACATAGTTCAAGAATGAATGCTATGGAAAATGCTACCAATAACGCAAAAGAGAGAGTTAGAGCTTTAAATTTAGCTTATAATAAAGCAAGACAAAGCTCTATTACCACTGAACTTATAGAAATCATCAGTGGTGTTGAAGCTATGAAATAAAATAAGGAGATTTAATGAAAGGTTTTATAAGTCAGATTATAGGTCCTGTTGTAGATGTAAAATTTGCAAATTATTTACCAGAGATTAATGAGGCTATTGAAGTCTTGTTTGATGTTGAAGGTGAAAAAAGAAAATTAATTCTTGAGGTTGCAGCACATCTTGGGGATGGTGTGGTTAGAACTATTGCTATGGATATGAGTGATGGTTTAAAAAGAGGTTTAGAAGTTACTGCTCTTGGCGGTCCTATCTCTGTTCCAGTTGGAGAGAAAGTTTTAGGTAGAATTTTTAATGTTGTTGGCGATTTGATTGATGAAGGAGAAGGGGCTGAATTTGACAAGAAGTGGTCTATCCATAGAAAACCACCTGTTTTTGAAGATCAAAGCACAAAAAGTGAAATTTTTGAAACAGGAATAAAGGTTATTGATTTGTTGGCACCATATGCAAAAGGTGGAAAGGTAGGTCTTTTTGGTGGTGCTGGTGTTGGCAAAACAGTTATTATTATGGAGCTAATTCATAATGTTGCATTTAAACATAGTGGTTATTCTATTTTTGCTGGAGTTGGTGAAAGAACTAGAGAAGGAAACGATCTTTATAACGAAATGAAAGATAGTGGAGTTTTGGATAAAGTTGCTTTATGTTATGGTCAAATGAGTGAGCCGCCAGGAGCAAGAAACAGAATAGCTTTTACAGGGCTAACGATGGCTGAATATTTTAGAGATGAAATGGGTCTTGACGTTTTGATGTTTATTGATAATATTTTTAGATTTTCACAAGCGGGCTCAGAAATGTCAGCACTTTTAGGTAGAATTCCATCAGCTGTTGGTTATCAGCCAACTTTAGCAAGTGAGATGGGTAAACTTCAAGAAAGAATTACATCAACCAAAAAAGGTTCAATTACTTCAGTTCAAGCAGTTTATGTGCCAGCTGATGACTTAACCGATCCTGCACCAGCAGCAGTTTTTGCACACCTTGATGCTACTACTGTTTTAAATAGAGCTATTGCTGAAAAAGGAATTTATCCAGCTGTTGATCCTCTTGATTCAACTTCAAGAATGTTAGATCCTCAAATTGTAGGTGAAGAGCACTATGAAGTAGCAAGAGGGGTTCAGTCTGTATTGCAAAAATATAAAGATTTACAAGATATTATAGCAATTCTTGGTATGGATGAATTAAGCGAAGAAGATAAACTTGTAGTTGAAAGAGCTAGAAAAATTGAACGCTATTTATCTCAGCCATTTTTCGTGGCAGAAGTTTTTACAGGCAGCCCTGGAAAATACATCACGCTTGAAGAAACAATAGCTGGATTTAAAGGAATCTTAGAGGGTAAATATGACGAGCTTCCAGAAAATGCATTCTATATGGTTGGAAATATTGATGAGGTTATCCAAAAAGCTGAAAAGCTTAAAGCTTAAAGGAGCTATTTATGAATGATAAATTTTGGCTAGAAATTGTTACTCCAAAAGGTAGTATATTTTCAGGCGAAGTTAAATCAGCACAATTTCCAGGAAGCGAAGGTGAGTTTGGAGTTTTGCCTGGACACGCAGGTCTTATCACTCTTTTAAATGCAGGAATTATAGAGATAATTGATGCTAAAAATGCTAAGGATATTGTGGCTATTAATTGGGGATATTTAAAGGCCGATGAAAAAAAAGTTAGTGTATTAGCTGATGGTGCTATATATGTAGGTGGTAATAGCGAGAGTTCTATTGCAAAATCATTAAATGAAGCAAAAGAGTTAATAGAGTCTATGGGGAGCGAAAGCTCAGCATATATAGCCACTATTGCTAAAATGGAAAACATAGCAAGGTCTAAATAAGTGTATATTTTAGATGTTTTTTTAAATTATTTATCAAGAAGCACTTTTATTACTATATTTGTGCTTACTTGGTTATCTATATATTTTGTAATAACGCTTACTATTTTGATTTCAAGATACTTAATTATCAATTCATGGATAAATAATGAAAAAAAAGCTTTAGATATTTTGCTTCTAGGTGGTAGGATTTCAAATTTTCCATCAGTTTTAAAAAAATATGTAATAGGGGCGATTAGTCAAGAAAAGATAAATGTTTGTTTATCTATCTCAGAAAAAAACTCCACTATAGGTCTTACTTGGCTATCCATAGTGGCTTCAACATCGCCTTTTATAGGACTTTTTGGGACTGTAATCTCTATATTGGATACTTTTGCTAAAATGGGTGGTGGCAACGCTGGTATTTCTGTTATAGCTCCTGCTATTAGTGAGGCTTTAGTTGCAACTGGGGCTGGTATTTTTGTGGCTATTCCTGCTTATACATTTCATCTTTTAATTAAGAGAAAATCTTATGAGGTTATGAGCATTATAAAAAGATCATCTGATTTAATACTGTTAAATTCAAAATCTTAAGGCTATAAGCATGTTTGATTATGATGAAAAACCAGAGTTAAATATCACTCCTCTTGTAGATATTATGTTGGTATTGCTTGCTATTTTGATGGTTACAACTCCAGCTGTGATTTATGAAGAGCAAATTTTACTTCCTGATGGATCTAAAAAAACAGTATCATCATCTAAAAAAGATAGTTTGATTATTGTGATTGATGATAAAAAAAAGATTAAAATAGATAATAAAACTGTAAATTTAGATGAGTTTAGCGATAGTTTAGTCTTGATATCTTCAAAATATAATTTAGATGATCCAGTTTTTGTTATGGCTGATAAAAATTTAATATATAATGATGTAATGTATGTTTTAAAGACTTTAAAACTAGCAGGTTTTACAAAAGTAGCCCTTCAAACAGCTGGATAATTTATGAAAAATAGCTTTTTGAATTTAGCTTCTTTTTTAATAAGCTTAATTCTTTATTTTTTAATTATTATTTTTATACTTTACGTATCGATTAATGCAACAAAACATAATGTAGTTGTAAATTTTACAAAAAATAAAGATGCTTTTATAAATGTAATTGCCATTGATTTGGATGAGATTGCAACCCCTACTAAAAACCAGTCAATAAAAGATGATGTAAAAGAGTATGTTGTTAAGCAAACAGAGCAAGCAGAAGAAGAAAAATTAAAAACTACAAATAAATCAACACGGCAAAATCATATAAATTTAGAAGATAAACCATCTATAGCTAAAAAAGATGGGCTAAATTTATCAAATTTATTTAAAGATATAAATAAAACAAAATTAAAAGAGATAAAAAATAAAGAAGATATGATTCAATCTAGAAAAAAAAGCCATAAAACTACAAAAACAAAGCCATCTTCAAATACAAAAAAGCAAACCAATGGAATATCTAGCGATAATGCTAGTGGAAAATCTCAAAAAACAGGTATTTATAATGAATTTATGGGTAGCGTTGAAGATATTTTAACTAAAATTTGGAGTAGCTATAGTGCTCTATCAAATCAAAATGCAATCATAGAAATTACCATTAATCAAGATGGAAAACTTAGTTATAAGATATTAGAATTATCTTTAAATAATGAATTTAATCAAAAAATTAGAGATTTTTTAGATAGAATTGAAGATATACAATTTCCAAATCCGCCAGATAAAAAGCCATTTACTCATACATATGAGATGAAAGATTTGATATAAATTTACAAAATTATATTACAATTAAATGAAATTTAAAGGAGTTATAGTGAAAAAAATTTTATTTATTTTTAGTTTTGTTATTGCAGTTTTTGCAAATGATGCTACAACAACTATTGTTAATCAAGGCATATCTTTGCCAAAAGTAGTGGTTGAGGATGCTTCAAATTTAGCTGACATTGCTTTACAAAATCAATTTTTTAAGTTGATTAATGGAGATTTAAAGGTTTCTGCTGTATTTGATGTAGATGAAAATTATTACCAAAATTTATATGATGGAGATTTGACGCCAGCGATAAATTCAAATTTTATTGTTAGATACGAATTGTCAGGCGATAAATCATCATTATTAAATTTAAAGATTAAAGTTATAGATTTAAATACTAAATCAAATTTATATGAGTCAAATTTTAGTATAAATAATGGTCAAAAATATCCATTTTTAGCACATATGGCAGTAGCTGAAATAGCAAAAAAACTTGGTTATACAAATGTGGATTGGATGAATAAAATGATATTATTTTCTAAATATATTTCATCTGGAGAGAGTGAAATTTATGTATCTGATTATACTTTAACATATCAAAAAAAGATTATAAGTGGGGGGTTAAATATATTTCCTAAGTGGACAAATTCAATTCAAGATGAATTTTATTACACACATTACACAAAAGATAAAATACCAACTATTTTTAAATATGATCTCACTGATGGTAAAAAAAATAAAATTATATCAGGAAGTGGTATGTTAGTAGTTTCTGATGTTAGCTTAGATGGCACTAAGCTTTTAATAACAGATGCACCAAATGATCAAGCAGACATTTTTATTTTAGATTTATCAACAAAACAAAAAACGAAAATCACAAATTATCCGGGTATCGATGTGAATGGAAATTTTGTTGATAATGACTCAAAAGTTGTTTTTGTAAGTGATCGTTTAGGGTATCCTAACATTTTTTCAACCGATTTAAAATCTTCAAGTGTTGAGCAAATGGTTTTTCATGGTAAGAATAACAACTCAATTACAACAAATAAAAACTATATCGCTTATTCCAGTAGAGAGGAGAATAAAGATTTTAATATATACTTAATTTCAACCAAAACAGACTACATTAGACAGCTAACAGCTGGTGGCAAGAATTTATATCCTAGATTTTCAAATGATGGGGGTAGCATATTATACATTAAGGATTCTAGACATCAAAGTGCAGTAGGAATAATTAGAATAAATGAAAATAGAAGTTTTCAATTTCCACTAAAAGTTGGTAAAATTCAGTCGATCGATTGGTGAATTTACAAAAAATATGATATAATATCGAGAAATTTTTTATAAGGTGGAAATATGAAACATATTGTTTTAACGTCAGTAGCAGCTGCTACTTTATTTTTAGTTGGTTGTAGCAAAAAAACTCCAGAAGCGATGGATATGCATATGTCTAATCAAGCACCAATGATGAGTGAAGATCAAAAGTTAGCAGAACTTGCTAAAAGCATTCAAACTCAAATTCAAAATGTATATTTTGAATTTGATAAATATAATGTAAGCCCTAAAATGAGTTCAGTTGTTAGTAATAATGCCGCACTTTTTAATCAGCCTGGTGCAGATAAAATCAATATAAAAATCGAAGGTAATTGTGATGAGTGGGGAACTGATGAGTATAATTATGCCCTTGGTTTAAAAAGAGCAAAAGCGGTTAAAGATGCTTTAGTTAATGAGGGCGTAAATGTTAATAGACTATCTGTTGTAAGTTATGGTGAAAGCAATCCTGTTTGTACTGAAAAAAGCAAATCTTGTGATGCGCAAAATAGACGTGATGAGTTTAAATTGCATTTTTAATATATGAAAAAAATTTTTATTTTTATTGTGGCTATTTTTATAGCCACTATTAAAGCGGAAGAAGTTTCAGTTTTTGGGGCTGGAAATTTGGTTTCAGAAAATCCATATGGACTAACTGAAAATGAACAAGTTTTGCTTGCAAATAAAAAACGAGTTGATAAAATAGAAGCTTTTTTGAAAGAGCAAAATGAGAGTATTATTGGTTTAAGATCTGTTGTTGAAGGATTAAATTCTCAAATTTCTAAGCTTGAAAATAGAGTTTCTGGCTTAGAAATTCGAGCAATGAGAAAAGACAATAAATCAGCTAACAATTCTAATTTACATTCCGAAAGTAAAGATATAGTTTTTTTAAAAAAAGAAATTAAAGACTTAAAAAAACAAATTTTAATTTTAAATAGTGAATTAAATTCGAAAAACAAAACAAAAGTAAAACAAAAATCATCTGCAATTGATACTTTAAAAAATAGTAGCTTAGAAAAAAATAAAACACGAGCTAAATCTAATGACAAAATAGTAGCTTTTGATGATATGAAGCCAGATGATATTATGAAAAAAGCAAATGAGTTATTTGATAATAAAAAATATATTGATGCAAAAATAAGATATGAGTATTTATTGAGTAAGGGTTATAAAACCGCTGAAGTAAATTTTATGTTGGGGGAAATTTTATATAATCAAAAATCATATGCAAAAGCTGTTTCTAAATATGAAAAAAGCATTCAACAAAATTATAAAGCAAATTATTTGCCTCGCCTCTTAAAGCATGCTGGTGAGAGTTTAGAAAATTTAGGTGATACAAAAAATTCAAAAAAATTTTTTAATACTCTAAAAGATAATTTTCCAGATAGTGTCGAAGCAAAATCATTAGCTAATTAAATTAAATATAGGAGAAGATTATGACAAAAGCTATTATGATGAATTACGAATTAAAAGATAGCGATAGTGGTGAGTTACTAGAAACAAATTTAGACTCTGATCCAATTGGTTTTTTAACAGGTTTAAATCAAATTTTGCCAAAATTAGAAGAAGAAGTGTTGAATTTAAGTGGCGGTAGTCAAAAAGTTATTAAAATTTCATCTGCTGATGGTCTTGGAGAATATGATCCAAAATTGGTTGAATCTCTTCCAAAAGAGCAATTTGCTGGAATTGAACTTCATGAAGGTATGGAATTATTCGGAGAGAGCGAAAGCGGAGAAACTACTAGGGTTATTGTAAAGGCTATAGGAGATGAAGAGGTTATGATAGATTTCAATCATCCTTTTGCTGGCAGAAATCTTGAATTTACGGTTAAAGTGGTTGAAAATAGAGATGCAACAGAAGAAGAGATAAAACAAGGTTTTATTGAGGTTCCTCACACTTGCAGACACGGACATACTCACGGAGAAGACCATGAGTGTTGCGGAGGACATCACCATCATGGTGGTGGTTGCGGATGTCACCATTGAGAATTTAATATGAAATTTGCTTTTATATTTCCTGGGCAAGGTTCTCAAAAAATTGGAATGGGTAAAGAAATTTATGAGAATTTTGTCCAAGCAAGGGAACTTTTAGATGCGGCCAGTGATATTTGTAAGATAAATTTCAAAAAACTATTATTTTTGGAAAATGATGATTTAAATTTGACACAATTTACTCAGCCAGCTATAGTTTTAAATTCTTTTATGAGCTATTTAGCTATAAAAGATAATTTAAATTTAAAGCCAAAATTTAGCCTAGGTCATTCTCTTGGAGAATTTAGTGCTCTTGGGGTTAGTGGTGCTTTTAGCTTAATAGATACCATAAAACTTGTTAATATCCGTGGCGAGTTTATGCAAAAATCTTGCGAAAATAAAAATATGTCAATGATGGTTGTCCTTGGTTTAATGGATAACGAAGTTGAGGATATTTGTGAAAATTCCAGAAAAAATGGAGCTAATGTTTGGGCTGCAAATTATAATTGTGATGGGCAGATTGTTGTGGCAGGAGATTTAAATTCTCTTACAAATTTAGAGAAAGTTTTTAAAGAGTTTGGAGCTAGAAGAGCTATGCTTTTAAATATGAGTGTAGCTAGTCATTGTCCTATTTTAGAAGATGCTAGCAATGCTTTAGTTGAAGAAATAAAACCGATTCTAAATAGCGATTTTGGCTCCGTTATTTCAAATGTAACGGCTTTAGCTTACTCTACAAAAAATGAAGCTCTAAAACTTTTAAAAGAGCAATTAATAAAGCCTGTATTATACAAACAAAGTATAAAAAGTATTGATGAAGATATTGATTTTTATGTTGAATTTGGTTCTAATATTCTTCAAGGATTAAATAAAAAAATAACAAAAAAACAAACTTTTTCAGTTTATGATCTAAAAAGTTTGAATGAATTTATAGAATTTGTAAAGGAAAATATTTGAAGATTGCTATTTTAGGGGCTATGCCAGAAGAAATCACTCCTCTTTTGGAAAAATTAGATTATATACAAGAAAGCTATGCAAATAATGTATTTTATTTTGCTAAATTTAAAAATCATGATTTGATTATTGCATATTCAAAAATAGGTAAGGTAAATTCAGCCCTTAGTGCTACTTTGATGATAGAAAAATATGGTGCTGAAATTCTATTTTTTACAGGTGTTGCTGGATCCTTAAATCCTAATTTTAAAATCTCAGATATGGTTTATGGAACAAAATTGCTCCAGCATGATATTGATATTTCAGCTTTTGGACATCCTTATGGATATGTTCCAGATACTCCAATTTTTATAAATAGTGATGAAAATTTAAATCAATTAGCTTTAAAAGTTGCAAAATCTCTAAATTTAACCATTTATCCAGGAATTATAGCAAGCGGAGATCAATTTATTTGTGATGACGAGAAAAAAAAATGGATTAAAGGAACTTTTGATGCAGATTTGGCTGAAATGGAAGGTGCAAGCGTAGCTCTTGTTTGTCATAGTTTAAATACACCATTTTTTATTTTAAGAAGCGTAAGCGATGAAGCTGGGACAAAGGCTGAGTTTGATTTTGATAAATTTATGATCAGTAGTGCTAAAATAAGTGCTAATTTTGTTTTAAAAATGGTAGAAAATTTATAATTAATGATTGAAATTAGCAAAAAACTTATAAGATTAGTAGGTCAAACAAACGCAAAATACCAGATGTTTGAAGAAGGAGATAAAATTTTACTGGCTTTAAGTGGCGGTAAAGATAGCTTAATTTTATCTCATATTTTAAATCATTTTCAAAAAGTTAGTCCATTGAATTGGAAGTTTAAAGCAGTTACTGTTGATTATGGAATAGGGCAAGATTTTTCATATCTTTTAAATCATACAAAAAATCACGATATTGATTATGAAGTTATACGGACAAATTCTTTTGATATTATGCAAGAAAAGTCTAAAAAGAATGCCACTATATGCAGTTTTTGTGCTAGAATGAGGCGTGGAAATTTATACTCTTATGCTTTAAAAAATGGTTTTAATAAAGTGGCTTTAGGTCATCATTTAGATGATGCTGTTGAGAGTTTTTTTATGAATTTTACTTACAATGGTGCATTAAGGACTCTTGCTCCAAAATATGTGGCTAAAAATTCTCTTACATTAATTAGACCTTTAATTTTTGTAAGAGAAAGACAATTAAAAGATTGTGCTATTAAAAATAACTTAGAGGTATTAACTGATGAGTGTTGTCCTGCTTATAAACTTGATAATAAAATGCCTCACGCTAGAGCAAACACAAAAGTCTTTTTGCAAAATATGGAGAAATCAAATCCTAAACTATTTGTAAGTCTAAAAGCCGCTTTTGAAAATATACATTTAGATACATTTTTTAATTAAAATCCGTCTAATAAAATTTGATAAATTTGGTCTATTTCATCGTCATTTAAATTTATAGTTTGCTTTGTTTCCAAGAGTTCTTTGATTTTATTCTTTTTAAATTTAGCTCTTTTTAGGCAACTTTGATGTGCTAGCAAAAAACCTCTTATTAGTGTAATTTCTTCATCTTCTATAAATTCATCGCACGCAAAACATATAAATCTATCACTCAATCTTCCTTCAAAATATAAAATTTGAGTATAGGCTTCTATAAAAAGTCTTTTTGGGCTTTGCTTATCAAGTTTTTTTGCACAATCATCTAAAATTCTATAATAAATTTCATCTACATCTTCTAATCCTTTTAGATGATTGTGAAAAAGTCTTATGAATTGTTGCCATAAAAATAGTTTTTCTCTATCAAAAAGCCATTTAAATCCTAAATGCATTGTGTTTGTAAGTCTGGGTATAAAATTGGACAATATTAACTCAAAATCAAGCTTATATCCAAGAGTTATTTTAGAGTGTCTTGCACCATAAAATCTATATGATTTTACAAGTTTTTTTGATGTTAGAATTTCTACTATTAAATCTTCATCTTTTATCTTTTGAATTTTTAAAATATAACCTTGCATAGCGTTATTTTATATATTTTTTCTTTAGAAATGATAAAATTTAACTTATAATTTTGATAAAATAAGAAAAGATAAGGAAAATTTAGTTATAATATTTATAAATTTAAAAAAGGCGATTGAATGAAATTTGGGGATATATTTTCAAAAATAAGAAGAAAACAAGCAGAT
Source organism: Campylobacter portucalensis (assembly GCF_009690845.1). Classification (GTDB taxonomy): domain Bacteria; phylum Campylobacterota; class Campylobacteria; order Campylobacterales; family Campylobacteraceae; genus Campylobacter_B; species Campylobacter_B portucalensis. The sequence continues at coordinate 22,191 of NZ_VWSJ01000021.1, forward strand.
CCAAGCGAGGCACCAGCACACTGGATAAAATGTGCTAGTTGTAATTCGCTTATGTATTATAAAGAGGTGCAATCTTGCTTAAATGTCTGCCCTAAATGCAATTATCATATGAGATTAAAGGCAGATGAAAGAATTAAAATTTTAACTGATGAAGAAAGTTTTGTAGAATTTGACTCTAATTTAACTCCAATAGATCCTTTGAAATTTGTGGATAAAAAATCATATAAAAAAAGAGTTATAGAAAGTCAGAATAAAACAGGAAGAAATAGCTCTGTAATTAGTGGCGAAGCGAAGATAAATGGCTTAAATATTGAGTTGGTTGTTTTTGATTTTTCTTTTATGGGTGGCTCTTTAGGTTCTGTTGAAGGCGAAAAAATAACTCGTGCCGTTAAAAGATCGATAGAGAAAAAATATCCATTAGTCATTGTAAGTGCGAGTGGTGGAGCTAGAATGCAAGAAAGCACATACTCTTTAATGCAAATGAGCAAAACTTCAGCCGCTATTAAAAAATTAGCCGAAAATAAAATTCCATTTATTTCAGTTTTGACAGATCCGACAATGGGCGGGGTTAGTGCTTCTTTTGCGTGGCTTGGTGATATTATTATAGCTGAACCAGGGGCTTTGATAGGTTTTGCAGGGCAAAGGGTTATAAAACAAACTATTGGTGCGGATTTGCCAGATGGATTTCAAAAATCTGAATTTTTATTAGAACATGGATTGATTGATGCTATAGTGCCTAGAAGCGAACAAAAAGACTATATTAGCGGTATGTTAAATTTGCTTTTTTATAAAGCAAATGAAAATTTTTACACCAAGGTTTAAATTTGGAAATTTTTATCCATACCATACAAAAAGGAAGTGATGTTTTTAGAGATAGCATTGAAGAGTATATAAAAATGTCTAAAAAATATGCAAAAATTAGTGATAATATTTATTTTAACGATAAAATCGCTAAAGCACAATCAAAATCAAAAGAGGATGCTCATTTGGCTTATGATAATCTTTATTTTTCAAAAATAAATGGTTTTTGTGTTGGATTAGATGAAAAAGGTAAAAAATTAAATAGTTTTGAATTCGCTAAAATTTTAGAAAAATCATCTAAAATTTCATTTTTTATAGGCGGAGCTTATGGGCTAAGTGAAAATTTTAAGTTAAAAATGGATATGCTTATTAGTCTAAGTAGTTTAACGTTTGCACACAAAATAGCAAAAATAGTTCTATATGAGCAAATTTATAGAGGTTTTTGTATAAATGCAAATCATCCATACCATAAATAAAGGGAAATAATGAAAAAAAGCGATCTCGATTATTTTAAAAAAATTCTTATTGACAAAAAAGAGCAAATCATAAAAAATATCAATTATTGTTCTAGAGATTTAAAAGAGCTTATGCATAGTGCAACTAGTGATGAATTGGATGCAGCAAGTATCAATACAGATACAAATTTGGAGTATTGTATTGCCACACAACAACAAAAAGAGCTACAAGACATTGAAATTTCATTAGAGAAAATAAATAATAATAGTTATGGCATATGTGAAATGTGTGAAGATGACATAGATATTGCAAGGTTAAAAGCTAAGCCAAATGCTAAATTTTGCATAATTTGTAAAGAAATTTCTGAGAAAAATAGATAGGGGGAAATTATGAGATTAAAACATTTCGTAACATATTCTTTAATATATATTGGTATTGTTGGAATTTTTGTTTTTTTGCAAAATGCAAATAGCTATACCATCTCTTTTTTAGGATTAAATTTAACCTTGCCAGTGGCATTATGGGTAATTTTACCATTGGTTTTATTTGTAATTTTTGCAATTTTTCATAACTCTTATGTTGCATTTTGTGTATATAAAAAAAATAAAGCTTTGAAAAACGATAAGGCCTTGTATGATGAATTTGCAAAAAACGCCCTTCTTGGTATAAATAAAACTAAGTCTTTTAAGACAGATACTTTTGATACAGCAAAATCTGTAGCCATATTTTTGTCGCCATTATTAAAAGATGAGGTTGATATAAAAAATAAACAAATAAAAGATGTGATTGAAATTTTAAAATTACTTGAAAGCGGCGAAGTTGTGGAGCTTAGAAAATATAAAATTACAAACAATAACCCTCTTTTTATAAAAAATGAATTAAATAAATTAAATCTTGATCCAAAATATGCGACTGAAATTTTAAAAAATAAATCTGAAATTAATGATGAGCTCAGTAAAAAAGCATTTGATGTATTGCTTAAAAATTGTAGCTATTTTGAGATTAAAAAACATAATTTCAAACTTACTAAATTTGATGCGATAAAATTAGTAGATAGGTATTTAAGCGATGAAACTTTTGAAATGACAAAAGAGGACTTTTATTCTTTGATTTTGCTTTGTGAATTTGATACAGAGCAGTATATTAAATTAGCAAATTCTTTAAAGGCTAAATTTTCTCCAGATGCTTTGATTGCTATGTTTAATAGACTTAGAAGCGAAAAAGATGAAGCAAATGAAGCTTATTTGTATCTTTTGTATGAATTTGGTATGATTGATGCATTAAAAGAATTTATTAACTATAATGACGGATATGACAAATTTAAAATTTTACTATTTTTAAAAGATAGCGGCAGATCAATTCCTGCTTCATATATGTTCAATGATTGATTTTTCTAAAAAACCGCTTTTTTTAGCTCCTTTGGCTGGATTTTCAGATATAGCTTTAAGGGGTGTTGTAAAGCGTTTTGGTTGCGATGTAACTACGAGTGAGATGATAAGTGCTAATGCTTTGTGTTTTAAAAATGAAAAAACATTGAAAATGTTAGAAAAAAATAGTCTTGAAACACCATATATCGTTCAGATTGCAGGCAATGATGAAGAGATCATAAAAAAAGCGGTTTTGATTTTAAATGAGTTTGATTTTATTGATGGTATTGATTTTAACTGCGGTTGTCCAGCTACAAAAGTAGTTAAAAACTGCTCAGGTTCTGCACTTTTAAAAGATTTAGATAAGCTTTGTAAATTACTAGAAGTTATAAAAAAACAATCAAATAAAAAATTTACTAGTGTAAAAATTCGCCTTGGTTTTGATGAAAAAATTCCTCAAATCATAGTAAAAAAACTTCAAAATTTAGATCTTAGTTATATAGCAATTCACGGACGCACAAAAGCCGATGGATATAGCGGTAAAGCTGATTATGACTCTATTAGAGAAGCTAAAGAAGTATCTTTGGTGCCGATAATTGCAAATGGAGATATAAATTCACAAAACGCACAAGATGTATTAAATTTAACCTTAGCTGATGGGCTTATGATAGGTAGAGCAAGCATTGGTAATCCGTGGATTTTTTATGAAGTTAAAAGCGGTAAAAAGGTTGATGAAAAGATTAAAAAAGAGATTATTTTATGTCATTTTGATGAGATGATAAAACATTATGGCACTAGAGGGGCTTTACTTTTTAGAAAACATATTCATCAATACTCAAAAGGTTTAGATATGGCTAGTGCTTTTAGGGATGAGATTAATAGAATTGATGATGTTGATTTAGCAAGAAGCAAGATAAGTGAATTCTTTTAAATTTATATAGATTTTTATTTTATAATGAACTTTTAATAGCTATTTAGATGCAAATTTAGTATTAAAATAATAAATTTTTATTTATTTTATTCTATTTTTTTTTTTTTTTTTTTTTT
>NZ_VWSJ01000022.1 GCF_009690845.1 Campylobacter portucalensis
ACCGCTTGACAAAAGTCAAGCCTACGACTTCGGTACTTATTTTAGCCCCGTTATATTTTCCGCGCAAAATCACTAGACCAGTGAGCTATTACGCTATCTTTAAAGGATGGCTGCTTCTAAGCCAACCTCCTGGTTGTTTAAGTAACTTCACATCGTTTTCCACTTAAATAAGATTTAGGGACCTTAGTCGGTAGTCTGGGTTGTTCCCCTCTTGACGACGGATTTTATCACTCGCCGCCTGACTGCTATGATTACACTAAAGGTATTCGGAGTTTGATAGGGTTTGGTACATTGGTGTATGCCCTAGCCCATTCAGTGCTCTACCCCCTTTAGTTACTACATAACGCTATACCTCAATATATTTCGGAGAGAACCAGCTATCACGAAGTTTGATTGGCCTTTCACCCCTATCCACAAGTCATCCCATAGCTTTTCAACGCTAGCGGGTTCGGTCCTCCACCGGTTCTTACACCGGTTTCAACCTGCTCATGGATAGATCACTTCGTTTCGGGTCTGCAACATCTGACTTATCGCCCTATTAAGACTCGCTTTCGCTACGGCTCCGGGTATCCTTAACCTTGCCAGACATCACAACTCGCAGGCTCATTATGCAAAAGGCAGTCCATCACACGTCATAAAGAATCGTGCTCTGAATGATTGTAAGCAAATGGTTTCAGGTTCTATTTCACTCGGGTCACCCCCGTTCTTTTCACCTTTCCCTCACGGTACTTGTTCGCTATCGGTTTGGTAGTAGTATTTAGGGTTGGATAGTGGTCTACCCAGTTTCAGACAAGATTTCACGTGTCTCGCCCTACTCAGGATACTGCTAAGTAAAAAGTTGCTTTCATATACGGGAGTATCACCCTCTATGCTTAACCTTTCCAAGTTATTCTATTAGCAAGTTTTTGTCTTTTATGCAGTCCTACAACCCCACTAGTAAACTAGTGGTTTGCCCTCTTACGCGTTCGCTCGCCGCTACTAGCGTAATCTCTATTGATTTCTTTTCCTGTGGGTACTAAGATGTTTCAATTCCCCACGTTCGCTCTATAAAATATAGTAGTTAATATTACTATTAACTGGGTTGCCCCATTGGGAAATTCCCGGATCAAAGCTCCTTGACAGCTCCCCGAGACTTATCGCAGTCTAGCACGTCCTTCATCGCCTCTACCAACCAAGGCATCCACCATTCGCTCTTAGTAGCTTACCTTTTAAATATCTTTTATTTATTATGTTGATATTCTAATTCGCATCACTTCCTTGTTAAAGATAAAATAGTTAATTATGCTATTAATATTAATCTGTTGTATTTAGTTATAAAAATCTTAAAAAACACTCTTAAATCTTTAAAATCTAAATATTAATAATTTAATTTTTTATTTTAAATTATGGATTAAATTTATAGTATTTATTTTTATGCATTTAAATATACAGTAGTTAAGACGGAAAGAGATTAATAATCATAATAAAGAGTTTTAATTAACTTTATTATATTCGTGAATTAATCTTTAATCTTTTAAATTTGATAACAGGTAAATTTAAAAGAGTTGCATTAATTAATAACTAACTAATCAATAAATTTACTAAAAAATTTATAATTTTAATTAATTAGTAGTAATTTCTACTTATATTTAAAACTTTAACAAGTCCTGTAAAATTGTTTTATTTATTAAAACTTTTTGTGACTTTTAACAATGATAATTTAAATAACATTTAGATTATTAAAATCTAAAATAAACTTATACTACAATAATTAAGATTATTAAAATTTAAAACTAATTAATGCTTAAAACATTTATAGTTATAAATTTATCATATCATACTCTTAATATATCAACTTACTAAACTACTAAAAGTATATTTAGTAGTTTAACAAACTATATTAATTTTTATTGATATAGTGTGATAAGCTTATTTTAGATTTTATAGTTAAACTATATAAATTTTTAAAGATTAATAAAAATACATTTTAATTTCAATAAAATGGTGGGCCTAATAAGACTTGAACTTATGACCTCACCCTTATCAGGGGTGCACTCTAACCAGCTGAGCTATAGGCCCTTTAGGAATCAATGATTTAATATATTATAATATATTTAGTTATAACTATAGGACTATAAATAATATTAATTTATAATCTAATTAATTTACTATGGTGGAGAATAGCGGGATCGAACCGCTGACCTCCTGCGTGCAAAGCAGGCGCTCTCCCAGCTGAGCTAATTCCCCGCTACTAGTTATAATTTTATAATATAATTGTAAATAAACTTAAAGATTTATATATTTTTTTAACTGTTAATTTAATTCATAACCTTAAATTTTAAACCTATAATTTTTAATTTACTATATAAATACTACTTCGTAAGTTTATTGCTAAATCAAATTTTTAATTTTACTATGATACTTATATCTTATTAGTATCAATAAAATTACATTAGTGCTTTGTATTTTAATATCAATCTCTGAAAACTAAACAAGGATGATTGAGTTTTAGTATAGATTTATCTTTTTAACTATTTATTGTTATAATCTGTTTTTAATCACTATACTATAATCTTTCTTATGTATAACTTGTGAGAGTTTATACATATGTACTCTAGAAAGGAGGTGATCCAACCGCAGGTTCTCCTACGGTTACCTTGTTACGACTTCACCCCAGTCGCTGATTCCACTGTGGAGAGTAGCTAGTTTAGCTTCCTCGCTTAGAGTGAAATCAACTCCCATGGTGTGACGGGCGGTGAGTACAAGACCCGGGAACGTATTCACCGTAGCATGGCTGATCTACGATTACTAGCGATTCCGGCTTCATGGAGTCGAGTTGCAGACTCCAATCCGAACTGAGACATATTTTATAGATTTGCTCCATCTCGCGATATTGCTTCTCATTGTATATGCCATTGTAGCACGTGTGTCGCCCCGGACATAAGGGCCATGATGACTTGACGTCGTCCACACCTTCCTCCTCCTTACGAAGGCAGTCTGTTTAGAGTGCTCAGCCTAACTGTTAGCAACTAAACACGTGGGTTGCGCTCGTTGCGGGACTTAACCCAACATCTCACGACACGAGCTGACGACAGCCGTGCAGCACCTGTCTNNACCACATGCTCCACCGCTTGTGCGGGTCCCCGTCTATTCCTTTGAGTTTTAATCTTGCGACCGTACTCCCCAGGCGGTATACTTAATCCGTTAGGTGCATTACTGCCAAGACTAGCTTAGCAACAACTAGTATACATCGTTTAGGGCGTGGACTACCAGGGTATCTAATCCTGTTTGCTACCCACGCTTTCACGCCTCAGCGTCAGTTAGGTTCCAGCAGATCGCTTTCGCAATAGGTATTCCTCTTGATCTCTACGGATTTTACCCCTACACCAAGAATTCCATCTACCTCTCCCCTACTCTAGATTATCAGTTTCCTAAGCAGTTTAACAGTTAAGCTGTTAGATTTCACAAAAGACTTGATAATCCGCCTACGCGTCCTTTACGCCCAGTGATTCCGAGTAACGCTTGCACCCCCCGTATTACCGCGGCTGCTGGCACGGAGTTAGCCGGTGCTTATTCATCAGGTACCGTCATTATTCTTTCCTGATAAAAGGAGTTTACGCTCCGAAAAGTGTCATCCTCCACGCGGCGTTGCTGCGTCAGGCTTTCGCCCATTGCGCAATATTCCTTACTGCTGCCTCCCGTAGGAGTCTGGACCGTGTCTCAGTTCCAGTGTGACTGATCATCCTCTCAGACCAGTTACGCGTCATAGCCTTGGTAAGCCATTACCTTACCAACTAGCTGATACGATATAGTCTCATCCTTTGCCGAAAAAACTTTCCCGATTTAACTTATGTCAAAAAGGAGTATGGAGTATTAGCAGTCATTTCTAACTGTTGTCCTCCAGCAAAGGGCAGATTAACTATATATTACTCACCCGTGCGCCACTAACAAATAAGAGCAAGCTCTTATTTGTCCGTTCGACTTGCATGTATTAGGCACGCCGCCAGCGTTCACTCTGAGCCAGGATCAAACTCTCCATAAAAATATTTATAAAAAACTTTTTATTTTTAAAAGTTTTTATCTATTTATATATTATGAAGTTTTAATCTAAAACTTTATATTTCTTACTAACAATTAAAATAAAAAACTCGTTTTTATAATTAATTGTTTTAGGCTTTAAAGCCCTTGGCTCAATCGATCACTTGTTTAGATTTCAAAGATTGACTTTAAAATTAATTTAATAGTTTAACATTTATAATTTAAAAAACACACTCTTAAAAAGCTTTTTAAGGCTTTCTTTAAAGCAGAAATGGAATTATATACAAGTAAAGCTTAAATATTGCTGAAAGTTTGAGAAAAA
>NZ_VWSJ01000023.1 GCF_009690845.1 Campylobacter portucalensis
TTTATAGGTTTGTAGTAACGGCTCCTTTATTTTCTATCATCTCCCATTCAAGGGTTGGAATTTTTACGTTTTTACTTATACCTAAATAGCCTTTGCCGTTTATGAAAACGTTTGCTTCTTGTATAATTTGTGGTGCTACTCTTTTCATCTATTCTCCTTATTTTTTTAAAGTTTCCATTAGCTTATCGCCGTATTTATCAACATAGATAAAATCAAGTGTAAGTTGCTTTACGATTGGATTGTTTTGCATTCTAACATCTAAATAAAATTTACCTGCTGTTATGTTTGCTTTTGTGTTTTTTTCGCTCCAACTTATATCAAAACCTAAAAGCACATTTGATCCAACAAAAGCCCTCAAAAGCTCCTCAACGCTTCTTTTTGCGTGGTATAATTCATTTGCTCTTTTATCGATAGCAAATAAAACGCCTTTTTGGCAAGCCTGCGAAATCCTATCAAAAACCCTAACCCTTGCTAAATCTTGCCATATAGTATCGCTATCGCTAGTTTTTCCGCATTTAGCCGTAAAGCCCCTAGCTTTAGTTATGAATACAATAAAGCTTTAAAAAATAATTTTTTATATATTATTTAAAATCAAATTATGTTGTTAGCATACAAATATAAGCTATATAATACTAAAAAGACAAAGTGTATAGATGAGCTTATAAATTTATTTTGTAGTATTTATAACATTTATAGCTTTACATAAAGAAATTATAAACTCTATCATAAAAGCCTAAATAAAGCCAAATTGCAAAAGCATTTAGCGAAGTTAAAAAACTTAAAAAATATAAAAGTTGAAATAATTTAGGCTCTCAAGCTATGCAATAAATCACGAAAAGAATAGATAATGCTAATTCATTAAGTGTCTTGGCAGACTACTTAGTTTTTAAAAGCGTATTAAGTATAAATCTTTCACTCCTAAAGGAAATGTATATTATAAACTAAAAGATAATGCTATCTCTCTAATAGCTATGAGCATAAATTTAGTAAAAATCAAAAAATATTGGCTAATGATAAAATAAAGATTATAACCATTAAGAGAGATAATTTAGGTTCTTCTTATATTAGAAACGAAAGATAAAATTCATATCACAACAGGTAAAAGTGTAGGTATGGATTTAAAACACTTCTAACACTCAGCGATAATATAGCTATAAATTTTCCCTAATTTTATAAAAGAGTTAAAAGCCAAATAAAGAAAACTTAGTTTAAAAAAAAGCTCAAATGATAGACAAAGCTAAATTTCATATAAAATTAGCAAATCAAAGAAAAGATTATTTCTTTGATTTGGCTAAAAATATGATTATTGAAGATTTAAATTTAAAGGCTATGGCTAAAATTTGAGGTAGAAGGATAAACAATTTAGCATTTAATGAGTTTATTAGTATTTTAGTAACTAAAACAAATGTTATTAAGATTGATAAATTTTATCTTAGTTCCCAAACTTATAGTTGTTGTGGATATATTAAAAAGGATTGATAAAATATTTGATTGCTATAATTGCAATTCAAATAGATAGAGATTATAATGCTAGTTTAAATATTTATAGTAGAGCTTCGACTCTTAGTGGAGAATTTGTAAAACTTATAAAAGTAGGCTAGATTCGTTGATGCTAGAAATTCTTGCAGTATAGTATTTTACTCTTACAACATAAAAAACCAAGTTTTTTAAAGGCGTAAGTAATAATGCCGCAATCATAGATATAATAGATATTGCTATGTATAAAAACGCTATCAACCAAGCTCTTTTGTTACTTTTTTCAACCAAATAACAAATACTTTTTTATAAGTAAGTGTTAAGTTTTTATTATCATAGTTTTGTTTAGCCATTTATTTTTCTATCTCCTTTTTGTTTTGCTTATTTATCTCTTTTATGAGATCGCTAGGTTGCGTTTGTATTTTTTCTTGAAAATTATAAAAAGCTTTAACATTTGGATTTTTAAATTTCATTTTTTAGTTAATATTTCTATCGTAATAAAATATTATAATTTTATTTTCAGAAGAGGATAGGGCGGTGTCGACCCTCCTTTTTGACTTTTCTAAAATATCTATAACACGTCTAAATCTGACTTTATCTTTATTTTGCTATTCATAAATTTTTCCACATTTGTTTTTATCTATAAATGGCTTGTTAAAAATTTCTAGTTTAAATTTTTAGACTTTGGTTAAATAAAAGATATTGAAATGGTTTTTATTGAAGTTGAGTAGGCAAATAAAAAATATTTTATAAAAATTTAAGAGCAGATATTTTAATACAAAAATAAAAATAGAGTAAAAATATGTTGAAATTTTAATTACTTATTTAAGCACAACTAGAATAATCGAGCAAAATAAATTTAAGAGATAAAAAAATAGCAGTTAAAACCCACATAAATGCTTATTAAACAAAGAATATAATGTTAAAGATATTAAAAAAGTGATGGCTTTTTGTGCATCTTAACGGTTGCAATTTTTATTATAGATCTAAATTTAAAATTTCTAAAACCATCTTTTATGGATTGTGTCACTATACAAAAATGTCGCACTTATAGAAAATATAAATATTAAAATGATCATTTAAATTTAGCAGTAGGCTTAAAAGTGATTTAATAAAATTTTTATTGATACGAATAGATTTATCAAAATTTCTTTTATTTGGCTTGATAAGCTTGGATCATTTTAATGCAGACTAATTGAATTTATATTGATTTTCTACCAACCAATGCCTTTAAATTTTATCATAGGTTTAAAAAATGTGTAATTTTTTATGTCAACTAATTTGATTTTTTAACATAATAATTAATCTTTTTTGATATAGTTAAATGGTTTATTTAAATCTTTTAAATTCTATTTATAGCCAAATATTTTATTTGTTATTTTACATTAAAATTTAGGTGCATAAACTAGATTTTTTAATTCTAATCGCAAGAAGAAGGCATATTTTAAGAGATTGAGTAATTTTTAAAGCCATACTTTATGGTTTATCAATATTTTGATATGGATAATGAACTTAGCTTTTATGAGTTTTTATAATTATCACAACAAAAGCTATGATATTAAAATCGATTTTTGAAATGTTTTAAGCTAATAATTAATTATTTTAGATTAAATTTACAAAATTATTAGAAGAAAGAGATATGATTTATTGGGCTGCTAAAAATTCAAGCCCATATTTTTTCAATGATATCATATTAATCAAATTTTATATATGTTTTTTTGTGTTTACTTGATCTTGATTTAATATAAAATTATAAAATAAAGTGCAAAAATAATGATAATAATGTAGTCTATCTATTTTTAATAATTGCACTAAAATTTTAAGAAGCATAAAATGAGATAATTTTTGGACCTAAATTTAAGGTATTAAATTTTAAGCCCACAATGGGCTTAAAATTTAGTGGAGTTTTGACCAAATTTTTCTTTTCCACAAACCTGCAAAAATGCCTAAAATCACAAAATATATCATTATGTATATAGAAATTCTCTCTCTTTCATCCTTTTTGCTATCGCCTACATTTTGCATATAGCTTATAACTTTATCTTCAGATTCTTTTGTGAGTCCTACTCTTGGCATTGAAGTGCCTGGAAGAATTTTTTGTGTGTCGTTAATGAAATTATGGAGATAATTTATATCTCTTGAACGAATCATCATTGATAAATCAGGCGGTGTTGAACCCATATATTTAGCTACGCTTAGTTTATTTCCATCGGTATAAACATTATCGTATTTCATATCGTGGCATCTTTGACAAGCAACTTTAAATATCTCTTTTCCACTTAATTCTTCTTGTTTTGATGCTATTGATTTTAAATACGCTACAATATCGGCTATTTCTGTATTTAAATCTCCGCCAGCACCAAAAAATTCTGGCATAGGATATGGATTTTCATCGCCAAATTTATGATCAAGCTTTTGTGCCATAACAGGATTTTTAATCAAAGCTGCTAAAAATTTAGAGTCATAAATAACGCCTGCATCGCTTAAATCTGGCGGATTTGCACCATAGGCTTCACTTGCAGACATAGCATCCATAGAAGCTGGCATACCTGCTTTTTCTACGCTATGACAAGCAACACAACCTGCTGAAGCAAAAGTTTCAGCACCCCTAGTAGCATCACCTTTGCTAAGATCAATAGCATTTATTTCATTCCAAAAAGCATTGTATTTGTTTTGAGCTAATTTGGCATCTTCAAATTTTTTAGCTGCACTTTTTATTAAATCTTCATTGCCTGAATTTTGTGCAACTTCTAATGATTCTTGAGCTTTTTCTACATTTGTAGCTGCTAAATTTTTATCTTCTAAAGCAAAATCATAGTTTGCAGGATCGACATGTGGATGAAGTTTTGAATGAGCATAAGGCTCTATCCCCCAATATAAAAATAGTGTAAAAAATATGACTATTAGTAGTGTTTTTAACTCTTTCATTATCTACCCTTTCTTTCGGCTATTGTGATAAGCGGTAAAAATACTAAAATAAGAAGTATATAAAGCACAGATAACGCAAAACCAATATATGTATTTGCAATCCCTAGGGTTATACCATCTGCTGGTAATTTTCCAAAGAAACTTAAAAGTATTAAATCTAAAATCAAAACCCAAAACCAAATAGCAAATTTGATATTTTTATGTGCTGGTTTAACTACATCGCTTCTATCAAGCCACGGAATAAACGCTAAAGAAATCATAGCAAAACCAAAAGCCATAAGCCCAATATCTGCTGCTTTTAGAGGTCCAACATCAAAGAAAAAGCCTCTTAAAATTTCATATTGCCATAAAAAATACCATTCAGGGTAGATATGTGGTGGCGTTTTTAAGCTATTTGCTGGATCAAAATTTATAGGATCCATTGAAAAGCTATAATTAAAACCAACCAAATAGAAGAAAAATACCATAAAAATACAGATATAAAAGAAATCTTTTGCTAAAAATCCTGGCCAAAATGGTATAACTTTACTTTCTGCCGTTTTGCCATCTAAATATTTCTCTCCTTCAAGATCAAAGTCTATTTCTAGATCATCGCCCATTAGGTTATTAACGTGTGGAACTCTTAAAGTGTAAAAGTGAAAAGCAACACAAGCTATAACGACAATTGGAAGCAAGCAAACATGAAGCATAAAAAATCTTGTCAAGGTTGGATCACTAACTGCATAATCACCTCTAATCCACTCAACAATAGCATCACCAATGATAGGAATTCCACCAAAAAGTTGAGTGATGACTTGTGCTGCCCAATAGCTCATCTGACCCCAAGGAAGCATATATCCACTAAAGGCTTCAGAGGAGAATAAAACTAAGAGTAAAATTCCGCTTATCCATATCATTTCTCTACCTTGCTTATAAGATCGATAGTAAATTCCTGTAAAGGTATGTATATAAAGTATTAAAAATATAACAGAAGCTGCAACTGCATGCATATGTCGCCAAAGCCAACCATACTCTACTTCTTGCATTATGATTTTATTTACGCTATCAAATGCAAGCAATGCATCAGGTTTATAATAGCTCATAAGCATAAGACCACTTACAAGCAAGATAACAAAAAGTGTAGTTAAAATAACGCCCATCGCCCAAAGAAAACTTATATTTTTAGGTATCCAATAATGTCCAGCCAAAACATTCCATAATTTCTCTAGTCCAATTCTTTGATTAAACCAATCTCCCATACTAGTAGCTTTTTTAATGTGTGCCATTCATGCCTCCTTATGCTTTTCCTACGAGTTTTTGATACTCTGGCCCAACTTCGCCCAGAACTAGTTTTGTTCCGTCAATTTTAAAAGGTGGAATATCAAGTCCTCTAGGAGGTGGTCCAAAAATAGCATTTCCACTTAAATCAAACATACCACCATGACATGCACATGCAAAGTGCTCACCTTTATAACTTGGAATACAGCCTAAATGCGTACAAAGCCCGATGCAGACTGTATATCTTGAATTGCCAACGACTACATCTCTACTGTCATCTGGTTTCATATTTGCACTTTTTTTTAAAATGAAAATCGGCTTTTTACGCCATTCAACCTGATGAAGTTCACCATCTTTAACTTGACTTAAATCTACTGTTGTAAATCCAGCTGCTTTAACGCTAGGAAGTGGATCCCAAGTTTTTTTCATAGCCCCTAGAGCGAAAATTCCACCAATTGTTGCAACTCCTGCAAATGATAATCCGATGAAATCTCGTCTATTTTTGTTTTCGATAGACATTTTTATCCTTTCTAATGCTTTTTGAAATCAACGGTTAATTTTATCATAAAAAATATAAAATTTTTATAAGTATTTTATAAATATTAAAAATTTAGTTTTTATAATTTACAATTTTATAAAATTTAATATAGCATTGAAAAACCAGTTAAATATTAGAAATTTAGTTTAGTTTTTATGTGTTGGTAGCAATTTTTGATTTATTTATGTATTATTTTAAAATTTTAAGCAATATATCAGTTTTAAAATTATATAATAACAATTCTTTTTTAAAGGACAGATGGGTGAGTGGCTGAAACCACACCCCTGCTAAGGGTGCAGCTCTTAATCGGGGCTCGAGGGTTCAAATCCCTCTCTGTCCGCCACGAAATACTATTGCAGCGACATTTCAAGCAATTTTAAATAAAAAATAAAAACCCTATGCAGAGGCGATTAATAAATTTTAATATTTTTATCAAAGTCTTTTAAATTTGAATTTAAATAATTTACATAAACATCATAAATCATTTTAGGGGTTGAATGTCCTAATAATTTCGCAAGTTTTACAGGAGTTACAAAATTTTGATAAAGCATATTGGTTGCGTAAGTATGACGCATATTATATAAACGGCGATAAGATAAATTTAATTCTTTCAAAATTGGTATCCAGCAATCCCTAATAAACAGTTTAAAGACGTATTTAGGTCTAAATTTACTTAATTTTGCTAAAATATTGAATGAGAAATAACAAAAATTAAGGTTATTTAAGATAATTTGTCTAATAATTAAACAAAATAACGAATGAAATATAACAAAAATATCCTTAAATAATGCTTAATTGTTAAACAAAAATAAAATTTTATAAAGAGAAATGTTTAAAATGACAAGACAAGAACTAGCAGAACTATTAAACATAAGCAGGGGAACACTTAATAATTGGGAAAAAGAAAAGCCTGAGTTAATAAGATTAATTAATCAAGGCTTAGCACTTGATGAACAAATAGAAGAAACTAAAAAATATTTGGAAAAATTAGAGAACATACAAAAAAGAGCTATAACATCTAAAAAGATAAATTTAAAATAAAAAGTTAATTTATGAAAATATCAAATATTATAGTGATATTATTTTTAATCGCAATAATTACAATAACCAAAAAATCAACTAAAAGCAAAAAATATAAATCAAATAATAAACATCACAAAAAGGGAAGGAATATGGCAAATTTAACAGCTAAAAAAATAGGCGAAAAATTAAATTTAACTCCAAAAGAGATAAATGATATATTTATAGAACTAAATTTTATAAAAAAGTGTGATAAAGGATATGAGATAACAGATTTAGGAAAGCAAAATGCAGGAGAGCAAAAATTTTATATGGGAAATAGCTTTATAATTTGGGATGAGAAAATCTTAAATAATGAGCTATTTTTAAAGATGATAAAACCTGAAAATGAGATAAAAGAAAATATTGAAATTGATTTTAGAAAGAAATTTCAAGCACAATATAGAACTAAAAGTGGTCATTATGTAAGAAGTAGGGCTGAAGTTATAATAGCTGATTGGCTTTATAGTGAATATATTTGTTTTGCATATGAAAAAAGAGTGCCAATATTAGAAGATATTTATTGTGATTTTTACTTGCCAAAAGAAAAAATTTTTATAGAATTTTGGGGATATGAAGAAGATGAAAAATACATAGAAAGAAAAAATAAAAAACTTGAATTATATAAAAAATACAATTTAAATTTAATAGAAATTGATAATAAAATAATAAATAATATTGATGATATTTTGCCAAGAGAAATTTTAAAATTTAAGTAATTTTTATAATTTTACTTTTAACTAACATTAGAATATAAAGACACAAGAGCACAGCTGGCTCGCCGTCCCGCGGAGCGGTCCAGCTCCCCAGCGTGCGGAATGTGGGCAGTGCCCTTTATACTCCAAACACCCACACCAAAAAAATATAACCTTACAAAAAAAGCAATCTATTTTTTTATTTAATGTACGCCTTGATAGGTGCGCTTCGTCCGTTCGTAGCCCAAGGCGAGGGGCTACTCACCGTGCTAATGTTGGCGGGTTCGCAGGTGTCTGCTCACCTATCGCCAACTGCTTGTGATATTGTCGCTTTGCTCCATCACAAGCCCATTTATTTAGCAAGGAAGTAGTTTTATAAGCAAATAAGATTTCAAATCCTTCTCTGTCCGCCACTTATTTTTCAATGACAACAAAAATTTTTTATTTAAATATTTAAATTTAACAATCCCTGTAAATTTATATTTCAATAAGCTAAAATTTGCAAATAAACATAACAAAATTTAATATTTTTTTGTTTATCGCTAGCAAATATGATTTAAAATTATGAAATTTCAATAGATATTGACTTATTAAAAATAATATAATATTTTTATTTTATTATTTTTTCGTAAAATTACAGAATATAATAATTTTTAAATAGCTACAATAAAGGCGTAAATATGTCAAAAGATAGATTATTAAAACTTTTAGAGGATAAAGAGGTGCAAGAAAAGATTAATAATAGTGTTTTTAGCAGTGTTTTTTTGGTGGGTTGAATATGTTTTTTAATAAATTTAGTAAAGATATTTTGTGAAGATGACACATTAAACTCAAATTTTCAAAAAAAATAGAAGATTTACAGCAAGAAAATAAAAATATTAACAAAATTTTAAAGCAAATTTAGTCTAATTTAATTCAAACTCAAGAAAATTTACAAAAAAACGAAAAACAATTTAAAATATTTGATAATTTAAAAATCTTTCAAGCCAAACGAAAGACTCACTCAAAAATTTAAATGATGAGAATTTTGCTACTTTTATTTTATCAAGTTTTGAAGAGATAAATAATTTATGGGATTATGTAAATAATGAGCTTATTAAAGGCAAAGATAGTAATTCAAGAGAGCTTAGAGATAATTGATTTTTTGCTTCAAAATTTTATATAAGACAAGTTCGAATTTTAAATTGTAAGATGTAAAAGTGGGCGAATATTTTGATATGTAAAAGCATAGATTAATCAGTAAAGAAAGTGGAATTATAAAAGAGATTTATTGCAGAGCTTTACCTATAAAGCAATTACAAAAAAATCGGTAGTAAAAAATAGATAAGGATATAAATTTATGCAAGATACAATACAGATAGCAAAAATAAAGTTAAAAAAGTATGCTAGAAAAAAAGAATGATAGCTGGATGAAATTTTAGGTATTAATACCAAAAATGAAAATTTTAAGCATCTATTTACTGAATATATCGATAAATTTTTTAATAAATTTGTTATATATGATGAAAAAATAAGAGACTAGCTATGCTTGATGATTTGATAGAGACAATAAAATGCTTTATCTTTTATGGAATTACGACAAAGAACCGTCAAATAAATTTACAGTTATAGAAAATGAATTTAAAGAGTATGAAGAAGATGGATTAAATTTGAAATTCGGATTGAATTTGAAAAATACTTTAATCGTATGTATAAACTTTTACCTAGAATAAGAGATGAAGAAAAATTTGTTTATTATCATTATAATGATGATAATCTTTATTATTATATTGCTTTTGATAAACACTGTTTTTTACCATTAAATGAAATATGTTATAAATTATGTAGTTTTGCTATTAAAGAGATTTTTTATATGCTTTTAAAGAGTGATTGTATATCAAAATATACGAAAAAGATCAAGATTATAAGATTTAAATTTAAAGGCGATAAATTTACATTATCTAACAATGAAATATTGAATTTAAATATTGATGGGCATTTTGATTATTTATTATCAAGTGATAAGATAAGGGCTAATATTAAAGAGTATAATAAAAAATGATGGAGGATATAGAGTTTGGGCTATGGAAGATAGATCAAAACAGTGCTTTAGAAGCAATAAAAAGATGAAATTTAAAAAATCTTAAAGAGTTGCTAGATATCGGTAAAATTCCAAATAATAAAAGATATTTAAGCGATTATATTTTAAAGAAATTTTATGGCAATGATACTTAGTTTGTAAAAAATAAGATAGATTTAGTTTATGAAAAAATATTTAAAATCCAAGATGAAGATATTTTATTTAATAATCATAAAAATTTAAATGTAATTAAAATTTAATAAAAAAGAAAAAATGGGATTTTGGTTATTTGTTGGTAGTGCATTATGCAGGAGCGAGCTTATTTTTAAAAAAGGAGGCGAATTTTTGCATACAATCCTTATCTGTAGTAAATTTATGTTCTACAAAAAGCCAATTAAACTTGGTTACTGTGCTTATATATCCGATAAAAACCAGAGGATTTTGAAAAAAATAGAACATAGAATACATAAAAAAGAAGTGAATGCTGATTTTAAAGATTTTGAAAATTTTAGTGAAATTGATAAGAACAGTTATAGGATTATGTGTTTTAATAAATGCCATACTTGATACATTTAGTAAAGATGGTAAGTTTGATGATTTTTTAAAATATGTATCTAGAGATTTATAGAGCGTAAAAGATAAAATGGTCTTAAAGATATGTATAAGAGTAAAGATATAGAAAAAATGTAAGCGATATGAGTGATATAAAATCATGAAAGAATTTTTGATAATATATAAAAAGATAAAATTTCTGTTTTTGAGTTTAAGTGCGAAAATTTAATTAATTAAATGTTTTAAATTTAATATCTTATCTTGCAAATTTTAAGTTAGAAGAGGGGTAAAATTTAGATTTAGAAGAAGATAAATTTATATCACAATCAAAAAAACGCGATTTAAGAATGCATTACAAAGAAAAAATATAAACATATAGAAATAAAAAGGATAATTTAATGACTATTTAACCAAAAGGTTTTAAAAAGGTTTTAAAAAGGTTTTAAAAAGTTGTGGATATATTGAGATTGTCATATAAAAGGCGATGGGTTGGCTAGCTAAGATATAAAAAAGCTTGCATCTAAATGCACAAAATTGGTGGTGATATAAATATATCAAAAATGAAGAGCAAATTTATGCAGAAATCTTGACTAAAATAATGTATTTTTAAAAAATAGCTTTAGATGATTAATTATCGCTAAAATAGTAAAATTTAGAGATTTAAACTAATTAAAACTATCTAAAAGAAATTTAGGCAAATGTGATTTTTGTTTTAGTTGTAAAATATTTAAATTTGTTGTGATTAAGATATTAAATGATTAACAAAGATATTAGTAATTATATTAAATTATTATGTTGGTAAAGATTTTATGTAAAAAATGTTTATTATAAAAAAATATTTGAATTTTTTACTTTGCGATAATTTTTTATCGTGTTTATTGTCTTTAAATTTAACTAGATATTTATAAAATTCAAGCAACAAATTACCAAAGTTTTTGCGTATAATTATTAAAATTTATAGTGATATTTTAATGAATTAAACTAGCCTCGATTTGTTTAAATTTAGAAGAATTTATACGATACTCTTTTTAAAATAAAATGTATTTATATAAAAGTATCGTAAATTTAGTCTTTAATCTCATCTAAATTTTCATTTGATAAAATTTTTTGATTTTTATCTTGAAATTTAATCAAATATCCCTCATCTACTAGCATTTCAACAACTTCTTTAAATATCGGCAAGGCATTTTGCGCTGCATAATAACTTCCAATAGTTGGCTCTCTAACTAAAACTCCTATAGTAAAGGATGAGTTTTTATCATTAGCAAAACCAAAAAATGAGCTATTATATGCTTTTATATAGGTGCCGTTTTTTGCCATCCTTGCTGTTCCAGTTTTGCCTCCAATTTCAAGTCCATTAATTTGTCCTTTTTTGCCTGTTCCACGCTCAACCGCTTGTATGAGAATATTTTTCATTATGTTTGCTGTATTTTGCGATATGACTTGTGTTTGCTGAGGTTTATCTACTACATAAAATTTACCATTTTTATGTAAATGGCTTACAATACGTGGTTGTGTCATAATACCATTGTTATTAAATACACAAAAAGCATTTAAAATTTGCATAAATGTTGTTTGGATGCCATATCCATAGCTTAGAGTGGCTTTATAAGATTGATTTTTTAACATATTTATTGTAGGTAAAATTCCTGAGTGTTCATATGGTAGATCTATACCTGTTTTTTTAGATAGATTAAATTTATCTAGGCCTTCATAAAGTGTTAGATTATCTAGTCTTGAAATTATCATTATCATACCTATATTTGATGAATGAACTATTATGTCGGTTAGATTCATTTGACTGCTTGGATGCGTATCTTTGATAATACTATTTCCTAATTTATATGTTCCATTGTATGTAGGTATCATTTCGTTTAAATTTAATTTTTTATTTTCATAGGCGATAGAAAATATTATTGGTTTTATAACTGAACCTGCTTCGTATGGGTATTCTATGGCTGTAGAATTTAGAGCACTATAATTGCTTTTTAGGATGTTTTCTGGATTGTATCGATTCGATGTGGCAAGGGCTAGAATTTTTGATGTTTTGGAATCCATTACCCCCACTATAATCTCTTTTGCACCATATTGTTTGGCTTTTTTAGTTAAAAGGCTTTCTAGTTTTATTTGAAATTTAAGAGGAATATTTAAGATAGCATCATAACCATCTATTTTGAGTGATTTTATTGATCCTTTATCTAGGATTATTGTATTTCCTATATCTCTATAACCTTTTATAAATTCATCTTGATTTGCAAAAAGGTATTGATTGTAATATTTTTCTACGCCTTTTACTCCTGTTGTTTTTGTGATTTTATCTTTTTCTATTTTTTTGATATACCCTAAAATTGGACTTAGGCTATCTTTTGCTATATATTTTCTGTTTTCACCACTTTCTAGGATATCTAATGCTATTGGCTGACGCACTACATTATCATCTGTTATGAATGATATAAAGACTTTCTTTTTGGTTAGATATCTTGATAGTTTTTTTAGATGCATCGCTGTTTTCGGATCTATTTTATATGATAAAACAACCGTTCCTTTTCTAGAAGTGATTAAATTTTTAACCTTTTTTTCGTTATCATTTGTGTATATACAATATAACTTTATAAATAGATCTAATTTATCTGGATCTATGCTTCTTGTATCTATTACGGCTTTATATAGTTTTTGAGAATTTGCTACAATAAAGCCATCTTTTGTTATTATGCTTCCACGAAGAGCCGATGTTTTTTCGCTAATTTCAAGTTTTGTTGATTTTTTGTGTGAGATTGACTGAAAATAGGCTGCCAATAAAAATATACCCATAATAACAAATGGTAAAAAATAAAATAAAAAATATCTTCTTAAATTACTAAAAAGGTTGTTCATCATACTTCCTAAAATAATATTATATAAATTTAATCCTTAGAAACTATTTATAAATTTGGTTTTAAATTTTTAAAATCTAAATTTACATCTTCATCTATTAGTTTTAGATATATTTTTAAAAATTGCTCTTTTTTTATATTGATAGCACCCATAAAATTTAAGTGATTATTTGGTGCTTGAGAATCTATTAGAAAATTATATTTTTCTAATGCTTTACACAAAATAACAAGAGCTACTTTTGATGCATTTGGTTTTAGGCTAAGCATACTTTCTCCACAAAAAACTCGCCCAAAAATAAGTCCGTAAAGCCCACCGATAAGTTCATTATTTTCATAAACTTCTACGCTATGGGCTATATTTAAATCGGCCAAATTTGAGTAAGCTTGCACGATATCGCTACTAAGCCAAGTGATTCCTTTTTGTTTTCTAGTTTTATAACATAAATTTATAAAATTTTTAACATCTTCATCAAATTTAACTTCATATTTTTTAAAAAATGGTTTCAGGCTTTTGTGAGATTTAATAAATTTAGGAATGATTATAGAGCGTAAATTTGGCGAGTGCCACTGTATTTGTTCATTTTCTAAAAACCACGGAAAATAGCCTTGCTTGTATGCACTAATTAAGTGATTTGTATCTAGCTTGCCACCAACGCAAAATGATAAATTAGGTGGAAGCATATTTGGATCTGGAAATTTTATAAATTTATAATTCATCTTAAAATACTAAATTTGAGCCTTTTAAGACTCAAATTTAACCAAACTCATAAATTTTTAGCAAATTTTCGTTTAAAGAATGCTAAAAACGATAGCAAAAACATCACTAAAGCACTTATCCAAACTACATTTGGTATTGGAATTTTTTCTCCAGCAGCATAAGAGTGCATACCGCTAAGATAGAAATTTACGCCAAAATAAGTCATAATAACACTTGCATACGAAAACATAGAAGCCACTGCAAAATAGTATTGAGAATTTAACTTAGGTATAAATCTCATATGAATTACTGCTGCATAAATTAAAATAGTAACTAAAGACCAAGTTTCTTTGCTATCCCAGCCCCAATATCTCCCCCAGCTTTCATTTGCCCAAATTCCACCTAAAAAGTTACCTACAGTTAATAGACAAAGCCCTAAAATTAGGCTCATTTCATTTATTCTTGTCGATTCTGTAATGTTTTTAGAAATTTCATCATCAGATTTATCTTTTTTAAGAATAAAGAGTATTAGGGTAAAAAATCCGAGCAAAGATCCAAGACCTAAAAATCCGTAGCTAGCCGTAATAACTGATACATGGATAGTTAGCCAGTATGAATTTAATACAGGTTGAAGATTTGTGATTTGAGGATCTATGCTATTTAGATGAGCTACAAAAAGAGTAATGCCTGCTAAAATAGATGTTAAAGATAGAGATATGGCTGATGTTTTTGAGAATATTATTCCGCTTAATGATAATGCCCAGGCTATATAGACTAGCGATTCATAAGCATTTGACCAAGGTGCATGACCTGAAATATACCAACGCATAGTAAGACCTGTAGTGTGTATTAAAAAAGCCAAAATATTTACGAAATACACACTTTTAAAAGCTAGATTTAAATTTAAATTAGGTTTTATTAATCTCAAAAATACAAAAATCAATAAAGCAAAGCCTGATAAAAGATATATAGGCATTAATCTCTCAAAAATTTGAACTTTATTAAAAATTAACTCAAATTTAACTTTACTTTCTGAAGGAATTACATTTTTACCTACGTTTTTTTGATAGTTTTTCACCATTTCTAAAGCTTCATTAGCTTTTGTCCAGTCTCCATTTTTTTGAGCCGATAAAACACTTTCAAAATAGTTTTGAAGTAGCAATCCAACCATTTTTCCTTCTTCACCACCAAAATAATTTATAGCACCAAAAGGAGAGTACCATTTGTGATTTGGATCGTTTTGTTTAGGTATAAATTTAAAAACCTCACTCATAAAAGCTGAATAAAAAATATTTAATCTCTCATCTACTTTAATTACATCTTTATCAAAAGTAGTTCGATTTCCAGGCGGTTTTCTTGAGATTTCTTCTGCCATTTTATTGAGTTTATAATATGTTTTATTGTTATCATCTACAGCGTAAAAGTCGCTAAATTTAGCATACTTTCTATCTTTTTGCATTCCCAAAATTTTTTTTAATTCTTCATCACTTACTTTTATAAATTCAGCACTACGCCAAAATTCTGGATTTATCATTAAAGAAAGCATAACTTGAGTTGGCTCTAAGCCTTGAAAATTTTCTTGTTTATAAATTTTATGCATTATATCTCTAGCAGTTGTATCAAAAGGCTCCATTCTTCCATCAAATCCTTGCACTATTAAGGATTTTAAATTTTGAGCATGCTCTTTATCGATATATGGCACATTGCTAGCCCTTAAATTTGGAGCCAAAAGAGAAATCATTGTAAAAATAGCTAAAATTCCAACTAATTTTTTAGATGAATTTTCATTATGTTTCATAAAATTTGACCCCCTGTTTTTTTGACTACTCTCATCTATTAATTTTGATAATTTTAAAAATCTTGAATTTTTATTAAAAAAATTTAAAAACATCCCGACCATCAACAAAAAATATCCTATATATGTAGGAATCTTGCCAGGATCGTTATTTACAGATAAAATTGTGCCTTGTTCATCAAGATCGTAACTGCTTTGAAAAAATCTATATCCATTATAATCTAAAACATTATTCATATAAATTTTATACTCTTTTGTGAAATTTCCATCTTTTAATATTACCTCGCTACTATATCCAGACGGAGAATTTGAACCAGGATAACGCTCCATTTCAAAATCTTTTAGATACAAACTAAAAGGAAGTTCTATTATTTTTGGCGACCAAGCTAGTTTAAATTCTTTATCTGCAACTTTAAAATTTCTAGGATAATCTCCAAAAAACATAAAAACTTCTTGAGTCTCTCCGTTATATGATAAATCGGCTATTAAGGCGTTATTTCCTTGTATATTTTTTGGTTTTTTAACGACAACTTTTTTTGCTGAATTTGAGATAAATTTAGTAGCAAAATTTACACCATCAATAGTATATAATCGAGGTTTGTCAAAAGGAGTTTCAACATTTTTTTCAACCACCCCACTGCTCATATCAGACATTTGCATATAATTTATATCTTGATTTGTTTTGATGTAGAATTTATCATCTTTTGAGTAAATTTGTATGTAATTTTTCTGTTTAGGTTCAGTATTGAAAGCTATATCTAAATCACCAATAGCAAATACATCTTTATCTTTTAAAACAATATCTCTTTTATTTTTTGAATCAGAAAAAACTAACTCTAAAATAGGCTCGCCACCCTTAAGATGAGTCCATTCTAAAGCACCATTTAATATAAAATTTTTATATGATAAAGTGGCTTTTTTACCATCTACTTCTAAATTTATATCAAATTTATTTTTAGAAGGATTATTTGATATAAATTTTTTAATATCTTTTGAAATTTCTTTGTTTTCTGCATTTTTGGTTGAAAATTGTATAAAAATTTCTCTAGTTGAGATAGTATTTGATTTAGAATTTTCCCTTATGTGCATGGAACCTTCAAATCCAATATATCTTGTTATAGCCGATCCTATAAATATGATTATAAAGCTAAAATGAAATATAAAAGCTGGAAGTTTTTTTATTTTATATAGCCTATATTTGTATATGTTGTAAGATAAATTTATAACTATTAATAGTTGTAAAATTCCAAACCAATCAGAACCATATATATAATGCCAAGCAGTATCGGTTCCATACATACTTTCTATTATTGTCGCCCATCCGCTAGAAATAGCAAAAATTAAAAGCAGTATAATCATACAGCCCATACCTAGAAATTCTTTTAATAATCTACTCATCAAAAACCTTTTTTATCATAATTTTAGCAATATCTACATTACCTTAACAGGCATAAATAAAAAATCATAAATTTTCCACTCATCATTTTCTTTGTGCAATATAATCTCTTTTTCAAAAACGGCATTTTGTTTTTTGTAATTACTATTTAATTTCACAACGGCTATTGTAGGGCTACTTTCTTCTTTTAAGAATTTATAACTTAGCTCTATCACATCGTCATTTTTTTTATAATCATAATCTATATAAAAAAGATCTTTTCCACTATTTTTGTCTTTGTATTTTTTAAAATAGTCTAAATTGTGTTTTTTGGCTAGTAGCTTTTGAGCTTCATCAATTTGACCTTTTTCACAAAGCAATATAAAATTTTCTACAACCAAAACTGGATCTTTTGAATCTATTTTTTTAGAACAGGCGTTAAAAATAAAGCCTATCATTATAATAAAAATAATCTTTTTAAACATATATTTTCCTTATATTTTTGTGATACATTATCTAAATTTTATATAATTAAATTTAAGATTTAGCTAATAAATAGTTATTATCTCTATTAATAGCTTTAAAATCACTGAATTTAATCAATATTTTTGTAAAATTTTTCATTTAATAAAATTTAATCTAATATAAATATTTAAATTATATTTAATTTTCAATTTTTATATTTTTTGAAATTATCCAAAAACTGCTATTTTATCATTAATTTAATATTTTTATAAATTAATAAAATTTATTTTACTTATTTAAAAAAGCTTATATCTCCAATAATAGGAGCTTTTTGGTATGATTTTAAAATAAATATTAAAATAAATTTAATTATAAAAAAATTAAATAAAAATTTATATTTTTAAACAAACTTTCAATTTACTTAGTATATAATTTCTGATAATTTTAAAATTTTAAGTTAATATTAATTAAATATTGATATTGATTTGAATGCAAAAAAGGAGAGGCTATGAAGGCTAAATTATCAAAGGTTGCTTTAACCTGTATGATGCTCTTAGGAGCTTTTGGTGTAAATGCACAAACGACTGCTGAAAAATACCAAGAGAATATAAGGTTAAATGATGTTGGTTATGGCAAAGTAGATACCAATATGCCAAGAACTTTGGAGGATTATGTAAAAGGTGCAAATACTTTTTTTGATCTGCTTATAGATGTTCATCCAATGTTTAAATATGAAAAAGAAGGTCGTTTAGTTGGAAAATACACTATGAGTGATAGAATGGAAGAATTTGTTGAAATAAACCAAGGTCCTAAATTTGCAGAAAAAATGGGTTTAGAACACGCCGCTGTTACTTATAGATTAGGTATGGAGTCTATTCTTGATTTTCCTAATAAATTTGTAGGTCCTAAAAAATGTGGCGAGTGTCATCCAGCGCAATATTCTGCTTGGTCAAGATCTAGACACGCAAAAGTTGTAAGATTTCCAGATATGATGGAAGAAGTCGGCGGAGCAGAAGGCCTAAAAAAACCTATGTATAACTCTCCATCTACAATACTTCCATTAGGAATTTATCCAGATGATGTTTATGCAATCATTGGAACCCCTAGAACAAAATATGGATTTATAGATAGATGGTTAGTTAGAGGAACTTATCATATTCAAGATGGAAATTTAAGTGATATGAGTGGTAAAATGGTAGCTGGAGGTAATCAATTTTCAAGACTTTGGGCTGAACATATAACGCCTGAAATGGCTCAAAAAATAGCTAAATTTAGCCCCGGTTTTCCTACAAAAATGGATGATTTTGGACACTCAAAATCAACAGTATGGGGGACAAACTCTTATGGTGCAAAATATGCTCAAACTATGATGTTTCAGCCTGCTACTTCATATTGTGAAATTTGCCATACATTTAAATTTGATTTTAAATCAAATGAAGAATTTTTTGCAGCCATTGGTAATGCAAAAGAGCTACAAAAACACACAATATCTAGAGGCATAAGTTGTGAAGAGTGCCATGGTGCAGGTGCTCACCTTTATGGAGCTAGAGGTGCTGGAATGCCAAGCAATTGCGAAAGATGCCATCAAAGATTTGCATATCAACCAGATGAAGAAAAGCCAAATCCTAGAAAACCATTTAACGTTTATTTTAAATCTAGTTGTCCAGCGTGTGGAACGGAGGGTTCTCAAATGTATAGCTCTCTTCATTATGATAAAGGTATGAGATGTAATACTTGTCATGATCCACATGAAGTAACTGCAAATGATTGGAGAGATGAATATACTAGAGTTGGTTTGAAAAAAACTTGTGCGGATTGTCATGAAATTCAAGATGAATTTTTAAGAAAAATTGGAGGAATTCACGCTAAAGATAATTGTACAGGTTGTCATATGCCAAATATGATGAGTTGTGAAAATTTTGCGTCAGTTCAAAATCCTGATAAAGGTGGATTTGATAATGTTAGAACAAGCCATATTTGGAAAATTAAAGTTGATAAAACTGCAAAATCTATAAATCCACCAACTGGCAAGGAGAGAGATCCGATGAAAGTTAAGGGTTGGAGAATGTCAAGAGATGATGATGGTAGATTTTTTGTTGATTTGATGTGGAGTTGTGGCAGAACAAGTTTTAGCGATCCTGATTTAGTAGGTCCTGGTGCAAGCGGATGTCATAGTCCGGTTCAATCAACATTGCCAAATGATTTAAAATTTACAGATCAAGAGATGATTTATGAAAAAGTTATGCAGTGGCAAACACCTGTAAAAAGTGGTTATGAAGAGATTAAAAAGGGCTTAAGAGATATAGATAGAGCGATGGCAAACAATCAATCTCTTGATAATACAACAAAATCAAGAGCTATATTTTTAGCTAAAGAGGCAAATTTAATTAAAGAAAAATTAGAAAAAGATGGTTCTTGGGGCGTTCATGGACCAGTTTATTCTAAAAAAATTATAGATGAAGCTTTAGTTTATATCAAAGAAGCAAAAGATATTTTAAAGGCTAAGAAATAGCAAAAAACCTAGGTTTATCCTAGGTTTATAAATTTTAAGGATTACAAATGAGAGTATTAAAACAAATTTTAGCCGTTATTTTCTTTACCTTTATTTCTTTATCGAATTTAAATTCATCTAGCAATGGAACGATGGCTTTTGTGGATGGTGTTGTTCCAATTAGCATTAGTGAAGCTAAAAAATTTATAAAAGAGGGTGCTTATATATTTGATGCAAACGTTGATGAGGTTTGGAATGAATATGGACATATAGAAGGTGCGGTGCATATAAATGTAGAAAATTGGCAGTCATTACTTCCTACAGATAAGAATGCTACAATGATTTTTTATTGTTTAAATCGGCTTTGCTATATTAGTAGTGAGATGGCTTTGGCTACTATAAATTTAGGCTATAAAAATGTTTATGTTATGCTACCTGGCATCGAACAGTGGATATTAAATGGAAATCCTGTTGTAAAAGTAAAAAAAGCAGACAATAAAGAAAAATATATAGGTAGCAATAATTGGGAAAATTCTAAAAAAATCACAGATTATACCGACGTAGTTCATAGACAGATGTATTTTGGTGAAATTCCAAGTTGTAGAGATTGTCATGGTGTAAATGTTGGAAATGATACAAAAAGCATACAAAAAGACTTTGCAAGCCATAGAGATAACTTAAACAAAAATTGTGCAAGTTGTCATAAGGATACTGGCAATATATTTAAAAGCAGTGTTCATAGCGAGCTAGTTAGTGGAAAAGATAAAACCCCTCTTTGCTCTGATTGTCATAGTATTCATATGGGTAAAGAAACTACAATGATAAATATGAAAAAAATGAGTGATGAGAAATGTGGCGAGTGCCATAAAGAAAAGCAAGAGCACTATCATGATACTTTCCACGGTAAAGCGATGGTTTTAGGTAGTCATGGTTCGGCTATTAGTGTTGCTGCGTGTTATGATTGTCACGGAAATCACAATATTTTTAAAATTAAAGATGAGAGATCAACCCTCCATCCAGGTGCTAATAGGATAGAAACTTGTGCCGCTTGTCATCCAGGAGGAAACGAAAATTTCTCAAATTTTATGGCACATGCTAATCATCATGATAAAGATAACTATCCTGTTTTATATTATGCTTATATTTTTATGACAGGGCTTGTGATTTTTGTTTTTGGATTTTTTGGAATTCATACATTTTTATGGTTTATGCGTTTGACTATAACTAGAATTAAATTTGCAAAAGAGTGGAAAGAGGCAAAACATAAAGCACATAGCGATAGGGTTAAAATTTCTAGATTTAGCAATTTTCATAAAATTCAACACTTTTTCTTGGCTTCAAGTTTCTTGGGGCTTGGATTTTCGGGATTGCCTCAAAAATTCTATACCGCTTCTTGGGCTCAAGGCATGATAGATTTTATGGGCGGACCGATAGCTGCTACAAAAATACACCATATATCAGCATTTATTATGATAGCTGTATTTTTAAGTCATATTGTTGAAATTTGTTTGGTTGCTTATAAAAATAGAAGTGTTGTTTACAAAGATGGTAAATTTAGCTGGAAGTTGTTTTGGAGTAAATTTTTTGGGCCTGATTCGTTGGTTCCAAATTTACAAGATTTTAGAGATTTGAAAGAAAATATATTATGGTTTATAGGAAAAAGAAAAACAATGCCTCAATTTGATCGATGGACGTATTGGGAAAAATTTGACTATATAGCTGTATTTTGGGGGATGTTTATCATTGGGCTTTCTGGTCTTATATTGTGGTTTCCTGTTGCATTCACAAAAATTTTACCAGGCGAGATTTTAAATCTTGCCACACTTCTTCATTCAGATGAAGCGTTGTTGGCACTTGGTTTTATCTTTGCAGTGCATTTTTTTCATACGCATTTTAGAGCAAATAAATTTCCTATGGATATGGTAATTTTCTCTGGAAATTTAACAGAAGAAGAGATGAAACAAGAAAGAACACCTTGGTATAACAGACTAAAAGAGAGTGGTAAATTTGATGAGTTGGTAGTTAAGGGCGATGATGGATTTAGTAAATGGAAATGGCTAGCTTATGTGATTGGATATGCTATGCTTATTACAGGATTAGTATTTTTATTTATGATAATTTTTGCTTTTATAGAGTAATTTTTAATTGCAAGTTGCTGTTTTGGCGACTTGCAATATTAAATTTAAATTTATTTTTTATATGGATTTAATATTTTATATATGAGTTCATTTATTTTAAAAAATAAAATACATTAAATTTATTAATTGCTTATATTAATTTGTTTTTTTGATATAATTACTTTTAATTTAAAAATTAAGGAGATTTGAAACATGAGAAGTGTATTTTTTGTATTATTTTTAGGAACGTTTTTATTTGCAAATTCGCTTTCTGAAATTTTAAAAGCTGGTGAGATAAGAATAGGTGTTTGGAATGCTCAGCCACCATTTAGTTCATTTACAGATGGTAAATTTAGTGGTTTTGAAGTTGCCATGGCAAAAGAGATTGGCAGAGATATAGTAGGAGAAAATGGAAAAGTTACTCTTGTTGGAATTGATAATGTGTCTGAGAGAGTTACATTTTTAGAGCAAAATAAGGTTGATTTAGTTATTGCTAGTTTTACTGTTAATAAAGAAAGAGAGAAAATAATTGATTTTAGTATGCCTTATTTTGCAGTTGCTCAAGGTGTTTTAGTAAATGATGATAGCGTGATAAATTCTATAGAGAGTGCAAGAGAAAAAGTAGCTTCCGTCCAAAAAGGTGCAGATTTTGCAATAAATTTTGCTCAAAAAAATAATATCAAATTTATAGAAGTTGAACATGTAAATGATCAATATAAGCTATTAAAAGAAAATAAAGTTGATATGATGATAAATGACAATCTTATTGTATTGCCTTATCCTATACTAGATAGGAAGGTTATAGTACCAAAAAATCTTAGAAATGTAGGGGCGAGTTCATATCTTGCAGTAGGAGCACCTAAAAATAGCCCACAACTTATAAAAAAAGTAAATTCAAGTCTTGTTAAATTAAGCAAAAAACAGTTTTTTATAGATACTTTTAGAAATACATTTGAAATCTTTTATCGTGGTGAGTTAGATCCTAAATATTTTTTACTTGAAGATATTTACAGAATTTTTGGAGATTCTGATAGTAAATAGAAATGTAACTCAAGATTATAAAAGCTTTAAGTGGTATAATATAAGTCTCATCTTTCTGAAATAGAGTTGGATTATTAATAATTTAACTCTAATCTATATTTACTTTATGCTTAAATTTATAACGCAAATTTAATTTTATTAATAAAGTAGTATTTTTTTCTTTTAAAAACAAAGTTTTTACTTATTTAATTTTTGCTGTTGATGTATTTTGCAAAATATAGAATTAGACTTTTTTATACTTTTATCTATTTCTATTTTCTGTAAATTTTAGACTTCATTCTTTTATTAGTTTGATATGATTTTTGTTGTATTTATTAATCTTATCTAAATTTGCTATCTTGATATATGAATTATCTCTTTTTAAGTCTTTAAAATTGAGACCAGTATGCGATTATTAACCAATTTGTTTCTTGCATAATTAACAAAAAATCTATAAAGATCTCTAGTTATTTTTGCAATAAACCTCATTAAATCAATATTGGCTTATGATAACAATTTTAGTTTATCTATTTTGAGTATTTCAAATTGTTGTATAAATTAAAACAAACTCTTTTTTCTGTATGTTAATAGAAAAGATAACTCATATATTTATAACTTGTCTATAAATTTAGATATCTTTTTGTATTTTTATAATTAAAATTTTATCTACGATCCTTAAAAATATCACAAATTTTAGCTATTTTTTGATAAAAATACTCTAAAATTTCTCTAAATTTAGCTTCTAAATTTTGGTAAATATAATATATTTTTATCGGTAATACAAATTTGAATCATCCTTTTAATTTAATATAATTTAGTTTTTGAATTGATTTATCTAAATTTAGCCCTTTGTTTGTGATTATTATTTACTGTATTTATGAGGATTATTAAAAATCAAGCAGTATAAAATGTATTTTTGCAAACTTCGGCTTTAAAAGTAAAAATGAGTTTATAAACGATATTAATGGAATTGAAAATTTAGTGATTATAAAACTAGAATTAAGAGAAAAGTTTATTTTATATTTAAAAGTTTAAGTTTTAAATATACTAAATATCAAACAACACTTATATTAAATTCTATTAAAACTGATTAAGTTTTATTGAGCTTAAGATTATATTTAAATTTAAAAATATCATCTTCTAAATAGATATCTATATTTCCACCATCTTTTAATTTACCAAATAAAATTTCTTTACTTATCCTATCACTTATCTCGTAATTTATAGTTCTTTGTAAATTTCTAGCACCAAATTCAGGCGAGTAGCCCTTTTTAATAAGATATTTTTTAGCTTCAATGCTTAAATTTATAGTGATATTTTTAAGAAGTTTTTCTATCTCAGCTATAGTTTTATCAACTATTTTGATTAAAATATCATCATTTAAAGGGTTAAAATTAATGATAAAATCAATCCTATTTCTAAACTCAGGTGAGAAAAAATCTTTTATCGCACTATCTATTTTATAGCTATCATCTTTAGTAAAGCCCATTTGCGGGGCCTCTTTTGTTCCTAAATTTGAAGTCATTATAATAATTGTGTTTTTAAAGTCAGTTTTATTTCCGCTATTATCAGTTAAACTTGCATTATCAAAAATTTGTAAAAATACATTTACTAAACTTGGATGAGCTTTTTCTATCTCATCAAAAAGCACTACACTATAAGGGTGTTTTTTAACGCTATTTGTTAGCATTCCACCATCTTCAAATCCCACATATCCAGGAGGCGAGCCAATAAGCTTTGAAACGCTGTGAGCTTCCATATACTCACTCATATCATAGCGTTCAAAATGAACTCCTAATTGATTTGCAAGCTGTTTTGCTAACTCACTTTTGCCAACTCCGCTGCTTCCTGTAAATAAAAACACGCCTATTGGAGAGTTTTCTTTTTTAAGTCCAGCATAAGATCTAAAAAGTGCTTTGCAAAGTGAGTTTATCGCTTCATCCTGTCCGTAAATAACTCTTTTTAAATTTACTTCTAAATCCTTTAAAATCTCGCTATTATCATCGTTTTTAGCGATATTGCTAATATTTGCACTTTTTGATAAGGTATCAATTATATCATCTTTGGTTACTAGATACTCATCTTTGTCAAGAAATGAGAATTTCGCCCCTGTTTCATCTATCAAATCTATCGCACTATCAGGTAAAAATTTATCACTTAAATATCTTTTGGCTAACTCAACACTGCTTTTTAAAGCCTCTTGGCTAAATTTAACGCTATGGTGTTTTTCATATCTAGATTTTAAGCCTTTTAATATCTCAAAGCTATCTTCTAAACTTGGTTCAGTTACATCTATTTTGGCAAATCTTCTTGATAAGGCTTTATCTTTTGTGAAATTTCTATACTCAGCGTAAGTTGTAGCACCGATGCATGAAATTTCTCCATTTGATAAGGCTGGCTTTAAGATATTTGCCATATCAAGCCCACCACTTCCAGTTTCTCCTGTGCCGATGATTGTATGAATTTCATCTATAAATAAAATAGCTTCTTTATCGTTTTCAAGCTCGTCAATAACACCTTTTAGTCTCTCTTCAAAGTCGCCTCTGTATTTTGTCCCAGCTATTAAAGAGGAGTTATCAAGGGCGTAAATTGTTTTATTTGATAGTTTTTTTGGAACTTCATTATTTATGATTTTTAAAGCAATCCCCTCAACAATAGCTGTTTTACCAACTCCAGCTTCACCTACTAAAATAGGGTTGTTTTTCTTTCTTTTGCAAAGAGTTTGGAGGGTTTTTTCTATCTCTTTATTTCTTCCAATGATTGGATCAATTTTGCCATCTTTTGCTTTTTGGTTTAAATTTATTGTATATTTATCTAAGAATTTACTTTTTGTCTCTTCTAAAATATCTTGATCTTTTGATCCTAAATCATAAACTCCATAAAAATTTAAAAGCCTAGCACAATCGCTATTTTTATCATTTAAAATTGTTTGAATAAACTCAAAAGCTCCATATTTTTCTTGTAAAATATCTGCATTATTTAACACAGTTTTAAGCCAAAATGTTAGATTTGGCTCTTTTATTTTTTTTGATTTTGGAAAGGTATCCAAAATTTTATGTAAATTTTCAATCAAACTATCTAAAGTATCTTCTTTTAGTTTTTCATTAAAAATTTCTTGAATGGCTTCATCTAAATCTAAAATAATGCATAAAATATGCTCAGTCGTTATATATTCATGCTGATAATTTTGAGCTAAATCTCTTGCTTTTTGTATGTAGAATTGAAAATCTGATTTTAACAAATTTACCCCTTTTTAATATCGCAACGAAGCGGAAAATTTGCTTTTTGTGCAGCAATTTTCACTAAATTTAGTTTTGTAATAGCAATTTCTTTTATATATGTTCCACAAATTTCAGATCCATTATTATGAATTTTAAGCATTGTCTCAATAGCTTGATTTGTTGTTTTATTAAAAATTTTAATTAAAATTTCAACCACAAAATCCATTGTAGTTTTATCATCATTATATAAAACTACATGATACATAGATGGTGTAAAAATTTTAATCTCTTGACTAGTTTTTGTTTGCATTTTTTATCCTGTTAAAATCCTCTTCTAAAGTGCTAGTTTTAACTGTTCCAAGATAAAAATACTCTCCTTTTGGCTTAGAAAAATTTGTGAGTTTTTCTAAAATTCCGTCTTTATTGTAGATGACTTTAAAAGGCAAACTTAGAGCATGTTGGTAGTTTAGATCTTTTAAAATTTGATTTATAATTGCCTTATTTGGGTTGTCTTTAGAATTTGCAATAAAATAATAAGCATTGTATTTTTTAACAAAGTTATCAATTATATAGTCATTTGCAACTTCTTCGTATTCAATTAAACCAACTATAGTAAAATCGTCTTTATTTTTAAGCTGGAAATCCATCAAATGCGGTGCTTCAGTTTGACAAGGCACGCAAAATGTTCCAAAAATGTCTATCATTAAAATTTTATCACTATTTTCTATCTTAAAACCTTTTTGAGTTCTAACTATAGTAAGATCATTTCCTGTTACGCTTTTTAGGGTAATTTTATCGCCTTCTTTAAATTCTTGATTGGCATTTTGATTTACATCTTTAGTTGCATCATCACTACAGCCAACTAAAAAAAGTGCTAAAAAAAGTGCTAAAAGTAATTTTTTCATATAATTTTTCCTTTGCCGAAATTTGATATTGCAGCCCTTGTTTGTCTATCTGCATCTTTCTTTTTTAAAGCTTCTCTTTTGTCGTGTAAATTTTTACCTTTACAAAGAGCAACTTTAGCTTTAATTATATTTTTTTTATTTAAATAAAGTGATAATACAATTAAAGTAAGACCATCTTTTGTAACATATC
This sequence comes from Campylobacter portucalensis, assembly GCF_009690845.1. GTDB lineage: Bacteria > Campylobacterota > Campylobacteria > Campylobacterales > Campylobacteraceae > Campylobacter_B > Campylobacter_B portucalensis. The sequence continues at coordinate 27,714 of NZ_VWSJ01000023.1, forward strand.
CAAAAATTTTATCTATCTCTTTTCTATGCATAAGCAGCTTTCTAGGGGCTTTTTCATCTGGTCTAAAATATGAGTTTGTGTTTTGTAAAAAACTAATATGAGCACCAAGTAAAAAAATTTCTCCTTTTATAATGCGAACAAAACTATCTTTTAAATTACCTCTTCCAAGCCTAAGAGATTTAACCTCACTGCCCTTTAAACTTACCCCTGCTTCATATGTTTGTAAAATTTCATAATCATGAAACGCTTTTTTATTATTAACTAATATTTTCAAAATTATTCCTTAACGTAAAAATAACTACTTCCACTACCGCTTAAAAACTCATCATCTTTTAACATAAAATTTGGATTTAATTTTTTAAATGGAGGTAAAAGATCGTTTAAATCTATATTTTTATAATTTTTTAAAATCTCTTTTGAGCTTAAATTTGTTAAATTTTTGGCTAAATTTATATCTATTTTATCCATAAAATTTTCTCTAAATTCTTTATAAATTTTAGGTGTTGATGAGAAAATTTGTGTTGTTTTTAGAGATAAATTTGGAATATCATCTTTAAATTCTTCAACAATTTCACCAACCCCACTAACATTTGCACTTTTAAATTCGCTCACAAAAAAGCCAACATCACTACCAATATTTTTTGAAATTTGCATTAAACTTTTTTTGTCTATATTTAAATTTAATTCTAAATTTACCATTTTTAAAAAAGTTGCTGCATTGCTACTTCCGCCGCCAAGACCGCCACCTTGAGGGATATTTTTATTTAAAATAACGCTATGATATCTAAAAAAATCTTTTAATTGTTTTTCAAATCCTAGTTTTTCTAGCTCATTGTAGGCTTTTTGGATGGAATTTATGCCATCTATTTTTGCATTTGAAATTATTTGAAATTTATCATTTTTAGGTTTTTTCTTAAAATAAATTTCATCAAAAAGCTCCTCAAAAAGCACAAATCTTGATTTTATTTCATGATAATCACCTCTAGTTCCTACAATTTTTAAAAATATATTTATTTTTGCATAACTTTTCAAATTTCAACCTTGTTTAAGAGATAAATAACGCTATTTTCCTTTATTTCTACTATAGAGTAAAATTTACCCAAATTTATGATATATTGACCAATATCGGTATTTTGAAAGCTATTTTTTTCTAATTTTTTACCAAATTCAAAATCACTATAATCTTTCAAATAGAAATTCTCTTTTAAATTTAAAAAATTAAGAGGATTCAACTCTTTTTCATCTTCAAATTTAAAATCCCCCTCATTTAATCTTTCTAATGCACTTAAAGTTGCTTTTATGCCAAGTTTTTTACTAAATATTTCGGCATAAGATCTAATATAAGCACCCTCACTAACTTCTAATCTAAGCTTTAAAAACGGATGTTTATAATGCAAAATTTCGCTTTTAAATATATGCATTTTTGATGTTTTTAACTCAAATTCTTTCCCTTTTCTGGCTAATTCATAAGCCCTTTTTCCATCAACTTTTTTTGCAGAAAATTTTGGCGGTATAAATTCAATCTCACCTTTTAAATCATCAACTATAATCCTAATATCATCTATTTGAAATGGTAAAATTTTTTCAACTTCTTGGATATTTTCATTATCTAAACTCTCACTTTTTGCCCCTAACCAAATAGTGGCTTCATATACTTTTGGCTCTTTTTTAAAAAATCTAAATAATTTTGTAAATTCTCCAAAAGCTACTATCAAACATCCGCTTGCAAAAGGATCTAGAGTGCCTGAAAATCCTGCTTTTTTGACACCGTATTTTCTTTTTAATCTGCTTAAAAATAAATTTGAACTAATTTTTGATGGTTTGTTTGCTACAAAAAGACGATTTTTTTGCATTTTAAACTACCTTTTCTACAAAACTTGACATAATCTCTCTACAAATTCCACCAAAATTTATTTTGAGTTTAAATTCATTTTTAATTTTACTTAAACTCTCAACTCTTCCTATGCCAAAAATTTTATGTTTTACTAAATCGCCTTTTTTAAAGTCGCTACTTTTTTCAAATAAAAGAGCACTCTCACAAAGTCCAGCTTCACTTAAAAATCTACTTTTTTTTAGTCTCTCTCTTTTTCCTTTATAAAATCTACTTTCAGCTCTACTTAACGTTAAATTCTTTTTTGCTCTTGTTATGGCTACATATGCAAGCCTTCTCTCTTCTTCAATATCTGTTGTATCTCCAATTAAAGGAAAAAACCCCTCTTCAAGACCAATTACAAAAAGATGATCAAACTCAAGTCCTTTGCTAGCATGAACACTCATTATAGAAATAACTTCATCATTTATAGCGTCTTGTTCGCTTTGCAATGAAAGTTCATTTAAAAATTCAACCAAGTCAAATTTATCATCGTTTCTAATCTCATCTTTTAACATAGCAAATAATTCATCTAAATTTGCAACCCTTTCTTGTGCATCGGGAAGGGCTTTATAATACTCTTTTAGTTTTATTTTATCTTCAAAATTTTCTAGAATTTCTAAATCATCTTTTAATGAAGATAAAAAATTTAGATTTTGTGCTAATTTTGATAATTCATTTAAGCTTTTTTTACTAATTTGCTTATCATCTAAATTTAATATAGCATCAAAAAGAGATATTTTGTTATCAAAAGATAGCTTTTCAATTTTTGCTAAACTCATCTTTCCAAGACCTCTTTTAGGGCGATTTATTATACGTTTTAATGAAAAATCATCATCTTTGTTTAAAATAAGTCTTAGATAAGCTATAGCATCTTTTATTTCAGCTCTTTCATAGAATTTAATCCCACCTACCATCTTGTAATTAATTTTTGCTTTTGTTAAACCATCCTCTAAAGCCCTAGATAAAGCATTTACTCTATATAAAATCGCTATATCTTTAGGGCTAATTCCACTATTTATAAGAGCTTGAATTTTATTTGCAATCTTATTTGCCTCATAATTTTCATCACTGCTTTCTAAAATTTCAACCTCAGAACCTTTATCTTTTGTGCTAATTAGTTTTTTTCCAAGTCTATTTCTATTAAAATCTATTAAATTATTTGCAGCGTTTAAAATATTTGTCGTTGAACGGTAATTATTTTGAAGCTTTACTATTTTTACGTTTTTAAATTCATTTTTAAAATTTAAAATATTTTCTATCTTTGCACCACGCCAACCATAAATGCTTTGATCATCATCGCCAACTACACATAAATTATTATGTGTTAAGCATAACTTTTTTAATAAATTAAACTGTAAATCATTAGTATCTTGATACTCATCTACCATTATAAATTGATATTTGCTAGAAATATTTTTACACAAATCTTCATTTTTATCTAAAATTTTATAAGGCAACATCAATAAATCATCAAAATCAATCAAATTCTCATTTTGTAATGTTTCTTCATATTTTTTATATATATTTGCTATTTTGCTAAAAAAATCGCTTTTATAATCATTTTCTACAAAATTTGAAGCATTTTTTAGTGCTTCTTCAACACTAATCAAAGAATTTTTCATCTTTGAAATTTCTTTTGCTAAAATAGAAGATGCAATATCACTTTCAAAATTTTTAATGATTTTTTTCTTATCATCACTATCGATTATAATAAAATTATTATTTCTATTTAACTCGTTAATATGGAATTTTAAAAACAAAAGACCAAATTTATGAAAAGTACACAAAAGAGGAGTAGTTGTTAAATTTACATTTTCTAATAATCTTAATGCTCTAATTTTCATCTCATTTGCAGCCTTATTTGTAAATGTAAGTGTTAAAATACTGTTTGGAGGAATTCCTTGACTAACAAGATAAGCAAGCCTTGAAGTGATTGTTTTTGTTTTTCCGCTCCCTGCACCAGCTAAAATAAGCATAGGTCCATCGATGCACTTAGCGGCCATTTTTTGCTCTGCATTTAAATCTCTTAATAAATCTTCCATAATCTCTCTTTAAAATTAATCTACATATTTTACCAAAAATATCTTATAAATGAGTTATGATTTAGATATTTTACATTGAAGATAAATTAAAAATTAAGCTGCAATCAGCCCAAATTTTGGACTGAAAGTTTATTTTACCTCAAACACAAGAGTTGTTTTATCATTAAAAATTTCACAATCATCATTATTTGTTTTAGTATTTACTGTAGATTTTAGATACCAAAGTCCTTTCTTTAGTGCTCTAAATTCAAAATTTCCTTCTAAATCACTTTTTGCGTAACCAGCTTGAGCCATATCATTGCTAGCATATCCATCATAACTTGCATAAATTTGTGCTTTTTTTACAGGTTTTCCATTTAAAAGAATTTTAAATTTAAGTAACTCGCCTTCTTTTATTTTTGATACGCTATCAAAAAGCGGAACAATTTCTAGCCCTTTATTCAAAGGTTTTGCAATAATTTTAGAATCCCCTCCATCAACCTCTACAAAAGCCTTGCTTTGCATTGTTGAAATACCGCAATACTTAACCGCTTCTTTTGTATCTTTTCTGGTTTTATTCATCTCCCATTTGCCATCTTCTTTTTGTATCCAAGGTGTTGGTTTGTAAAAAGCATTTACAATATACACGCCTTTTTCTAGCTTATCTCCTTCAAAATGATACTCTTTGCCGCTTTGAGTTAGTGTTATTTGCGTGTTTTCGCCTATTACCTTAACTGGGTCAAAAAGCACTAATCTATCTTTTTTTATATCTTCTGGTGTTGGAAAATGATGTCCATATACCATATCAGCTTCAAATTTTTCTCCATTTTTACCTATTACCCACAAATCATGAGCTGCAACTTGTGAAGTCAAAATTCCAAATAAACATAAAAATGCTACTTTTTTCATATATTTCTCCTTAAAAATTATTAAAATAAATAACGATTATTATATTGTTTTTAAAAGCAATTGTCAAATTTAAAAATTAATTATGATTTATCAAAATAAAAGTAAAATTTATGTAAAATTACGACTTTTATACTACACTAAAGGCATATAATGATTGGAATTGATATCGTTTCTGTTTCTAGAATATCAAAATTAAAAGCCAAATTTGGTACTAAATTTTTAAAAAAATTTCTAAATCAAAATGAGATAAATTTAGTAAAAAGTGATGAGAGTTTGGCGGGTTTTTATGCAGCAAAAGAAGCAGTTTCTAAAGCACTTAAGACAGGAATAAGTGGCGAATTTTCGTTTTTAGATGTTGAAATTTATAAAGATACAAAAAATGCACCAAATTTAAAATTTAAAGATGAAATTGTAAGAAAATTTAACATAAAAAAAAGCGATTTAAGCATAAGCCACGATGGAGGATTTGCCATCGCAGCTGTAATCATTAATTAATTTAAATCAAGTGCTATGATTCTTTTTTTGTCAATAGGACAAAATTGGCTTATATACTCATAAGCTTCTTCGTAGTCATTATCCATAAAACCAGCAACTTTTACAAAAAGCTCGTAAAGCTCTTCATCATCCATATCGTTTAGATCTTTATAATCTTCTAAAAGTTCTAGGATATAAGTTTCTAACTCGATTTCATCATAAGTCATTATTGCCTCCAAATTTCAAAAATCTCGAAATTGTATCAAAAAAAGCTTTATATTAGATAAAATTTTATTTTTAAAATTATTTTTTGATTTATGATTTTTTAAGTTTGATGAAGTTATAATTTCAGAAAATTTTATCAATATGATTATAAATATCATATTGTTGGGTATTTTGATATTTTATATCCATACAAGGGGAATTAAATGGTTCTTAGCAATTGCCAAAGTGGTCAAATTTATAAAATTAAAAAAGTAAATGCCAAAGGTAAACTTTTTTATAAGATGTTAGATATGGGATTTATAGCTGGAGCCGATGTGGAGATTGTTAGAGAAGCACCGTTTTTTGATCCAATGGAGTTAAAAATTCAAAACTACTTAGTAGCTATTAGAAGAAGCGAGGCAGAGTTAATAGAGGTAGAAAGTCTATGATTGAAAATAGCACAACTGAAAATTTAAACATAAAAAAAAGCGTAAAAATTGCATTAGCTGGACAACCAAACTGTGGAAAATCTACAATTTTTACTATGCTTAGCGGTATTCGCCAACATATAGCAAATTATCCAGGCGTTACAGTGGATAAAAAATCTGGTTTTTTTTCTTACAAAAATTTAGACATTGAAATGGTAGATTTGCCTGGAACTTACTCATTTAGTTCATATTCTCTTGAAGAAAGAGTTGCAAAAGATTTTATTCTGACACAAAACCCTGATGTTATTTTAAATGTAATTGATGCTTCAAATTTAAAACGTAATTTATACTTAACTTTTCAGCTTTTAGAGATCGGAAAACCTGTTATTATTATTTTAAACATGTGTGATGTTATACAAAAAAGAGGTATTGAAATAAATTCTAAAGAAATTTCAAATATGCTTAAATGCCCTGTTCTTATGGTAAGTGGTGCTAAAAATATAGGTAAAAATGAAATTTTAGAAGCCATCCATGATGTTTGCAATAAAACTTATTCTTATGAAGATTTCAAAATAAATTACGAAGAGTTAGAGCCATATATTTTAAAACTAGAAAAAGCTATTAAAGGTGAGTATGATATTAAAAACAGATGGCTTGCCATAAAAGCATTAGAAGATGATAGCCTCGTTTATGATTTATTAAAAGATAAAAATCCAAATTTCGAAACTTTAGCAAGAGAAAGCATTGAAAATTTTAAAAATATTTCTTCTTTAAATACCGAAAATTTTTTAGCTACTTTTAGGTATGATTCAGCACAAATTATAAGCTCAAAATGCGTAAAAGAAAACAAAAAATACAAAGAAACATTTGCTGATAAGATAGATAGAGTTGTATTAAATAGATGGCTATCTTTTCCTATTTTATTTTTGATAATAGTTGGAATTTACCAGCTGTCCATTGTATTTGGGTATTATTTGACGAACAAAACTTGGCCTATTTTAGCCGCTTTTAAAAATTTAGTTGTCGATATACTACCTGAACCAGATATAACATATGTGCCTATGATTACAGATTTAGGAATTTGGCTTGTAAATAGCGTAAATGCTTTACTTAATTACTTACCGATATTTTTCATACTATTTTTTTTAATAGCTATTTTAGAAGATGTTGGATATATGCCTAGAATGGCTTTTATTTTAGATAGAATTTTTAGAAAATATGGACTTCATGGACAAAGCACATTACCACTTGTTTTGGGTGGTGCCTTGGTTGGCGGATGTGCTGTGCCTGGCGTTATGGCTACAAAAGGAATTGCAGATGAAAGGGCTAGGATGGCCACTATTTTTACAGTTCCTTTAATGAATTGTCTTGCAAAAACACCATTTTATACGCTTTTACTTGGTGCGTTTTTTCCCAAAGATATGGGATTAATGATGTTTTATATATCGACAATTACCATTTTTACAGCACTAATTATTTCAAAAATTTTAACCTTAACCCTGCTTAAAACACGAGAAACAGCACCATTTGTGATGGAGCTACCATCTTATCATATGCCTACATTTAAAGGTGTGATTTTGAAGGCTTTTGAGAGAGTTTGGATTTACATAAAAAAAGTTTGCACGATAGTTTTAGCTGTTGCTATAGTGCTTTTTGCTTTGCTTCAATTTCCAGGCATTGATTCTAATAAAGCCAAGGAATTCGAAGTTAGTGAAAATAAAATTTTAGTTAATTTTGATAAAAAAATTAAAAAAACCAAATATTATGAAAATTTTAATTCTAGAGATAAAGTATCGTCGCTTTTAAATTTTTATGATTCATATAAAGATAAAAAAATGGCAGGCGGAAGTAATATAGATAAAAAATTTGAAAAAGAAAATAAACTTTTTTACTCAATAATAAAGCCAGAAAAAAATGATAAAGACGCAAAATTAATAAATAAAGAGTTAAGAAATTTATCAAAAGGTCGAGATAAAATTTTAAGAGAACAAAAAAATATTCGCATAGAAAATTCACTTTTAGGTATGATTGGAAGAGCATTAGAGCCTATTAGTAAATTTGCAGGTTTTGACTGGAAAATTAATGTTGCTTTTTTAAGTTCTTTTGCAGCTAGAGAGTCTGCTGTAGCAACTTTAGGTAGTATTTATGAAACAGGAAAAGAAAGCCAAAGAGCTGAAGATATGATGGCAAAAAACAGTGGATACACGCCTCTTCATGCAGTAGCTATTATAATTTTTATGCTACTAACTCCGCCATGTATTGCTACAATGGTAGTCGTAAAACTTCAAATGAATAGCTATAAATGGATGCTTTTGGCTTTGTTTATACCTTTTGGTTTGGCTTTAATTATGTCAATGATATTATTTAGTGCTGGTAGCGCTTTAAATTTAAGTGGGCTTGAGGTTATGAGTTGGTATTATGGGATTGTTGTTGTACTCACTTTAATATTAGGATTGATTCCAGAAAAACGTATAAATTGGCAAGGTGGATTAAAATTTAATAAAAATCAATTTTATAAGGAGAAAGAATGAAAAAAATTCTATTTGTTTCAGCATTAGCTGTAAGTTCAATGTTTGCACATACTGCTCTCATGAGTTGTCTTGATAATGGAGATGGCACAGTCTCTTGCGAAGGCGGTTTTAGTGATGGAAGTACCGCAAAAGGCGTTAAATTTCATTTAATGCAAAATGGAAAAAGTATTTTGGAAAGCACTTTTGATGAAAATAGCGAAGTTAGCTTTAAGAAGCCAGAGGGAGATTTTGAGGCTCAGTTTGATGCAGGCGAAGGTCATAGAGTAACCATAAAAAGCTCAGATATAGCAGAATAACTTTAATAAAGGATAAAATATGAAAAAATTTTTAATTTCTTCAGTAGCAGTTTTAGCTCTTAGTACAGCAGCTTTTGGTCATTTTCAAATGGTTTATACACCAGAAAGTGCTTTAGAAAAAGGTAGCGAAATACCTTTAAAATTGGTATTTAACCACCCTTTTGCAGATGAACATACAATGGATATGGGTCTTGATGCTAAAGGCAAAATTAAGCCAGTTGAAGAGTTTTTTGTGGTTCATAAAGAGAAAAAGACAGATCTTAAAAAGAATTTAAAAAAGATAACATTTAAAGGAAATTCAAACTCAGGAAAAGGGTTTGAGTCAAAATATGCAGCTAAAAAATTAGGTGATCATGTTTTTGTTTTGGTTCCAGCACCTTATTATGAAAAAAATGAAGATGCATACATTCAACAAATAACAAAAATGGTAGTAAATGTTGCTGGTGCACCGACTGATTGGGATGCAGAACTTGGCTTAAAAGCTGAAATCGTTCCACTTACAAAACCATATTCGATTTGGGCAGGTAGCACATTTAGTGGCATAGTAAAAGGCAATGGTAAACCAGTTCCATTTGCAGAAATTGAAGTTGAATATCTAAACTGGGATGTTGATGTTGAAAAAAACGAAATGGGAAAAACACCTCATGCAACTGCACCTCAAGATAGTTTTGTAACTCTAACAATAAAAGCCGATCAAGATGGTAAATTTACATTTGGTATTCCAAAAGCTGGATGGTGGGGCTTTGCTGCTCTTGGCGTTGGACCTGATGATAAACACGATGGCAAAGAGTTAAGTCAAGATGCTGTTATTTGGGTTCAAGCAAAAGATATGAAATAATTTTTAGGGGAGCAACTCTCCCCTTTTTTTAGGAGATGTTATGAAAATTTATGAATTAGTCATTTTATTAATTTTGGCTGGATTTGCAGGATATTATGTGTATAAAAAACTCTTTAAAAGCAGTGGTTGTGGTTGTGGTAAGAGTAGTTGCAACGCTAAAAAAAATAGTTAAATTTAATCTAGTGTTTATAATAATATCAACGTAGTTAAATAAATTTATAGTTATTATTTGTTTTTTAAAAAGCACTTTGTAGATTATTTATATTAATACGCTACTAAAATAACACAAAATTTAGGCACAATATGAGTGAAGATAAGATTTTTAGCAGTTTTTTAAATATCATTCTAAGCAGAAATAGTAAAAATTCAACTCCAAGAGAGAGAATTTTAAAAATTCTTTTTTATAATAAGCACATAAGTGTCAATGAAATTCAAAAAATTTATAAAAATCTACACAAAAAATCAGTAAACATAAGCACTATTTATCAAACTCTAAATTTACTACAAAGTTATAATTTTTTAACGACAATAAAGCATTCTAAAACAAATAAATATGAAATTAACATAAATTTAAATCACGATCATATAATTTGTTCAAAATGCGGTAAAATAGTGGAATTTAGAGATGATGATTTACAAGATCTGGAAATACAAATTTCACAAAAATACAATTTTTTAGTAGAGGGTCATATACTTTTGCTTGATGGAATTTGTTTTGAATGCTTAAATAAAAACTAGATTAATGAGCATTATTATAAATTTAGTAAGATTGATATTTAAATTTAAAGATGTGTTGGCAAGAGATGAGTTTAAGCAAAAAATATTAAAAATTTCAAGATAAAAAACGTGTGCTTTATAAAAATTTACTTATGTAAATTTAAATATTAATTAAAAATTTTATAAAGATTAAAATGATTGTTGCGATGACAATAGCGAAATTAAAATGATTATTGCTTAGGATTTGAAATAAAATTGAAAATATTTATTTTGTTTACAAAGCGTAAATGTGTGATAAGTAAGATACTAAATATTATCTAAAAACTTTATATATTAACCACTTTAAATTTAAACTCAATATTTTTTAGTTTAATAGATTTTTAAATTAAAAATATAAATGATATGGTTACATTTATCAAATTTAGCCAATTATATTTGAAAAAATGGTAGAAAAATAATTAAATTCATCTTATAATGCTAAAGTTTTTATAGATAGCTAAGTTGGAGTTTTTTGTGGCTAAAATTTAGCTTGGTTTATAAATTTCAAAAGTGGCTTTAAAATATTGATAGCTTTAAATGCTATATAAATTTTAACCATATATTTTAATATATCAATATTTACTGCTTTTTTTGTTTAAATATTTTTGTACTTTTGATGATATTTAAATAAAATATTATTTGGCTTTATTTTGCAATTATGCATATCAAAAATAGCTTTTAAATTTTTAATTTCAATAATATAAAATAATATACTAAAAACTTATAAATTTAAAAGTTAAGTGTAAAAATAGCCAATAAAGCTTTATCGCTTAAATTTTAATATATAATAATATTTTATTTATGAGTTAAGATAAAATTTCTTTCAAACAAATAAAATATTTATTATATTTGATATTTAAAAAATAGATATGATTTAAATATAATCATTTATATAAATTAACTTCGCAAAACTATTTTTTTTTATTGTTTAGGCTTAGTTATTTAATTTTTATAGTACAATTTAGTTGTTTAAAAAATAAGAAAATATTTAAGATTGTGATGTATAAATTTAGTAAAAATCGTGCTTAATCTCAACTTTACAAAACTTTAGTTATAAAATTTAATGAAGTAGAAAATTTAAAAATAAATGTTGTAATTGATATAAAAACAAGAAAGATTATTTATCTATTTTTATTACATCAATATAAATTAAAATAGTATGAATTGTTTTGATATAAAATTTCATCTTTTTTTAAAAAAAATTATATCAAATAAATAATTAAATTTTAAGCTATAAAAGTATAAAATAGTGCTTAAATTTTTATTCAAGGAGAGAATCATGAAAAAACTAAGATTTTTTCTATATATTTTCGTTGCTAGCGTAGTGTTTAGTGGTTGTGCATCAGAAAAATCAAGGGCAATAAATGTTCCAAAAGTTGAAGTAGCAAATACCCCTTATTACGGAGAAAAAGTAGCTGTTTCAATAGGTAGATTTAGTAATCAAAGTTCTTATAATAACGGAATTTTTAGCGATGGTGAAGATAGACTTGGAAATCAAGCTCAAACGATACTTATCACGAGTTTACAACAAAGTGCTAGATTTAGCGTTTTAGATAGATCAAATTTAAAAGTTATCAAGCAAGAAAGCGACATTAGCAAAAAAGCTCAAAATTTAAAAGGTGCAAGATATGTTATAACTGGCGATGTTGTTGAGTTTGGAAGAAAAACGCATGGCGATCATCAATTATTTGGAATTTTAGGTAAAGGTAAAACTCAAGTTGCATATTCAAAAGTAAATTTAAATGTAGTAGATGTTGAAACTTCAGAAGTTATAGCGTCAGCTCAAGGGGCTGGAGAATATGAGTTGTCAAGTAGAGAAGTTGTTGGATTTGGTGGAACTAGCGGTTATGATTCAACTTTAAATGGTAAAGTTTTAAGCTTGTCAATAAATGAGGCTGTAAATAATTTATCAAAACTCATAGATAATGGAACTTGGAAGATTAAATGATAAGATTTGTGTTTTTTGCTTTTTTTGTTTTACTTTTTACTGGTTGTGCTACTAAACAAGAGAGTGTTTATCATTGGGAAGCTTCATATTCAAAATCAATTTATGATTATTTAAATCAAGAAGGTGATATAAATTCTCAAATTTTAAATCTTGAAAATTTAATAAAAAATGCTGACAAAAATGGCAAAAAAGTTCCTCCTGGAGTCAATGCTCATTTAGGACTTTTATACTCAAATTTAGGAAATAGCTCAAAATCTATTTATTATCTAAATCAAGAAGCAAAACTTTTTCCAGAATCAAAAGCTTATATTGAGTTTTTAAAATCTCAAAATAAAAGGATTAAAAATGAGAAATAAAATAGCGTTTTTATCTTTTTTTATTATTGCATTTTTTACAGGATGTGCAAAACAGCCTGAAATTTACGATTATTCAAATTTCTTAAACTCAAAACCACGTTCGATTTTGGTTGTAATGCCAACAAATGAATCTATTGAAGTTAAAGGTCCAGCAGCTGTTTTATCTCAAGCTATTATGCCTTTAAGTGAAGCTGGGTATTATGTTTTTCCTGTAGCATTAGTAAATGATACATTTAAAAATAACGGAGTTTATGAAGCAAGCGATATAGCAAATATTTCAATATCTAAATTAAGAGAAATTTTTGGAGCGGACGCGGCATTGTATATAAATATTGAAAAATATGGCTCATCTTACGCTATTTTAAATAGTTCCACTACAGTTCAAGCAAATGCTAGGCTTATCGATTTAAAAACATCACAACAAATTTGGGAAAAACGAGTTATAGTTAGCGAAAACTCAAGCAGTGGTAATCAAGGAATTTTAGGAATGCTAATAACTGCAGCGGTTTCTCAAATAGCAAATACAGTTTCTGATGCTGGATATAATTTATCATCTTATGCCAATGCTATGCTTTTTGCAACCAATTGTAATGATTGCATACTTTTTGGTCCTTATTCTCCAAAATATGGACAAGATAAACAACTTAGCAAGTAAATTTAGGAATTTTCTCTAAATTTACTTTTGCAAACATCTATAAATATTTTTGCTTATTAGTGCAATAATTCAATGTTTCTTAATATAAATTATTTGAATTTATATTTAATTATTTTTGTAATGGATAGTAAGTCAAGCTACTTTGTGCTTTAATGTATTATTTAAAAATAGCCTTAACTCTTTTAAATTAAAAATATCTTTTACGATTAAAAAATTACATTTTTGAAATTTCTCAATGCGATTTTTATCGATATAAATTCCAATATTTTGTACGTTGTTTAATATATCTAAATTTCTAGCATATTCTATATAGAATAGCTAAATTTTGATATTTTTTTAAATTTTTTGGATAATTCTTAGCCCTTGTTATAATTTTTATACCAAAAGAATTTAGCTTATAAAAATATAAAGCCATATCTAATATCAAAGTTTTAATTTTATTTTTAAATCATCATCCAAAAGATTTAAAATTTTATCCTGTTTAGAGCTAAATAAATCTTTTGGATAGTAAGTTTTGTATATTATATTTGCAAATTTATGATACTCTAGCGGATTTAAAACATCCCTTTTTTGCTAAATTTACAGGTTAAAAGTAAAATCTCTTTAGAATTTTAACTCCTTGATGATTAGCTTAAGGTGGCTGGATAAACTTCTTTGATTCCATTTTTTTTAGAATTTCGCCTATGATCTTAATCATCTATTAAAAGAGCGTTTTATTTTGCAAATTTTTATCTTTTAATTCTAATGTGTTAATTTGATAGACTCCATTTAAATTATTGGCCTGTTTTGTATGAATTTTGCATACTCTTTTACTTGGATTTTTGTGCTATTTTTTGAACTAAATTATAAAAAGGAGTGTTTAGTTTTTAGCAACTTTTATGGCAAAATCTTTACTAAATTATTTTTTAAAGATGGTTTTATCACCAATTTAGCATTTATCAGTTTCTATATCATCTATAATAACAGCAGTTAAGGCTTTATTTCTACCTAGAACTTCACTAACTAAATTTGTAATGATCTCAATTAAAAGTGCTTTTTGCTCTTTTGTAGGTTCATTATTTTCTTTAGTGATTTTTATGTTTATGTATGGCATAAATTTATCTTTTAAATTAAGCTTATCTTCGTCTTTTAGTCATTTAAAAACTTAAAATTTTACTTACTTTATGAATAGATAAAATGCAATTATTTTTATTTTATTTATCTAAATTTAGTATATTTCTTCCTTTAAATGATATTCTTTTATCTGCTTTAGAATTTCGTAGTTTTCGTGTTTATTTGACATAAGTTTTTTCTCAATACTAAATTTTAAAGTATTGACAAACTTTTTAAGAATCAAGCTAAACCCACCAATTCCAGCAAATAAATCAATAAAAGTAAAACTCAAATTTATCCTTTAATTTCAAATAAAAAGACTATTTTTTGCATCATTTAGCCTATTTTGAGCAATTTTGATATACTCTTCATTTATCTCATAGCCTACAAAATTTCTTTTTAAATTATATGCTGAAATAGCTGTAGTACCGCTTCCCATAAATGGATCTAAAACTATGTCATTTTCAAAACTATAAAGTTCGATTAATCTATTTGGAAGTTCAACTGGAAATGGCGCTGGATGTCCGATTTTTTTGGCACTTGCTGTGCTAAATTGCCAAATTGATTTTGTATAAGACATAAAATTTTCTTTACTTATACTATCATTTTTTTTATTTTTATCTCTTTTAAAATCATTTTTGCTAAAAACCAAAATATACTCATGAACATCTCTTAAAACTGGATTGCTAGCACTTTTAAAACTTCCCCAAGCCAAAGAAACTCCACTACTTGCTCCTTTATCCCAAATAATTTCTCCGCGAGATAAAAAGCCAATTTCAAACATTATTTGATAAACATAAAAAGTTAATGGAATATAAGGTTTTCTACCAACATTTGCGATATTTATACAAGCTCTTCCGCCATCAACAAGCACTCTAAAACACTCATTAAAAACGATTTTTAAAAGCTCCATATACTCTTTTAAACTTAAATTTTCATCATAATCTTTGCTAACATTATACGGCGGAGATGTGATTACTAAATGAACGCTTGAATCTGGTAGTTCGTGCATATTTTCGCAAGAGTGAGCAAAAATTTGGTTTAAATTTTCATCTTTTATTTTGTTTTCTATCTTATCATTTGAAATTTTTATATTCATATTTTGATATAGTCTTGTGTTATAAAATTTTTCTGAATTATGTCCGATTCTACCACTTGAGCCAAATGATGAAGTTTGTGTCGTACTCATATTTTTGCATCCTTTATGAAATCTAAAAAATAGTTTGCAATTGAAATTTCATCTTTTTGTAAAGCAGAATTTTTAATAAGTTTAGCTAATTTTTCCTTACTAATCATAGCTGAAAAATAAGTTAAATCATGAGCTAATATTTTTTCTATAATATTTTCTAATTCAAGTGTATTTTTAATTGTTCTAAAATACCCTAAATTTGAATTTTTTACAATATCTAAATTTGGATTTAAAGATAAAATTTGTTGTAAAACCCCACTTTGCCCTAAATAATCAACTTTAGCCATATAATTATCGCTAAGATGAGTATTTCCTAAAATAACTATTGGAATTTGATTTGCTTTTGGCGAACTTACTCTAATATTTACCGATTTTCCAATAGCTTTTAAAACACTATCAGAGCGGATTAAAGATGGAAGTGCCTTGTGTGTTTTATAATCCCCAATAAATTCTATATTTTTACCTAATAATTTATAGTTATTTACTATACTCATTTTTATTTCAAAGATAATTTTTATATCTTTTGGTTTTTGGATTATGCTATCTTTAGAACAAAAAGCCAAATCAGCCCTAGAAGATGGAATTAATCCTATCTCCTCGCATATTACGCCATTTATTGCAAATAAGCCAAATTTTTGTGCAATTTTTTTAAATAGCTTTTGACACCAAATTTCAGTGTATTTTCCAATAAGTGAATTTCTTGATTGTAAAGTTGGAAAGCTTCGTTTTTCTTTTTTAGGAATATAGGCGAAAAACTCGCCGTCTATCTCGTAAAAAATATCTTTTTTGTTAGCAAAATTTGATTCTAATGCGTTTTTAAAAAATGTAATTTCATCATTTATTTCCCACATTTTCGCCCTTTTAATCAATCTTAAGCACACTCAAAAACGCTTCACTTGGTAAATTTACCTTACCAACTTGTTTCATTCTTTTTTTACCCTCTTTTTGTTTTTCTAAAAGCTTTCTTTTTCTTGTGATATCTCCACCATAGCATTTTGCAGTAACATTTTTGCCCATTGATTTAACGGTCTCTCTTGCAATTATTTTATTTCCAATACTTGCTTGAATAGCAACTTCAAAAAGTTGCCTCGGAACGATTTCTTTCATTGCTTTTACCAACTCTCGCCCTTTACTCTCAGCCTTTGTTTTGGGAACGATGATAGATAAAGCATCCACAACTTCACCAGCTACTCTAACATCTAGTTTTATTAAATCTCCACTTCTATAATCACTTATTTCATAATCAAAGCTCGCATATCCTTTTGTGCATGATTTTAGTTTATCGTAAAAATCCATAACTATTTCATTTAAAGGGATATCGTATTCTAAAAGAACTCTAGTTTCAGTAATGTAATCCATTTTGGTTTGGATAGCTCTTCTATTATTTACTAAAGTTATTATATTTCCTAAAAATTCACTTGGTGTTATAATGGTAGCTTTAACGTATGGTTCAAAAATTTCAGCTATTTTATCACTAGATGGCATTTGACTAGGATTTGTAACTAAAATTTTATCATTATTTGTGCAAACTATCTCATAAGTTACACTTGGTGCAGTTGCAATCAAATCAAGATTAAATTCTCTCTCAAGCCGCTCTTTTATAACATCCATATGTAAAAGCCCTAAAAATCCGACCCTAAATCCAAAACCAAGTGCTGCTGAAGTTTCAGGTTCGTAGCTAATAGAACTATCATTTAATTTTAGTTTATCTAAAGCATCTCTTAAATCTTCAAATTTATCAGTTTCTATTGGATAAATTCCTGCAAATACAAAAGATTTTGCCTCTTCAAAGCCTGAAATCGGCTCTAAAGCTTTATTGCTAGCACAAGTTATTGTATCGCCAACTCTTATATCACCTACATTTTTAAGTCCTAAAACTATTATGCCAACTTCACCGCTTTTAATCTCTTTTGTTTTGATTGGAGAGATTGGATTTGGATACATAAGATCTAAAACTTCGTGGCGTTCGTTTGTGCTCATTATTAGGACATCATCTCCTTTTTTTACCATTCCATCATAAATTCTAACTAAAGCTAAAGCACCTAAATAATTATCAAACCAACTATCGTAAATCAAGGCTTTGAGTGGTTTTGTATCATCTGTTTTTGGTTCTGGAATTTTTTTGATAATAGCTTCAATTAAATCTTTTATGCCTAGCCCTGTTTTTGCACTAACCATTACAGAATCACTGCAATCAAGACCTATAATGTGTTCAATCTCATCTTTTACTTTATCAGGATTTGCAGCTAGAAGATCGATTTTATTTAAAACAGGGATTATTTCAAGATTATGTTCAAGTGCTATATAGACATTTGCAATAGTTTGAGCTTGAACCCCTTGTGCAGCATCTACAACAAGTAAAGCCCCCTCACAGCTTGCCAAACTTCTACTAACTTCATAACTAAAATCAACATGTCCTGGAGTGTCGATTAAATTTATGATATATTTTTCACCATTTAATTCATAATCTAAGCGAACAGATTGAGCTTTTATAGTAATTCCTCGCTCTTTTTCAATATCCATATTATCCATAACTTGATTGCTCATTTGTCTATCGCTTACTGCTCCGCATTCTTGAATGATTCTATCTGCAAGCGTGCTTTTTCCGTGATCGATATGAGCTATAATGCTAAAATTTCTAATATTTTTTTTCATAAAATTCCTACTTAAAATTTAAAATGCAATATTTTATCTAAAATTTTATAAAATTAAATGAAATTTAAGTTCAAAATAGTGATAATCAAAAAATGAAAAATCAAATTTATTTATATTTTGGAAACAAAACAGATAAAATTTCTTTTAAAAATTTAGATAGAAGAGATAAAAGGCGAGTAAAAAAATCTCCAAATTTGATTAAAAATCCGAGTTTTTTATCTTCTAGATGGTTAAAATTTAAGCTTAAAAAAAGAGATATTTTTATATCCCACAAGAGCAAATTTAGCGTGATTGGCATTTCCAAAAAGAAAATTGGTATAGATATGGAAGAGTTAAAAAGTAGAAATTTTAACTCTATAGTTGAGTTTTGCTTTACTCAAGAAGAGAAAAATTTTTTTTATGATTGCGATGATAAAATTTTAACTTTTTATAAAATTTTTACAACTAAAGAAGCTATTTTGAAATATAAAAATTTAAATTTCAGTGATTTTAAAAAAGTTAGTTATTTTGATAATGATATCTATAAATTTCATATCAAAAAATTTAATTTTTTAATTACTGTTGTATTTTAAAATCATTATTTAGTTTAATTTAAACAGTTTTTAGTATAATTTGGCTTTAATTTGGATTTTAAAGAAAAGTTATGATAGATGTTGATATTTTAATAATAGGTGCTGGTCCTAGTGGCTCTTTGGTTAGTGCGATTTTGCATAAAAATGGCTTCAGCGTGAAGTGTGTTGATAAGGCTAAATTTCCGCGTTTTGTTATAGGTGAGAGCCTTCTTCCTCATTGTATGACATTTTTAGAAGAAGCTGGTTTTTTAAATGCAGTTTTAAATGCTAGTTATCAATATAAAAACGGAGCTGCTTTTAGCTTTAAAGATCAATATACTTATTTTGATTTTTGTGATAAATTTAGCGATGGATTTGGTACTACATTTCAAGTTAAAAGAGCTGATTTTGATAAACTTTTGATTGATGAAGCTATTAAACAAGGTGTAAATGTTGAGTTTGATTATAAGATAGATGATGTTAAATTTAGTGAAAATTTTGTTATAGCATACTCAAAAAGTGGCGATATTAGAGCTAAATTTATAGTTGATGCTAGTGGATATGGAAGATTTTTGCCAACTCTGCTAAATTTAGAAATTAAAAGCAATCTAAGCCCTAAAAAAGCGTATTTTACGCATATATTTGATAATATAAGTGAGCCACTTTATGATAGAAATAAAATTCTCATCACAACACATCCAGAAAATAGAAAAATTTGGTATTGGCTCATACCTTTTAGTGATGGAATTTCTAGTATTGGAGTTGTTGGCGAGGATAAATTTTTAAATTTAAATTTAGATGATAGACAGACTTTGATAAAACACGTTTATGATGCACCTATTTTAAAACGACTTTTAAATAACGCCAAATGGCAACAAGATGTAAAAAGTATAAAAGAGTATTCTAAAAACGTTAGTAAACTTTATGGAGATAGATTTATTCTTTTAGGTAATGCAAGTGAATTTTTGGATCCTGTTTTTAGTAGTGGAGTTACCATTGCTTTTAAATCAGCTAGTTTAGCAGCAAAATGCATTACAAAAAAATTAAGAAATGAAAATGTTGATTTTAAAAAAGAATACGAAGATGAGCTTATGATTGGAGTTGATTGCTTTAGGAGTTATGTTGAGGGCTGGTATGATGGAAGTTTTCAAGATATTATTTATACCAAAAATCAAAATTATGAAGTTAAGAGAAAAATTAGCTCTATTTTGGCGGGCTATGCATGGGATAAAACCAACCCATTTGTTGTAAAATCAAATGAAGCATTGCACGCTTTGCGTGGATATTGTTAGGAATTTATGAGTATTTTGAAGTTTATTTTTTTTATTATCATATTTTTTTGCTTATCATCTTGTGGTTTGAAATTTCCAAATTTGGAATTAAAATTTGAAGAAAAAAGATTTTTTTTAGAATGTGATAATCAAAATTTTACACTTTTAGTAAGCAATAATGGTAGAAATTTTTCGCTATTTGATTCTTTATTTACTCCTATTGTGAGTAGAAATTTTATGAATTCTAAATTTACAAATGCAAAATTTCTACCGCCATCATCAAAATATGATGAGCTATTTTATGAAATTTTAAAAATGATAAAAGAAGATAAAAAATACCATATTTACAGTGGTAAAAAATTATTTTGCAAGGTTAATGAAATTTGAAAATTTATATATCAAGACCATCGATTTTATCGGCAGCTGGAGATGAAAAGGCTTTATTAAAAAGTATAAGTTTAAACCAGACACATATACAAAAATTTAGTTATTTAAATCAAAAATTTATGGTAGGAAAAATCACTCAAAATTTAGAAAATATACCATCTAAATTTAATGATTGGTTACAAACAAGGACAAATCAAATAGCTTTTAATGTCGTTTTGTCGTTAGAGAGCGAGATACAAAAAGCTATTAAAAAATTTGGAAGAGATAGAGTGGGCGTAGTTGTAGGCACGACAACAAGTGGAGTTGAAGAAAATTTTAAAACGTTAGAAAATGGAAATTTAGATAGAGCAAAATTTTGTGTAAATAAAAATGCACTTTTCAATCCTGCTGTTTTTATTAAACAAATGTTTAATTTACAAAATGTAGCTTATAGCATATCAACTGCTTGTACATCTGGATTAAAAGCGATAAATGAAGGGGTAAATTTAATAAAAAGCGGAATTTGTAAAGCTGTGATTGTTGGTGGAGTTGATAGCTTAAACACTCTTACTCTTTTTGGATTTAAAAGTTTATCGATACTTTCTGATGATTTGATTAAACCATTTGGAAAAGATAGAAATGGTACAAATTTGGGCGAAGGAGGATGCTTTATGTTACTTAGTTGCGATGAGATAAGTGATTTTGTAATAAAGGGATTTGAAAATAATTGCGATGCTTTTCATATCACAACACCAAGAAAAGATGGGCTTTTTCAAACAAAAATAGTTTTAAATTTACTAAAAGCTTTAGAAGATCAAAAAGTTGAATATGTAAATTTACACGCCACAGGGACTTTAATAAATGATGAGATGGAGGCAGCAGTCTTAAATCAAACTCTTTCAAACACAAAGTCAAGTGGCATAAAACACATTATTGGACATACTTTGGGTGCTGCTGGTGCGATTGAGACTGGAATTTGTATAAAATTTTTAGAAAATGAAGAAATTTTACCATTTTATGATGGATATGAGATTGATGGAAGTTTGGATAAATTTAATCTCCTATCTTTACCTGAGAAGCTAAAAGTAAATAATGCTATATCGCTTTCATTTGCTTTTGGTGGTGATAATGCTGGAATTTTAGTAGGAAAAAGTTATGTATGATGTAAAAAATTTAATCCCACATAGCGGAGTTATGGTTTTAGTTGATGAGGTTGTTTTTGTAGATGATGTTTCGATAATAACTAAAAGTGTCATTAAAAATTCACCTTTTATAAATGATGGCAAATTTTTATCTTTTCAGCTTATAGAGATTATGGCTCAAAGTTTAGGAGTTTATAAAAGTTGTAATGACAAAACAAGTGCTAATGATGTGGCTTTTTTGATTGGATGCAGGAAATTTGAAATTCTAAAACCGTTTTTGGAAATAGGCGATGAAATTTTAATTGATGCCAAACTTTCAATCCAAGATGAGAGTGGTTTTGGAGTGTATGATTGTAAATGTTATTTGGATAAAATTTTAGTTGCAAAAGCTAGTATTAGTGTTTTTAATCCAAATAAAGAAAAATTAGCGGAGATAAAAAATGCGTAAAGTTTTAATCACAGGATCAAGTCGTGGAATAGGGCGTGAGATAGCCAAAAAACTAAAATTAAACGGATATGATGTTATTTTGCATGGCAAGACAAAGAGTTTAAATTTACTAAATTTAGCAGATGAGTTAAAGAGCGAATTTATAACTTTTGATGTTGGAAATTTTGAAGAAGCAAAAGAGGTGTTGGATAAATTTAGCGAGCCGTTTTATGGAGTTATTTTAAATGCAGGTATTGCCAATGATGCGACTTTTGCAGCACTTAGTGTTGATGATTGGAATGGGGTTATAAATACAAATTTAGGAAGTTTTTATAATGTTTTAAATCCTCTTATTATGCCGATGGCAAGAGCAAAGCAAGGAAGAATTATTGTGATTAGCTCAGTTAGTGGAATCTTAGGAAATCGTGGCCAAAGTAATTATGCAGCTAGCAAAGCTGGGCTTATTGGAGCTTCTAAGTCATTGGCGATAGAACTTGCTAGTAGAAATATAACAGTAAATGTCATAGCACCTGGACTTATAAAAACTGATATGATTGATGAAAATTTACCTCTGGATGAGATTAAAAAGATGATTCCGATGCGAAGATTTGGTGAAGCTAGTGAAGTGAGTGGGCTTGTAAATTTTTTATTGAGCGATGAGGCTAGTTATATAACAAAGCAAGTTATTGGCGTAAATGGCGGAATGATATGAGGGATATTTATGAATAGAGTTTTTGTAACTGGTTATGGCTTAATAAGTGCTTTTGGAAAGTCGTGGAGTGAGAATAAAACAGCTTTTGAGAATGGTAAAAATGCGGTTATATTTATGAATGATTGGGAGCAATATAGGGATTTAAATACTCGTCTTGGAGCACCGATTTTAAACTACTCTCATCCAAAAGAGTGGTCAAGAAAACAAACTAGAAGTATGGGAAGGGTGAGTGAATTTAGCGTAGATGCAAGCGGTATGGCTTTAAATTTAGCAAATTTAGTAGATAAAGAAGGCATAAAAAAAGAGATAAAAGATGGAAGGATGGGTGTTGCGAGCGGTTCAAGTACAGGTAGCACAGACGCTGTTGCTTCTATGGCAAGACTTTTATTGAATGGTCAAAGTGATTGCAATGCAAATACGTATATAAAAATGATGCCACACACTACAGCTGCAAATATATCTCTTTTTTATGGATTAAAAGGTAGGATTATCCCAACTTCTTCTGCTTGCACTTCAGCAAGCCATGCAATTGGATACTCATTTGAGGCCATAAGATACGGACTTATAGATATGATGATAGCTGGTGGGGCAGAAGAGTTATGTCCAAGTGAAGCTTATGTTTTTGACACACTATATGCAACAAGTTGTAAAAATAACACTCCAAATTTAACTCCATCGCCTTTTGATAAAAATAGAGATGGTTTGGTTTTGGGTGAGGGTGCAGGGTATTTAATTCTAGAGAGCCAAAAGAGCGTTTTACAAAGAGGTATTACGCCAATTGCTGAGTTAGTTGGTTTTGGAAGTACAAGTGATGGCACTCATATAACTCAGCCAAATTCAAAAACAATGAAAGAAGCTATGATTTTAGCCTTAAAATCAGCAAATTTACAGCCTAAGGATATAGGCTATATCAATGCTCATGCTACAGCTACAACTTTAGGTGATATGGCAGAGACAAAGGCTACAAATGAGCTTTTTGGCGAGAATATCGCTATATCAAGTACAAAAAGTTATTTAGGCCATACTCTTGGTGCTTGTGGTGGATTGGAGGCTATTTTTAGTATAGAGATGATGAGAGATGAGATGTTTTTTCCTACTATAAATTTGGTAAATTTAGATGAAAATTGTGCAAAACTAAACTATTTAAGAGAGATAACTAATATTAAAACTAATTATGTTATGAGTAATAATTTTGCATTTGGTGGGGTAAATACTAGCTTGATTTTTAAAAAATTTAATGGATTTTAATTGAAAGGATAGAGATGAAAAAATTTTTAGTTTTAGCTATTTTAATGGCTTTTGGTTTTAGTGCTTTAAACGCAAAAGATAGATTTTTTAATCACAATATAAACGAAGCACTAAACTCAGAATTTGCCAAGAAGATGCTAGATAATAGCGTTAATTTTGAGTTTTCAAAGACTTACGATATAGATGAAAAACCGTTAGTTTTATCAAAAAGTTCAAATAAATATAGAAAAAAATTTGATTCTAAAACAAAAGGATTGAAGATAATAGATAAAGACTATAAAACATCGTGTCAGTATGTGTTTATAACCACACTCAGAGAATTTGAAAGTGAAGCAAAGGTTAGAGGTGCAAAAAGTGTAGTGAATTTGCAAGGATTTTTTCAAAATCAAACATTTGATAGCAAAGATGAATTTCAATGCATAATAGGAAATATGATAACAAGAGTTATTTTAAAAGGAAATTTTAAATGAAGGATATAATGAAAAAAAATTTAGTTTTAGCTATTTTAATGGTTTTTGGGTCTTTGACGTCTTATGCAAAAGATTTGATTTTTTATCATGATATAGATGAAGCACTGAAATCTAATTTTGCAAAGAAGATGTTGGTAGATGAAATAGGGTTAGAATTTTCACAAAAGTACGATTTAGATGAGAGAGAAGCCGCTGTTTTAACACAAAGAAGTACTCATTTTTTTAAAAATATGATAAAAAACAAGCAAAAAAAGATTCTTACAAAGAAGTTTGCCAATATGTTTTTATATCGACTTTAAGAGATTTTCAAAATGAGGCTATAGCTAGAGGGAAATCAAAAGTTGTAAATTTACAAGGCTTTTTTAAAAGACAAATTTTTGATAGTAAAGATAAATTTCAGTGTGCAGTTGGAAAAATTGTAATTGCAGTAGATTTAAAAGGAAATTTTATTTGAAAGGATAGAGATGAAAAAATTTTTAGTTTTAGCTATTTTAATGGCTTTTAGCGGATTGAATGCAAAGGATGATATTTTACATATTTCGTTAGATAAAGCTTTAAATTCTCCTAAAGCAAAAGAGGTTTTAGATCCAAAAATAAAACTTAGTTTTGGTAGCGGAACAAAAGCAAATATCATAAAAGCAGGGCTTCAATCAAATAAAAAAACAAATTCTTTTAATAAAACAGATGAAGAAGCTTGCATTTGGGCATTACTTTCAGCTTTAAAAACTTTTCAAAATAGAGCAATTCAAGAAGGCGGTACAAAGGTTGTAAATTTAACAGGATATTATAAAAAACAGCATTTTAATAGCAAGACAGAATTTCAATGCGGTGCTGGAGCTTTGATGGCTGGAGTTACTTTACGTGGAGATATTGCAAAGTAATGAAATTTGAAATTTTAGATTTAAATTTTTGCGATTTTAAAAGCGGTTTTAATCTTAATGGTTTAAATCCGCTTCAAAAGAGGCGTCTAAGCATTCCATCAAAATGTATTTATACACTTATTAAAAACAGTGTTAAATTTAATATGCCTTGTGTATTTGCATCAAATTATGGAGAATTTCATAGATGTTTAAATTTACTTAGTGGGCTTAGTTTGACAAATAGTGTTTCTCCGACTTCGTTTTCATTATCTGTTTTAAACTCAGCTTTAGCAACATTTTTTATAAAACATGAAATTCATTCGCCACTTTTTGCAATCAGCTCTGAAAATTTAGTAGAAGATGCGGTGATTTGTGCTTATTCTAAACTTTTAGAATTTAATGAAATTTGCGTGATTTGCTATGAAGAAGTTCCATTTAGTGATGAGTTTTATAGTTCTAGTTTTATTATAAAAAGTGGAAATTCCATATCTTTAGAAATATCGCAAGAAAAAATTATATCTAATTTAGTAAATTTGGAGAATTTTAGAGAAAATTTTGGCAAAGATTTTTCTTGGAGTGGAAGAGAGATTGGCTATAGATGGAAATTTTTATGATGGCTTTTAGAATTTTTTTAGTTGGTTTTTTGTTTTTTGTATTTGGTTTTATATGTATGATTGGAAATTTAATTTTTATTCCTATTTTGCTTTTAAGGCTTTATAAATTTAACAAAGTTCAAAATTTTAGTAGATTTTTAGTTAGGCACTCTTGGAGGCTTTTTCTGTTTTTTACTGAAATTTTAGGATATCAAAAATCAAATAAAGAGATTTTAAAAGGTATCAAAACATCTTCATCTATGATTATTTGCAATCACCCATCTTTGCTTGATGTTGTATTTTTCTTATCAAATATAAAGGGTGTAAATTGTGTTGTAAAGAGTGGTTTGAGGAAAAATATATTTCTATATCCAGCGATAAAATCTAGCGGATATATCACTAACTCAAACGATAGCAACTTTCTAAATAAATGTATAGATGTTTTAAAAAATGGAGAAAATTTAGTGGTTTTTCCAGAAGGAAGCAGAACAAAAGATGAAATTTATATGCAAAAAGGTGCGTTTTATATAGCTGTAAGAGGTGCTAAGAATTTGATTTTGGTAACTCTTGAAATGAATCCATTGAGTTTAAGAAAAGATCAAAAATGGTATGAAACCCCTAAAGAGAAAATTGTATATAAATTTAGCATCAAAGATAAAATTGAGCTATCTAAATTTGAAAGCGATAAGATCGATACCATAAGAACTAGAAAATTAAATGAAGAGATAAATAAATTTTATAAAAAGGAGATAAGATGATTGAAGAAGTTAAAAATTTTATTATAAAGAGTTTAAATTTAGAGGATATGAGTCCGTCTGATATAGATGAAAATGAGCCTTTGTTTAATGATGGTTTAGGGCTTGATAGTGTTGATGCACTAGAACTTGGACTTAGTATATCAAAAGTTTATGGCATACAATTGGATTCTAAAAATTCTAATTTAAAAGAAATTTTTCAAAATGTTAAAACATTAAGCGAATTTATAGAAAAAAATAGGACAAAATAATGAATAAAAATGAAATTTTTGAAATTTTAAAAACAAATTTAGTTGAACTTTTTGAGTTAGAAGAGTCAAATATTACACTTGAAGCAAAAATTTATGAAGATTTAGATATTGATAGTATTGATGCGATTGATTTAATCGATAGTATTAAGAAAAAAACTGGTTATAGACTAGAGCCAAATGATTTTAAAAATGTAAAAACACTTGGAGATATAGTTGAAGCGGTTTCATCTAAGGTTAGTTAATCAAATACTTTTAAGTATTTTTAGTGTTTTATACCCTTTTGGAATTGTTTTTAAGAGTGAATTTTTATTAGAGATTGCATTTTTTCTAGCTTTATTTTGGGGCTTAAAAGCGTATTTTGATAAAAAATATTGCTATTTTTTAGTATCTTTATTTTTTATCTTTATAGCTTTTTTTAGAAAGTTTGCATTTTTTTATCCTGTGCTTATGAATTTAGCTATGTTTTTAGTTTTTTTTATAAGCTTAAAAAATGAAAGCATAATTACCAAATTTGCCAAAATCAAAGAGCCAAATTTACCACAAAAAGGCGTTATTTATACAAGAAATTTAACTAAAATTTGGTGTTTATTTTTTATAATAAATGGATTATTTAGTTTTTTGTTATTTTTTGTGAATGAAAAATTTTGGGCGATTTATTGCGGCTTTATAAGCTATGTTTTGGTTTTTATTCTATTTTTTGGAGAGATTTTATATAGAAAGGTGTTTATAAAAATTGATTAATAAAAATATATTTTTCATACAAGAAGAGAAAAATTACAGTGATTTTGAAAAGCAAGCACTAGAATTTAGCGAGTTTTTAAATATAAATAATATAAAAGAGCTATCTTTAAATTTAGATAATATTTATAATTTTTTTGTTTGTTTTTTTGGTTGTATGCATGCAAATGTTAAGAGTTATTTAAATAATAACATCTCTTTTGTTGTAGATGATAAAAATTTAAAAACAATGAAGGCTTCTTGTGGTCAAAATAGCCTAAATTTCAATGAAAATTATGAGTTTTATTTAAAAACTTCTGGAAGCAGTGGCGAGCCAAAGTTGATTAAAAAGAGTATTAAGCAAATGCTTTTAGAAGCTGTTTGTTTACAAGAATTTCTAAATTTAAAAAATCCTACATTTTTCTCAAGCGTGAGTCATTTAAACATGTTTGGTCTTACTTTTAAAGTATTTTTACCACTAATTAGCGGCGGTAAAATCCACTCTTTTTTATTAAATTATCCAGAGATTATGCAAGATATAGACTTTTCAAATGGAGTTTTTATAACTTCTCCAACTGTATTAAACATCTTATCTCAAAAATCAGAGTTGAAGAATTTAAAAGATTTAATTTGCTCAATTACTGCTGGCTCGAAATTGAAAGATAGTGTTATGTTAAATTTAAAAACTATATTTAATATGAATGTTATAGAAATTTATGGAAGTACAGAAACTGGCGTAATAGCTAGGAATTTAGACAATCAATTTTATGCTTTTAAGGGCGTGGATTTAAAAATTTCTCAAGATGATAGATTGTTGATAAATTCACCATGGTGCGATAATTTTTTAAGTAGTGATATGGCAAATTTAGATGGAGATAAAATAACTCTTCTTGGTAGGTATGATAGAATTGTTAAGCTAAATGATATGCGTTTTAGTTTAGATGGAGCTGAAAATTTACTTAAAACCCACGATTTTGTAAATGATGCAAAGTGCGAGTTATTGGAAGGAAATAACAGAATTTCAGCCTTAATTTCACTTAGCGATAAGGGCAAGATTGCTTATCTAAAAGGTGGCAAAAAAAGAGTCTCAAATGAGCTTAAATCATACACAAAAGATAAATTTAAAACTAATATTAGATATTTTAAAATAACCTCAAAAATAGCCTTAAATTCAAATGGAAAATTTACAAAAAAAGATTTTTTAAATGAGTATAATAAGGTAAAAAAACCTGAATTAAAAGAGATTGAACAAGATGGCTTATTTGAAATTTTTACTAGCGAAGATCTATTTTTTTATGAAGGACATTTCAACACTTTTCCTATCACACCTGGTTTTATTGAGCTTGGTTTTGTTTATGAAGCTTTGAGGATGAAAAAAATTGATATTTTAAAGATAAAAAGTATAGAAAATATTAAATTTACAGCTATTTTAAGACCTATGCAAAAAGTATTTTTATCATTAAAAGATGGTGAAAATTTAGTAAATTTTGAAATTTTTGATGATGAGAAGATATATGCTAGTGGAAGGATGAGATTTGGATAAAATTTGCTTTTTAGTGCCGTATTATAATCATCCTCAAAAGATTAAAATTTTGGTTGATAGATTAAAATCATATCAAATTCATATAATTTTAATCGATGATGGAAGTAGCGATAAAGATGTTTTAGAAGCTCTTGGGATAGATATATTAACTCATAGTCAAAATGAAGGCAAGGGCAGGGCTTTAAAAACTGGTTTTGAGTATGCTTTAAAAAATGGTTTTACTCACGCTTTTCAAATAGATGCAGATATGCAACACGATTTAAATAAAATAGATAAATTTTTAGAAATTTACAAAAATGATAAAAAATCAATAATTTGCGGGTATGGAAAATATGACAAAACAGCTCCAAAATCAAGAATTTATGGACGAAAAATTACAAATTTTTGGGGATATATCAATACTCTTGGTGGGCACTTTGAAGATTTTATGATAGGTATGAGAATTTATCCGATAAATAATAAAGTGATTTTAAAAACAAAATCAAATAGAATGGAGTTTGATATTGAAATTTTGATAAATTACTATAAAATGGGATATAAATTTAAGTGGATTGAGGTTGATATAAATTACGATTCTATATCGCATTTTAAGATGTTAAGAGATAATTTTTTAATAAGCAAAATGCATGCAAGATGCTTTTTTTCTTTACCTAAATTTATATATAAGAAGATAAAAAATGAGTTGGTATAATCAAAAAGAAAAAGGGAGTAAATTTCTACTAAAAACAACTCTTTTTTTAGTTAAATTTACACCGAATTTTATCTTGAAATTTATCGTTTTGATGGCAAGCTTTTTTTATTATATTTTTTCAAAAAATGAACGAAAAAATATAGATAAATTTTATAAAAATTTAAACTCTAAAAATAGAAATACTTTTTTAAATTTTTACAATTTTTCTATTAGTATTATAGATAAAATGGCAGTTTGGATAGGAAAAATTCAATTTAAAGACTTGGTATTAAAAGATAAAGATTTGATTTTAAAAAATTTAGTCAATGCAAAAACTGGAACTATTATTTTAGCAAGCCATTATGGAAATATAGAGATCGCAAGAGCTTTAAGCAGGACAAAACATAAGGTTAAATTAGCGATTTTAGTCTATAATAAAAATATGATGAATTTTAATAATTTAATCAATAAAATAAGCTCGCAAAAGATTAAAATCTTTGAAGTTGATGAACTTGATGTTGCAAGAATGATAGAACTTAGGAATTTTTTAGATAATGGAGGCCATCTTTGCATAATGGGTGATAGAATTCCTCTAAAATCAAATAAAATGATAAACGCTAAATTTTTAAATCAAAATGCAGACTTTCCTCTTGGGTCTTTTTATCTAGCATATCTTTTAAAATGTCCTATAAATGCACTTTGGTGTGTAAAAAATAAAAATAAATATGAGATTATGATGGATGAAATTTGTGATTTTTTAGATAAGAAAAGCATTGAAAAATGTGCTTTAAAATATATAAGTTTATTAGAAGATAGAGTTAGAGAAAATCCAACTATGTGGTTTAATTTTTTTGATTTTTGGGGCGATGATGAGAAGAGTTTATAAATTTAGGGTAGAATTTTATGATGTTGATAGCTTAAATGTAGTTTGGCATGGAAATTATGTGAAATTTTTAGAAAGTGCAAGGTGTAAATTTTTAAGCGAACTTGGTTATGATTATGAAAAAATGCGAGATGAGGGCTTTTCTTATCCTGTAGTAAAAATGGATTTTAAATTTATACAGCCCCTGTTTTTTAAGGATGAATTTGAAATTTTAATCACGCTTTTAGAGATTGAAAGTTTTTTAAAATTTTCATATTTAATTACAAAGTCTGGTCAAAAAATTTGCAAAGCCACAACATATCAAGCTTGCGTGGATATGAAAAATATGCAAACTTGCACTATTGCACCAAAAACTTTACAAAATTTAATAAAAGGAGAGTTATGAAAAAAGTTATTATTTTTTTATTTTGTAGCTTTATGTGTCTTGCAGGCGATGAAGAAAAGATTAAAAAAATATTAAATTTCTCAGAAATTCACGGCGAGTTTAATCAAACAAAAATTTTAAAATCATTTAAAAATCCAATAGTGGCTTATGGCAAATTTGCTATTTATGATGAAACTTTTGAACAAAATTTAACAAAGCCTTTTCAGGTATCTGTAAGAGTAGATAAGAATGGAGTTTTTGAGCTTAGAAATGGTAAATTTGAAAAAATTAATTCTAATTTTAACGGCGATATATTTTTAAACATTTTTACTATGAATTTTGAAAATTTAAAGACCAATTTTGATTATAAAATCTCTTTTAAAGATGATTGGGAAATTTTGCTTTTGCCAAAAGGAATTTTATCAAAAATTTTTAGCCAAATTCGCATTAATGGTAAAAAGTATGTTGAAAAAATAGTTTTAGAAGAGATTAACGGTGATAAAACTATATATGAATTTTTTAATATAAAATGAAAAAGTATATATTTTTTTTATCGATTTTTATATTTTTTGGCAGTGCTATTTTTGTAAATTTTCATAAATTTAATGCTGATATCTTTTCTTTGTTGGATTTAAATATAAATAGCATTTCAAAACTAGCCATAAAAAGTCAGCAAGAGGCAAGCAAATTTGATTTTAGTGTTTTGGTAAAAGATAGAGATGATGCAAAAAAAATTGATATTTTAATAAAACAATCAGATCTTTTTGATAAAAATAGTGTGAAAAAAATTGATGATTTGAAATTAGTGCTTTTTGATAAGAGAAGGATTGATGAGCCAAAAGGTATTGATTTTTTTCAAAATAGTGCAAAAAGTCTTTTTGATATAAATAGAAATTTTAGTATAAATGATGATTTTTTTTCTATGATTTCTTTACCTAAGATGGCTAATACTAAATTTGATATAGAGACAGGTTTTTTAAAAACTCAAAATTTTTATCTTTTAAATTATAAATTAAATCAAGATTATGATGAAGAAAAATTAATCAATCTATATAAAGATATAAAAAAATTTAAAAACACTCATATAAATTCATCTCAAATTTATAATCTTTATGCAAAAGATACAGCACGAAATGAAAGCCTAAAATTAGGGCTTTTATCTTTAGGCTTGACATTTTTGTTTATGATTTTTGCTTTTGGGGATTTTAGAATTTTTTATATTTTATTAATAGTGATCTTTTCTTTAATATGCGGACTTGGATTGACTCTTTTGATTTTTGATGAGGTTAGTTTTTTATCTCTTGTTATATCTACGAGTCTTATAGGATTAATTGTGGATTATGCTATGCATTTTTTGAGTGCAAATTTAGAAAAAAATTATAAAAAAGAGAAAATTTTAAATTTCTATAAGATATTTTTTGTAGCGTTTTTGATAACAAGTAGCGGATATTTACTATTTTTCTTATCACCTATGAAATTTTTGCATGAAATTGCATTTATTTCTGTTGCATCTCTATTTTTTTCATCCATATTTACATATTTTATTTTTCCAGATATTTTAAGAAATGCAAAATTTAAAAAAAGCTATATTTTTAATAAAATATTTCATTTTTATATAAAAGTTATCTCTAAAATCAAGATAAAAGTTTTATTGATTTATGCATTAATTTTACTTATTTTTATAAGTTTTTTAAATGTAAATTTAAATGATAATATAAAAAATTATATAAAATTACCTCAAAATTTAGAGCAAGATTCGTATATTTTTAGTAAAGAGCTTGATTTAAAAAGTGATTTTTTATTGGTAGATAAATTTTTATCAAACACCCTTGTTTTAGAATTAAAAGAAAAAAAATTAATTCAAAATCCATTTTTTATAACAAATTTTATAAATGATATAAAAACTCAAAATGACATTAAAGATTATTTTAAAAAGCACTCTTTAAATCCAAATATAATTAAAATTTATGAAAATTTAGGATTTCAAAAAGATGAAATAGATAGTAAATTTAAAGAAATTTATGATTTTAAAACTATGGATTTAAATAATAGCTTGAAAATTTTAGGTATGGATATTAGAAATTTTTTTGTGAGCGATAAAGAGATAATAAAAGCTAGTAGTTTTGTAAAAAATAGAGATTTTGATGAAATTTTGCAAAAATACAATGCAGTTTATGTGAATTTTATTTTTGATATTAATAAAAATTTAAATTCCATCAAAATTCAAGCTATTTTTATAAAATTTGCAGGATTGATTGTGGCTTTTATTGCACTTGGAGTTTTTTTAAATTTTAAATTATCTCTAAAAATAGTGAGTTTGATTTTGTTATCTTCTATTTTATCGGTGATTGTTTTTGTGATTTTAGGGCTAAATTTAGATATATTTGTTTTATTTGGATTTATTTTAGCAAGTGCGGCAGGGATTGATTATATGCTTTTTGCGATAAATGAAAATTTAGATAAAGATGAGAGAATTTTTGGCATAATGGCTGCTAGTTTTACCTCTATTTTATCATTTTTTACTCTCATTTTTAGCTCTACAACGGCAGTTTTTAGTTTTGGGCTAGGTGTTAGTTTAAATTTATTTATACTTATGATTTTAAGCTCGATTTTATCTATAAAAAGCCATTGATTTATCTGTCTTAAAAGGAAAAATATAAAAATAGCATTAGCAGGCGGAGTAGCAAGAGGAATTTTTCATCTTGAAATTTTAGAAAAATTAGACGATCTTGGAGTTGAAATAGATGCTATTTCTAGTAGCAGTATATGTGCTTTTATAGTAGTTTGTTACTCCAGAGGCACTAGATCAAAAGAAATTTTAGACCAAATAATAAATTAAAAGCTTTGTTAGGATTGATGAAAAAACAACTTCATAAAATACTTTGTAAAAAGCGATAGGCTTGAGAATTTAAATATTAAAACTTATGTTGCAAGATTGATTGAGGCTTAGAAATTTGCACTATTTTAGTAGCAGAGATGCGGTTAAGACAGTTCTTGTGCTTTATTTCCTGTTTTTGAGTCTATCGAGTATGAAAAATTGCAACTTGTTGATGGTGGATTTATGGATAATTTACCAATTACACCGCTTTTTAACCATAAATTACTAATTGTTGGAGTGGATTTACATCTAATTTTACCATTTCATAGTAAAAATTTAATATCTTGTTTTAAAAGAGCGTATTTTTTAGTTTAAACTCAAGGAGCTTATCACAAAAAATAGACGCAATCTCTACATAAATGAGCCAAAACTATCAAAATATGGGCTTTTTAGCTTTAAAAATTTTGATGAAATGTTTGATCTTGGATATAATAGCATCTCAAAAGATATGATACAAAATTTAGAAAAATAAAAAGGAGGGGGTATGATTTTAGGCGTTTTTGATTTGGATAAGACTTTGATTTTAGGTGATAGTTATGATTTGTGGCATGAGTTTTTATTAGAGCGTAAAATTTTAGGACAAAAATTTATAGATGAAAATAAACAAATGGGCATTTTATATGAAAAGGGCGAGCTTGATATGGATGAGTATTTGAAATTTTCAATCACTTCTTTAAAAAGCCTGAGTGTTGAGCAGATTAATGATTTAATTCCAATTTTTTTAAAAGATAAAATAGAGCCAATTATACATAGAAAAACTAGAGAATGGTTAGCTAAATTTGATAGAAATTTAATCATATCAGCCACTCCAGAATATATCGTAAAGCCGATATCAAATTTATTAAAAGCTAATGATTTTATCGGTGTAGAATTAGAACAAAAAGATGGATTTTATACTCCAAATGCAAAAAAGCCTTTAAGTTTTAGAGAGGGCAAAGTGTTAAATTTAGAGTTGTATCTAAAAAACAACTCTCTAAATCCAGAAAAAATAGCCTTTTATACAGATTCTATCAATGATATTTCAATGTGCGAATATGCAGATTTTGTAACTTGCGTAAATCCCGATATGAAATTAAGAAAAATAGCTATAGATAAAAAATGGGATATAGTGGATTTAGGGTATTAAATTTATGTTTGTATAAAATCAGCAGCGTTTAAATGTTTTAATAAAAAATAATGATATCTATTTTAAAAACTATATTTAAAATTTAAATTTTAAGATAAGATGCTTTGGTTGGTAAAATATTATGTATAAATTTATGATAGCAAAATTTTGCTTGTTTTGGATGATTAGTGTGCTGAAAAAAGCTTGAAATTTGCAAATATAAAATAATATTCTATTAGTGTGATAAAAGAGAAATTAGAATAATCAAAAAATTTAATAAATTTAATGATTATTTGAATGATGATGTAGTAAAAATATATAAATATTATAAAATTTGATTAAATTGGTGGAGTGGTAGCTAAATTTATTGTTTTGTAAAAATGTTGTTATTTAATGGTATTATATAAATGTTTAAATTTACGAGTTAGGGTAAATATAATAATCAAAAGAGCAACTAAAGTTATTTGTGAGTTTTTTGATGCATATTAATGGTGTTAAATTAATATATTTTTTAAAAAAATACTATATAAATGAGATAAATTTATACAACTTTATAAATTATCTAAATTTCTACTTAAAAATCTTTGTAAAATTATCATTGCAGCTAAGCTATCTAATTTACCATCTTTTTGGCGATGGTTTGCAATACCAAATTCGCTTGCTTCTATGCTAGAGAAGCTTTCATCTTCATAAAAAATCTCGCCATCAAAATTTAAAAGCCCTACAAAATGCTTAATACGTCTAATCATCTCTTCCTCAGAGCTTCCATCAATAGGAATTCCAACTACTATTTTTTTTACTTTATACTCATTTAAAATCATCATCACATCTCTTGCTGCTTGATTTCTATTTTTACGAAGCACTGCATTTATCGGCACTACAACGCCATTTTTATAGCCAAGTGCTAATCCTATTCTTTTAAGTCCAATATCTAAAGAAGCTAGCATTTTAAAATAACCTTTGTGCCTAAAATTTCTACTCTATCATTTAACTCGTATTCATAAATTAAATCTCCAAATTTAGCATAAACTTCATCAAAATTTGGATTTTGTTTTATAAATTCTATTAATTCATCGCTTTTTGTTGATGTTAAATTTTGACCAAATTTATTTGCAAAATCTTCTATATCGTTTATTAGAGTAGCCTTGTTTTGAGATAATAAAAAATTTGTTCCAAGGCTTTCGTTTATGCGATGCGGAAATACATAGATTGGAATTTTAAGTTCATTTGCTATCCTTGCACTCTGCAAAGATCCGCTCCTAAAATCAGCTTGTGCTACAACTAAAGCCTCACAAAGTCCAACAACTATTCGATTTCTTTCTAAAAATCTAAATCCGCTAGCTTTTGTATTTGGTTCATACTCGCTTAAGGCTAAGGCGTTATCGTAGATATTTTTGATCAATTTTTCATTTGTTTTAGGATAAATTTCCTCCAATCCATTGCCAAAAACAGCTATCGTATTAGGAAAAGCACTTATACCGGCTTGTGCATCGCATCCAATAGCACCTCCACTAACCACACAAATACCTCTATTTTTTAGAGATTTAGCTAAATTTTGAATTAAATATTTTGTATAAATACTCATTTTTCTTGAGCCCACAATAGCTACTTTTTTCATATTAAGAAGCTCTAAATTCCCCTTATAGTAAAGTTTTTTAGGAGGATTTTTTAGTCTAAAAAGAGGGCTTAATTCTTTAATGTTAATACTTTTCATATAGATCCTTTATATATACAACTTCTACATCTTTTAAAATTTCATCGCTATTTTTTAATGCTTTAAAAGTGTTTGATTTTGGGTGTCCTATAACAATGGCAAAACCCTTTTTTTTAGCCATTTCAACACTATTTTTTAGCTTTTTTTTGATAGCTTTTATATCGTTTTCATGATCTAAAAACAAATCTCTTACAATGTATGGTTGATTAAATTTTTGAGCTACTTTTTTAACTTTGCTTGTGTTTATCGTTTTGGAATCCAAAAATATAAAATCGTGTTTCAAAAGTGCTTCAAAAAGCATTGTCATTGATTTTTCATCTGATGTAAATTTGCTTCCTGTATGGTTGTTTATAAATTTAGCATTTGGAAAATTTTTTCTTATATTTTTAATCGTTTTTTCTATTTCGTCTTTTGTGCTTTTTGTTGTTAAAGTGCCTATTTCTGGAGAATTAAAATTTATAGCTTCTAATGGCAAATGTATCATAAAACACTCAAATTCTTTAGCAAATTTAGGGGTGTTTTTATGGTGTTTTGTGGGCGGAAAAATTGATGGAGTTAATTTTAAATTTATATTTTTAATCTCATCTACGTGTGATTTTAAACTAACATCATCTATTATAATTACCAATTTTGGCTTATTCGATTTTGTTTGTTGGACGGAATCTGTTTTTATAGCATTATTTTGTGGCGGAATTTCTAGTTTTTGCTTTTTTGGTTGTAAAATTTTAGTATAATCTTGATTTGTAGTTTGCATTTTTATGTCAAGATTTTTTATAATATTTTTACTTTTTGGTGCTTGACTTTTGTGGATTTGTGTTTTTATTGTTTTTTCTTCTTGTTGATTATACAAAAACCAACAATCTAAAACATAATACATAAAAAAACCCAAGAAAAAGCATATAAGAATTAAAAATAAAATTTCTTTATAGGGGCTTTTTGCCCCCCTTTTTTTTAGTCTTTTTTTAGCCAATTAATTTTCGTCTTTATTAATTAATTTTCCATCATTTATCCAAGGCATCATAGCTCTTAGTTTTTGACCAGTTTTATTTAAGAGGCTGTTATTTGCTAAATTTCTTTGAGCATTCATTTTTGTATAGCCAGCTTGTTTTTCAAGTATGAAATTTTTAGCAAAAGTACCGTCTTGAATTTCGTTTAAAATTTGCTTCATAGCTTTTTTTGTATCAGAAGTTATAATTTTTTTACCACTTTCATAATCGCCATATTCTGCAGTATTTGAGATAGAATAACGCATATCAGCCATTCCGCCTTGATAAATCAAATCAACGATTAATTTCATTTCGTGCAAACACTCAAAATAAGCCATCTCAGGCTCATATCCAGCTTCAACTAACGTCTCAAAACCAGCATTTATTAAAGCACAAAGCCCACCACACAAAACAGCTTGTTCGCCAAAAAGATCTGTTTCTGTTTCATCTTTAAAAGTTGTTTCTATAATACCGCTTCTTCCGCCACCAATAGCACTTGCATAACTTAGTGCTAACTCTCTTGCTTTTCCGCTTGAATTTTGACTAATTGCTATTAAATCGGGTATCCCGCCACCTTTTAGAAATTCATTTCTAACTGTATGACCAGGAGCTTTTGGAGCTATCATAATGCAATCAACGCCTTTTGGAGGCACGATTTGTCCATAATGTATATTAAAACCATGTCCAAAAGCTATAGCCTTACTTTCGCTTAAATTTGGTTCGATATCTTTTTTATAAATTCCAGCTTGAAGCTCATCAGGGGCTAAAATCATAATCAAATCGCATTTAGCTGTTGCTTCAGCCACACTAGTAACTAAAAAATTTTTTGCAACCGCTTTTTCCCAGCTTTTTCCAGGTCTAAGCCCTATTATAACCTCTACTCCACTATCTCTTAAATTTTCGGCGTGTGCATGCCCTTGGCTTCCAAAGCCGATTATAGCGACCTTTTTGCTTCTAATAAGACTTAAATCGCAATCTTTGTCATAATAAACATTTATAGCCATATAACATTCCTTTAAAAAAATTTCTGCTATTATACACAAAACGAACCTAAAAAGTTCTGAAATTATAAATTTAAAAGGTAAAGTATTGAGAAAATTTTTAGAAAATTTACTACAAGGCGTGCATCAAAGCACCTTAAAATCAAGCCAAAAAGAGATTTTAAGAAATTTAGAAATGATGAAAGCTGTTAGCTTATATAAAAAAATTTACTATTTAAATGATGGTTTTATTTGTGGGAAATTAGATATAAATTTAAAAGGCGTAGGTTTTATAGAAGTTTTTGATCCTAAATTTATAAGAGATGTTATTGTAGAAAATAGAGATATAAAAGCAGCAAAACAAGGAGATATAGTATTAGCAAAACTTATAAAATCTAAAAAAACTAGATTAAAAGCTAAAATTTTAATGAATCTAAAGCCAGCATTTGCTACAAGTGTTGTCTATACAAAAAAAATCGGTAAAACGATTATGGGAGTAAATTTAAAAAGTGGCTTAGCTATAAATCTTAAAGCAACACAAAAATCTTTAAAATCACTTCTTGATGGAACTTTACTTAAAATAGATAATAAAACAGATGAGATTATAGAGGTTTTAGGAAATATAA
Source organism: Campylobacter portucalensis (assembly GCF_009690845.1). Lineage (GTDB taxonomy): Bacteria > Campylobacterota > Campylobacteria > Campylobacterales > Campylobacteraceae > Campylobacter_B > Campylobacter_B portucalensis. The sequence goes on from NZ_VWSJ01000023.1 coordinate 67,051, forward strand.
ATGATGATTTTATGGATGAAAAAATTTCTTTAGCACTTTATAATAAAAACGATGAATTTAGCGAAATTTGCGAGCAAGAAGCTTTGAGTTTTGGAAATTTTGTAGATAAAAATATGTATGAAAACAGGGTTGATTTAACTAATTTTAATTTTTGCACAATAGATCCAGTTGATGCAAAAGATTTTGATGATGCAATATATTTTGATGAAAAATCAAACACTTTATATGTAGCTATTGCTGATGTTAGTGAGTATGTGCAACCGTATTGTGCTATCGATAAAGAGGCTAAATTTAGAGGATTTTCTATATATTTTCCACATAAAAGCGTGCCAATGTTACCAAGAAATTTAAGTGAAAATATATGTTCGCTAAAGCCAAATTTAGATCGCCTTGCATTTTGTTTTAAGATCACATTGGATAAAAATTATAATGTTATCAAAGAGGAGTTATTAAGTGCGGTTATAAATTCAAAAAAGAGATTTAATTATGATGAAGTGGATGAAATTTTGAAAATAAAAAAATATAATGATAAAAATATGCTAAAAATGCTTTTAAATTTAGATAAATTAGCTCAAAATTTAAAATCACTTAGGCTTAAAAATGGTTTTGATTTTCAAAATTCTGAATTAAAGCTAACGTTAGATGATAAAAATAAAATTTCATCTACTAGATTTGAGACTCAAAGTCCATCTCATAGTTTGATTGAAGAGTGTATGCTTTTGGCAAATAAGGCTGCTGCAAAGTGTATTGATAGAGGAATTTTTAGAAATCACGATACTGCAGATGATAAAAAAATGCAAAATTTAAAAGATGATCTTTTAGCTTTAAATATAGATGTTAAATTTGATAAAAATTTAGTTAATTATGTATCAAATATCCAAAATTTAGCCGATAAAATGGGCATTAGACAAGAGGTTGATAAACTTATCATAAAAGCACAAAAAAGAGCCGTTTATGAAGAAAAATCAAGAGGTCATTTTGGACTTGGATTTGATACATATACTCATTTTACAAGCCCTATTAGGCGTTATAGTGATTTACTTTTACATAGACTTTTAAAAGCAAAATTAAATAGCGATGAGAAGCTATTTAACTATTTACTTTTAAATATACAAGATTTATGTGATGAGTTAAATATCCTTGAAAGAGAGGCAGATAAGGTTTCATATGATTTTATGGATAGAAAATTTGCAAGATGGGCAAAAGATAAAATAGGGCAAAATTTTAGATGTTATATCAATGAAAATGAAAATATAGTAACAGCAAAACTTAATGATAAATTTAAGGGGGCTAGAATTTTTATTTTAAACTATACAAATGATATCTTAACTCCTGTTTTGGTGCAAATTTATGATGTTGATATAGCGAGTGCAAAAATTTTTGGAAAGGTGGTTAAAAAGTTGGATGTATAAAAAAGATTTAGATGCTTTAATTAGTGCAAATAAACTACCAAATTTTATGTTAATACGCTCAAATGATGAGTTTTTAAATGAAATTTATGCTAGTGAAATTTTAGAAATTTGGAGTGCAGGTGAGTTAAGCAAAGATGAGATTTATAAAATTTATTATGATGAGTACGATTTTGAAAATATTAAGGGCTATTTAGAGCCATCTTTATTTTCATCAAAAAATATAGTGCATTTAAAAACAGATAAACTCGTAAAAACAAAAGAGTTAAAAGAGATTATATCCATACTTTTAAAAAATAGCGATAATTTCTTTTTGTATGAGCTTTTTGAGGGGCGTGATTTTAAAATTTCAAATGACTTTATAAAGGTGTTTGATGGAAATTTTGTAAGACTTTTTAAACCTGCAAATCCAAACGAAGCTATCCAAATTTTAAATAAGAAGGCTTTAAATTTAGGCTTAAAAATCAATCAAAACGCTATTTTTGAAATATATAAAATTCATAATGAAAATTTAAGTCTTTCATCTTGCGAACTTGAAAAATTTGCTAGCTTAAATTTGGAATTAAATTTAGAAAACGTTAAAGAGAATGTTTTTGGATTAAGTGAGATTAGTTTTGAAGAAATTTTTAATAAAATCATAAATTTAAAAGATTTCAGGAATGAGTTTTTTATATATATTCAAAGCGGATCATATAATGAAAATGAGCTTTTAGGCTATCTTTATGCCTCATTTTTTAGAATTTTTCAAATTCATTCATATATAAAAATAAATGGAAAACTAGATATAAAAGAGATTTTAGGATACATACCGCCACCTCAGATTCAAGCAAATTTAAAAAATGATGCTTTAAAATTTAATACTATAAAATTTAGAGAAATTTTTATTTTTTTAAATGAGCTAGATTATGATTTAAAAACAAAAAAAGATTTAAATAAGACATATTTTATGCTAAGTGCTTTAATAAAACTTCAAAAACTTTTAGCACAAAAGTAAAATTTAAGTCTAAATTTGATATACTCACAAACTGCATTAATTTGCAAATTCCTTGCTTATTAAATAAGCTATAAAACCATAAGGAGAAGATATGAAACATTATGAGGTGCTATTCATAGTTAAACCTACTTTAACTGATGAAGAAGTAAAAAAACGAGTTGATTTCGTAAAAGAAATTATTACAAAAAATGGCGGTGAAGTCGCTTCTGTTATAGAAATGGGAACTAGAAAATTAGCCTATAGTATAAAAAAATATGAAAGAGGTGTTTATTTTGTAGTATATTTCATAGCGCCAACAGCACTAATTTCTGAACTTGTTAGAAATATAAGATATAATGAAGACATAATTAGATTTTTAACAGTTAAATATGAAAATAAAAAAGAGATTTTAGCGTGGGAAAAATTAAGCAAAGGTATGAAATTTGGCATATCAAAAAAAGAGAGAAAACCGCGTGCTAATATACAATCAAATGAAACAAAAGATAGCAATGAGGATAGCAACATAGAAGCATAATTAAGGATAAAAAATGTTTAATAAAGTGATATTGGTTGGCAATTTAACAAGAGATATTGAGTTAAGATACATAAATAGCGGATCAGCGATTGGGAATTGCGGTTTAGCAGTAACTAGAAAATACAAAAGCAATGATGGAAGTCAAAAGGAAGAGACGTGTTTTATAGATATAGTATTTTGGGGCAGAACTGCTGAAGTAGCCAATCAATACCTTAGAAAAGGTAGTAAAATTTTGATTGAAGGACGCCTTGCTTTTCAAACTTGGCAAGATCAAAATGGTCTTAATAGAAGTAAACATATTGTTAATGTAGATACTATGGAAATGCTAGGTTCTAATGAACAAAAGCAAAATTCAAGACCATATGAACAGCAAAATAGAGGCGATTTTAATTCAAACAATTATCAACAAAATAACTACCAACAAAATCAACAAAATAAAAGCTTTTCAAGGCAAAACAATAATAGCTATAACAATTATCAAGATGATATAAAAGAGATTGATGTTGATGCCGATATGGGAAGCGATGGTAATGAAGAGTTACCTTTTTAATATAAAATAAAGGAAAAAGTATGGCAGATAAAAGAAAATATGCAAGAAAATATTGCAGATATACAGAGGCAAAAATTGAGTTTATAGATTATAAAGATACTGGGCTTTTAAAGTATTGTTTGTCAGAGCGTTTTAAAATTATGCCAAGACGCTTAACTGGAACTTCAAAGAGATATCAAGAGATGGTAGAAAAAGCTATTAAAAGAGCTAGACATGTAGCTTTAATACCTTATGTAGTTGATACAAAAAATGTAGTTGCAAATCCATTTGAAAATTTATAATCTTATTTTTTAGGGAAAATTTTCCCTAAAATTCTTTTTAAAATTCATAATTTAATTTATTTACTTATATTAAATTTGACATTTTGATAAAGATTATTTCATAAAAGCATAAATGAATTTCTTTTTATTGACTTTTTAATAGAATTTAACTCAACTACAGTTAAACACTAAAAAAATAGCTTTAAAATATGATTACAAGGTTAGAATTATCCATTTTAGATTTAAAAATTAAATTCACAAGATATTTAATATGTTTTTGTTTTAGAAAAAAAAGCTAAAATTTAAATGATTGAAAAATAGCAAAATAAATTATAATTTCATAATAAGTGAAAATTTTCTAAATTTATTAATCAAATGTATTAGGGCTATTTTAAATTAAAATAAGGCGTAAGAAATAAGGCATATTAAAAAAGTTTTAAAGAGATAGTTAGTTTATGCTTGCAACACCTAAAAATTAGAATTATTTTCTAACTTGATAGAATTTGACAGATTAAACATAGTACAAAATATTCAGATAAGTTAGAAAATTTATAGTGTTTTGGTTAATTATGAAATTAAAGGGTATGTTGAAGTAAAATATTATAAGAATAAATTCTTTAATAACAATATATCCCAACCACATTATAATACAATAATACTCATAAAAATTGCACTTTAAGTGTTTAAAAACTACTCTATTTTTAATACCAATTCTATAAATAGATTAATCATAACATCATAAGCAAGTATTTTTCTATTTTTAGATAGAAGCTATTTTAAAACTACCATCACAAAACTAAAAACTTCGATTTAAGAAGGTAAATTTAAGAGATAGCAAGATATTTATAATAAGCATATTTGATGGATAAATTTTATAGTTAATTATAATAGATTAGATTAATAGAGTTTTTTATTTAAAAGCCTTACCAAATAAAGATTTTTTAAATTTAGTGGCATTAGAACGTATTTTGAATTGCATTTAAAAAGTGTAAATTTAAAAGGATGAAAAACAATATTAAAAAAAAAGAGTTAAATCATATAATAATTAAAAATTATCTTAATAGCTATAAAGCTAATTTTTTAAATCGCTATAAATTTATCAATTATACTTAATTCAAAATTCAAAATGTAATAAAATAGCTAAAATTTATTATGTTTAAAAGTCTCATAAAATTTAATGATAATATTTATTTTAGATAATAGAGTTTATAATATACCTTTATACTCAAATGATTGAAATGTGAGAATAAATTTAAAGGCTGGCTTGATTTAGACTGTGATATTTATGCTATTAATTTACTATATGCTTCATATTTATAAATTTATGAGTTATTTTTATGGCTTTAATCTTGATA
>NZ_VWSJ01000024.1 GCF_009690845.1 Campylobacter portucalensis
GTTGATTTTTTGATCTGTTGAAACTTTTAGGTTTTCTATGTTTTTTGTGTTTTTAGTGATATTATTTGTATTGGTTTCAACAATAGATGTTAAATTTGAGATTGATCTAATATTTTTTTGTATATCTGACTTATTGACTTTAATATCTTTTATATTTGCCGATATTGCTTGATTTGCAAAAATTATATCATTATCTAAATTTGCTACTTTTGATTCTAATTTTGTAGTTTTTTCATTAAATTTATCAAAGACCTTGTTTGCTTCTTCTTTTAAATTTTTTAAACCATTTTCAAGATTTAAATCATTTTCTAGCATTGCATCTGTTTTTTCTTCCAAGGCTTGTTCGATTGTTAAAGCCATATCAGCCATTTCTTTTCTAAGTTCTTTTTTATTTTTCTTGATTCTTCTATTTTGTCTTTCTAACTGTTTTTCAAGATCCGAAAGACCATCTTCAATTAATTCTGTTATACTTACAAATGGGACGCCAATATCAGTTGGATATTTTAAACTAGCATTCAAATCTCCCAATTTATCCATTGCTTGATTAAGTGTTTTTGCCTCTTCTTTTAAACTAAGAATTTTAGAGGCTTTAAAACTTTGAACACCAAGTATTGGTTTATGCGGTGCAGGTATTCCTTCAAGTTTACTCCCCATTAAAGTAGAACTAAAGCCAAAAGTGGCAACTAAAGCTATAAATTTAAAACATCTAAAAGATTTTTTCATTTTTTCTCCTTATTGAAATAAAATTTAATTGTAATTTTACCCCCCCCCCTTAAAGTTGGCTGAAATTTTAGAAAAATGGTGGAAATTGTTATTAAAATGATATAAATTTAGATGATGGTAGCTTTAAATAAGATGTTTACTAAATTTAGAGAGCTTAAAATCAAGCTTTTGAATAATTTTGTTTTTAAATTTCAAGAGGCTATAATAAGTTTTTGAAATTTTGTATTTTATTTTTAAATATATAAAGCTACAAGTTTTAAAGCTTTAAAAATTTACATTTATGCTTAATTGTATAGATTTAGCTGATTTATCGTAAATTTTAAAGCCTTTTTATATAGAAGAATCACTAAATTTAGGATTTTGCATACAACAATCCATAAATTATCGATCCAATAGGAAGCGGAAAAATTCCAAGCAAAAATGCAAAAGAATTTATTAGCCCAAATTTACAAAGCAGATAAAAACTAACTCCTAAAATAAAATATCCTACCATTTTTAAAGGAGAAAAAAATGTAATTCTACTTTTAAAAAGTGCTGGCTTTTCTTGTTTTTCTTCTATATCGTCTTTAATATCTGCTAAATAATCATATTTTTTACTTAAAATTTCTTTACTTATCATTTTTTTATAGCTATTATATGATGAATAAGATATAAACATAGCTAAAAGAAATGAAATTTGAGAATTTAAAACGGCATATTTACCAATAAAAAATGATATGAAGATTATAAAAATATCACAAATTATATAAATTCTTATCAATCCCACTTTCTATCTTCCTTATCCCACTCATCATCAGCCCAATCATCTTTTTTCTTGCTATCTAAAAGCTCTTTGTATTTTTGATATTTTATATCGCTTTCTAAATCTTTTAAATCTTTTTGCTGAGATTTAAAGGCTTTATATATATTTAAAAATCCAGCAGCAATCCCAACAAATAAAAATATCCAAAAAAATAATTTAATACCTGTTAAATTAACAATCCAATTTCCTAGCCCTACACCTATTAAAATTGCAACTACAACAGAAATTACAAGACTTAGTCCATCAGCAGATTTTGCTACATCATTTAAATTTTTTGTTATTTTCATAAATTATCCATTACTTTTTGTGCTTTATTTAAAGCAAAATCAATATCTTCTTCACTCATTTTAGAGCAAATAAACCCTGTTTCAAACTGAGATGGAGCTAAGAAAACGCCTTCATTTATCATTCCTGTATGAAATTTAGAAAAAATATCTAAATTTGATGTTAGTGCGTCTTTAAAATTTAAAACCTCTTTGTCAGTAAAAAAGTATCCAAACATAGATCCTCTAACACAAATTTGTAAAGGAATTTTATTTTTACTAGCTATATCTTTAAGTCCGTTTGTAAATTTGATAGCTAAATTTTCAAGGTTTTTATATAAATTGGGACTATTTTTTATCTTTGTTAAACTTGCAATTCCTGCTGCCATAGCTACTGGATTTCCACTTAAAGTTCCAGCTTGATAAACACCCCCTAATGGACTTAGATTATCCATTATCTCTTTTTTTCCTGCAAAAGCTGCAGCGTTTAATCCACCACCTATAACCTTACCAAAAGTTATAATATCAGCTTTTATTTTATAAAATTCGTAACTTCCTAAAGCACTTGCTCTATATCCGCTCATAACCTCGTCTAAAATTAAAACTATTTTATTTTCATCACAAATTTGACGAAGTTCATCTAAAAACTCTTTTTTACTTGGAACAAGCCCCATATTTCCAGCAATTGGTTCAATTATAATAGTTCCTATATCTTTATTTTCTTTTAAAATATTTTTCACACTTTCAATATCATTATAAGTCGCAACAAAAGTATGTTTTGCTATATCTTTAGGAACTCCAGCGCTACTAGTTGTTCCAAAAGTCGTAGCCCCACTTCCTGCTTTAACTAGCAAACTATCACTATGTCCGTGATAACACCCTTCAAATTTTATAATTCCATCTTTTTTACTATATCCTCTTGCAAGACGAATCGCACTCATAGTTGCTTCTGTTCCACTTGAAACAAACCTAATCTTATCAATGTAGTTAAAATCATCTAAAATAAGCTTAGCTAGTTTTGTCTCAAGAGGCGAAGGTGCTCCAAAACTAAGTCCTTTTTTAGCTGTACTTATAACTGCATTTTCAATATCCTCATCACAATGCCCAAAAAGAAGTGGTCCCCAGCTTTGAACAAAATCAAGATATTTATTCCCCTCAACATCATAAATATAAGCCCCATCTCCTTTTTCAACTATAAATGGCTCACTTCCAACATTTATAAACGCTCTAACTGGAGAATTTACTCCACCTGGTATAAATTTTTGTGCTTCTAAAAACTCGTTTTTATTTGTCATTTTTACTCTCCTTATTTGATATTTTTAAATATTTATAAATCGCTATTATTTCATCTTTTGTTAAAAAATACATCGGCATTATTTTATTTGATTTTAAAACTCCATCTGCAAATTCTTGTGGATCTAATTCATTAATCGCAGGTGCGACTAAATTTTTATTATATTTTTTTCTATCTATTTTATTTAATTCTTTATAAGTGGCTATTATGCCGCCCTCGCCTTTTGCACCGTGGCATTTATTACAACCTATTCCGCGTGGATTTTTATAAAGCATTTTGCCATACTCAACATCAGTTATAAAGCTATCTGCAAATAAAAATTTAATAAACACAATCAATAAAACAAATACTTTTTTCATAAAAAACCTTAAATTTTTATGCAATAATACAACTTAAGTGTTTAAATTTAGATAAATCTTTAAAATTTATAAAAAATTCAAGATTTTTTATGTAAATTTTAGTTATCATACAGATTTTAATTTTAAAAGGATTTTTATGATATTAATAGATGGAAAAAACATTAGTAGCAAAGTAAAAGATGAAGTTAAAAATGAAGCTATAAATTTAGCAAATTTAGGTATAAAGCCAGGTCTTGCTGTGATTTTGGTTGGAGATGATAAAGCTAGCCTTACATACGTAAATTCAAAAGAAAAAGCTTGTAAAATGTGTGAAATTTACTCCGTTAAAAAAACACTTCCTGCCTCAACTACCGAGGATGAGCTTTTAAATTTAATTGATGAATTAAATAAAGATGATAAAATTCACGGCATCTTAGTTCAACTTCCACTTCCAAAACATATTGATGAGAATAAAATCATTGAAAAAATTGATCCAAAAAAAGATGTAGATGGTTTTCATCCAATAAATGTTGGCAAACTCTCAATTGCACTTGATGGCTTTGTATCTTGCACTCCTGCTGGAGTTATAAGGCTTTTAAAAGAGTATGAAATTGATATATCTGGTAAAAATGCAGTTGTAATTGGTAGAAGCAATATCGTTGGAAAACCGATGGCAAATTTGCTTTTAAAAGAAAACGCAACCGTAACCATAACTCATAGTAAAACTAAAAATTTAGATTTTTATACAAAAAATGCTGATATTATTGTTGTTGCAATTGGCATTCCAAATTTTTTAAAGGCTGATATGGTAAAAGATGGTGCTATTGTGATTGATGTAGGGATTAATCGCCTTGATGATGGGCGTTTAGTTGGAGACGCAGACTTTGAAAATTTAAAAGAAAAAGCTTCATTTATCACCCCTGTTCCAGGCGGAGTTGGACCAATGACAATAGCAATGCTTTTAAATAACACAATAATTTCAACTAAAAACTTTTTAAAAGAGAAAAAATGAAAAATAAATTAATTAAAATTTACAATTTCTCAGGAACTTGGACTGGAACTATTATAATTGTTTTATTTATAATATTTTTCTTTGCTCAAGCCTTTGTAATTCCAAGCGGATCTATGAAAAACTCACTTTTGATAGGGGATTTTTTGTTTGTTAAAAAATATAGTTATGGAATTCCTACTCCTCATATTCCTTGGATAGAAATTCCTGTATTACCTGATTTTAATGATGATGGGCATATCATTCAAGGAAAAAGACCAGCACGCGGGGATATAGTTGTTTTTAGATATCCACTAGATAAAAAAATCCATTTTGTTAAAAGAAACTTTGCAGTTGGTGGAGATGAAGTAGTATATAATATAAATTCTATGTATTTAAGACCGTATGAGGGGGATAAATTTATAGATGAAAATTATGATAAAGATGATGTTGTTATTTTAAATGGTAAAAAATTTGTAAAAGAGCCTTATAAAAATAAAGGCATAAGTTATGATGAAAGCGTGGATTTGCTTCCACTTACTCTACATAGCTTATTTAAAAATAAGTTTGCAATGTCGCCGATTAAAATTCAAGAACTTCCAGATTTAGATAGCAATCTTGAATTTAATGCATACTATATAAAAGTACCAAAAGATGAGTTTTTTATGATAGGAGATAATAGAAATCACTCAGATGATAGCCGATTTTGGGGAACGGTGCCATATAAATTTATAGTTGGAAAGCCTTGGTTTGTATATTTTAGTTGGGATAAAGATAAAAAAGTTAGATGGGAAAGAATTGGAAGATTTGTTGATACCTTGGAAAATGATGAAAAATTTATATATAAGCAAAAGGACTAATTATGATCGTTGAAAAAATTTATATTGCAAGCGATCATGCTGGAGTAGATATTAAAAAAACTTGCAAGGAATTTTTAGAAAGTTTAAATTTTGAAGTTATAGATTTAGGAACAGATTCATTAAATAGTGTGGATTATCCTGATTTTGCTTATAAATTAACAAATGAAGTTAAAAAAAATAGTAAATTTTATGGTGTTTTGATATGCGGAACAGGCATTGGTATAAGTATAGCCGCAAATAGAGATAAAAATATAAGATGTGCTTTATGTCATAATGAAAATACCGCAACTCTTGCAAGAGAACATAATGATGCAAATGTATTGGCATTTGGTGCTAGGGTTGTTGATGAAAATTTAGCAAAAAAAATGTGTGAGGTATTTTTTAATACAGAATTTGCAGGCAATAGGCATAAAAATAGAGTTTTAAAACTATCGAAGGAATCGTAATGCATAAACTTACAAAAGATGAAGAGTTGTATTTGTTAAATTCAATAAGAACAATAAAAGACTTTCCTAAACCTGGGATTTTATTTCGAGATATAACAACTCTTTTAAATAACAAAGATGCTTTTAATTTTTTAATGAATCATTTAGAAAAAAGATATAAGAACTATAATCTTGATTTTATAGCAGGAATTGAGAGTCGTGGATTTATATTTGGAGCAGCACTTAGTGCAAAGCTAGAAGTTCCATTTGTTCCTATTAGAAAACCTAAAAAACTTCCACATATCACAATCTCACAAAAATATAGCTTAGAATACGGAATTGATGAGGTTCAAATTCATATCGATGCTTTTTCGCATATTAAAGACGCAAAAGTTTTATTAATAGATGATTTAATAGCTACAGGAGGCACCGCAAAAGCCTCTATTCAACTCATAAATCAAACTAATGCAAAATGTATAGAGGCATGTTTTTTGATAGATTTAAAAAACTTAGGCGGCAGTAATGAGATAAAAAATATGACTGAAATTTACTCTATTTTAGAGGTTTAAATGGAAGAATTTTTAAAAGAATTATTATTTAAATATCATGATTATGCTTATATAATACTGTTTTTATGGTGTATTTTAGAAGGAGAATTAGCACTTATTGTAGCTGGAGTAATGGCTCATGCTGGACTTATAAATTTACCTATGAGTATTTTTATATCTGGAATTGGGGCTTTTGTTGGCGATCAAATTTATTTTTATATGGGAAGATATAATAAAAAATACATAACAAAAAAACTCATAAAACAAAAAAGAAAATTTGCAATCGCTCATCTTATGTTAAATCAATATGGCTCAATGATAATATTTATACAAAGATATATGTATGGATTTAGGATAATAATTCCTATGAGTATTGGAATTACACGATTTAATTCAACAAAATATCTATTTATAAATTTAATAAGTGCTTGGTGCTGGGCTGCTATTACGATAATTTTAGCTTGGTATTTTGGTGATGAAATTTGGGAATTTGTTAGTTTGGTAGAAAAACATTGGTATATAGCTATTCCTCTTATTTTAGTATTTTTTGGATTGATTTTTTATGCTTTTAAAAAACTAGAAAATAAATTTTTAAACAATAGAAAGGAAAAATATGAAAGTTGAATTATTTGATAAAAAAATCGATGATATCAGTGCTGATTTTGAAGCGATTTTGATTGTAAATAAAGATTTAGATCATAAATTTATAAAAGATAAGGATAAATTTGATGTTTTAAACTATAAAGGTGATGGTATTTTGGTTTTGCCTGAGAGTAAAAGAATTTATGTAGGCATAAAGGAGATTGAATATGATAAGCTTAGGCTTGCAATGAGTAAAATTTATCACGCTTTAAAAAACTATAATATAAAAAGTGTAAAAATTGCAACATATAAGAATTCAAATTGCACTAAAAAAACTTATCAAGCTATGACTGAGGGTTTTATTTTAAGTTCATATGAGTTTGATAAATATAAAAGTGAAAAAACAAAATATAACCTAAATGAAATTTACATATCCACAGATGAGTATAGCGATAAAACTATAAAATTTGAAAAAGCAAATTTAGGCGTAAAACAAGGTGATATTATAGCAAGAGCCACAAATTTTGCAAAAAAAGGAGTAAATGAAATTCCTGAAATCTATACCCCTAAAAAAATGGCAGAAGAAGCTGAAATTTTAGCTAGTAGGTATGAGAGGATTGAGTGCAAGATTCACGGTAAGAATTTCTTGCAAAAAGAGAATATGAATGCTTTTTTAGCTGTAAATAGAGCTAGCGTTCATGAGCCTTATTTAATACACTTAAAATATACTCCAAAAAAAGAGTCTAAAAAAAGAGTAATTTTTGTTGGCAAAGGCTTAACTTACGATAGCGGCGGACTTAGTTTAAAACCAAGTGATTATATGCTAACTATGAAGTGTGATAAAAGCGGAGCGATGGCTGTTATGGGGATCATAAAAGGAGCTGCTGAGTTAGAGCTTCCTTTTGAAATCCACTCAATCATCGGTGCAACTGAAAATATGATAGGTGGAAATGCTTATAAACCTGATGATATTTTAATTACAAGAAGTGGAGTAAGTGTAGAAGTTAGAAACACTGATGCTGAAGGAAGACTAGTTTTAGCTGATGTGCTAAGTTATGCACAAGATTTTAAACCTGATTTGTTGATAGATATGGCAACTTTAACAGGGGCTTGCGTAGTTGGGCTTGGAGAATTTACAATTGGACTTTTAGGAAATAATGAAGAGCTAAAAAAAGAGTATAAAGATCAAATAAAAGATAGTGGTGAGCTAATGACGATTTTAGAATTTAATGACTACTTAAGAGAGCTTGTAAAAAGCAAAATCGCTGATATCTCAAACACTTCAGCAAGTAGATACGGAGGAACAACAACAGCTGGAATTTTCCTAGATCATTTCATAAAAAATGAGTATAAAGATAAGTGGATGCATCTTGATATAGCAGGACCTGCATATTTAGAAAAATCATGGGGATATAATAATTATGGTGCAACTGGTGCTGGAGTTAGAGCGAATTTATACTATTTGCTTGGATTATCAAAAGAGTGTGGGTGCGAATAATGGGACTAGCTGTTGGTATCGTAGGGCTTCCAAACGTAGGCAAATCAACCACTTTTAACGCTCTTACTAAAGCACAAAACGCTGAAGCACAAAACTATCCATTTTGCACGATTGAGCCAAATAAAGCAATCGTACCTGTACTAGATAGTCGTCTAAATGAGCTTGCAAAAATAGTAAATCCTAATAAAATTCAGCACTCTGTAATTGAATTTGTAGATATTGCAGGACTTGTAAAGGGTGCTAGCAAGGGTGAAGGGCTTGGAAATAAATTTTTATCCAATATCAGAGAAACTGAGATTATTTTACACATTGTTAGATGTTTTGATGATGAAAACATCACCCATGTTGAGGGCAAGGTTGATCCAATTCGTGATATAAACATAATTGAAAATGAGCTTATCCTAGCCGATATGGAACAACTTGAAAAAAAGATTGAAAGATTATCAAAAGATGTAAAAGCCAATAAAAAAGGTGCAAAAGAACTACAAGATATGGCAATTAAGCTTTTAGAACATTTAAGCAATGGAGAGAGTGCTTCTAGTTTTGATGAGTTTAATACTCAAATTTTTGAAGATTTAAATAAAGAGCTAAGACTCCTTTCGGCAAAAGATATTATTTATGCTGTAAATGTAGATGAAGATAGCATCCTTGAAGATAATAAATATGTTAAAGCTGTGCAAGAGTATGCTAATAAAAACAATAGAGTTGTCATCAAGCTTTGTGCTAAGATAGAAGAAGAGCTAATCGGATTAGACGAAAATGAAGCAAAAGAGATGTTAGAAAGTCTTGGGGCAAGCCAAAGCGGACTTGATAATATCATAAAAACAGCATTTACTAAGCTAAATTTAATAAGCTATTTTACAGCTGGAGTTATTGAAGTTAGAGCTTGGACGATTAAAAAAGGTTACAAAGCACCAAAAGCAGCAAGTGTTATTCACAATGACTTTGAAAAAGGCTTTATTAGAGCTGAAGTTATAAGTTATGATGATTTTGTAAATTGTGGCGGAGAAGCTGGAGCAAAAGAAGCTGGAAAAATGCGACTTGAAGGAAAGGATTATGTCGTTCAAGATGGCGATGTCATGCACTTTAGATTCAATGTTTAGGGATGAAATTCCCTAAATTTTTATCGTGTAATTTTAAACTTACTTATCAAAATTTAGAGTAATTAACTTTAAAAATTTACCATTTTATAAACTCAAATTTATAAAGCAATTTATTTAATAAATGATGTTTATAATATTATAGAATTTTAATTTTTATTTAAACCTAATTTTTAATCTTGCAACTCTTAAAATTATATGTTTGATAAAATTATTAGATTAATAATAAAAAATATATTAAAGAAAATATTATATAATTGAGTCTTAATTGAGTTGGGGGGGGGTAAATTTGAGCGAATTGCTGCATAATTTTATTAAATTTATAATAAATTTAGTTGATAGCTGGGGATATTTAGGGATATTTTTTATGATGTTTTTAGAGAGCACATTTTTTCCTTTTCCTAGCGAGGTTGCAATGATTCCTGCTGGATATTTGGCTTCTCAAGGTAAAATGAATATTTTTATTGCCTGGCTTACAGGAACTTTTGGAAGTTTAATGGGTGCTTTATTTAATTACTTTTTATGCTTCTTTTTTGGTAGAAATTTAATAAAAAAGTATGGAAAATATATTAGAATCACTCAAGAAAAAATGGCAAAATTTGAAGCATTTTTTGATAAACATGGCGAGATTTCTACTTTTAATTGTCGTTTAATACCTGGAATTAGACAATATATAAGCCTTCCTGCTGGACTTGCGAAGATGAATTTGATAAGATTTTCAATATTTACAACTTTAGGAGCTGGAATTTGGGTAGCGATACTGATTGCTATTGGATATTTTTTAGGTGCAAATGAAGAAGCTTTAAAGCAAAAACTTCATATTATTACTTTGATTGTTTTTGTTTTTGTTATTTTTAGTTTTATTTTATATTTCATAAAAAAATCTAAATAATAACATAGACTCAGCAAAATTTAATAAGTTTAATATAATTTTTATTTGCTATTTTAGCATAATGTCAAAACTAGCACTTTTAAATATAAAATAAGATTTTTTATTAATTTTTATGTTATAATCCTTAAAATTTCAATCCCCTTATTATATCATTTGCAAACTCATTTTTTCTTTTAAAGCCACCACCTACAAAAAAGACATTTTGTGTTTTATCTTATATTGGTTTTAGAGTCAAAGTGTTGCATTAATTTTAAACCTTTTTATAAAAAATTATAACTAGAGTTTAAGTTTTTATTGAGCTAAAAATAAATATTAATAAATTATTGATAAATTTAGCTTTTATTTAAAATTTATATGATTAAGAATATCGTCAATGATGGTTTTAGCACCATTTTTATTTGAAATTTTCATCAAACCAAGACTAATGTTTTCTAAATCATAATTTAAAATTTCATCTAAAATTTTACTCTCGTTTATATTTTCTTGTCTAAAAATTTTACTTAAATTTTGATCTTTTAAAAATTTAGCATTTAAAAATTGATGATCATTTGCTGCAAATGGAAACGGTATAAAGATACTAGGCAAACCATTTGCACAAAGCTCCCAAAGCGAACTTGCACCACTTCTACTGATGCACAAATCAGCTTTTTGCATCTTGTTTGCAAGTTCATCACTAAATGCAAAAACATCTGCTTGTATATTATTTTTAGAGTAAAACTCACAAACCCTATCATAATCTTTTAATCCGCTTTGATGAATTATTTTTATATTATTTTGATTCAAATTTTTGGCTAAATTTAAAGCCAAATCATTAATAAATTTAGCACCCCCAGAACCACCTAAAAATAAAATTTTTTTCAATTCTTTTCTAATTCTTGATTTATTAAAAAATTCATCTCTTATAGGATATGGAAAAAATGGCTTGTAATAAGAACTATAAAATGCTTTTGAAAATGGTTTTAAAATTTTATTTAATTTACCAATTTGTGCATTTTGTTCATGTATAAAAAGTGGCAATCTACTCATAAAAGCCCCAAAAGAAGCAGCTGCAGCACTATATCCACCCACACTAATAACAGCTTTTACATTAAAATCTTTAAAAATTTTTTTACACTCAAATGAAAGTTTTAGTATGTTTAATATAGATTTTATTTTTGAAAAGCCTTTTTTATTTACAACGCCGCTACTTTTTAAAAAATATGTTTTTAAAAATATATCACTATTTTCAAACCAAAATTTATCTTGACCATTTAAAGAACCTATAAAAATAGCATCAATACCACGTTTTTTAAGCTCTATGCCTAATGATTTTGCAATCACTAAATGTCCTCCAGTGCCACCGCCTGTAACAACTATATTCATTTTTATCTCGATTCTAATTTTTTTTATATATAGCCAATACAAAACCCATTGCCAAACAAGATGCTAGCAAATGAGATCCGCCATAACTTATAAAAGGCACCGCCAATCCTTTAACAGGAAAAATTGAAGTAATTCCATAAGAATTTATCATAAATGATAATAAAAACATAAATCCAATGCCTATACAAAATAGATAATGAACATTATTAGATTTTGATTTTTCAGCAATCATAAAAATTATATAAATCATAAATAAAAAAATAAAACTTAAAAAAGCAACTCCAATAAATCCAATCTCTTCTGCTATACCAGCTAAAACAAAATCTGTATGAACTTCACTTAAAAACCCAAGTTTAAACGCCCCAAGTCCAATACCTTTCCCAAACATACCACCATTACTAATAGCACTAATTGAGTTTGAAATTTGATTTGGAGCCTCATGACTTTGTATGTAAAATTTACCAACTTTATCCTCAGGCAAAAAAGCAAGAACCGTATCTTGAACACCTATCCACCAAGAAGTAAAGCGTTTAATTCTATGATCACTAGTAATTATAAAAATATATATTAAAAATATAGCAAAAAAAACTCCACCACCCCAAATTCTCCAATTAGTTCCAGCACTTATCATCATAACAAACAAAACTCCAAAAAGCACAATAACTTGCCCTAAGTCTTTTTGAAATACAGCTATCATATAAATAATCAACAAAAATAATATACTATATGGCACTAAAATAATTAATTCTTTTAAAAAAGGTTTTGGAGTTTTATCTATTTTTCTTGTAAAACTCCAAGCTAAAAAATATATAAAACCAACTTTAAAAAATTCAACCGGAGACAATGAAAAACCAGCTATCTTAAACCATCTTACGGCACCATTTATTTCACTTGCAACAAATGGTAAAATAATCATACCAATAAAGGATATTAAAAATATTCCATTACCTATTCTAGTTAGTGATAAATTTGACCTTATTTGAGAAATTCCCCACATCAAACAAATACCAACAACACCAACAACTAATTGCATATAAAAAAAACGTAATTTGTTCTCAAATTCTAAATATAGCACAACGTAAGCACTAAGAGATAGAGAAAAAACAATACCAATTGAAATCAAAAAAACACTCATAAAAAAAAGAGTTTTATCTACTCTCATCGATTTAAAATCTCTCTTTGACCTTTAGCATTTGGCTGACTCAAAACACCAGTAATTTCTAATTGCTCTACAAGTGTGGCTGCTTTATTGTATCCGATATTTAACCTTCTTTGGATATAGCTAATAGAAGTTTTGTTATCACTTAAGACAATCTCTTTTGCCTTTTCATAAAGAGGATCAAGTTCTAAATTATCCTCATTAAAATCAGAATTTAACTGAGTATTTTCTTCTGCTAAAAATTTCTCGTCATAAACAGCAGTTTCTTGAGATTTTAAAAACTCAACTACCTTTATAATCTCATCTTCGCTTGCAAAAGGTGCATGAAGCCTAATAATTCCAGGACTTGATGGAGGAGTAAAAAGCATATCTCCACGACCAAGCAAACTCTCCGCTCCCATTTGATCTAAAATTATCCTGCTATCTATTTTTTGCCCTACTCTATAACTGATTCTTGAAGGTAAATTTGTTTTAATAAGTCCTGTTAAAACATCAGCACTTGGTCTTTGCGTAGCTACAATCAAATGAATTCCACTAGCTCTTGCCATTTGTGCAAGTCTTGCTATATAAAACTCAACATCCTTTCCGCTCGTCATCATCAAATCAGCCAACTCATCTATAATCACTACAATATATGGCAAAATTTCCTCTCCAAGCTCTTTAGCTTTTTGATTGAAATTTTCAATATTTTTAGTTCTTGTTTTTGCCATTATCGTATATCTTCTTTCCATCTCACCGACTAAATTTGAAAGAGCTATAACTGCTTTTTTAGGATTAGTAATAACTGGTGTAAGAAGATGAGGGATGTTATCATAAATACTAAATTCAAGCATCTTTGGATCTATCATTATAAATTTTAGAGTTTTTGGCGAATTTCTATATAATAAACTTAAAAGCATAGCATTAATTCCTACACTTTTTCCGCTACCTGTAGTTCCTGCTATAAGTAAATGTGGTAATTTTTTAAGATCTGTAATAAAAGGCTGACCAACTATATCTTTGCCAAGTGCTATAGTTAGAGAACTAGAGGCATTTTTAAATATATCGCTTTCTAAAACTTCTTTTAGATAGATGGTTTGTATGTTTTGATTTGGAATTTCTATACCAACTACATCTTTTCCAGGGATTGGTGCTTGAATTCTAATGGTTTTTGCCCTCAAAGCCATAGCTAAATCATCTTGTAGAGTTAAAATTTTACTTACTTTTATGTGAGCTGCTGGTCTAAATTCAAAAGTAGTAACCACAGGTCCAGAATACGTTCTAACAACATCGCCATCTATTTTAAATTTACGAAGCTTATCAAGAAGATCATAAATTTTTTGATCTATTTCACTCTCATCTATATTTTTTACCTTTTTAGGAGAATCTTTTAAAAATTCAAGTGGAGGTAGTTTAAAATCGCTAACTTGCTTTGCTCCGCCCTGCTCTATTTGCTCTAATAATTGCTTATTTTCAGGAACTTCTTTTAAATGCTCTACATTTTTTAATTTTTGCGGTTTTTGATTATCTATTTTTATTTTATTTTCATCTTTTTTAATGTCCAAATCTTGCTGATTTTTAATATCTAAATTTTCTTTATCTGTTTTAATGTTTAAATCCTGACAAACACTATCTTCTTTTAAATTTAGATTATCTACGCTACAATTTAAATTTTTATCATCAATTAAATTTTGTATCTCCACGCTCTCTTTTATAAAACTTTCATCATTCAATGAGTTTATTTGATCTTGATTTAAGTTTATTTCTAAATTTTTATTTTTTACAATAAAAGCTTTTTTTATTAAATTTATACTTTTTTCTTCAAAAATAAGCATAAAAGAAAGCACAAAAATAACACTTAAAAATACCCATATTCCTATACTTCCTATAATATCTTTTAAACTAGATTCTATGGATGAACCTATAAATCCTTTAAAATTTGAAAAAATATTAGCTTGAGCTATTAATAGTGCTAAAAATAAAAGCAAAAATCCAACACAAAATTCAAAAAATCTAAAATTTATTCTCTTGAGATATTTAAATACAAAATAAATAAGCCATATAGATATGATTGGATAAATATAAGCTAAATATCCAAAAATAAAGATATTAAATTTACCAATAGCAACGCCAAAACTCCCAACCATAGCAGGACTTAAAGATATAGTTGATAGCTCTAAAAAAACAAAAATTCCAACAAAAATAATAAATAAAATTTCTCGTAAAATACCACAACCTTAATTTAAATTAAACGCAGTATTTTACCATAAAAATATGGAATTTGGGTAAATTTACCCAAATTCTTTTAACTTTTAACTGCTTTGCCAAGATCCCACATAGGCATGAAAATTCCAAGTGCAAGTAGTAAAATCATACCTGCCATGAAAAATAGAAGTATCGGTTCAACGTAACTTGAAATATTGTCAATAATATCATCAAATTTCATCTTATAATAATCAGAAACATTGCCAAGCATAGAATCTAAACTACCACTTTGTTCACCTGCACTAATCATCTGTATAAGCATACTTTCAAAAAGCTCAGTATTTCTAAAAGCATCAGTCAAGCTAACGCCTTGTTGAACAGCGATTTTAACAGTTGATAATTTTAATTTTAAGGTATAATTATCTACCATTTTTATAGCAGTGTCTAAAGCATCTGCAATAGGAATACCAGATTTTACAAGTTCTGTAAAAATCAAAGTAAATCTTGACATTGTGGAGAAAAATATAATATTACCAATTAAATAAATTTTCAAAACTATCCTATCCCAACCCTTTTTAAACTCAAGATTTCTTTTATACAAATATTTAAAGGCTATAATAATAAAAATTATAATCCCTAAAACTACAAATCCATAATTACTCAAAATATTTTCAATACTAAAAAGAAATTTTGTAGGAAGCGGAAGATCTGCACCAAGCTCATCAAAAATTTCTTTAAATTTTGGAACAACATATAGCATCAAAACCACAAAAGCCACAGATATGGCAACTATAATCGTGATTGGATAACGCATAGCTTTTTTAAATTTTTGCTGATTGTCCCAAACACCTTGCAACATAGCAGCTAGTTTCTTTAAAGCATCTGCCATATTACCCGTATTTTCACCCAAATTTATCATAGCCACAAATATATCGCCAAGTTCGCTTCTAAATTTTTCAACCGATTCAGTAAGACCAAGACCTGAGTTTAAATCATCATTCATAACAGAAAAAATATCTTTTAATCTCTTATCTTCCGATGAATTTGCAACCTCTTTAATACTATCATGTATAGAAATTCCAGCATTTGTCATAACGGCGAGCTGCCTAACAGCCGCTACTAAATTTGGAGTTTTAACCTTGCCTCCACCGCCAAGAACTTTAATTATTTGATCTTTAATGGATGAAAATTGCTCTGAAATAGGCAAAGATTTGCTCTCTTTAACCTTCACAATCGTTCCACTTTTTTGATTTTTTATGATGTTTTGAGCTGAAATTTTATCATTTGCTTTTAAAAACATCTTTTGACGCTTGCCATTTTTTATATATTCTACTTCAAAATTTTTCATTCTTTTGCCACCCTGTAAATTTCTTCAACACTAGTGCTACCCTTAGCAGCCCTTATTATACCATCGTGAAACATATCTATAAACCCCTCCTCATAAGCAACTTTTTTAATTTCATCCTTTGAACCGCCAGAAGCAATTAAACTTTGAATTTTATCACTCACAAACAAAACCTCACTTATCATCTCTCTTCCAGAGTATCCACTTTGAGCACATTTATCACAACCAACAGGTTTAAAAAACGTGTATTTTTCTGGAAGGTATTTTGATATATCATCAAGTATTTTTGATGGTAAATTTGTAGGTTGTTTACAGTGAGGACATAATCTTCTAACTAGCCTTTGTGCTTCTATAGCCATAACAGAACCACTTATAAGATATGATTCTATCCCCATATCAACCATTCTTGGAATTGCACTAATTGCATCGTTTGTGTGCAATGTAGAAAATACTAAGTGTCCTGTAAGTGCTGCTTGTATAGCGATTCTAAGAGTTTCTTGATCTCTAATCTCACCTATCATTATAACATCTGGATCTTGACGAAGAATAGATCTTAAAGCTCCAGCAAAAGTAAGACCAGCTTTTTCATTAACGTGAACTTGTTGAATCATATTTAATTGATACTCAACAGGATCTTCAACAGTAATTATCTTGGTTGCGACATCTTTCATATCATTTAAAGCAGCATAAAGAGTGGTTGTTTTACCGCTACCAGTTGGTCCAGTAACCAAAACAATACCATATGGAGCATTCATTCCTTGATTAAATCTTTTAAATGTCTCAGGATGCATACCTAATTTTTCAAGACTTATTAAAACCTTTGATTTATCCAAAATTCTCATAACAACCGATTCGCCATTGATTATAGGTAGAGTTGAAATACGAAAATCATACTCTCTATCTCCAACCATTAAAGAAAATCTACCATCTTGAGGGCGTCTTTTTTCTGCAATGTCTAAATTTGATAAAAGTTTTAATCTAGAAATAAGAGGCGAATATATATCTTTATCAAAAATAAAAATTTCAGTTAGCATACCATCAATTCTGGCTCTAACAATACAATTTGTCTCGGTTGGTTCAATGTGAATATCGCTCCCCTTTAAAACAATAGATTGTTTTATTATAGTTTCTATTAGTTTTAAAATCCCAGAACTCTCACTACCGTCGCTATCTCCCAAATTTGAACTATTTGATAACTCGTTTCTAATATCAGCAATCATAGTTTTAACGCTCTCCGTTAATTCTAACTTTGCTAAGTATTTTTTGATCTGTTCTTTATCGCTAATAACTACTTTTAAGAGTTTTCTATTAAAAAGGGCTTGAATTCTATCTTGAGAATTTACATCAAAAGGATCTATAAAAGCTACATATATATTTAAATCATCTTGTTTTATCGGTAAAGCTCCGTATTTTTTTAGCTGATTTAAAGATACTTTTTCTGAAATTCTATAATCAATATCTATTTCGTTTAAATTTATATAAGTTAAATTGTACTTTTTTGCAAAAATTTCTAAAAAAACAGCTTTTTCTATAAAGAAATTATCATGAATTTCTTCTATTGTAATTTTGCCCACTTTATATAAATCAGTAAGCATAAAAGCAAATTCTGCTTCAGTAATATAGTTATCACCTATTAAAACCTCTCCTAGAGTTAAACCTATATCCATTTTTTCATAAATTTCATCTTTTACATTTTGAGGTAATTTGCCATTTTTAATTAAAAAATTTACTATATAATCTGCTATATTTTCCATTTACCAATACCTTTTAATTGAAGAAATTTTTCCATTTTTATAAATATTAATAACTAATTGCTTAATACCGCTTTCATCCTTAATAAATAAATCAGCCTTTTTTGTTTCATCTAAATTTATATGATAAACATTATCTTTTAACACATAATCTTTAGCAACAAATTTATCAAACACTTCTGATAAGATATAGTTAATCTTTGGTGTCTTAATATAGCTGATATCAACACCATCTACAAGAGCTAAATAAAGCATCTTTTTTTGAAAAAGTATAGTTGTGTAAAGAGCAGCATTTTCTCTACTCTCTTGAGTTTTATAAAGCATAACTATTGGAATTATCAACTCATTTATTTTATCCATTTTTAGACAAGCATTTGCATATATATTTGCCACAACTTCATCTTGATTTTTTACAAAAAATTGCCTTACATTATCTTGGCAAATTCTATTATACCGTCCCATGTCATTTAAATTTTTTATATCATAAATATCAAGCGAAAATAAAATATCAAAAACTAAAAATACCATTAAAAAAATTCGACTCATAAATTACCCGCTTTTATCTTTTTAATCAAATCATCAACCTCTTTACTTGGATTTATTTTATTGAAATGCTGAAGTGCTAACAGTGCATTCTTGACATCACCTTTCTTATAGCTTGCTTTTGCAAAAAACACCCAACTTTTTACATTTTTTTTATCTATATCATTTGATATTAAAGCCCATTTTATGGCTTTTTCATAATCTTTTTTTTCATAAGCTTCTTCAGAAATCATTAAAGAGTATTTGATGTCGTGAGTTGAGTTAAATTTATCTTCTAAATTTTGCTCTTTTGCTTTTAAAGAACTAGTTTTTATCGTAATCTTAGCTTGTTCTTGAGATTTTGATTGCTTTTTTGAAACCGATAAAGATTTAGGTGGTGATGGCGGATTTCCAAAATCAATTATCTCATCCTTTGGTATAGTGCTAAATTTTTTATCCTCTTTAGGTTTGTTTTGATTATTTTCATATGTATTGAGATTAAAACCACCAGTATCAACGCTAACGTCAATACCTACATCATTTAACTTTAAAATACCTCTATTTTCTGCTTCATTAGATTTTACAACTTTTTCATTTGTGATATTTTTCTCTAAATTTTGAAGCTCTTTTTGTGGAGGTAAATTTATAACAACATCATCTTTGCTAAAAAAAATCCAAATAATAGCTCCAAAACCAGAAAAAATTAAAACCAAAAGAAAAATCACAGTGTTATCTAGCCTAAAACCAGTAACTTTATTAAAATTAAATTTAGCTTTTTTTTTGCTATTATTATAATTTTCCCATCTTTTTTCTAATTCATTTATTTCAAAATGTTCAAGCATCTATAAGTCCTGCACTAATGGCTGCCATCTCAATAAGCTTCGAATTGATATTAGTTGCACTTATTTCTGTTGGTTTATTTGCCTCATAATATTCAAAAATTTCATATAATTTATACAAAAGTTTATTTAAATTTCTCAAATTTCCGTCTGTTAAACTATATATTAAATCAAAATTATCATCGCTATACATTAAATAGTATTGATGAAATTTATGAAAAAAAAGTTTTTTTTCTATATAAAGCTTTAATTCAATCAACGTTGAATTTGGTAGTTCGATGCTTGACCAAATTCTAGTTTTAAAGTAATCTTTTGCTAAAACATCTTCTTCATCAGTTTTATGAACAGTAAAAAGAAATTTAAAAAGCCTAGTATCTGCCATCAATCTAATTTTTTCTATTAAATTTGGTGGATAGAGCTGAGCTTCATCTAAAAGTATTACAACTTGATTATCATCTTGAGTATTTTTACTAACAAAATCTCTGTAAATTCTTATAAAAGCTTCATAATTTTCTATCTTAAACCTACTTCTTTTATTAAAAATTTGAAAATAAAGCTCGTTAAAAAACTCTTTTTCATCAAAAAACGGTTGAGGAATAAAAACAACTTTTACTTTTTTTTCTAAATCTTGTTTTATTTTGTTTAGTAAAAAAGTCTTTCCGCTACCAGGCTTTCCATAAAAAAGTATAAGTTTTAAAGGCTTTTGAAGAGCACTTAAAATTTTATGATAAGCAAGAGTGGATTTGTCGAGATTAACAAAGTCAATAACCCCATCTCTCTCGACAAAAATATCTTTTATCAAAGAATACTCGTTATTCATGATTGTAAAGCGACTTAGAAAAACCTAATTCTTTTAATGAATCAAGCATATTGTAATCTTTACTCATATCCATAATTCTAGGTGTAATTATAAAAACTAACTCGGTAGTTTCTAAAAGATCTTTTGAGCTTTTAAATAAGTTTCCAATTACTGGAATGGATCCTAAAACAGGCACATTATTATTATCTTTTGCATTAGATTGACCTATCATACCGCCTAGTATTATAGTATCCCCATCATTTACTGTTATAACAGTTGAAAGCTTTCTTTCTAAAGTATCTGGAGCTATTTTACGACCAGAAAGTTGGTGTTGATCGTCTTTTTCATACTTAAAACTACTAATGCTTGGATTTATTCTAAGCATAATTTTATTATCATCTGAAATTTCAGGAGTTATATTTAGCAAAATTCCTAAAAATAAAGAATATTGTTCTTCACCACTCTCCGTTTCACCATTTTTATCTTTATTGGATTTTTCTAGTTTATAATTAATTACAGAGCCTACAGATATGAGTGCTTGTTGATTATTTAGAGTCATAACTTTTGGGCTTGATATGGTTTTAGTTTTACCTTTTGTTTCTAGAAAATTTATAACTCCATCGATATTAAGAGAAACATTTAAACCTCCCCTTGCTGTCCAAACACCATTACTAAAACTATCTAAAAAACTCTTTCTGCCCTCACCTCCTCCAAAACCAAATAATAAATCGTTTGGATTTTTATTTAGATAACTATTAAATCCGATATCAAACTTAGACCAATCAACACCCTTGCTATAGCCATTTTTCAATCTAACTTCAATAATATTTACATCCAACATAACTTGTCTTTTAAGTCTTTTTTGCATATCATCTATATATTTTTGAACTCTATTGATTTGGGATTTCATGCCAGTTACCGTGATTAAACCTGCATTTTGATTTATGATGGGTTCTATAGCTTGGTATTTTTCAGTTCCATTATTTAAAATTCCAGCAATCTCTTTTGATATATTTTCCCAAAAGTTAAATTTTTCAACAGTAGATATCATATTGTCTTCCATACCCTTAGCTTCTCTGCTAGTATTTGCTTTAAAAGGTGATGAGTCAGTTGATGCTTTCATATTTGCAGTTCCTTCTCTAACTCCTGTTATATAGTCTATCTTAAAAGTTTTAGTTTGAAGAGCTGAAATGATTAAAGTTCCATTTTTGAATGTATAGTTTAAATTGTTTCCACTAATTAAAATATTAAAAATTTCTAACAGAGATTTATTTTTGATATTGATACCATTTATGTTTTTCAAAAGTTCTTCAGAGGCGATTTGATCTTTAACAACCATACTAAATTTACAATCATTTGATAACTGAACTAAAATTTCATTTAAAGTTACAACACTGTTTGTAGTAATATCTAAAGCTTTTTTTTCACAAGTTTCAGAAGCGTTTAAAGACAGAGATGAAAGTGTCAACAATACGCAAAACGCAAATTTTTTATTTATATGTGATAACAACATTTTTATTTCCTTGATTTAATTTTAATTCTAACTCTTTTTCTTTGTTTTTTATTATGACGCTTTTATTTTTTATATTAACAAGCTCATAAGAACCTATACTATCTCCCAGTTTATACCAAACGCCATTAATCTTAGCACTATTTAATATAATAGCCTCTAAATTTTTACCGATTAAATCGCTATCTTGAGTAGTCTGGTTATTTTCACTAACCTTAGGTATAAAAGGATTTGTAAGCGACAAAATATCTCTATCACTTAAGCCAACTCTAGTTTTTTGAAGATTGCTAAATTTATTATCATACTCAGACATATCAGGTAACTCTACAGCAGATAAAGAAATAGAGCAAATTAAAGTACAAAACGCTATTTTTTTCATTGATATTTTATCCCCCATACAGAAATTTTAATATTACTATTTAAAACGCCATTAGTATTATTAATATCTAGCCCATTAACATCTACAACCATTTGTGATTCTTCTATAGAATTTATATATTTTAAGGTATTGTAAAACCCACTTTCTATGTTTAATTCTACATTCAACATCGCTTGAACCTCGCCGGAAGTAATATCAAGAGGAGCACTATAAATAGATTTGATTTTAACATCATTTTCTACTGCTTCTGTAGTTAAAGAATCTAAAAATTTAGCCCAATTTTTTTCATTATAAGTGACTGATGAGACTTCTAGAAGTTTTCTATTAAAGTACTCATTGAGCTTAACTTTTAATTCAAATTTATCCTTTGTATTTTGTAAATTTTGTCTAGCCTCCATAACCTTTACGCCAGTTTTGGAATCCCCATTTGTAGCCAAAAAAGCATCCACATCATTTAATTTAGTAGTAATATCTGTTAAATTTGATTGTTGTGTATTAAAATACTCTTCAGCTGGATCAAAAGCTAAAAAATAGACCAACAAAAAAACCAAGGCACCAACACCAAACATAACTATCTGTGATTCATTTGCATTTTTTGAAGCAAAATAGGCGTCTATTTTATCTAAGTAATTTTCCATTATTTCATCCTTATGCTAATATTGCTCTCATAAGAGATAGTTTGATTTTCATCTAATATGATTGATTTAGTGTCTACAGAATACCCTCCAGTGAGACTAATATCCCTTAAAAGCTCGGTCATTTTTTTCTCTGTCTTTGTCCTAACAGAAAAAGTTAAATTACTATCCGTATTTTTTATAGAATGTATCATACCGTCTCTATTTGTTGTAAGCTTTGTTATATCATAAATGGCAAAACTTTTCATAGGGTAATTAACTTTTTTATCATACATAGCATTTAGTTTATTTTCCCTATCTACTAATACTTTATCCTCTTTTTCTATATCTTTTTGAATATCTGCTATCTGTTTAGAAATACTGTTTAAAATATCGTTAACCCTACTTCTCTCTGCATCTTTTTCTGTAAATTCAGCTGTTTTTTCTTCAGTTTCTTTTTGCATTAAATATCCATGCGTGTATTGATAAGTAGGATATGCTAAACCAGCAACCAAAACAGCAAAAATAATACCAAAAAGTTTTCCACTACTTCTTTGGCTTAAAGGTGGTGGTCTTAGATATGGAGAGTAATTAAAATCATCATTCTTATCTTGCAGATAGTCTTGAGCTGATAGCATCATCAAAACATCAATTTGAGTTAAATCGCTAAAATCCTTTTGATTTAATGCTACAGAAAAATCTAAATCTTTATAATTAAGCCCTATTCTATCTTCTACAAAAATATCAATCCCTTTTATGACACCCAAATCACTACCAACATATATTGTTTTAATATTTATGTTGTTAATTCTACTTAAACTTGTAATCATATCGCCTAAATAAAATGACATATCATCAAAAATTTGTATTAAAATATCTCTTTCCAAATCATTATCAAGCTCTAAGCCGTGATTTTTTAAATTTTCAAAAAATATGTGAGAATCTATTCTATTTCCTAATTTTTCACAAAATTTATCATAAATAAAAGATAAATTATATCTAATAGATCTAGACTCAAAATATTCACCATTATTATAAATAACCAAAAAAGCATCATCCATTTGAAGATATAAGAAACATTCAACATCATTGGGTGCTAGGATATTTCTTTTATAGAGCGAACCAAATAAAAACGGAATTGCTCCAACATAATCAATATATTTAGTATTTTTTGCTATCTCAGCTAATTCATTTTTTAATATAGCGTTATTAATAACAAATACATTATAAAGTCTAGTGTCGCTATTTACTGTCTGAGACTCCATATAGTTGATTTTATAATCACCATCTGGTTCTAAAGATAACTCTTCATAAGTTTTTAGAACTATAGCGTCCATTATCTCTTCATCTGGTACTGTTCTGTTTATATCAACATTGGATGTTGCTATATCTCTATACTCTAAATAAGATATGTAAAACTCTTTTGATTTACCTTTTTTTAGAATATCGTATTTAGCAATTTCATTACCAGAAAGTACAAAAGTATTTCCAGTTACTCTATTTATAGAAACAATAGAAGCATTATGCTTAGTCTTTGCCATTTCGATCCATTTCCATAGCTAAAAATAAATTAGCTATTTTTAAAATTATTCCAACTCGTGTATTTTAAAATATTTTTCTACATAAGTCAAGATATAAAATGGTTTTTTATTATTTTTTCATTAGAATTCCAGCTTTTTTTTACAATAACATCTAAATTTATATAAATTTTTGTTTTTGAAAGTTTTGAAATTAATTTTCTAGCTTTTATCCCTATACGCTTTATAGTAGTAGCATTTTTACCTATAAGTATTATTTTGTGAGAATTTGTATCTGTAATAATTTTAGAGTAAATAGAAATTAAATTTGGCTCTTCTATAACTTTTTCTACAATTACATCACTAGAGTAAGGAATTTCACTACTAACCGATTCAAAAATAGCCTCCAAGATAAAATCTCTATATATGTCTTTTAAATTTGAAGTGCTTAAAAGCTCCTCATCATAAAAATATTCATGATTTGGTAAATGTTTTGAAATTTCATCAAGTAGAGATTTTTTATATATGCTTTTTTTTATAGAAATTGGCATTATGGCTTGAAATTTATCTTTAAATTTTTGATACATTTCAAGCTTTTTGATTACCGCTTCAGGGCTTGCTTGATCTATTTTTGTTAAAACAACTATGTGTTTTAAATTTGTTTTTATCTTTAAAAACTCCCCATAATCTCTCAAATCATCGTGTATAGAAGCTACAAATAAAATCAAATCCGCATCGCCAATTGATTTAATAGCCACATCAACCATTAATCTATTCATTAATTTTTGACTATTATGAAGACCTGGAGTGTCTATGAAGATGATTTGATTTTTTTCATGCATAACAATAGCATTTATTTTTCTTCTAGTTGCATTTTGTTTGTGTGAAACAAGAGATATTTTTTCGCCTAATAAAAAATTTACTAGGCTACTTTTTCCTGCATTAGTTCTACCTATAAGAGTTACAAAACCGCTTTTTTTATCCATAAATTCCCTATAAAATATATCTAGCTAAATCTTCATTTTTTGAAATTTCACCAAGTTTTTCTTCAACTAATTTTTCATCTACAGCTACAACTTGACCAATAAAATTATCAGCCTCAAAACTTATATCTTCTAAAACTTTTTCTATAACTGTGTGAAGTCTTCTTGCACCGATGTCTTCTATAGTTTCATTAGTTTTAGCTGAAATTTTAGCTATCTTTTTGATAGCATTATCATCAAATTTAAGCTCAACATCTTCAGTTTTAAGTAGGGCAATGTATTGCTTTAAAAGTGAGTTTTTAGGTTTAGTTAAAATTTCATATAAAGCATCTTCATCTAAGCTATCAAGCTCAACTCTTAGTGGAAACCTCCCTTGAAGCTCAGGAATCAAATCACTTGGCTTACTTACATGAAACGCCCCTGCTGCTATAAATAAAATATGATCTGTATTTAAAACTCCATATTTTGTTGATACGCTTGAGCCCTCAACTATAGGAAGCAAGTCTCTTTGAACTCCTTCTTTGCTTGGGTCTTGGCGTGAGTTTGAGCTTAAAACTGCAACTTTATCAATCTCATCTATAAAGATAATCCCTTCTTCTTTTGCCCTTCTCATCGCTTCTGTTTTGATAGCTTCCATATCTAAAACTTTCTCGCTAGCTTCGTTTCTTAAGATAACTTTTGCATCTTTTACTTTTAAATTTTTCTTAACTTTTCTACTAGCAACACCGATGATTTTGACAAAGCTTTCTTGCATATTTTGCATTTCAGGTGGTAAATTTGGATTTGTATCAAGAGAGTTTTCTTTAACTTCTATTTCTATATTTAAATCATCCAAAGAGCCATTAATAAGTTTTTCTTTCATTCTTTCATAACTTTTTTGATAATCAGATATTTTCTCTTCACTAGCACCTTTTGGAAGAGGTGGAAGAAGCTTTTCTAAAATCTCTTTTTGAACATATTCATCAATTTTATCGCTATTTTTCTCAATCTCTTCATTTTTTACTAAATTTACAGCTGCATTTGCAAGATCCCTTACCATGCTCTCCACATCTCTACCAACAAATCCAACTTCAGTATATTTGCTAGCTTCAACCTTTATAAAAGGTAGTCCAAAAAGCTTTGATAATCTTCTAGCTATTTCTGTTTTACCAACTCCAGTTGAACCTATCATTAAGATATTTTTTGGAATTACTTCATCTTTTATATCATCATCAAGCTTCATTCTTCTATATCTATTTCTTAAAGCAACAGCAATCACTCTTTTAGCGTCATTTTGTCCGATAACATATTCATCTAATTTTTCAACAATTTGTCGTGGTGTAAGCATTATTCACTATCCTTTAAAGTGTAAGTTTTGATATTTGTGTTTGTATAGATGCAAATTTCACCTGCTATTTTTAAGCTTTCTTTTACTAGCTCTTCTTCATTTAAAGAGCCAAATTTATCTAAAGCTCTTGCTGCTGAGAGTGCGTAATTCCCTCCACTTCCAATAGCTACAATCTTTGAATCATCAGGCTCAACAACATCTCCTGTACCACTTAGTAAAAAGATATGATCTCTATTTAAAACTATCATCATTGCTTCAAGTTTTCTTAAATACTTATCTTTTCTCCACTCTTTGCTAAACTCAACAACTGCTTTTAAAATATCCCCCTTTGAAGCATCAAGATGTTTTTCAAACATATCAAAAAGATTAAAAGCATCAGCCGTGCTTCCAGCAAAACCTGCTAAAACTTTAGAATCTTTTCCAATTTTACGGATTTTTATAGCTGTGCCTTTTAAAACAGTATGCCCAAAACTAACTTGACCATCGCCTCCAATAACTGAAGCATTTTTACCCTTATAAGCTAAAATCGTAGTAGCGTGAAACATTACTCAGCCACCACTTCTATTTCAAATTTAGCAGTTATTGAGTGTTTAAATTTAACCCCAACATCAAAAACTCCAACGTGTTTTATGGCTTGTATATCTAAAGTTTTTTTATCAATCTCAATACCTTTTTGCTCTTTTAAGGCATTTGAAATTTCATCTTTTGTTACAGAACCAAAAAGCGATCCGCTTTCACCAACTGGTTTTTTAATCTGAATTTTTATATCTTTTAAGATATTTTTTAAAGAGTTTAAATTTGCTATTTCTTGTTCTAAATTTTGTGCTTCTTTTCTTTTGTCAGATTCGTATTTTCTTAAAACATCAGTAGTTGCGGCTTTTGCTAAACCTTTTGCTATCAAAAAGTTATTTCCATAACCATCTTTTACTTCTTTAATCTCCCCTGCTTTTCCTAAATTTTTAACATCTTTTATCAATAAAACTTTCATTTTCAAACTCCTTTTTTAAATTTTGTATAATAATACATAAAATTTTATGTATTATTTTCTACCATTCTTACCTGAAATTATAAATCTCAAGGCATTTAATTTTATAAATCCCTCTGCATCTTTTTGATTAAATACTTCGTCTTCTTCAAATGTGCTAAACTCAGCGTCAAATAAACTATCACTTTTGCTACTTCTACCTAAAATAATAACATTTCCTTTATAAAGTTCAAGTCTTACAACTCCATTTACATGGCGTTGACTCTCATCAATTAAAGCTTGAAGCATAAGTCTTTCGGGGCTAAACCAAAAGCCGTTATATATCAACTCTGCGTATTTTGGCATTATTTCATCTTTTAGATGTGCTGCCCCTTTATCAAGAGTAATACTTTCAATAGCACGATGTGCTTTTAACATAATAGTTCCACCTGGAGTTTCATAACATCCTCTACTTTTCATACCAACATATCTATTTTCAACCAAATCAAGTCTTCCAATTCCATGTTTTGCACCTAAATTATTAAGTGCATTAAGCATATTTGCAGGGCTTAAATTTACACCATTTAAAGCAACTGGATCGCCGTTTTTAAATTCTATTTCTATAATTTCACTCTCATTTGGTGCATCTTTTGGGCTTGATGTCCATCTCCACATATCTTCTTGGGGTGATGCGTTTGGATCTTCTAAAATAAGCCCTTCATAAGAGATATGAAGTAAATTTGAATCCATTGAATATGGAGATTTTCCTGGTTTTTTTTCAATACTAATGCCGTGTTTATTAGCATAGGCTAAAAGTTTTTCACGACTATTTAAATCCCACTCTCTCCATGGTGCTATAATCTTAACATCAGGCATCAAAGCATAAGCTCCAAGTTCAAATCTAACTTGATCATTTCCCTTACCTGTTGCACCGTGGCTTATAGCATCAGCTCCTGTTTTTTTAGCAATTTCTACAAGTTTTTTAGCTATTAAAGGTCTTGCAATTGAAGTGCCTAATAAATACTCGCCTTCATAAATAGCGTTTGCTCTAAACATAGGAAAAACATAATCTTTTACAAATTCCTCTTTTATATCAAGGATGAAGATGTTTTCTTCTTTTATGCCTAAATTTAGGGCTTTTTCTTTTATGGGATTTAAATCTTCATTTTGTCCAATGTCGGCTGTAAAAGTCACAACTTCACAGTTATAGTTATCTCCAAGCCATTTTAGAATAATACTCGTATCAAGTCCGCCAGAATAAGCTAAAACTACCTTTTTGACATCTTTTTTCATAAAAATAACCTTTGTTTTAAATTTTAACGGTGATTTTATCTAAATTTCATTAATTTTAGGTAAAATATCATTATGAGAGTCGATAAATTTTTAAATATAGTAAATATTACTAAAAGAAGGGCAATTAGCGAAGATATGTGTAAAAGCGGAGTTGTTAGCGTAAATGGCATAGTTTGTAAGCCTGCAAAAGAGCTAAAAATAGGCGATGTAATTACTATTAAATTTTTAAATGGTGAAAAAAAATATGAAGTTATAGCCTTTCCTGTTACAAAAAATATACCCAAATCAAAACAAAACGAATATATTAAAGAGTTATAAATATGATTTTAGGGCTTAATGAACTTTCAAAAATAGTAGAAATTTTGCCAAAAGATGGAATTATTTTATTAAAAGGAAATTTGGCAAGTGGAAAAACCACTTTAGTTAAAGAGATAGCTAAAATTTATGGATTTAATCAAAATATTTGCTCACCTACTTTTAGCATTATGCAAAATTACGACAAAATTTATCACTACGATATATATCAGTATGGAAGTGAAAGAATTTTACAAAACGGGCTTTTTGAAAATTTATTTGAAGATGGACTTCACTTGATTGAATGGGCGGATGAAGGATTAGAAAGAATGCTTAAAAAATTTAATCTTCCATATTGCACGGTAGAGATAGAAATTTTAAATAACAAAAGAAACTACAAGGTAACTTATGCATAAACTTCAAGCCATAAATTTAAAAAAAATAATCAAAAAAGCAAATATTATAAAAGATGTTTCTCTAAGTGTAAAAAGTGGAGAAGTAGTTGGTCTTTTAGGGCCAAATGGAGCCGGTAAGACAACTAGCTTTTATATGATATGCGGGCTTATAAGCCCTACTTCTGGAATGATAACACTAAATGATGAAGATATAACAAAAACTCCACTTCATAAGCGTGCAAAATTAGGCATTGGATATTTACCACAAGAAAGCAGTATTTTTAAAGAGTTAAGTGTTAAAGAGAATCTACTATTGGCTGCCCAAGTAAATTTTAAAGACAAAAAACTTGCTAAACAAAAAGTTGAAGAGATGCTTGATTTATTGAATATATCTCCAATTAGAGATAGACTTGGAGTTAGCTTAAGTGGAGGTGAGCGAAGAAGATGTGAAATAGCTAGAAGCCTTGTTATAAAACCAAAATTTTTACTTCTTGATGAACCATTTGCAGGAGTCGATCCAATAGCAGTTGCTGATATACAAAGCATAATAAAAAATTTAAAAATGCTAAATATAGGTATTTTGATAACAGATCACAATGTTCGAGAAACTTTAGCTATTTGTGATAGAGCTTATGTTATGAAAGATGGTGAAATTTTAGCAAGCGGAAGTAGTAATGAAGTTGCAAATAATGAAAATGTAAAAAAACACTATCTCGGAGAAGAATTTAAATTTTTCAATTGATATTTATAGTTTTGTAAATTTTTAATATAAATCTATATTTTAAAATATCAAGATATAAAATTTAAAAAAAACATAAGCTAATTTTGATAATATGCAAGTTAATATTATTTAAACTAGGGGGCAGAAGTGATAATACTTGGTAATAAATATAAATTTAATGAAATAGAGCTAAACAAACTTAATAAAAAATTTAAAAATTTAAAAATTTTAGAATATAATGAAAATAAAAAAAGCTATATTTCAGCTAGACAAGATATAAAAAATTTATTGAGTAATGGGTGTTATAAATATTTGGTGATAAATAGCGATCAAAATATCAATAATAGAATGATTAAATTTATAACATTGCTTGGATTTAAATATAGAAAAAAATCTATAAAAATAATCTCTATTCAAAAATTATTAGAAGAGTATTTAAAAAAACTCTATATTCCAGATGATGATAAAAATTTAGATTTTCTTATGGATATAAAAACTTATAACATTTTTCAATATTCAATCAAAAAATTTATAGATTTTATAGCTTGTTTTATTCTGCTTTTTATTAATTTTTTCTTTAAATTTTATGTTCAAAAAAAGATAAAAGAGCAAAGTCCTGGTAGTTTGTATTTCATACAAAATAGGATAGGAAAGAATGTGAAAGTCTTTAAATGCTATAAATTTAGAACTATGCATGAAAACTCTAATTTAAAAAAATATACAAGCAAAAATGACGATAGAATCTTTCCTTTTGGTGATTTTTTGAGAAAAACAAGGCTTGATGAAATTCCTCAATGCTTCAATATCATAAAAGGAGATATGCATCTAGTAGGACCAAGGGCTGAATGGGATATACTGGTTAAAGAGTATGAACAAGAAATACCTTATTATAATGAACGCCATATAGTAAAACCTGGTATCACAGGCTGGGCACAGGTGAACTACCCTTATGGTGAAAATATCTACGACACAAAACAAAAACTAATGTATGATTTATACTACATAAAACACTGGTCTATATGGCTTGAGATAAAAATTATATTTGCAACTATAACTATTATGATACGAAAGAAAGGTATATAATATCAAACAAATCACGCTTTAACTCGTATAAATCTAGTCTCAACAAAACAAATCAGTTTTAATAAATTTTAATATTTTTCTATTTAGCATATACCAAAACTAACACTTATAAATACAAAATAAAATTTCTCTAATCTTGAAATATCCCTAATTTTGATTTCATTGATATAATTTTAAAACATTGCATTAAATTTAACACTTAAACCTTAATCCACCAAGACCTTTTTACGTAAAAGCAAAAAAGATGTTTTTGTAAAATAATTTTACATTATTTTAGCATTGTTTTTATCTTATAACTTAAATTAAGATAGAAAATTTTCTTATAAATTTAAGTAAATCATAACTTAAGGCTAATTTGATGGAGTTTGGGTAATGTTAAGTCTAAAATTTATAAATTTATCCCATAATCTTTGATTTTAAAATTGTATAGTATTTAAGAAAATAGTAAGCATATTTTAACATTAATGATCAAAAAAGTTATAAAAAGAGATAAGTTAGATGTTATTAATCATAAAGCCAAATTATAAAATTTATATAATCAAATAATAATCAAGAAATCTCTTATCAATTTTAATAAATTTAATATATTTTCTACCATTTTTATATCCTCTTTTAATTTGTTGTATTCATAAAAGGTAATTTTTTGCCTTTTAATTTAAGTCCAATTTGCCGTAATCTCAAAACTTTTTATGAAATTTATAAGTTCAAAATCACTCTTGAAATGTTTTTAAAATGCTCTTTAACTTCATAATCTATCTCTTCAAACATTCAAATTTTACAAACTTTTTGACTTTAGTTGCAAGATAGATGAAATAAAAAAGCCAATATTTTATCACCAAAATTTAAAATCAACTATAAAATTTCAACACACCCTATCTTCGTAAAATTTCATAAATTCTTCTTATAATGCAATTTGGCATAACTCTAACGCTAAATTTTAAAATAACATTTCTTATAAATTCGTATAAATTTAAAAATCCCATCTTATAAAATATAAACTGGATCTTAAATTCACTTATAGCGTATTTAAGCCCTTGTCTTCGATATATCTGTGCTTGACCTGCTCTCATTTTCACAAGAACTTGATTTATATTGTAAAATTTATATCCTCTTAAAATCATTCTTACCCATAAAAAATAATCCTCCATAAAAATAGCTTTTTGATAATTTCCAGCTAAGAGGACGGATGATTTTTTAAACATAATAGATGGATGGTTTATCGGGCTTCTAAATTTAGCAAATTTCACTATTTCATCATGAAATTCCGGCACTTTTCTATAGCCATATATTTTATTTTCATCCTTATCAAATTCCGCTACATTGCAACCACAAACATCTATAAAATCATATTTTTCAAAAATTTTTAGCTGTTTTTTAAATCTATCAGGTAAAGATATATCATCGCTATCCATTCTAGCAACCAACTCATTTGAACACTCCATTAAACCAATAGCTAAAGCATCACCAAGCCCCATATTTTTCTCTAGCTTAACTATCTTATACCCCCCCCAATTTTATTTTTCCACTTTTTAATTTCTTTGTAAAGCTCCTCTGTAAGCTCTCCATCTTCAACCAAAACTATTTCATTTGGTTTTATACTCTGCTCATTCCAAATACTTTTCATAGCTCTATTAAAAAAATTTGGATTTTCTTTATAGTAAATTGACATTAAAACTGAAAAATTCATCAACACCGCCAATCATTTGTTTTTATACTTAAAATAATCATACATAAATAAAAATAAAAATTTAGGATAATCAATCAAAATTCTCTTTCTCACAATAGGCTCTTTAAAAAATCTATACAACCATCTAAGATGATATCTATCCATCCATTTTGGATAATACATCAACGAATTTGAACTTTGATGCAAAAATCCACCACAAGTATATCCTACCCCCCCCCAATTTGATTTTTTTAAATCAAGCAAAAATTCTTCTTGCAATACCGCACCCATACCGCATATTAAAATATCTGGATTTAATTTTACAAGATAATCAATAAACTCCACTCTCTCATCTTTAGTAAAATATCCATTTCGACAACCAATGATATTAATACCTCTAAATTTATCTTTTATATTATTTATAGTTTGATCTAAATTTTGCTGATTTGTCCCTACTATAAAAATTTTTTTATCTTCATTAATGCATTGATTAAAAATTTCTGGTGCAAGCGAAGTCATATCAAAACTCTCTCTTTTAAAATCAAAGCCTGCAAATTTTAAAAACTTAACCAATAAAATTCCATCTATTTTTATATTAAAATGTTTAAATAATTCCTTATGTTTTCTAGCCAAACAGTAAGAATATGGATTTAAAAAAGTGGTTAAATTACTTTTTTTATTTTGATTTTTTAATATATCCAGCACTTCTATCAACCCCTAAAAGAAAAATTACAGCCATTATAACAAAGACATTATTAAAAGCAGATACAGATAGTGAATTTAACAATATCACACCCAAAATATTCAAGCATTGCAATATACTAAATTTAGATAATTTTAAAATATATAGATAAAATACACATATAAAAAGCAACCCAATCAAACCATGGTCAAAAATAGCTCTTAATATATAAGAGTGATAAGCTACAGAGTAACAAATTTCATCACTTTTATGACTGAAAAGTTCATAAAAAAATAGTTTATTGCAAGTAAAATCGCTCAATGGCTTTAAAGCACCGCTACTACCAAGCAAAAAATCCATCAAATTCCAATCTCTTATATCATACAAAAATAACATTAAAAATTTAAATCTATCAATCTGTGCTATCGTCTGCCCTCTCTCTATAAAAATAAATATAGAAGCAGCAAAAATGAGTATTATAAAAGAAAATCTTATCAAAAATTTTTCATCAAATTTAAATCCATACATCATAAAAAATAGAAATCCTAAAGACGCAATGCCTGATCTAGAACCAGATAAAATAAAAATACAAACCAATAAAAAAGTATTTAATAAATTTATTTTATTATCAAGCAAAATATACTCCAAATAAAATAATATCAATATAAACATTAATTCAAAATTATTTTCTGCAAAAATACCTGGTCTTAAATTTATGCCTAAAATAACGCAATAAAAATACTTAATAAACATAACTATCAAGATATATCTAAGCAATTTCCTAAATAAAATTTTGCTGATAAAAATTTTACCAACCAAAAAAGATAATATTATTAAATAAATATATGCTTTATATGCCAATAAAAAATCTAAAATATGGATATCTTCAAAACATATACCCAAAATAAAATTATAAAATAGATAAAAAAATGAGATTAATGCAAAAAATGCTATTTTGTAATTAATGGTTCTTAGATTTAAAATAAATAAAATTAAAATTAAAATTTCAAAAACAGATTAGTAAAATTTCCATTATAAAACTCCTTGCATATCATCATTTTTAGCTATATTTTGATCCTGCTTGCTTGTCTTTAAAGCAGTCTCCAACTCACCCACACGCTTATAAAGCCCCTCTAAATAACCATTTAACTTCTCAAAATTCTCACTCAACGCCTTTTTAACGTCGTCAATTTTCTCTATTTCCCCTCTGTCTTTCACCTCTTCTCCTTTTTTCTCAAATTTCGCTAAAATCGCACCAAAACCCTTATAAATAGCCTGTGCTATGCTTGAGGTTTCTTCGCTTTTACTTATCTCTTCACGCACCGCAGTGCCCGCCATCGATAGCCCGCGATCTCACCCTTTTTAACAGCCTGTTTTAATTCATCGCTTTCAAGCTTGATCCCAACAGCCCAACTTCCTACCTTTTCACCCTTAAAAAGGGCGTCATTTTCCCTGACAATCCAACTCTCAGCCACATAAGCATCACGGTTTTTAAAATCGTGCTCTCTATCTACATTGCCGCCATTTAGCCCTTTCATAAAGCCATAAGCCGCCTTTTGGATCTCTTCGCCGCTGCTCATCTCACCATGAGCGTCTACTTCATCAGGGCTATAAACGATCCCATAAACTACCCCCCCCCCCTCTTTTTTTTTCTTCGTCATTTTTGGCTATTTTGACAGTCTTTTCATAGTTTAACGCCTCATCGTTACTTTTATAGACTATGCTTTTTTTATTCGCCCCCGCCTTGACAAGTGAAATGTGTGTTATATTTAAGTTTTTAAGCATTACTGCCATCACTACTCCTTTAGCTTTTAATTTTGCCCAATTGTATAAAATTTTTTGGCTTGTGCGTCTCTAAATAGCCTTTATTTAGGGCATTTGCTAAAAAATTTTAAAGTATAATGCTTAAAAATTAAATGGAGTAAAGATGGATTATATTTTTAAAAACGCCCACGCCCAAAGCGTACAAATTTCAAAAGATAGCGAGGTAAACGGACTGCTTGTCCCTTTTGTCTCATTTGATGATCTTTTGGCACTTCACTATGCAAACGTATATCACCGAAGAGCCATCAAAATAAAGGCAAACATGCTATCACAAATCGAAGTTTATGAGTGCGATCTGGCCCGAAAAATGCCGCCGAATATATCGGCAAAATCCTTTTTATTTGAGTTTGCCTATAATTTGGAACTTTTTGGGAATGCACCCATCGAAAAGGCGGGCGGGGGTGAAAATTTTGTCCTATACAATATCCCTGCCCATGAGTGGCGTACAAATAGAATGCGTGAAATTTTTCAAGTGACACGAGATGGCGATCAAAAAAAGTTGGACGGATACTATCTAAAATACTACTCACCAACCTCTCGCTACTATGGTGAGCCCGACTATCTGCCCTGCCTGCTTCAAATTTTAATAAACCGTGAAGCCGACAGCTACAACTACTCATTTTTTAAAAATGGCGCCAAACCCGATCTTGCTATCGTGCATGAAAACAACGAACCGACAACGGAGCAAATTGTCGCTTATAAAAGCTTTTTTTCCGATAGTTTTAAAGGGGCAAATAACGCCCATAAAACGCTACTAGCATATACCAACTCAATTGGCGATAAAGAGGCAAAGATCAGATTTGAAAAGCTTGGCGGGGTAGAAGATATAAGCTTTAAGGCTTTAAAAGAGGTTAGCCGCGATGAGATAGCGGCCGCTCACGGTATCCCGCCGCTCCTACTTGGTATCATTCAAGGGGCACACCTTGGCGGTGGCGGTGAACTTATTGGACAGTTACAGCAGTTTAACGAGATAGAGATCAAGCCCAAAATCGAGTTAATTGAGGGCTTTTTTGCAAGTATCGGTATAAAGGTAGTTTTAAAGGCTATCGATGTAACCGATTTTAAGGATGATGGCGAGATAGTGACAATGCTTGTTGAAAGGGGTATTATTAGTGTTGCGGAGGCTAGAAGTATTTTGGGTTGGCAAAAAAACATTTAAACTCATATTCAAAACCCCGTTTAAAAACGTTTAAACCGCGTTTAAAAACGTTTAAATACTTTTGGGGTAGGTAAGAGTATGGCAAAGAGAAAAAAAGGGAAAAAATGGCGTATGTGAAAGAATTTAAAGAAGAGTGTATAAATTTATTAAATAGCGGTGTAAATTCCGTTTTGGTTTCAAAACAGATGGGGGTATCACGCCCAACCATATTGAAGTGGGCAAAAGAGGCAAAAAAATATGAAACGAGCATTGAAAATGCTATAAAATCACTTCAAGCCAAGATCGAATTACTTATCCAAAAAAACGATATCACCCCGCAAGAGACCGCACTCATGGCAGATCTCATCATCGCCTTAAACAGACTAACGGGTGAAAACAAAAAGAAAAAGACCATTTACGTAAAGCCGCCAATCAGTCTGGACAAGGCCGCACAAAACTTAAGAGAGAGAATTTTAAAAGAGGGCGAACTGTTTGAGTATCAAAAAGAGTTTTTTAGATCCGACGCACAGTTTAGGATCGTTTTAAAGTCAAGGCAGATAGGTTTTAGCTACGTTGCGGCTGCTGATGCGTTGGTGGGCGGGGTTGGCGGGCGTAACCAGCTATTTTTATCCGCATCCGAAGAGCAAGCCCAAATTTTAATGAACTATTTAAAACTATGGGCGTCAAAATTCGGCATAGCCTTAGCCAAAGAGAGCCAAACGGAGATCACGCT
This sequence comes from Campylobacter portucalensis, assembly GCF_009690845.1. Lineage (GTDB taxonomy): Bacteria > Campylobacterota > Campylobacteria > Campylobacterales > Campylobacteraceae > Campylobacter_B > Campylobacter_B portucalensis. The sequence goes on from NZ_VWSJ01000024.1 coordinate 37,398, forward strand.
GGAAAATGGCGCCATCATAAAAGCCTTAGCGCACAACTTCCGCACCGTGCAGGGCTTTACGGGCGATATATGGATGGATGAGTTTGCCTGGTATCCAAATCCTAAGCGAATTTGGCATGCATTCGTGCCAAGTATCGGGGCTATTAAGGGGCGTTTAACGATACTGTCAACCCCATTTGAAGAAAAAAGCCTTTTTCATGAGCTTTTTAGCGATGAGTTAAAATATAGGATGTTTGAGCGTTTCCGTGTCGATATCTATAGGGCGATGGATGACGGGCTAAATTTCGATTTGGAGACGATGAGGGCACTTTTTGATGCCGATACGTGGGCAAGTGCTTATGAGTGCGTTTTTATAGACGATGAGAGTTCGCTTTTAAGTATAAGCCTCATTAAAAGCTGTATCGATGAAAGAGCCGGCTACTTCACACCTAGTAGCAGCACGCCGCTATTTTGCGGGTATGATATCGGGCGGGTGCATGATAGATCTACCCTTGCAGCTATTGAGAGTAATGGGGATAGCTACGTGCTGGCTATGATGGAGGTGTTTAATAAAGCAAGCTTTAAAGAGCAGGAAAATATCCTAACGGCACACCTAAAAAGCTACCCCCTTGCCACCCTTGAGATGGATAAAACGGGGATCGGACTAAATCTAACAGAGACCATGCACGCCAAGTTTAAATCACGCATTACAGGGGTATATTTTACTGCCCCCATAAAAGAGGAGTTAGCCCTCAACCTAAAAAAGCTATTTGAAGATAAAAAAATTTCAATCCCCAACGACTCGCGTCTTATTGCCGACTTGCACGCCATAAAACGCACCGCAGGGGGTAAGAATTTCAAGTATGATGCCAAAAGAGATGAACACGGGCATGCTGATAGATTTTGGGCTTTAGCCCTGGCATGCCACAAGGTGGGGGCGGTAGTGAAACGAAAACGAGGCGGGGCAATCATTTTGTAGGCCCCGCCTTTAAAATTTTAATTAAACGGGGGCTTTTAGTATTGGGGTTTTCCTTTTTTTGTTTTGTCTATATGCTTTATAGCTAACAAAAATAAAAAGTGCCACGGTTATAGCTAAAATAAGATTTTGACCTGCCATTTTTAATCCTTTTTATTCTCTTTAGTGTTTTTAATATCATCCAAACAAGCCCTGTAAATATCTTTGGTATCCTTCTTGGCTTAGCCTCTCCCCCGTATTTTTCAGTTCCGCCCCCGCACCTAAAACAGCGTCCAAAAAATCCCCAAAATCAACACTAGATTTCACAACTAGCCTCCGCTAAAGTTATAACGGATAAAAACCCTATCTCACTTAATTCCGCAGCACTATCTAACACCCTCGCAACGTTTAAAAAGCTTTTAAAATTGATATCATAAACCTTTTTATCCTGGGTTAAAAAGTCGCGGTTGCCACTAAAAAAGGTTTTAATAATTGGCGTGATTTTGCTGTGCTTTACTTCTAAAAGCCTTGCCAACTCTATTGATGTAATAAAATAATCTTCACACCCCTCAAGCCTCTCAATCTTTTGTCTGTTTTTTTTCTTTTTCCAAATATTTTTCTATAACACTCATTTTATTCTCCTTTATTTTTTTCAAAAAATGATTGTTTATATTCTAAAATTTCTTTAGCCGTTAAGGCAAGTTTTAAAGTTTTTCCCCACTCAAAAAGTTCTTTAGTATCGTTAAAAACAGATGAGCTCCAGTAAGTATAGTCTTGGTTATCTTTCCAGCTGATCAACCTTTCTTTTTCTTCTTTATCAGCCATTCTTGCCCAATATTGAGCGTAAGTCTCTTTTAGGGGGCAGTTTTCGCCGGATATTGCATAGGTTAATAATAGCTTAAGAGCTTCTCGAGATATATCAACAACACAAGTGGAAGTTCCGGTAATGTTTTTTCCAACTGTTCAATGCAACTCTTAAAAAGGCTTCTGTTGGTTATTAAAAGAGATTTAAAAGCCCGAATATCTTCATAACAAAACAGTTTTTTATTAAATACAGGTTCTAGCATATCAATTAAGCTGCGATCTATTAACTCTATATACGGTATGAAAAAATTATACCGTTCGCTTTTAAAGTTCTTTATTGCGTTATCTATTATGCCCTTAATTTCATCTACCTTTTCTTCTATATCCTCTTGTTTTTCTATTTCTTCTCTTGTCATTTTATCCCCTTTGCGTTTTTAATCTCTTTTGTTTGCGGCGTCTCTTTTAGCCGCTTAGCCATATTCCAGCACAAATGATCAAGCGTATAAAGCGCCTGAGTTAATCCCACTCTATCGCCATCATCCCTGCAAATCCTCCCAAGCCCCTCAAGCAAAACACTAAGCCCCTCTAAAAGCTCCGTAGCGTTATCTACTTCATCCAAAAAAAATACATTCACAGCTCACCCCTTATCGCATTCCTTACCCCACTATCGCTTCGCTCCACCCTGCGGCAAATCTCTGCCAAACTAAGCCCGCTCCTATAAAGCCTTACTATCTCATCTTTTTCGCTTTTGCTTAGGCGAGTGCCTTTTTTAGCTAAGTTTTGTGATAAAGTAAATACTTCATTTTTGTTTTCAAGTAAGCTTACTTGCTTTTCAAGCAAAGAGGTGTATTTATCCTTAGTGGTTATTAACTCACTTGCTAGGGCTTTGTTTTTACTATCAAGGTCGTTTAACTTCTCATTTAGCTTACCAACACTTTTGATTAGGTTATCAAGATGGGGGCGTGATGAGTTTTTGTCTTCTAGCTTTTTAGCATAACTTAAAAGTTCGTTGTATTTATCAATACCTATTGAAAAATTCTCTCTAATGTGATAAAATTCTTTTATCAATGCTTTTTTTAAATTCTCGCACGATAGGGGTATTTTGCAAGTAGGTTAAAATAAGCATTGATTGCTGTTCATTTAGATAAAAAATCTTATTAGGACGCCCTCCAAACTCGCTGTTTTGGGGTTTAGTCATTTCAAATGACACCTTTCCAAACTCCTTAAAGTCATCTAAATGTTTATCTATAAGCAGTCTTACACTTCTAGCTTTTGCATGTGTATTTTCTGCTATAACTAGATGTGAAACGCTTGGCTCACCTTTAAAAATTGAAACTAAATTACTCATTTTTTATCCTTTAAATTTTTAACTTCATTTTCTAGTTTTTTAAGGCGGGCTTCATTAAGTTCTGCCCACACACCTAAAATGATGATTAAGATAAAATCTAAACTCATTTTTACTCCTTTACTTAAAATTTGCTATAATACCTTTGATGAGATGAAAGCCCCTTAGCGGAAGGGGCTACTCTTAGCTTTTAAAAAGCTTGAGTATGGCAATAGCATAAAATGCTATCTGTAAGATTACCGCTATTAATCTTAGCCATTTCATCTTGTCTCCTTGATTTTATTTCAAAGTCGTTATTAACAACTTTGATAACATAATTATATCATAAATAACTATGTTTGTCAAGATAAAAAGATATTTTATATTATTTTATTTAAATATTTAGTAGTTTTTAAAGACTTCTTAGTCTTTTAAGAAGTCTTTTATAAGAGTTTTTATAGCTTTTATATTTTCAAGTTCGCCTTTTAGCTTTTGATTTTCTAATAAAAGCTCCAAAGATTTAGTCATTTGTTCGCTAATCTCGCCTTTTGTGAGTGCGTTTTTTATTCCACCCTCACTATACCCTATCAACTCCCCAAGCTGTTTATAAGTAAGCCCTAGCTCTTTACAAGTTGATTTAATTAAATTCTCTTTTTCCATCTTTTTGCCTTTAAAATTTTATCTAAATTATACCTTAACAACTTTAAAATTCACACAAGCCCAAGACGCTTAATCCCCTTTTAGCGTGATTTTTATATCCTTAGCCAACTTGTCGGCTAATTTTTGAGCCAGATCGTTTTTTGCCTGTTCAAACTCACCCCCGCCCACGTAGCTGTAAAACGCACGGCTTAAGTAGGGGTTAGCCCCGGTGCCAGGGTGGCGTACAAGCTTGCCATAGATTGCCGCACGGCTTGCCAGCACCCTTTTATTTTTAGGGGTGATTAGGTGGGGGCGTGTGCCAAAGTGCACAAATTTCGCATATGGGGTGATGGTGGTATTTCCAACCGAAATTTTAAACTCATCCATCCCGTCATCAAAAACTTGAATATCTTTTTTAAGATTGCCCGTTTTATAGGGGGCGATCTCTTTTGCGCGCGTACGCACGCCTGAGGCAACGCGAAATAAAAAGGCTTTTAGCGCATCTTTAATCATCTCTCCCCCGCCCGCTCACTCTCATCTGCTTTAAAATTCTCTCTTACGTAGTTTAAAGCGTCAATAAAGGTGCCTTGAAAGGTTTTTATCACTCTACCGACATTGGTATCGAAGTGATTAAACTCGCAAATCTCGCCAAACTCTTTAAAATTTTTAGCGTTTTGGCATTCGTCTTGGCTGGGGGCAAATAGATCAAAAAGATAGGCAATTTTGCCGTCTTTTACAGTAGTCATCGGCTTAATAAGCCCTTTCAATGGCGTGTCTTTGTCATTTTCTTCATTATAATCATATGATCCGATGTGCCACTCTATCCCATAAAATGCGATTTCAAATTTTCTAAGTTCCATTTAATAACCTCTCTTTTATCTTTTATACTGTTTTGTTTAAAGTAATTATAAATTGCCTTTTTATTGCCATTTTTTGGCGGTATAAACGTCACTATCCTATCACCATTAAACACAATAAAAAAGCCATTGTCACTAAAAGAATTTAATCTGTTTTTATTTTTTTTATTTGGTGCAATTTCATTTATTGAATTTAATGCTTTTATTATATCTTCTTTTTTCGCTTTTTTATAAAGCGGAGTCGTGTGTTTGCCTTTAATGTAATTATATTTATCAACAACCCGCTCAACCCCCATTTTATCTATATGCCTTAAAATTTCATCATTTTTAGGCGCTTTGGTAGCCCTCATCTTCACACCATCCACCTTATACTCATCAATCCACACGGGCACCACCTCGCTTCTACACCTAAAATGATAAGGCGGCAAGCCAAAATTATGCGGCAGATCGCTTGTCTTGGCATTAAAGCCGCCGCTCATCCACATGGCGGCCGCTTTTTTTTCGCTCATATTTTTGGCGTTGATGATTTTATTGGCTTGATTTTCCAAGTGTGAAGCCGGTATTATACGCCCGTGCATACAACGACAAATCTCACTCGTGCGGCTATCCATTCTAGCTACCACCTTATAAAATTTAACGCCGTATTTTTGAGCTTGGGTGATGGTTGAGACGTTTTGGGCTTGGCTTATGATATGATCACCTAGTCCTGCGAAGTATGATACGCCATGTTTTATCTCACCCTCAAAAGCCTTTTTTAAAGCCGCCGCCATCTCATCACGCGCCAACTCACCATTAAAAACCGACCGTATCACGCTTTTTAACCTCTCTTGAAATTTTTGGCTATACTCAACACCCGCCCAATAAAAGCCCCGACGCATAGCCTCGATAGCCCTAAAATCCTGCCCATCAAAACTCACCCCCAAAACAGCCCCATTTAAAAGGGCCAGTTTTTGATAAATCTCTTCAAGGTTGGTAGGATTTAGGGCGATATCTATCCCCTTTATTTTGGAAGTTACAAGCCCCATTAACTCATCCAATTCCAAATCAAAATTTTTATTTATAAAAATTAGTAAATTGGCAAGTTTCTCTTCAAGGTGCGATCCTACCAGGTTAGAATTTTCCCTTAAAAACTCATCTATGATCTCGCCCGCGTCTTTATCGAATTTTGATTTTAAAAGCTCTTTTAATAGCCGCTTTTCATTCATGCACGCCCCCGCTCTTCCAGTGCATTTTTTAAACTCTCTTTCGTATCTTCCAAATACTCCTGCCAGTACGGATCGAAGTATAACGCCTCAATAGTGGGAAAGCTTTTAAGGTACTTTTGACACACTCTATAGCGTTTATTGTGCAAATTTTTAATGGTCACTACAATTTTCGTCTTTTCATTGCCGCAATATGGACAAAACATCTTAAACTCCTTTTTTTAAGGGGGATTTTACCGCATTTTTGTGTTTTTTTACAGCCCCCTTAAAAAAAAGAGCCCTAAAGCCCTTTTTTAATTTTTTGTTTTAAAACTACATTAAGCCCCGTTATAACGCTGGTAGCTTGCTTTTTGCTTAGCTTGTGCAAATAAGAGCGGTAGAGTAAAAGCACCTTGCACTGCTTGCTTATAAATCTCATCAATCCCGCTTCACTCCATCCCAAACTCCTGCTAAGATATAAAATTTTTTCAATCTGCCTTTTTGTGATCTTATCATCGCTAAGCTCATTTCGCCCCGCCAAATCAGGATCAAAATCTATCCCGTCTTCTCTTTTGCCCTCAAATATATCAAGCACCGCACACAGCTCTTTTATACTCAAATCCCTACAACTACACTCACCAAATCGCAAATTAAGCCAGTACTCCCACGCGTCATCATCTTTTATGCTTTTATAGTGTGGGTGGGTGTGAATTTTAGCTAAAAGCTGCTTTCTAAAAAGCCTTTTAGATGGTGTCATACTAACCCCCTTTGCCATAGGTAGTGGGTAAGTGTGGCGTGGCTTACCCTTTACATTCAAGCTTTC
>NZ_VWSJ01000025.1 GCF_009690845.1 Campylobacter portucalensis
TGTTCTTGTTTAGTGTTTGGAGTATTATTTAAACCCCCACCTTTACCATTTTCATCTTTTTTGCCAGCTTGTGGTGCGTCGTTTTGCATTCCTTCTTTTTTATTTGGTTGATCTGGAGTGCTATCTTTACCGTTATTTTCACCACCACTTGTATTTGAGTTGTTATCTTTTTGATTATCTGGGTTGCTAGAATCTGATTGAAGTTTTTCTCTTTCTTCTATTTTTTTAATTTCTTGAGTGAGTTCTTCGGTTTTTTGTTTTATTTCTTGAGTTTGTTTTTCTATTTTAGCTGATAAATTTTTTCTGGTTTGATCAAGATTTATTTCTTCTTCAACTTTTTCAAGCTTTTCTTTATATTCTTTTTCAAATTCTAAAATTTTTTCTTGAAATTCTTTAATTTTTTCTTTTACTTCTTCGTTGTTAGGAGACTTTGATGATGTGATTTTGTATTCTTGAAGCTGTTTTTTTAATTCATCTATTTTTATTTTAGTGCCTTCTATAAATTCTTTAAAAACATTTTTAGTTACTCTATTTTTTGGAGGAATTGAATTTAAGCTACTATCTATTTCTGATATTTTATCAGGGTCATCTGCAATAAGCCTCTCTTCAAATTCTTCAAACTCTTCTTCTTGCTTTTGTATGATTTTTTTTATTTTTTCTTGATCCTTGCCATTATTTTTTGCTTCATCATATTTTTTAATAAGAACTTCTTGTTGCTTTTGTATTAGCTCTTCTAGTGATTGTATTTCTTCATTTAGTGCTTGTATTTCTTGAGCAAGTATTTGAAATTCATTATATTTGCTTAATTCTTGAATTTTATTTTCAGTTTTTTCTATTTCATCTTTAAATTTTTGTATGATGCCATCTAAATTTGTATCTTGTGAATTTTGATTACTAGATAGCAAATTTGATAATTCTTTAAAATTTTCAAAAGTTTTAGAGTATATTTCTAAATCTTTAATTACTTCATTTAGTCTATCTTCTGCTTGATCTTCAAATTCTTCTAATACTTTTTTTAATTCACTATTTTGATTAGACACAAAACCGCCAGGAGCTAGTTGAGAGTCTTGGTTGCTTGCACCTGGATTATTAGAATTATCTGTTCCATCACTAATATTAGGGTGTGTTTGAGATGGGTTTTTGATTGTTTTATTATCTTCGCCATCATCTAAAATATATGGATCGTATTCTTTAAGTTCTTCTAGTAGTTTACTAAATTTTTTTTCTTGTTCTTGTATTAATTTTTGAATACTCTCTTTTTTATTGCCATGTTGCTTGATTTGTTCGTAACCTTGGGTAAGTTCTTCTTGTTTTTCTATTAAATTTTTTTCTAAATCTTGTATTTCTTGAAGTTTTTCTCTAAAACCTTTGATGCTTTCATTATTATCATTTTTAACCAATTCTTGAATTTTTTCTTCAATAACTACGATGTCTTTTGAAATCGTTTCTATATCATTGTTTATGTATGCGTCTTTTAAACGAGGAAAATCTCCTTCAACTTCGCTTCCTATTTCTTTTAACAATTCTTTAAAATCTTTAGATTTGTGGTAATATTTTTCCAAATTATTGCTTATTGCTTGAAGCCCTTTTTCTGCTTCTTCTTGAAACTCTTGCAAGACTTTTTCTAATTGTTCTTTTTGTGTTTCACCTAAAAAGTTTCCTTCTTTAGGCATACCAGCTAAGAGCATAGAGTTGCAACCAAAAGCTGCAATTAAAGCTAAAGATAGAAATTTTAAACGTTTTGAATAAATACTCATTTTTTTCCTTTCAAATAAACATAAGGACTTATTATACCCCCCCCCCTTAAGGTTGGCTGAAAAATAGGAATATTATTTAAATAAAATGCAGAATTAGTATGAGATTGGTAAAGAAAATTAATGGCGTGGTAATCCACGCCAAATTTAAAAGATAATGGTGGTGTGTTACATCATACCACCCATACCACCCATTCCGCCCATAGCACTCATATCAGGCATAGCTGGTTTATCTTCTTTAATATCGCTAATTGTAGCCTCTGTAGTTAGCAATAAGCTAGCCACGCTAACTGCATTTTGAAGAGCTACTCTTGATACTTTTACTGGATCTATAATGCCAGCTTCAAACATATCCACATATTCACCATTTGCGGCATCAAATCCACGCTTATCATCTTTACTATTAGCAATTTCATTAGCTACTACACCAGCATCGTATCCCGCATTTTCTGCTATTTGTCTAATTGGTGCAAAAAGAGCTCTTTTTACGATATTAGCTCCTATTAGCTCATCACCAGATAAATTTAAATTTACCTTTTTGCTTGCACAAACCAAAGCTGCACCGCCACCTATAACTATACCTTCTTCTACGGCTGCTTTTGTGGCAGAAAGAGCATCATCTACTCTATCTTTTTTCTCTTTCATTTCAGTTTCTGTTGCAGCACCTACTTTTATAACCGCTACGCCACCACTTAATTTTGCCAATCTTTCTTGCAATTTTTCTTTATCATAATCGCTTGTAGTTTCTATGATTTGAGCTTTTATTTGTGAAATTCTTGCTTCAATAGCTGCTTTTTCACCTGCACCATTTACGATTGTGGTATTATCTTTATCTATAACCACTCTTTCTGCTTGACCCAAATCACCTAAATTTGCACTTTCTAGCGTTCTTCCTAGTTCCTCACTAACAACTTCGCCACCTGTTAAAATAGCTATATCTTCTAACATTGCTTTTCTTCTATCACCAAATCCAGGTGCTTTTACAGCACTTATATTTAAAACACCACGAAGTTTATTTACAACTAAAGTTGCCAAGGCTTCACCTTCAATATCTTCAGCAACAATTAAAAGTGGCTTTCCTGTTTTTTGGACTTCTTCTAAAACTGGAAGTAAATCTTTTAAATTTGCAATCTTTTTATCAAAAAGTAAAATATAAGGACTGCTTAACTCAACTACCATTTTTTCTGAATTTGTAATAAAATATGGACTTAGATATCCTCTATCAAATTGCATTCCCTCAACAACATTAAGCTCATCATCGATTGATTTTGCTTCTTCGACGGTTATAACGCCATCTTTTCCTACTTTTTCCATCGCATCAGCTATTAAATTTCCGATTTTTTCGTCTGAATTTGCTGAAATTGTAGCAACTTGAGTTATCTCTTTTTTGCCATTTACTGGTTTTGAAATATTTTTTAATTCTTCGATTAAAGCGGTTGTGATTTTATCCATACCTCTTTTAACTTCAATAGGATTTGCACCAGCTGTAATATTTCTTAAACCTTCTTTAAAAATAGCGTGAGCTAAAACAGTAGCTGTTGTTGTGCCATCGCCTGCTTGATCGTTTGTTTTGCTAGCTACTTCTTTTACTAAACCCGCACCCATATTTTCTAAAGAATCTTTTAGTTCTATCTCTTTTGCTACGCTAACACCATCTTTTGTTATAGTTGGAGCACCAAAACTTTTTTGGATTAAAACGTTTCTTCCTCTTGGTCCCATTGTTACTTTAACGGCGTCATTTAGTTTTTTAACGCCACCATAAAGTTTATTTCTTGCTTCATCTGAAAAAATTATATCTTTTGCCATTTTATCTCCTTAAATTTATTATGCAACTACGCCTAAAACATCTTCACAGTTTAAAACTAGATATTTTTTATCGTCTAAAATTATTTCGCTACCAGAATATTTAGCAAACATTACGATATCTCCGACTTTTAAGCTACATTCACATTCTTCGCTAACAGCCACAACTTTGCCTGATTGTGGTTTTTCTTTTGATGCATTATCTGGTATTATTATGCCAGAAGCTGTTGTTTTTGTTTCCTCTTCGCGTTCGATTAAAACACGTTTTCCAAGTGGTTTGAAATTCATTCTTCATCCTTTTTAAAATAAAATTACTTAATTTTTAGCACTCTATGCTTTTAAGTGATGAAATTATAGTTAAATTTTGTTACTTTGTCAATACTTATATATAAATTCATCATAAAAGTTTAGTGAAATTCACTCAAGATATAGTTTAAATATAAACTCATAAATTTACAAAAATAAGATATAATTTACGATTAAATTTAAAAGGAGATTTTATGAAGGTGATTAAAATTTGTGGCGGTATTTTAATTTTTATTTTGATTTTTATGTATATAATAGTTTTTACAGACTTTGGAAATAACATAACAAAACCATATGTGGAAAAGATTATAAAAGAAAAAAGTGGTTATGATGTTAAATTTAGCGAATTTGATATAAATTTTAAAAGCTTATCTTTAAAAACTAACATAAATAATGAAATTTTTTCAAATATTAGCGGTAAATATTCTATTTTTTCGCAAAATTTTGATTTAAACTATGAAATAAACATTCAAAATTTAAAGACTTTTAATGTTAATTTAAATGAAAATATGGGCCTTGCTGGAAAAATAAAAGGTGATTTAAAGAATTTTAGCATCAATGGTGTCGGAAAAATGCTTGATAGCAATGTTAGATTTTTAGCAAATTTAAAAGATTTTAAGCCTTTTAATATTGATTTAGACGCACGCGGATTAAATATTGCTAAGACTTTAGCGATTTTAAATAAGCCTGCTTATTTAACTGGAAGTATTAATGCTGTAGCAAATATCAAAAACGGAATAGGTGAAGCAAATATCACATCGTCAAATTTGGTAGCAAATCGAGAAAATTTAAAAGATATAAATATAACTCTACCTAAAGATATGCCTTTAAATTTTAGCTCATTTATAAATTTAAAAGATGATATTTTGCACGCACGCACAAATTTGATTTCTGATATAGCTTACATTTTTGCAAATGATAGCAAATTTGACTTAAATACTAAAAATTTAGAAAGTGATTTTGGTGTTAAGATAGATGATTTAAAAAATTTAGAGCCTTTTGTTAAACAAAAATTAAATGGAAATATCGATTTAAATGGTGCTTTAAAATTTGCAAATAATAAGCTTGAGTTTGTAGATTTTAATCTATTTGGTTTTGGCGGAGAAATTGTGGCTCATTTAAAAAATAATATGTTAAATTCAGATATAAAAGGTATACAAATTAGCGACTTAATGGGTGTTATTTCTATGCCAAAAGCAGTTTTGGGAACCATAAATGGAAATATAAAAATAGATAATTTCTATGATTTTGATAGCATAAATGGAGATGGTATTTTAAATGTAGATGATGGTAAAATAGTTGCACATAATTTTAAAAAGCTATCAAATTTAGACTTTCCAAAAAATAATAATTTCGCTATCAAATCAAAAATTAAAATAGCAAATGGGGTTGTAAATTTAAATTCAAATTTAAACTCAAATTTATTTGATATTTCAAATTTAAACGCTATTTATGATTTAAAAAATAAAAATTTAAAAGCAAATTTTAAAGCAAATGTGGATGATTTGAGTAAATTTAAAGAGCTTACAAAACAGACTCTTAATGGAAATTTATATGCAAATGGCGATATATCGATGATTAATAATGCCATAAATGATCTAAATTTAGATATAAAAACCCTTGGTGGAGATATCAAAGCGTCTTCAAATGGACAAAATTTAAAGGCTAAAATTTCTCATATAAATTTAAATGATATTTTTGCTTTAATAGGCAAAAATTCTCTTGCTAGTGGAATTTTAGAAGCAGATATTAATCTAAATGATTTTAAAAATTTAAATGGAAAGATGAACGTTAATTTAAATAATGGAATTTTAAATGATGTGGAGCTTAGTAAAATTCTCAATAAAGATTTTCCAAAAAATACAAAATTTAATGCTATGATTGATTGCAATTTAATAAACTCAGTAGCAAATTTTAATGCAAATATAAATTCTGATTTAGCAAATGTAAGTAAATTTGATGGTAAATTTGAGATAAATAGTGGAATTTTAAATGCAAAATATATAGCCAATATAGGCGATCTTTCGAAATTAGCTTTTATTACTGGTAGAAAAATGATAGGTTTTGTATCCTTAAATGGAGATATTAAAAAAGACTCTACAAATTTCATTTTAACTGCTAATTCTAAACTTCTTGATGGTGAATTTAAAGCCAATTTAAATAATGAAAATTTTAATGCAAATTTTGATAAATTCAATATATCTAAACTTACTCAAATGCTTGATTTTAGTGATTTTTATGAAGGAGTTGGAGATATGATTTTAAACTATAACACACTAAAACAACAAGGTTTTTTTGATATCACTATAAATAACGGTCGTTTAAAAGAGAGTGGTCTTACAACTGTTGTTAGTTTGGCTGTCCAAAAAGATATAACAAAACAAATTTTTAATGATTCTTTTGTGAGAGGAAATATCAATAAAGGATTAGTAAAATTTGATTCAAAATTAAAAGCTCCAAAAATGGAGATAAACACTACAAAAGCGACTTTAAATACAGTAACATCAGATATTAATATACCAATTTTTATGCAAGTTGAAAAAACAGATTTAAGCGTAAATATCACTGGAACTACAAAAAATCCTAAATATGATGTTAGATCGGATTATTTACAAAAAAAAATATATAAGGAGATAGATAAGGGGCTTGATAAGCTTTTTAATCATAAAAAAAATAACGCAAACACACAAAATCAAAATTTAGATATTGAAGATGATTTGATAAAAGATGGAGTAAAAGGGTTAATAAAAAGTCTTTTTTAGATTAAATTTAAAAGAAAGGATAAAAAATGGTAGGAATTTTTTATGGAAGTAGCAAAGGTTCTACAAGAGATGTTGCTAATTTTATTGGCAATGAGTTGGATGCTAAAATTTTTAATATAAAAGATGTAAAAAGCGTCGATGAGTTTAGTAAATTTAGCACTCTTATATTTGCTAGCTCAAGCTATGGATTTGGCGAGCTTCAGGAAGATTGGTTAGAAAAAATAAATTTACTTGATGGAGTTAAGTTTAGTGATAAAAAAGTAGCTTTGATAGGAGTTGGGGGCTTGGCTAGGCATGCTGATAGTTTTTGCTCATCTTTGGTTGAGTTTTTGCCGAAGATAAAAGCTGCTACAAGAGTTGGTTCAAGCGATCTTGATGGGTATGAAATACAAAATTCATCTGCTTTTATAAATGGTAAATTTATAGGGCTTTGCGTGGATTTTAAAGGTGATGAGAATTGGCAAAAAAGAGCTAAAAAATGGTGCGAAAATTTAAAAAATGAGATTTAATAAAGGAGTATTTTTGAGAAAATTATCATTAGTTTTGATTCTAAATTTGGCTTATGCTGATGAGATTATGCTTGATGAAGTTGTTGTTACAGAGAGGATTGAAAATGCACAAAAAGAGATAAGCTCCAGCAAAATTTCATCATCTCATATAAACGATCAAAAAGATTTAGTTAAAAAATATGTTGGTGTTGGGAGTGTTGATGGCGGTAGAAGTGGAAGTAACGGCTTTGCAATGAGGGGCGTTGATAGAAATAGAATCTCCATAAAAGTTGATGGAGTTGAGGCTTCTCAAAGCTTCAACCCTACATTTTTCCAAAAACAAGGAAGAATAAGTGGCTCTAGAAGTTTAGTAGAGCTTGAAAATTTAAGCTATCTAAAAATAGATCAAGGTTCAAATTCTTTAGAGTCTGGAAATGGTGCTTTAGGTGGTGTTGTTTTTATGAAAACTAAAAGTGCTGATGATTTTATTGGCGATGGTAAAAATTTTGGATTTTATAGCAAAACAGGTTATGCTTCTAAAAATAGAGAATTTAAGCAAGTTTTGGGAGCTGGTTTTAAAGCAAAAGGTTTTGAAGGGCTAGCTCAATACACTAAAAGAAGAGGGCATGAAACTAAAACTTGGTATGGATATGATGAGACTTTTATTTTGCAAAACCGAGAAATTGCTGATAAATTTAATGAAGCAATAGATAATGGCGTTCATAATAAATTTAGTAGATTAGTTGGATATACAAGAATTTATCCAGATCCGCTCATTTATAACTCAAACGCTTATCTTTTTAAGCTTGGATATAGATTTAATGATAATCATTTTATAAATTTTTCCTACGATAGAAAAAGTATTAAAAATGATATAAAAAACTATAGCACTCACGCTTCTGTGAGTAATAAATTTCAAAAAGACACAACTCCGTATAAAAGAGTCTCAGCAGTTTATGAATATAGCAATCGGGGGGGGGGAATTGAAAATTTAAAACTACAGCTTGCAAAGCAAGAGGTAAAGCAAAATTATCAAAGCGATACTTTGGAGCTTTATCACAATAGCGGCAAAATACCGCATGTAAAAGAGATCTCTCAAAATACACAAACGACAAGTCAAATCAACTTAAAAGTCAATACTACAGATTTAAAATTTTTTAATACCTATCATAGTTTTTATGGTGGAGTTGGTTACTATAAAAATAAATTTATTAATGATAGTTTTTATGGCGATAACTATGGCAGCTCTTATAAATACACTCTTACAAAGCCGATTCATACAAATTCATTTTATTTTTATTTGGGCGATTATGCTCAATTGAGTGATGATTTAAGCTTAAATTTTGGACTTAGATATGATAGACAAAAGGTATCTCCAAAATCTAGCCATTTACCAAATTATAGTAAAAAATTTGATTTTCCAGGACTTAAAAAGACAAGTTCTGTTGCATTTTCTTATCTTTTTGAGATAAATTATGAGTTGATTGAAAATTTAAATTTAGGTTATAAATTTAGCTCAGGTTTTAAATTTCCAAGTATACAAGAAGCTTATATTACGGATTTAACCTCGTTTGGAACGCCACATTTAGCAAATCCAGATCTCAAAAAAGAGACTTCGCAAAATAATGAAATTTCACTAAATTTTGAAAATGATAATTTTGCTTTTGATCTTACAGCTTTTTATACAAGATATAAAAACTATATCGAGTTGGGTGAAATAATCTCATATGAAATGATAAAAAAACGCGATTGGAAAAATGGCGGTTATAAATTTGAAAAAAAGGAAAATAAAGCATTTCAATATCAAAACTCAAGCAGTGCAACTATAAAAGGGTTTGAGATAAATTCTATATTAAGAGGCGAGATGTTAAATTTGGATGGATTTTTTGTAAATTTAAAACTAGCTTATCAAACTGGCAAAAAATCAGATGGCACGTCTTTGATGGCTATTGAACCACTTACAGCTTTATTTGGAGTAGGGTATGAAAATCCTAAATTTAGCATCTTACTTGATGCAAGATATCAAAAAGCTAAGTCAAAAAACGATACAAAATATAAGCTAGTTGATAACAGTGGAAATTTAAAAAAAGCAGCAAAAATCAAAACATATCCATATTTAAGCAATAGTTATGTTGTTTGGGATTTAACAACTTCATGGAATATAAGCGAAAATTTTAAAGTAAATTTTGGAGTATTTAATATCTTTGATAAAAAATACACGACTTGGGACACTATAAGAGAGTCTAAAGAAAACGGAACATTAACTATAACAACAGCAGATAATGGAAA
Source organism: Campylobacter portucalensis (assembly GCF_009690845.1). GTDB lineage: Bacteria > Campylobacterota > Campylobacteria > Campylobacterales > Campylobacteraceae > Campylobacter_B > Campylobacter_B portucalensis. Next base: position 9,403 of record NZ_VWSJ01000025.1, read on the forward strand.
TGTTTTAGGGTGGGAGAGATTAACTTCGCCTGGTAGAAATTTTTCAGCTTCATTTGAAATAAAATTTTAAATCATTTAAAACGCTGCTTAAACAAGTGGCGTTTTTAAAATTTCTATAACTATTTTAAAAATATAAGTTAAATGATAATTAAGATTATTTTTAATAAAAATTTTATATAATTTATCATAAATTTAATTTTAATAAGGAAAACATGATGAAAAAATCGATTTTATTTTCTATCACGCTTTGTTCTTTTTTGTATTCAATGGATAAAATCAAGTTAGATAAAGTAGATGTTATTTATAATGAAAAAAACTCTACTCAAAATACCGTTAGCAAAATGGGGGGGGGTAGTAGCATAATCAATAAAAATGTTATAAATCAATTAGCCACTCAAAATGGCGATATAACTTCTTTTTTAAAAATCAATCCAAATGTTAGATTTAATAACTCTCACACTTCAAACAATCTAGCCGATATCTCAGCTCAAGATATAAGCATAAATGGAGCACATCATTATCAAAATAAATTTATGATTGATAATTATGGCATGAATAATGATCTAAACCCTCAAGTCTTGAAGAAATTTAACGACAATCACACAAATCCTTTTGGATTGTTGGATTCTAAGACTCAGGGCATAAATTTAGATATAGATTTAGTGGAGTCTTTAGAAATTCATGATAGTTTTATCCCTGCTAAATATGGCGGTTTTACAGGTGGAGTTGTCAAAGCAAAAACAAAAACTCCTACAAAAGATTTCTCAGGTAAATTTAGCGTCTCTCACACAAGGGATGGCTGGACAAAAATCAAAAGAGATAGTTATGAAAAAAGAGTTGGAGATCACGGTTCCATAATCCCTCATCACGATGATTTTTTAAAAACAGCTTACCGTTTAAATTTAGAGGGGTATTTGAGTGATAATTTTGGTTTGATTTTTGGCTATACAAAAAACAGCTCCAAATTTAAACAAAACGAGTTTGACTCTTTATTTATAAATAAAGAATTTTCAAAAACGATGGATAAAAAGCTAAAAAAGAGCATTGATAACTTTTTTGTAAAAGGCATATGGCACATAAATGACACTTTTACTTTAACACCTGTTATCAACTATACAATCAGCAACGAAGATAACTATTTGGCTAACTCTTTTGATTCTTACTCTAAGCAAAAAAGCAAAGATTATAATATAGGCTTTGAGTTAAAGGGCGAGTTTGATAATTTTGCCATAACTCAAAATTTCGGATATCAAAATTTACACACCAAAAGAGATAGCGATACAAACTACTTTATAGCTTGGTGGTTTGATAAAAATAGAAAAAATTGGGGCGAACTTTTTAACTCTAAAAAACCAGATGATTTAGGAAATTTAAATACTAAATCTTACGAAGGCGGATATGGGGATGTAGAGCAATCTCAACAAAATTTTAGTTACTCTTTTGATTCATTAAGCAATGAATTTGCATTAAAAGATACTACTCATAAGATAAATTTTGGTTTAGAGTATGAATATAAAATTGGTAAATTTAGCTCTAATGAGAGAAGTTATCAAATCGGTGCTACAAAATATGAAAAAAATGGCAGAATTTTTGATGCAGTTAAAAGTGAGTATAAGAAAAAAGCAGAGGAATTAAAAAAACACGCAGAGCATTTGAAAAAAGAAGCATCAAAAGAAAAAGATCCTGAAACTATGTTAAAAAACCAAAAATTAGCTCAATGGTTTGAAGATAAAGCTGATGAGTTAGAGGGAAATGCTGATATTTTAGAATTATTAAATCAAGAATATAGTTTTGAATCAATGGGCGATAGTGGCGTAAAAAAAGAATTTGAAAAATGTCAAAAAAACGATCCATTTTGTTATGCTGATGGTACAGGTGTAGTTCAATTTGCAGGGGTAGCTGATATATATGGACCAGGAAGCGTGAGAGTTAAAGTGCATAAAATTGGCTCTTATTTGGATGATGAGATTAGATATAAAAGATTATTGATAAGACCAGGGCTTAGATATGACTTTGATAATTATACTAAAAAACACACTTTAGCACCTAGATTTTTGGCTAGTTTTGATGTATTTGATGATGAAAATTTAGTGTTTAGTTTGGGTGCTAATAGATACTATGGGAGAAGCTCTTTTGCATTTGCACTAGATGATGCAATTACTCAAAATTTGATGTATAAAGGAAGTAGAGATAATCCGCAAACTCCTTGGAAATTAAGCAAATATCCTCAAGAAAATTTATATAAGAATTTAAAAATTCCATATGATGATGAGATAGGTTTTTCTGTAAATTATAAATTTAATAATTTTGATTTAATGTTAAAGTATATAAATAGAAAAGGTAAAGATCAAGTCAAGCTTCATAATATTAAAGAAAAAGATAAAAGAAGCGGTGTAGAAAAAACAAAATATCGATACTATGCAAATGATGGGTTTAGTAAAAGCGATATTTATACTATCTCATTTAAAAATCAAAATAGTTTTAAAATTTTAAATACATATAATGATTTTGAGATTGGTTTTGACTACTCAAAAACTGAAAGAAATAACGAATTTGCAAAAGAACAAGATTATTATGAGTTAATCTCATATAATGGCAAAATTTTGAGAAAAAGACCTTCTGAAAATTTTAACACACCTTATACTTTAAGGCTTAGAACTACCACAAAATTTCCTAAATGGAATTTATCATTTTCTAACTTTTTTAGCTATGTAGGTCCTTATAAAATGAATGTTTTAACCACTAAATATTGCTATTTAAAAAATGGAAGTTGTAGTGATGATGAAGATAGTGGATTGAGCATTCCTGTTATTGAAACAAAAAAATATAGTGGATTTTTAAACTGGGATCTTAGACTTTCTTATGCAAAAAATTTATATAAAAATAGCTCGTTGTTTGTAAATTTAGATGTGCTTAATATATTGAATAAAAAAAGCGTTATAGGTTTTAATGATGGCGGCCATAAAAACACAACAGGGGGCGGAGAAAACTATAAAGATGAGCTAGTGTATAATCGTGGAAGACAGTTTTATTTGGAGCTTGGATTTAAATTTTAATGAGTATTATAGGGTGTAGAAATCTAAATTTTAGCTATAAAAATAGATCGATTTACAACAACTTTAGCCTTGAGATAAATAGAGGCGAAGTTGTTGGGCTTTTGGGTAAAAATGGAGTTGGTAAAAGCACATTTTTAAATTTACTTACTGGAAATTTAACTCCAAAAAGTGGAGAAATTTTTATATTTGATACAGACATTAAACATCTATCTAATGATCAAAAATCTAAAATAGGGATTTTATATGAGGGTTTTGTTTGTTATGATTATTTAAAAATAAGCCAAATTCACAATCTCTACAGATATTTTTATCAAGAGAAATTTAAAGATGATATATTTTTAGATTTTTTAGATAAATTAAAAGTTGATTTAAAAAGATATATCAATACCCTATCTTGTGGGCAAAAATCTCAAGTAGTTTTAGCCTTGTTACTATCTATAAATCCAGAAATTTTAATACTTGATGATTACTCTTTAGGAATTGATGCTGGATATAGAAGTCTTTTTTTGGAGTATTTGAAAAATTATATAAAAGACAAAACAAAAACTATATTATTAACAACTCACATAGTGTCAAATTTAGATGAAATTTTAACAAAAATGGTAGTCTTGCAAAATGATAAAAAGCCAATTATTATGGATGTTAAAGATTTTCAACAAAATTTTAATGGGTATTTAGTGGATGGCGATTTTAGGGATGAAAATTTAAATATCACTTCAATGTTACAAATAAATAAAAATGAAAAGAAAATTTATGGATTTTTTGAACTAAACGATAAACAAAAGATAAAAATGGATTTTGAAGAGGCATTTTTAGGGCTTATTGGAAGGTATTAATGATATATTTAATTATAAAAGAGTTTCAAAAAATCAAAAGAGTATATCTGTTTTTTTTAGCTTTATATCTTGTTTTTATAAGCTATTTTCTTATAAATTTTATGCAAATCATTAACTCAAATTCAATAAAAGACATAAATTTACAATTTATATACACAAAAAATTTCAATCTTTATTTTATCGATATATTAAATTTAGCATTTGGGCTATTTTGCGGACTTTGTTTTGGATATATGGAGATTAAAAGATTAAAACTTCTTCGTTTTATACCATTAGATAAGATTATTTTGAAAATGGTTTTTATAGGCTTTTGCTTGATTTTAATAGTATATGGAAGTTTGATAATATTGTTTTATTTTATTTTTAGTGCTTATTTTTTAGATGAGATTATTAGAGTTTTAATTAAATTTTTAATCTTAAATGTATTTTTTGCCAGCACGCTTTATATTAACGCTATAGCTTTATTTTTTTCTAAAAGTAAAATTTTATATTTATATAATATTTTAATAAATTTTATTTTAGTTTTTATATATTTAAAAATAAATCCAGCCATCATCTATCAACAAGCTTTTTATTTAAATGAAAATTTAATATACTATGAGTTACTTGCCTTTATTTATGTTTGTCTTAATCTAAATTTTACAATTCAAAAATGTAATTTATTACAAAAAGTATTTTTGATTTTATTTGGCTCTTTTGTTTTTAGTTTCTGTTTTTATGGGTTGATATCTAAAATTAAAAATCAAAATTATATAGAGTATCGAGTGAAATTTTCGCCAGTTTTAAATGATTTTATTACAACTAAATTTGATATAAAAAACAGACAAACAACCCACATTATAGATGATAAAGAGATAAGCGAGGATGAATATTTTTATAATTTACCATTTGATTTTTACTACTATTTAAGTTCTATTAAAAATTTCCCATCTAAATTTGATTTTTTTGAAAATGATACATCTTTAATAACTCTAAATTCTCAATCAACAACCATCAAAAAAGATGAGCATAAATATAAAAATTTTCCATATGTAGGTTTGATAGAATCACAACCAAAATATTTAAGACTTAAATATCCTGATTTTTTAATAGATTTTGATAAAAAAGTAGTTTTAAATGTCAATAATTTATCTATAGATAGAGATTATACAAAATTATTTAATGAGGCTTTTAAACATTTTAATTTTCCTCTCATTAAATACTTTCAAAATAGCACAATTTTAAAAAATTTTGATGATGGTGTGTTTTTAGTGGATAGCAAAGATAAAATTTGGCACTTAAAATTTACAAATGGATCTATTGATCTAAAAGATACGGGCTTAATCAAGCATCCAATTTTTATAAAAATTGATGAAAATGTTAGATATGAGTATCACGCATTAATGATTAGCAGTGATGAAATCGGAGTTATTAGTTATGATGATTATAAATTTATAAAGTTTCCAATAAAAGATGATTTGAAAAATTTTGATATAACTTATGAAGTAAATCCGCTTCACAAAATCATAACTTTAGATAATGGCGAACAAATAATAACCTATGTTCTAAATCCTGATTATACCTTTTTTGCAAAAAATATTTTAGATAAAAATGTCCAATATAGCGAAATTTTAAAATATTTTTTACCAATAAAATTAGATATTTTTGACTATAAATTTACATTTTATTTTGATAAAATATTTTATGAAATGATTATTTTAAACTCAATTTTATCTATTTTGTATTTTATCTTTTATAAAAAATTTATAGATTCTATTTTTATACTTTTATTTGGATTTAGTGCATTATTTTCAGCTTTTGCTTATAGAGATAGAGATGATTAAATTTGTAGTTTTTATTTTGAGTTTTATAAATCTTTTTGCTTATCAAAATAGCTATTATAAGGGTGTTTTAGATAATAATCTTACTTTTTATCATCAAAAACCATTTAATTATAGTGATTTTTTATTTATAGAGATGAAGTTAAATTTTGGCTCGATAAATGAAAATGATAGCCAGTTAGGACTAGCACATTTTTTAGAGCATCTATCTTTTAACTCTACACTATCTAACTCAAGAGATGAAATTTTATCTACCTTACAAAACAAAGGCGTAAAAATCGGACTAAATTTAAATGCCTTTACTGATTTTGAAAGCACAAATTTTAAAATACAAATTTTAAATAGTGATGATAATTTAGACACTGCACTTAAATTTTTTAGTTCTATTCTATACAATCTTGCTTTTAAAGAAGATGAAATCCAAAAAGAAAAAAATATTATTTTAAATGAAGCCATCCAAAGAGATGATAAAGAGTATGGAATTTTTAAATCAAGACTAAAGCTGTATTACGGAGATAGTTTATATACAAAACGCTTGCCTATTGGAGATTTAGAAGTTATTAAAAAAGCAAATAAAAAAGTATTAAAAGAGCTGTATTTTAGGCATTATAATCCTTGCAATACTACGCTTTTTATTTTAGGAGATATGGATACAAAGAGATTAAAAGCTAGTATAGATAAGCATTTTGCTAAATTGGATAATAAATTTAAATGTAATGACCGCAAAGAAGAGATTAAATTTATAGATAAAAATATAACTTTTATAAATCCCCTTATAGATGAAATGGCTTTTTATTTTGAAACTAAAAAATTACCAAAAATAAATGAAGATGGTTTTTTAAATGATATTAAATTTAATTTATTGAGTAAAATTTTACTAGAAATTAACTATAAAAACAGTTTAAAAAATGAGATTAAATTTAGCTCGATAAATATACTAAATCAAAAAAATTTAAATAAATTTTACATAAAAAGTTTAAAATATGATGATTTGTTTGAGTTGATAAGTGTATTGAAGATGTTAAAAAATGGCATAGATGAAAGCTATTTTAATTCTGCTAAAAAAGAGCTTTTAAGAGAGGTTTTTTTATATTATTCAAAATATCCATCCCCGCTAAATCAATTAAATGATATGATAAAAAATATAAATGAAAATAGTTTTGTTTTAGGTTTTAAAGATGAGTTTAATCTAAATTTAAAACTAATCAACAATTTAAATTTAAAAGAGTTTAACGAGTTTTTAAATCAACTTATAAATTTTGATAAATTTATATTTGAGTCTTTTATTGAGATTAATGATTTGGGCAGTATTTTAAAAAATACTAAAGAATTTTTACTAAAACAAAACAATCAGATAAAGCCAACTTTTAAAACATTAAAGCCAAATAAAAATGTAAAATATCAATATGATAAAAATTTAGAGATTTTTATCATAGATGCAGATGGAAAAAAGATTATTTTTAAGCCAGCAAAAAGTCAAAAAGTATATATTTCTGCAGTAAAAAAGGGCGGTTTGGCTGCTTCAAAAAACGCTAGCTTTTTAAAAGCAGCATTTGAGATATCAAATTTAAGTGGTACCGAAAAATACTCAAAAAAAGAGTTGGATGAGTTTTTTAAAAATGATTTACTTATAAATAAAAGCATAGGAAATTTAAGCTCTAGCTATAATATCACAACCACGATTTCAAATCTTGATTATGCTTTTATGATTTTACATAATGATTTTTTATATCCAAAAATTTCAAATGAAGTTTTTAATGATTTTGTTGCAAATTTAAACGAAGAGAAATCGCCAAAAACTAAATTTGAGATGAAGCTAAATGAGATTTATTATAATGAAAAAGAGCTAAATTTAGATTTTGATATAGAGAATTTAAAACAAATCTTAAAAGATGAATTTAGTCAAAATTTTACATTTTTTATAACAGGCGATATTAAATTTGCTCATCTTTTGGAACTCATAGAAAAAAATATATCAAACTTGCCAAATGATAAAGAAAATTTAAATTTTGTTGATGATGGAGTGAGGGCAATTTTAGGAAATCATATTTTTATAGATAAAAGCAATCCTTTTAAAAAAGATGAAGTGTATATATTTTTAAACTCAAATAGCTATGATTTTAATCCCAAAAATAGCGAAATTTTTGATTCTAGTGTTAGTATTTTACAGACTCTAATCAATCAAAATATAAGAGAAAAAGATGCTCAAACATATGGTGTAAATTTTAATGCTTCTTTTGTCAAGCACCCATATATTCACTCTTTTGGGCAGATAACTTTTACTACTTTAAACAACAATGCAAAATCAATCAGTAAAAAAATTAAAAATATTATAGATTATTATTCAAAAAATTTAATTGATGATGAGTATTTAATAAATTATAAAAAAACAGCTATTTTGAAATTCCAAAATTTATATAAAAATCCGGAATTTGTATTAAATTTATTAATCAATCACTTTATATATGATGAAAAATTTTTAACACTTGATGAAAAGATCAAAATGATTAATGAAATTTCAACAAGCGATATTATGATTGCCATATCTGAAAATTTTAACAATCAAAACTACTTTGTGGCTATTTTTACTCATATCATTTAGCAAACAGCAAACTTCCAACTCTTATCATATTTGACCCATTTTTGATAGCAATTTCATAATCCCCGCTCATTCCCATTGATAAAATTTCAGCCCCAAATTTAGTTAAATTTGAGTAGATTTTATAAGCATTTTCAAAACTTTTTGCTACTAATTTTTCATTATCACTATTAGCACCCATACACATAATGCCTTTTAAATTTATATTTTTGCAATTTTGCTTTATTTTATGAAAAAGTTCTATAGCTTCATTTTTATTAGCTCCATTTTTTGATTTTTCATCAGCAATATTGATTTCTAACAAAGTATCAAGAGTATAATCAAGCCTTTTATCTACAGCTATAGCTAAATTTAAAGAGTTGCAACTTTGCCATAAGGTAGGGTGAGTGCGGAGCAAGGCATTGATTTTATTAGTTTGTAAATTTCCGATAAAATGCCAATTTAAATTTAGCTCTTTAAAATCATCTGATTTTTTAACCAAATCTTGTACTTTATTCTCTCCAAAATCAATTTGCCCTTGAGTATGCAGATTTAAAATTTCATTATTTCCAACATACTTACTAACTGCAACTAAACTCACTTTATGGTTTGAAATTTTATCAATACTTTCAAGAAAATCATTTAAATTTATCAATTGTAAAATCCTGTCATTCTTAAGATATCATTTACTATTGTAAAAACCATCAAACTAGCTAGTAAAGCCATTCCCATATAACTTAAATATGTAAAAATTTTCTCATTAACGGGTTTTTTAAATATAATTTCATAAAGATTAAAAACTATATGTCCGCCATCTAAAACTGGTATTGGAAGTAAATTTATAACCCCTAAATTTACAGAAATCAAAGCTGTCAAAATTAACAGCACCGATATGCTAATGCTTGCTGCTTTTGTTGTTATATCAGTGATTGCTATTATCCCACCCATCTCTTTAGCAGAAACTACGCCAGTTACTATTTTTTCTAGACTTTTTATAATAAGAGTTGAAGCTTTTATAGTTTCGCTAAAAGCATAAGTGATAGAGCTAAAGCCTTTATTATATATAGTTACAAACTCGCCACTTGGACTTATACCAATTAGTGGCTTTTGGATATCTTCGCCAAAAATAGTTTTTGATTTGCCTATTTTAGGAGTTAAAGTAGTGTTTATGACTTTACCATTTCTTAAAATTTCTAAATTTAAAGGCTTTATTTCAACAAGTTTTGATATATCATCCCACTCTTTTACCTTTATGCCATCTATACTTAAAATTTCATCATTTTGTTTTAAGTTTGATAAAGATGCAGCTGAATTGTCAAGAATGGTGCCAATTTTTGGTGCTAGTTTCTCAACCCCTATATATCCAAGTGAGATATAGATAAAAAACGCTAAAACAAGGTTAAAAAATGGTCCAGCAAATAAAATATAAATTCTTTTAATCGGCGTTAGTGAGTTGTAACTATCTTTATCATAATTTTTTAAAGTTGGATCTGCATCGTCTTGACCTTTCATCTTTACATATCCGCCAAGAGGTATTGCACTTATTGAATAATCTGTGCCATTTATTCTTTTTGTATAAAGTTTTTCTCCAAATCCAACACTAAAGGTTTCAACTGCCACTCCCATATGTTTTGCCGCCAAAAAATGTCCAAGTTCATGAAAAAAAATCAAAAATGATATGATTAAAATAGTTATAAAAAATGACGCCCCCCAATGTAAAAGTCCAAGTGTTAAAATGGAGATTGCTATTATAGAATTAATTAATCTTTTACTCAAATTTTTCTCCAATTGACTTTAATGCTGAAAATTTTGCATGTATTATTGCAGTATCAAATACTGGAAGTGGCGAGTTTTTTTCATTTATCAAAAGTCCTATTTCGGTGCATCCAAGAACTATCGCTTGTACCCCTTTTGATTTAAAATTTTCTATAATTTTTATATAAATTTCATAAGATTTTTTAGAAATTTTACCAACACAAAGTTCTTTAAAAATAATATCATTTATCAAATTTATATCATCATCGTTTGGAATTATAACTTCAAAACCATTTTGTTTAAATTTATCTTTTAAAAAATCATCTTTTAGGCTGTATTTTGTGCCAAGAAGTCCTATTTTTTTGATATTTTTTAAATTTAAAGCTTTAATTGTTGCATCTGTAATATGAAAAAATTCAATATTTATAAAATTTTGAATGATATTTGCAACTTTGTGCATCGTGTTTGTAGCAAGTATAATAAAATCAGCTCCTGCATTTTCTAATTTCTTAGCGATACTGCCTAAAATTTCGCCACTTTCTTGCCATTTGTTTTCTTTTTGAAGTTTTTCTATTTCAGCAAAATTTACACTTTGAAGTAAAATTTTAGCAGAATTTAAACCTCCAAGTTTATCTTTTATAACTTGATTTATTGTGTTGTAGTAAATAGTTGTGCTTTCATAACTCATACCGCCAATAATTCCAATTGTTTTCAATTTTTTTTCTCCTTAATAAATTTAACATAAGCATAAACGTACTCAAATCCTGAATATAGCGTTAAAAAAACAGCAACCCAAAGTAAAACACTACCGCCAATCCACTCCATAATCAAAAATCCAATGGCTAACATTTGAAAAGTTGTTTTTATTTTTCCAATCATACTTGCAGAGACATTAAGACCATCGCTTGCCATAACTACACGAAATCCAGTTATAAAAAATTCTCTAACTAAAATCAAATAAACAGCCCACGCATTAGCCCTATCTAACATCATTAGCCCTAAAAAACCAGCCATAGTTAGCATTTTATCAGCCAGCGGATCAATAATAGCACCTAATTTTGTAATTTGGTTCCATTTTCTTGCTATGTATCCATCAAAAAAATCAGTTACGCAAGCTATAACAAAAATTAAAGCTGTAAAATAATTAATCCAACTTTGATGAATTTGTGTAAAAATTTGACCAAAATTCACAAGAAAAAAGAAAAACATAAATGCCAATAAAATTCTAAAAGTAGCTAAAATATTTGGTAAATTCATTATTTAAACGTAGTTCCTCCATCTATTATAAAGGTATGACCTGTAACCCAACTTGCATGAGGCGAGCATAAAAATAAACACGCACCAGCCAAATCTTTTGGCTCACCCATCCTTCCAAGCGGACTTAATTTTGCAGTTTGTTCTTTTACTTCTTCATAATTTGTAAAAGCTCTAAGTGCATCAGTTTCTATGGGTCCGCCACTTACTGCATTTACTCTTATACCAAATTCTCCAAGCTCAGTTGCAGCGTATCTTACCATCGCTTCAACTGCTGCTTTGCAAGTACCGTGCCCTGCATAGTTTTCTATATATACTAAATTTCCAGTCGAGCTTATAGATATTATACTACCACCACCAATTAGTTGCATTCTTTTTGCTGCTTCTTGAGCTCCAACTACAAAAGCATTTACGGTAGCTGTAAAGATATTGTTTATTCCACGAGGCTTTAAACGCATAAATTTAGTATATCCACCCACAACTGCACGCCCAGAAATAATGGCATTTGAGATAAAAAAATCAACTCTATCAAAATCTTTATCTATTTCCAAAAATAGCTCTTTATAAGTTTGTGGCTCTAAAATATTTAAAGGATATGATTTTATCTTAATGCCATATTTATCTGAGAGTTCTTTTTCTATATCCCTTGCTAAATCGCCATTTGAATTGTAAGTAAAAGCAATATTTACGCCTTTTTGTGCAAATTTTTCTATGATTGCTCTACCAATTCCACGAGTTCCGCCACTAATAACTAGCGTTTTTCCTTTAAAAAAATCCATTAAAATCCTTTTATATCGTATTGTTTCATTATTTTTTCTATTTTTATTAAATTTTCTTTACTAGGCTCGCAAAGCGGTAATCTATACTCTAAACTCTCAATTAATCCTGCTATAAACATTGCTGCTTTTATAGGGATAGGATTACTTTCGCAAAACATAATTTTATTTATATTATACATCTCATCATTTATCTTTTTTGCTTCTAAAAATTTATTATCTAGGGCCAAATGAGTTAGTTTTGATGTATAATTTGGAAGCAAATTTGATGTAACAGATATAACGCCTTTTCCGCCATTGCTTAGAATTGGATAATTAATCGCATCTTCTCCACTCATTACAATAAGTCTTGGCTCATGTGCTAGCAAATCCACACATTTATCAATATTTCCGCTTGCTTCTTTAACTCCATAAATATTTTCACAATCATTAAAAAGTTTAATTATGGTATCTGTTTCTACCTCACAACCACAACGTCCAGGAACATTGTATAAAAGTACAGGTATATCGCTAACAGCTTTTGCTATGGCTTTATAGTGTAGATAAAGTCCTTTTTGTGTTGGTTTATTATAATAAGGCGTAACCGATAAAATTCCATCAGCACCGTGTTCTCTTGCAAATTCAGCCAGACCTACAGCTTCGTGAGTTGAGTTACTTCCAGCACCTGCTAAAACTTTTGTGCTAGTATTTTTACACACACTAACTGCTATTTCTATACAAATTCGATGCTCATCGTGAGTTAGTGTCGCACACTCACCAGTTGTTCCTACAGGAACTACGGCATCTATTTTATTTTTTATCTGTCTTTTTATTAAATTTTCATACCCTTTTTCGTCTATTTTGCCATTTTTAAACGGCGTAATTAGTGCTGTCATAGCACCTATTATTATATTTTGATCCATATTTATCCTTTGTCTTTTTTCAGAATAGTTGTTGTTAGGGTTTTGTTAGAAAAATATCTATTAAAACAGTATTTTAAATCATCTTTGCTAAGTAAATTTACACTCTCTTGATATGAATATAGTGATTTTAAATCATCTTTCATAATATGATTTCCAAATATCGAGCTAACCTTGCTTGTGTTATCAAAAGAGTAGGTAAAGATACTTTTAACGCTATTTTTAATCTTTTCTAAATCATCGTCCGAAATTAAATTTTGTTTTAAATCATCTAAAATTTTTAAAATTTCATCTTTTACCAAATTTGCTTTTACATTTTGATTACAAATTGCAAATACAATAAATAAATTTTCATCTATGCTTGATATATTATAAGAACTAATATCATTTACTAATTTCTTTTCATCTATCAATATTTGGTGCAAAATAGAGCTTTTTCCGTTTGTTAAATACTCTGCTGAGGCCTCTAGTTTTACTCTATCTTCGTGTTTAAATGGTGGAATTTTATATGCAAGTGCTAAAATTTCAACCTCGCTTTCTCTGCATATATTTATATTTTTTTCACCATCTTGTGGCGGTTCATAAGTATGAATGGTTGGAATTTCACGTCTATTTTGAATATGGCTAAAGTATTTTTTTGATAATTCAAAAGTTAAATTTTCATCGATATCGCCACAAATTAATAAGACTGCATTTCTTGGTTGATAGTAGATAGAATGAAACTCTTTTATATCATCAATACTCCAGTTTTTAATATCATCTTTAAAACCAATTGGTGTCCAGTGATATGGGTGATATATGAAAGCGTTATTAAAAATCCTAAAAAACATATATCCAAATGGATCATTATCTGTTCGCCAAAGCCTTTCTTCATAAACCACATCTCTTTCAGGCTGAAATTCTTCATCATTTAAATTTAAATTCTCCATAATATCTGCGTATAATTCTAAGCTTTTTTCTAAATTTGAGTTAGAACATTTTATAAAATAGTGAGTGTAATCAAAACCAGTTGAAGCATTATTAATACCTCCAAAACTTTTTACTATTTTATCAAATTCTCCAGCTTCGTGATTTTTTGTTGATTTAAAATTTAGATGTTCTAGCATATGAGCAATTCCGCTTTTCCCCATAGTTTCATTTCTTGAACCAACCCTGTAAAATACATTTACACTTATCACATCACTACCCTTATTTAATGGTATATGATAAACCTCTAATCCATTTTCTAATTTTTTATAGTTATATTTTGGTAACAAATTTTATCCTTTTTATATTAAATATTTATTGTATTTTACAATTATTTTATTAATTAAATTAATTAATATTTTTATAAATATTTATAAAAATATCTAAATTACAATCTTTAACTTTAAAAACCTTGCCTATTTTACCCAAATTTATATTAAAAAAAGCTAACTATCAAATTTTCCTTTTAGTTTTTTATACTCATCACACTCTAAACTTAATTTTTCATCATTTCCAAAACCTGCTATTTTTCCATTGTTTATGACAGCTATATTGGTAGCATTTTTAATTGTTGAGAGTCTATGAGCAATTACAATCATTATCTTATCTTTTTTTAACTCTTCAAAGACTTCTGTAATGGCATTTTCACTAGCATTATCAAGAGCAGAAGTTGCTTCATCTAAAATGATTATTTGTGGATTTTTATAAAGCATTCTAGCAATTGCTATTCTTTGTCTTTGCCCCCCACTTAAATTTGAACCAAATTCATTTAAAACAGTATAAATTCCATCCTTAAATTTACTTACAAATTCATAAGCGTGAGCCATTTTAAGAGCATTTATAACTCTATTTTCATCAAATTTATCACCATAAGATACATTATTTGCTATTGTATCATTAAATATAAAAACTCTTTGACTTACTAAGCCTAAATTTTCTCTAACACTTTTTATGTTAAACTCATATAAATCGCTATTGTTTATTAAGATATTTCCACTTTTTATATCATAAAATCTCATCAAAGCATTTACGATAGATGTTTTTCCTCCTCCGCTATTTCCAACAAGGGCTAACATTTCGCCTTTTTTAACGCTAAAATTTATGCCCTTTAAAACCTCTTTTTCATCATAGTTTAAAAATACATCTTGAAAAGTTATATTTTTTATATTTTGAGGAAATTCTAAATCTCCGCCAATGATTGATGGGGTTTTATCTAATAATTCAAACGTCCTTTGACTTGCTACAACTGCATCTTGAATTTTATTATATGAGTTTGAAAGGCTTTTTATAGGAGTGTATAACATAAAAAGTGCTGTTAAAAATGAAAAAAAACTACCAACACTCATATCACCATTAATTACCTCTTTGCCGCCAGTTATTATTACAATAGCTATACCAAAAGCACCAATTATTTCCATCATAGGGCTTACAATTTCGCCCGTTTTTGTCCCTTTTAGAGATATCTTAAAAAATTTATTATTTTCGTTTTGAAATTTAGAATATTCCAAATTTTGTGCATTACTTGCTTTTATTAGCTCTATATTTGTAAAAATTTGACTTAAATTTGAGCTTAAATCAGAAATTTTTTCTTGAGATGAATGAGAAATTTTTTTCATTTTTTTTGCTAAATGCGATAGTGGATATATGGCAAGCGGAAAGAAGATTAAAGCAAAAAATGCTAATTTAGGACTTTGATAAATTACAACCCCTAAAAGAGCGATGCAAATTAAAAAATCTCTACACATTTGAGGTATGATTGAAGAGACTATAGAGCGAATTCTCTCTACATCATTCATATTTCTACTAATCAACTCGCCAGTTCTAAATTTAGTAAAAAAATCCATATCTAAATTTATAATATTTTTGAGTAAATTTTCCCTAAATCGCCTAACTATATCTTGACCAATATATGCTGTAAAATATGCTTGTAAAAATGAACCAAGACCTTTTATAAAATATATTAAAATTATTGCATACGGCAAAACATAAAGCAACTCTTCATTTTTCTCAACAAAAATTTTATCAAGCACAGGTTTTACTAAATATGCCGATCCAGCAGTGCCTATACTTACCATAATAATACCAAGTATGCTTAAACAAAATTCTGTTATATAATCTCTATAATATGATTTAAATCTTATAAAAATCAGCCTTAAATCTTTCATATTTTCTCCCATTTTGTACCATTTGGTGTGTCCATTATGGAAATTCCTTTTTTGTTTAAAACATCTCTAATCTCATCAGCTAAGGCGTAATTTT
Source organism: Campylobacter portucalensis (assembly GCF_009690845.1). Classification (GTDB taxonomy): domain Bacteria; phylum Campylobacterota; class Campylobacteria; order Campylobacterales; family Campylobacteraceae; genus Campylobacter_B; species Campylobacter_B portucalensis. The sequence goes on from NZ_VWSJ01000025.1 coordinate 25,602, forward strand.
TCTCAATTTTAGCCAAATTTCTTTTTTCTATTAAATTTAAAATTTCTTCTTTTTCATCTTTACTTACGCCAAACTGAAAGTAGCTTTCATCTTCTAAAATTCCAAAAACATCTTTTATAAATTCTAAATTTGCTAAAATTTCACCTTTTTTGGCTCTATTTTTTGGATTTTTATCTAAAAACTCATTTGATAAATTTACAAAACTATCCACATAAGATAAGGCTAAAGATGAGTTTAAATCATCTTTTAAAGAAGATAAAATTTGCTCTTTAAATTCTAAATTTACCTCACCCTTTTTAGTGTCATTTACTCTATCTTTAAGGCGGTAAATTTTATCAAGCCTTTTTTTGGAAGCTTTTAAATCATCAATGCTATAATTAAAATTTGCTCTATAATGAGTGCTCATCAAATAAAATCTCAAAGCCTCTCCAGGGACTAAATTTAAAGCATCTTTTATAAAAAAGCTATTATTTAAACTTTTACTCATTTTTTCATTATCAACTTGCACAAAACCATTGTGCATCCAGTATTTTGCTAAGCTTTTATTCTCAGCACACCTGCACTGAGCAGCTTCATTTTCGTGATGAGGAAAGAGCAGATCAGCCCCGCCAGCGTGAATATCTATGCTAAATTTATCATTGCCTGAGTCAAGATGAGCTTTTATCATAGCAACGCATTCTGTGTGCCAGCCAGGGCGACCTTTTCCAAAAGGACTTTCATACCATTTTTCATCAAATTTCCAAAGCACAAAGTCTTGCTTATTTTTTTTGAACTCGCTACTTTTAATTCTTGCTAAACTCTCATCATCAAAACTTTTTCCACTTAAGCTTAAATACTCATCATCTTTACTTGTATCAAAGTAAATTCCATCATTTTCTATTTTATAAGCAAAATTGTTTTGAAGAAGTGCTAAAATATATTTTATAATCTCATCCAAATTTTCAGTTGCTTTTGGTTCTAAATCAGCCCTTAAAACATTTAAAGCCTTCATATCATCTAAATATCTATTAGTATAAAAGTTTGTAATTTCTTCTAAACTTTTACCACTCTTATCCATTTTCTTTAAAATTTTATCATCAATATCGGTAAAATTTTTGACAAATTTAACCCTATATCCTAAATTTAAAAGCACTCTTCTTAAAAGATCAAAACTAATGCTACTTTTTGCATGTCCTAAATGTGCATCATCATACACAGTTGGACCACAAACATAAATTCTTACTATCTCATCATCAATAGGTTTAAACTCAACCTTTTTTTTAAGCCTGCTATCGTAAATAATCATTCATAAATTCCTTAAAAATCAAAAGTAAAACTATCTCAATCATACAAATTATTAATATAACAAAAATTTTTTTAAAACTAATTATATCTAAAAACTTTTTAAAGCCAAACTCTTTTAAAGTCATAAAAAATAGATAAAATCCACCAATTGAACTAGCCAAAGCAAGTCCCGCAGCTCCAAAAGGTTTTACAAAAATAGCACAACTTATGATATTTATAATTAAGCTTTGAATAGTTATCTTAGCTGCGATATTTTGCTTATTTTTTGAATATAGCCACAGTGAAAAAATTTTTGCTAAACCAAAAGGCAAAAGCCCAATCATATACATAGCTAGAACAAGGCTTGAATTTATTGTATCAGCTCTAGTAAAAGCTCCTCTTTCAAATAAAAGCCAAATTATCTCTTTGCTTAAAATAATCCCACCAATTGTAGAAAAAATAAGTAGTGCAAAAAGAAGATGAAAAGCTTTTGATAGCATATTTAGGGCAACTTTATCGTTTTTTTGATTTAAAGATTTTGCAATTTTTGGAAAAAGTGCAGTTGATAAAGCTATGGCAAATAAAGCTAAAGGAAGTTGGAAAATTCTATTTGCATAATATAAATAACTTATACTACCAAATGTTAAAAAGCTTGCAAACCAAGTATCTATAAATGAGCCAATTTGTGCTGCACTTGAGCCAACCACTCCGTGAAAAAAATTTTTATAAAAGCCTTTAGTTTGAGCTTTTCTACCTTTTTTTAAACCTATAAATCCAAATTTTAAAATTTTAAGCATCTTAGTTTTTTTTAGGGCTATTAAATGAACTAAAAATTGCAAAAAACCCCCAATTACAACTCCAATACTTAGATATAAAACAACAGTTTCATCAGGTTTATTTTTAGCTAAGATTAAAGAGATGATCATTGAGATATTTAAAAGTGCAGTTGAAAAAGCTGTTGTTGCAAAGTGCCCTTTATACTGCAAAAGCGAAGCAAATAAGGTAACTAAAAATATAAAGCTTAAATACCAAAAATTTATTCTCACATAAGGAATTGCCATATCAATAGTCTCTTTATTAAAACCAATTGCTAAAAATTTAGTAAAAAGTGGAGTAAGTAAATTTACTAAAAGCGTTAAAAACATAATAAAAATAAAAAATTTAATTAACACACTTGCACAAAAAAGCCCTTTTTTCCTAGCATTAACAAAACCTGGCAAAAAAGCCTGCGTAAAAGCTCCTTCGCCAAATAATCTTCTAAATAAATTTGGCATTTTAAAAGCTATAAAAAATATATCGCTCCAAACTCCAGCGCCTAAGCTTGATGCAGTTAAAATATCTCTTAAAAACCCTAAGATTCTTGAAACTAAAATACCAATGCTATTAGTAAAAAAACCTTTAAAAAGTTTAAATTTATTTGCTTTATTTTTTGTTGTCAAATGCATTTTCCATAATTATAATTTAAAGTAAAGGTTGATTATAGTATAATTTTGCTTATTTTTAAATTTATTGGGTTAAATTTGTTTAATATTAAAATAAAAATTCATTTTATCTTGAAACAATAAACAAATTTCATCAAAAATAATGAATTTTTATTATATTAAGGGCAAAAATGATAGTAGAAATTGAGGGAATTTTAACAAAACTTATGCCAAATTTAGCTGTTATCAAGACAAATGGCGGAGTTAGTTATGGAGTGATTATATCTCTAAATTGTAATTCAAAATTAAAATTAGGACAAAATATAAGCTTAATAATTACTCAAATTTTAAGAGATGATGCAAATTTGCTTTATGGATTTATGGATAAATTAGAACAAGATATGTTTGAAACTTTATTAAAAGTAAGCGGAGTTGGAGCAAATACTGCTATGATGGTTTGTTCAACTCTAAGCAGTCAAGATTTTACATTAGCTATTATAAATGGCGATATTAGCGTTTTGACATCCGTACCAGGAATAGGAGCAAAAACTGCTAGAAAAATAGTAGCTGAATTAAGTGATGCTAAAATTTTAAATTCTCAAAATATTGAAAGCTATAAAAGTGAAACGATTTTAGCCTTAGAAAGTCTAGGATTTAAAAAAGATAAAATTCAAAAAGTACTCTTAGATTGTAAATCAAAAAACACACAAGATTTAATAAAAGAAGCTTTAAAAAAATTAGCATAAGGAAAATTTTATGAATTTAGGTATTTTATTTGGTGGAAAGAGTTATGAGCATGAAATTAGTATTGTATCTGCGATAACTTTAAAAGACGTTTTTAAAAATAACTTATATTTTGTTTTTTGCGATAAAGATAAAGAATTTTATTTGATAGAAAATCATAATATGAAAGCCTCTTATTTTAGCAGTTTTGAGTATAAAAAATCAAAAAAACTTACAATAAAAAACGGTGGATTTTTTATTCAAGGTATGTTTAGTAAAAAAATTCCAGTAGATGTTTATATAAATTTAATACATGGAAACGATGGCGAAGATGGCAAAATAGCTTCTTTATTTGAATTTTTTGATATTAAATTTATAGGTGCAAAAATAGAAGCAAGCGTGCTTAGCTATAGCAAAATTTTAACAAAATATTTAGCAAAAATGGTTGGAGTTAAAACTCTTGATTATCAAGTTTTAAAAAGAGGAGATGAGATAAATTTAAATTTCCCTGTGATATTAAAACCTGCTGAGCTTGGAAGCAGTATTGGAATAAGTGTTGTAAAAGAGCAATCAAAACTTGCTTACTCTTTAGATAACTCTTTTGAATATTCTAAAAATCTTTTAGTTGAACCATTTATTGATGGCGTTAAAGAGTATAATTTAGCTGGTTTTAGGCTTAAAGATGAGATTAAATTCTCTTTTATTGAAGAACCAAACAAAAAAGAGATTTTAGATTTTGAACAAAAATATCTAAATTTTAGTGGAAATTCTAAGATTAAAAAAGCAGATATTACACAAGAATTAGAGCAAAAAATTCAAGAAGAATTTAAAAAAATTTACAATTTTGGTTTTGATGGTGCAATAATAAGATGTGATTTTTTTGTGATTGATAATGAAGTTTATTTAAATGAGATTAATGCAAATCCTGGAAGTTTGGCTTATTATTTGTTTGATGATTTTGAAAATTTAGTATATGAATTGGCAAAAAATTTACCAAATACAAATAATATTAAAATAAACTATGATTATTTACACCTAATTTCATCAAATAAGTAAAATTTAATTAAAAATATGTTAAATTTTATGTAAAATTTTATGTATTGAGGTAAATTTATGAGCAGTTTTAATAAAGATGAAATTTATACAGCTACTGAAGTCGTTAGAAATTTTAGCTCTATTTTAAATAAAGTAAGTAGTGCAGAATTGAAAAAAGTAGTTATAGTAAAAAATAATAAATTTGAAGCAGTGCTATTAAGTACAAAAGAGTATGAGAGGCTTAGTAAAGCTATTGATTTATTGAATATACTTGCACAAAAAAGGCAAAAAGATGGCAATTAAAGAAGTAAAATTCAGTTCAAGAACATATAAAATAAGTTATGAAATATTAAATTTAGATAAAAAAGATTATATTTTAATACTTCATGGCTGGGGTGCAAAAAAAGAGCTTATGATTAAAGCATTTAAAAATAAATTTAACCATCTAAAACAAATTTATATTGATTTACCGGGCTTTGGCGGAAGTGATATTTTTACGCCACTTAAAACAAAAGATTATGCAAAAATAGTAGAAAATTTTATAAAAGATTTTAATCATAAACCATCTTTTATTTTAGGACATAGCTTTGGCGGAAAAGTAGCCACTTTACTAAATCCAGAAAATTTAATTCTTTTAAGTACCGCAGGAATAGTTGAAAAAAAGCCATTTTTAGTAAAATTAAAAATTAAAATTTTTAAAATTTTTAAAATTTTAGGATTTGGGGGGTTGTATAGATTATTTGCTTCAAAAGATGTTGAGGGTATGAGTAGAGTTATGTATGAAACTCTAAAAAATGTAGTTGATGAAGATTTTCGTGAAAAATTTTCTAATTATAACGGTAAATCGCTTATTTTTTGGGGTCAAGAAGATAGAGCAGTTAGCTTAAAAAGTGGAGAACTTATACATAAAATTATTAAAAAAAGTGAATTTTTTCCATTGAGTGGAGATCATTTTTTCTTTTTATTGCACTCAAATTTTATAGCACAAAAAATAGAAGAAATGTATTTAAAATTTCAAAAAACAGATGCATTAAATAATGAAATTTTAGATGATAATTATGAAGTAAGTGAAGTTTTTGAAAAAGAACAAAACATAAATGATTTTGAACAAAATGTAATATCTTCTATAGATTCGGCACTCTGTCAAAAACCAGTTGTTTTAAAAACAGAAGAGATTAAATTTGAAGCAAGTTTAAAGGATGATTTAGAGACTGGTAATAAAATTTTAAAAGAGTTTAAGAGTTTGCAAGATGAGTATATAAAATTACCTGAAAATAAATATGAGAATTTAGATGATTTTTCAGCAGTTGGTGAGGTATTTGAGAGAGAAGATATAAAAGAAGATATAAAAGAAGATATTTTAATTAGTAATAAAAAAATGGAAAAAGGCGATTTCTCATTTACAAAATCACAAATTTTAAATCCAGATGATTTAAAATTTAGCAAAATATACAAACGAAGATTTAAAAAAGCGTTAGAAAAAATTAAATAAGGTAAAAATAATGGAAATTTTAAAACTCACAACTTACTTTTTATTTGTTTTATCTCTTTGTTTTTATCTCATAACCTCTTTTCAATGGTTTTCATATAAAATAGAAAGAGTTATTTTTCATTTTACAAAGCCGATTTGGCATATATGGTTTTTTGTGGTGCCTATTATTTTATATTTTGGATTAAATTTTTTAAATAAAAATTTATTTTATATATATTTTTATCTAATAAATATTCCAATTTTATTTTTTTGGCACAAAAAACTTGATAAAAAACTGGTTTTTACTCAAAGGGTGAAATTTTTTTTCATAATTTCTTGTTTGGCAACTATTTTTTGCGGAATTTTATTATTTAAAAAAACCGAATTTTTACCTGTATTTTTGCCAATTATTATAAGTTTTACTATAAGTTTTATTTTTGAGGACTATAAAACAAAATTTTTTATAAAAACAGCTACTAAAAAATTAGCCACAATGCAAAATTTAACCATTATAGAAATTACAGCAAGTTACGGAAAAACAAGCATTAAAAATTTTTTATACCAAATTTTAAAGGATGATTTTAAATGCTATAAAACCCCAAGAAGCGTAAATACCTTAATGGGTTTAGTTAAGGATATAAATGAAAATTTAAGTCTAGATACTCAAATTTATATCGCCGAAGCAGGAGCTAGAAAAAATGGCGATATAGCTGAAATTACTAAATTTTTAAAGCCAAATATTGTTATAGTTGGTGAAGTTGGCGAGCAACACATAGAGTATTTTAAAACTATAGAAAACATTAAAAAAACTAAGCTTGAAGCCCTAAATTCGCCAAATTTAAAAGCTGCTTTTATCCATAGCAGTACGGATAAAAAAGAAGATGATAAATCTAAAATTTATGATTTAAATTTAATAGATATAAAAGCAAATTTATATGGCATTAAATTTAAGATGAAATTTGATGATGAAATTTATCAGTTTAAAGCTCCTATTTTAGGTAAATTTAACGCCTATAATTTAGCTGCTTGTATAAATGTGGCAAAATATCTTGGAATGGATATTAATAATATTATAAAAAAAGTTTCAAATTTAAAAAGCGTAGAACACAGACTTCAAAAGATTGAAGCTAAAGGTAAATTTATAATCGATGATAGCTTTAATGGAAATTTTGAAGGTATGAGTAAAAGTTATGAGCTAGTTAGTCAGTATGAGGGTAAAAAAGTTATAATAACTCCTGGAATTGTTGAAGCAACCAAAGAGATGAATGAAGCTTTAGCTAAAAAAATTAATGAAATTTTTGATTTAATTATTATCACAGGAAGTTTAAATGCTGAAATTTTTAAAAATATCATAGATGAAAATAAGCTTATCATTTTAAAAGATAAAAGATATTTAACAAAAATTTTAGGAGAAAAAACTAAAGCGGGGGATTTGATTTTATTTTCAAACGATGCACCGAGTTTTATTTAAAATGAAAATTTTATTGTGTTGTATATTTTTATAGTTGATAGTATTTATAAAAGTAAGCGTTGTTTAATTAAGATTAAGCAATCTAAGATCCTTTTAATTAATGGCTCTAAATTTGCTTATACTTAAATTCTAAATTTAACTTGCATTATTTATAAATTATCCTTAGTTTTGTATTCTAATTAAATTTATCTATTATTTTTGTATTATAAATTTAGATATTGCTAGCTTTTGATTTAAGTTTTTGCATTTTAACTAAATAGATAAATTTTAGACTATTGGGCAGTTAAAAAAATGATAATTATTTAAAAGTTTTTAGATAGAAAATTTAAAGAAAAACTGAAAACTTATCTATTTTTGACTATTAAAACAAAATCCTAGCTATTATTTTAAAATGCAAAATAAAATTTTATCTTAATTCTTCTAAATTTATTCATTCTAGCTCTGCAATCCCTAAAATTTCAATTCAATTGATGGTTTTATTATTTGCAAACTTATTTTTACTTTTAAACAAAAAAGTTACCCTATAACAATTAAATATTTCATTAAAATTTTAAGTTTTACCATAACTTTTTTACATAAAAATTTTTATTGCAAAGTTTTGTACTATTTTAGTATTCATTTTAAGATTATTTTTTTTAAATTTTATTAATTCTTATGATTTTTAAATCAAAACAGAAAGATTTCATAAAATTTTTCTTATAAATATTTTTTAATTAATTATTTCTGTTTTTTTACTTTTAACCATTAAATTTAGTGATAATAAAATTGCTTTGTATAAGTTGATTCTTATCATAAGAGCTTTGATATTTAAATTTGTTATTTTGTTTTTAATTCTAAATTTAGCTTTTTGTTTTATAGATAAAGATAGAATAATCCTATAAATTTAGCTAATTTAATAAAATTTGATATTGTATCCAAAATTATCATAATTTTACTTCGCTTATAAAAAATTATCTATTTATGCTTGAAATTGAAGAATAATTATTTCTAATGCACTAAATTTAAGTCAGTTAATTCTTCTCTCAAAAAATTTCTATACTTTTTATGATTATTTAATATATTCTCTAAAACTCTTTTTTTATAAAACTTTTTAGCCATCAAAATATTGCATTTTCCATATCTTTCAATCTCATTTGCACTTCATTTAAATAAAATTATCAAAAATATAGTAATTTTTAAATATTCACGTTTTTAAGCTCTTTACAAAGTTGTATTTCGTCGCTAAATTTATTTATATTTATAACTTCATTGAAATCCTATTTTGTGATTTTATATAAGACATCATAAATTTTAGCTATTTTGCCGTCTTATAAATTTTACAATAATATTTTAGTTTAATTTATAGATAATACCTTATCTATAAATTTTATAAATATTAATTTCGAAATAAATATTAAATTTATGGCTAAAATTTACTTAAAATTTTTATGAATTTTAGCCTGTATTTTAAACCAATCTTTCAACTCGCAAAGTGGATGTCCTGCGTATTTTTTACCACCTTCTAAATTTTTACTTACGCCGCCTCTTGCTGCTATCATAGCAAAATCACCTATTTTTAAATGTCCAGCAGTGCCACTTTGACCGCCCATTATGACATTTTTTCCTAAAATTGTCGATCCAGAAAGTCCAGTTTGAGAGACTATTAAGCAATTTTCACCAAGTTCGCAATTATGCCCAATTTGAACTAAATTATCAATTTTTGTGCCTTTTTTGATTAAAGTAGTTGCAAAAACAGCCCTATCTATAGTAACGCAAGCTCCAATTTCTACATCATCTTCTACAACAACATTTCCATTATGATAAATTTTTATGTGAGTTCCATCTTCTTTATGTGCAAAACCAAATCCATCACTTCCAATAACTGAATTTGCATTTATAATGCAATTATCGCCTATTTTTGTATCATTATAAATAACAACATTTGGATGTATTATGCAGTTTTGCCCGATACTCACATCATCGCCAATATAAGCACCAGGCATAATTAAACTGGAATTATCAATACTAACACCAGAGCCTATATAAGCACCAGGCATAATTTTTGCAAATTCACTAATTTTATTTGATTTTTTATCTCTAAGCAGATCCTTTGCAAAAAATTTACTTAAAATTGCAAAACAAAGATGAGGGTTTTTGCACTCTAATATAATACACTCTTTTGAAACTAAATTTTTTAAATTTGGAGTTATCAAAATAGCTTTTGCTTTGCAAGCTTCTAAAAATTTAGCATTTTTTTCACTATCACAATAACTAAGCTCATCCCCTTTAGCAAATTCTATTGAATTTAAAGAGTTGATTTCACAATCTTTACCATCAAATTTAATATCTAAAATTTCACAAATTTTACTTAATTTCATATTTATCCTTTAAATTTCAAGAGCAACAGATCCGCTTTTTACTATATCTATTGGGGCGTATTTTTTCATAGTTTTAACAAAATTTTCTATCTTATCAAAATCATCGCAAGCCATTATAATAAGAACTTTTTCATCACTATTTACTACATTTGCATTACAAGATTTAAGCACAGCATCAAGTCCTGATAAATCAGAATTTAAAGGTATTTTAACCAAAGCCATCTCTTTTTCAACAAATTTGGCATCCTCTATAACTTTATATACAGGTATGATTTTGTGAAGTTGTTTAACAATCTGCTCTAAAATTTTTTCATCCCCACTTGTTACTACACTAAGCCTTGAAAATTCACTATTTGGAATAGGTGCAACAGTTAAACTATCTATGTTATAACCTCTCCCAGCAAAAAGCCCTGCAACTCTTGATAAAACACCGTGCTCATTTAAAACTATAACCGAAATCACTCTTCTTCTCATAAAAACCCTTATTTTAGTATCATATTGTATAAAGCTCCACCAGCTGGAACCATTGGAATTACATTTTCAAATCTATCGACTCTAACATCTATTATGCAAACTTTATCTGTTTTTAAAGACTTTTCAAGTGCATCTTTAAATTCGTTTTTTGTATTTACCACAAATCCAACCCCTCCGAAACTTTCAGCTAGTTTTATAAAATCTGGTTGATTTTGAATATCTGTTGAAGAAAATCTATTTTCATAAAATAGAGTTTGCCACTGCCTTACCATACCTAAAAATTTATTATTTATGATTATATTGATAACTTGAATTCCATATTCGCTTATAGTTTGAAGCTCTTGTAAATTCATCAAAAATCCACCATCGCCGTTAATATTAATAACTGTTTTTTCTTTTGCTCCAAATTTAGCACCAATAGCAGCAGGAAGACCGTAACCCATAGTTCCAAGTCCGCCACTTGTAAGAAGTGTGCGTGGTTTTTGAAAAGGATAAAATTGTGCGACCCACATTTGATGTTGACCAACATCAGTTACAATAACTGCATCTTCATCATTTACTATTTTTGCACACTCTTGTATAACCCATTGAGGCTTTAGAATTTCATCACTATCTGTATAAGTGAGTGGGTAAATTTGATTATATTTTTTTATATTTTCTCGCCAATCTTTAAAATTTTGAGGATTTATTTCATCTTTTGCTCTTACTATAATCTCTTTTAATATACTTTTTGCATCACCAACGATAGGATAGTGTGCGGTAACTATTTTTGAAATTGAACTAGGATCTACATCTATATGGATAATTTTTGCATTTTTGGCAAATTCGCTTAATTTACCAGTTACTCTATCATCAAACCTCGCACCAATTCCTATAACTAAATCAGTTTCACTCATAGCCATATTTGCAGCGTAACTACCATGCATTCCAAGCATTTTAAGATTATTTTCATCATCACTTCTTAAAGCTCCAAGTCCCATTAAAGTCTCAACAGCTGGAATTTGTGTGATTTTTACTAATTCTCTTAACTCTTCACAGGCATTTGAGTTTATTACACCGCCGCCTATATAAAATAGTGGTTTTTTAGAATTTGCTATTAAATTTACTACTTTTTTAATCTGTTTTGAGTTTCCTTTATATGTCGGTTTGTAGGTTTTTATAGAAATCTCATCTAAGTATTTAAACTCGCCAATTGCGGCACTTATGTCTTTTGGTATATCTACATGCACAGGTCCTGGTCTGCCACTTCTTGCTATATAAAAAGCCTCTTTTAAAATTCTTGGCAACTCTTCAATTGTTTTTACTAAAAAATTATGCTTCACGCATGGTCTTGAAATTCCAATAGCATCAATTTCTTGAAAAGCATCTGTTCCAATAAGAGAATTTGCAACTTGCCCACTTATTAAAACTATAGGTATAGAATCCATATAAGCAGTAGCAAGCCCAGTTATAGCATTTGTAAAACCTGGTCCGCTAGTTACAATAGCAACACCAACTTTTCCGCTAACTCTTGCATATCCATCTGCCGCATGTGTTGCAGCCTGTTCATGTCGAGTTAAAATTAATTTAAAATTATTTTGTTTATAAATTTCATCAAAAATATTTAAAGCAGCTCCTCCAGGGTAGCCAAACACAACATCAACACCCTCTTTACTAAGAGCTTCCATCAGCATTTGCGAACCATTAAGTTTTGCCATATTTAAAACCTTGTAAAATATTAAATTCGCTAATTATATCTTAAAAAGATAAATTTTGTATAAGTTAATTGATGAAATTTAAAAAGATATTTAACTAAAAATTAATATATTTATAAAAAAATAAATTAATATAAATAATTTATCTAAAATTTCATTTTTAAATGATAGAATAAGCTTATTTTACAAAAAGGAATTTTAAAATGTCTGCAAAAAGTTTGTATTTTGTAACCGATAAAAAATTAAGTGAATTTGAAAATTTAAAAAAAGCATTGATTAAAGAGTTTCAAAATTTAATTATTTTTACTCCAATTAGGCTAGAAAATCTAGATGAAAATTCGTGTTTTTCTCAAAAAGAATTTGATGGAATGATTGCAAAAAATATGATAAAAGAAGCTAAAAAAACCATCATAGATAAGTTTGAAAGCTTTAAAAATAGTTTTGTTTTAGTGGTGGCAAACTCATTAAATTTTAAATTAGCAAATGATTTAAACTCGCCAGTTTTAGGGCATTTTTTAAATGATATAGAAGGAATTTTATTTACAAAACAGTGTGAATTTTTAAATTTAAATAGCATTGGATTTCTAAATAAAAACTTATCAAATTTTCAAGATATAATGCTTAAATTAAAATCTTTCAATAAAAAAATCATTACTCCAATTAAATTTGAAAATATGCTCTTTAAAATGGCCTCAAAAAAGATTCAAAATATAGTTTTACCAGAAAGTGAAGATGAGAGAATTTTAAAAGCCAGTGAAATTTTATTAAAAAGCGGTGCTGTAAATTTAACACTTCTTGGCAATAAAGATGAAATTTTAAATAATGCGTCAAATCTTGGTCTAAATTTAGAAAAAGCTAACTTTATAAATCCACTAAATTCTGATCTTTTGGATGAATTTTCTAATACTTTTTATGAGTTAAGAAAAAATAAAGGCGTTAGTTTAGAAGAGGCAAAAAATATAGTAAAAGATAGAAATTATTTTGCAAATATGCTAGTTTTTACAAATAGAGCTAGTGGAGTTGTGAGTGGAGCTGTTGGGACAACTGCCGATACCGTTCGTCCTGCTCTTCAAATAATTAAAACAAAACCAAATGTAAATTCTGTAAGTGGAGCATTTTTTATGTGTTTAGAAGATAGAGTTTGCATTTTTGCCGATTGTGCCATAATCCCTAATCCGTATCCGAAAGATTTAGCAAATATTGCAAAAAGTAGTGTGGAGATGGCTAGAGCTTTTGGTTTTAATCCTTTGGTTGCTATGCTTAGTTATTCTACTGGTAATAGCGGTAGCGGTGATAGTGTTGAAAAAATTCAAGAAGCTATAAATTTAGCAAAAGATGAACTTGGAGATATCATTGATGGACCACTTCAATTTGATGCAGCAGTAGATAAGATAGTAGCTAGTAAAAAAATGCCAAATTCGAAAGTAGCGGGCGAAGCAAATGTTTTTATATTTCCAGATCTAAATTCAGGAAATATAGCATACAAAGCAGTTCAAAGGCTATCTGGAGCAGTTGCAATAGGACCAATTTTACAAGGACTTAAAAAACCCGTTAATGACTTAAGTAGAGGTTGTTTGGTAGAAGATATTATAAATACAGTACTAATTAGTGCAATTCAAGTAGGAGAATAGATGAAAATTTTAGTTTTAAACTCAGGAAGCAGTTCAATTAAATTTAAACTTTACAATATGGATGATAAAAGCGTTTTAGCAAGTGGAATTATAGAAGAGATTGGAAATAAAAACTCAAAAGCTATTTTAAAATTTAGTGGCAAAGTTGTAACTAAAAATTTAGAGATTATAAACCACGAAGCTGGAACTCATATCTTAAATCAAATGTTAAAAGATAATGGTATTTTAGATAGTTTAAACGATCTTGATGGAATTGGACACAGGATAGTTCATGGAGGGGATAAATTTAAAAGCTCAGTTATTATAGATGATGAGGTTATAGATATCATTAAATATCTATCTCCTCTAGCCCCACTTCACAACCCTGCACATTTAGAAGGCATTAAAAGTGCCATAAAAGAAGCGCCAAATGTTCCAAATGTAGCTGTTTTTGATACTGTGTTTCATCAAACAATGCCAAATTATGCTTATATGTATGCAATCCCTTATGATTTATATAAAAACTATCATGTTAGAAAGTATGGATTTCACGGAACTTCACATAAATATGTTAGCCAAGAAGCGGCTAAATTTTTAAATATAGATATTAATAAATTTAACGCTATATCCTTGCACATTGGAAATGGTGCTAGCATAACTGCTATAAAAAATGGTAAAAGCATTGATACTTCTATGGGTATAACTCCACTTGAAGGACTTATGATGGGTACAAGAAGCGGTGATATAGATCCAGCTGCAATTACCTATCTAGCTGAAGTTTTAGATGTAAGAAGTAAAGAAATTTATAAAATTTTAAATAACAAAAGCGGACTTTTGGGAATTTGTGGGACAAATGATATGAGAGAAGTTAGAAAAATGATAACTCAAGATAATGAATTAGCAAAACTAGCCTATAGTATGTATATGTATAGGATAATAAAATATATTGGTTCTTATTTTGCGGTTTTAGGGCGAGTTGATGCTTTGATTTTTACAGCAGGTGTTGGAGAAAATGATTTTGAGTTAAGAGATGATATTTGCAATAAAATAACTCATCTTGGGGTTTTAATAAACAAAGAGTTAAATCAAAAACAAAGTAGCGATATAAGATTTATAACCAAAGAAAACTCACCTATAAAAGCCTTAGTTGTACCAACTGATGAGGAACTTGCAATAGCACTTGATGTAAAAAATTTAATTTTAAAGAAATAATTTTTAAAAGATTATATATATTATTTTCAACCTTAAAATATGGTTGAAAATAGCTAAATCTCCTAAAGACTGGGAAAATAATATAGTCTATTTTTGTGCGTAAATTTTATTATATAGCTTTATATAAAAATTTTAAATAAGCCATCTAAGATGATATAAAAAATGAAGAATATTTTAAATTTTACTGACATTTTATCTGCTTGTAATGAGAAAAATGTGTAGGTATAGAGTAAATTTTTCAAGTTATTTTCATATACTCATTTTTTATGTTTTTATCCTATTTTTTAATCAAGTTTTTTCTATATTAAATTTAGATTGTTTTATTATCATTTTTCTTCTTTAAATTTTATTTATGATTCAATGCTTATTTTTACTTTTTTATTATAAATAAAATTGACTAGGATGTTATCTATTTATATTTTTTAATATATTCTATTTTTATACCTTGCTTGAATATTTAATTTTTTCATTTTCCTTTTTTAAGTATCTTAAGCTTGGCGAATCACTTTTTGTTGTATTTATTAAGAATTTCTTTAATAATAAAATCATATCTATTATAAAATACTTATAAATTATCATCAATCTACTATTGATAGTAAAATTATTATCCCATTCTTTTAGCTAAAAACATACCAAAACTTACTATTATTTAAAAAGTCTTCTAATTTTAAGTTTTTATCTACTATTCTATCCAAAACTATTTTTCCAATAAAATTATATATTTTCTAATCTGTATTTAAATTTAACCTCTTGCAATATATCTTATATTAGCATTTTTAATTTAATTTTTTATATATAAATTCAATAAAAGTATATCTTCTTTAAAATTTAAATTTAGAAATTTTATGTTTATAATCATTGTTTTGAGGTAGCAATATATCCTTACATAACGCTTTTTTGTATAGTTGTGTGTGATTTTGTCTTATTTATTTTTATCTTTTTCCATTAATATAAGTAGCATTTACCAATTTGAAAATATTTAAGTGAAAACTGTCGCCTTTTTCATCTTTTTCTTTCAATATTACTTCCATTTTATTAAACGCTTTTAAAAACTCAACTTTCCATTTATAGGCTTTCTCTCCTGTAAAGCCCATAACTAATAAACTAAAGCCATCTTTTGTTAGGTTAAATTTTGGTTTTGTCCTGTTTTGTTTATCAATATAAAGGCTCTTTTTAAAATTTAACTCTTTAAACTCATCGTTTGGTAAATTTCTTATAAGTCTTAAAATTTCGGGGTGATTTTTGTTAAAAAATTCACTAACTTTTAAAGTGTCGGCGAATATTTCATCGCCGATAATTTCAAAATTTACTTTTATATCGTTTATAGATATTATTGCACTCATTTTAGCCCCCTTGTTTTATATGTAAGGTAAGCAACTTGCAAAACTAAAACCAAAATTAAAATACTTTGAACTAAATCAACCATTTTTTGCTCCTTTATGGTATAATTGCAGGGTTAAAAGATGACGCAGGGGATTGCTCCCCTTTGCTACTTTGATTTTTTCTTAGCTTCGTAAAGTATTACGATAAGCTGTATCAAAGCTGAAATTAAACCGATTACGGCGGTTATAGTTTCCATCTTTTAACTCCTTTCTTAGATTTAAAAGTTATGTTTTATAACTTTTATGCTGTAATTATAACATAAATACAAACTAATGTCAAGGTTAAAAGTATAATTTTATAATTTATTTTCTGATTTTAGTTAGTTTTTATAACTTTTAGGACTAATCATTTTTGATTAGTCCTAAGAAATGAAGTCTTTTAGTAGCTTTTTTAATTCATTTTGTTTTTTTAATTCAGTTTCTAGCTCATTAACTTTTAAAAGCAATTTACAAACTTTTTCTACCTGTTCGCCTGGCTCTGTAATAGCAAGTTGTTTTAATCTCCCCTCACTATACCCTATAAGCTCGCCTAATTGTCTATACGTTAAATTTAACTCTTTACAAACCTTTTTAACTATGTTTTCATCAACCATATTTAACCTTTTTTATTATTATTATACACTTTATTTTTTAAATTTATATTTATATCTTAATGGTATCTATCGTTTGTAACAACTCCTTGTCATCATAAACATAACCAGCGATATCATAATATTTTGTATCCAAACAATACAAAGAAGAGAAATAGTTCCCATCGTCTATTAAATAAAAATTTCCATTTATAAAGTGAATAAATGACCTTTTACCAGTGTAGATGTCTTTCAATATATGCCCCTCGTAGATTTCATCACCGTTTCTATCTTTTAATCCTATGTGTTGCATTAAATGAACCTCTTTAATGTTATATATGTTGTGTTTTGTCTCTACAAAAGTATTATTTTCTTTAAAGAATATAGCCTTAACTTCGGTTATTTTATTCTGTTTTTTTATCCAAGCCTTAAATTTTAAATTTTCCATTAATTATCCTTTCTAAAATGTTGTTTTGATATAAAAGATTTGTTATGCTAAATTCTTTTATATTGATGGTAAAATAGTATCTATTTCTTATTTTACCTTTTAAAAGCGTAACACTATGCTTTTCCAATTCTTTATCTTATCTACAATCTTATTTGTGCTTTTGCATACGATATAAATTCCTCTAACCTCAAAAAGACTTTTTGAGTAATCGCATATCACGCCTTTTATCATTTTTTTGCTCCTTTTTTTGTGCCCATTTTGTGTCTGACTTGTTCCTGATTTTATTATAAAATAGCGTAAAAGTGTGTAAAATCTAGTGAATAGAAATGCCCTTAAAATCCATAAAAGCCTTAATTTGCGTGTTTGTTTTATGTTTTTATTAATTAAATTAAAAATAAAATAAATTTTCAACCAATTATTTAGCTATATTACTAGGTAAAACGCCATATTTATCTTTAAAAATTTTTGTAAAATGGCTAAGGCTATTATATCCTACTATTTTAGCAGCTTCGCTTACATTAACATCTTTTCGTTTTAAAAGCTCAAAAGCAACTTTCAATCTCTCATCTTTTAAGTATCCATAGATTGTATTTTTAAACTGTTTTTTAAAACTCTCTTGTAAACTAACTTCATTTGTAGTGCAAGCCTTGGCTAGCTCTTTTATACTTGGTGGGCTTGATAAGTCTTTTAGTAAAAGTTCCTTTGCTCTTTGTGCTGTTTTGTTATCGTTAATGCTTAAATTTGAAAAAGTTATAAAAAGTAGTTCTAAAACTTTACTCTCAATAAATAGCTCTTTTAACTTCCCACTATAAATATCAGCGTTTCTAAGTTCGTTTAAAATTTGGTTTTGAAATTTAGAGATATTTGAAGATTTTATATGAAAATAATCATTTAGTGGATTTAAGTGATTAAAAACATTAAATTCTTTTATTAAATTATCATTAAGTATGATTGATTGAATTTGATGGGTATTTCCTAAAAAGTCCATTTTTCCTTTAAAATCTTTTATGATAGAACCTGTCCAGACTTGATTTGTATTTAATATAGCTCTTTTACCATTTATAGGGCAAACAGACGAAGAATTTAAAGTATTAAAGTGCAAAAAATGGCAATTATCAGCAAAATTTTTTATAAAAGTTATATCTTCATTTAGTAAGATATTTGTTGTGCGATAAAGTATGCCATTTTGCAAATCATAAACAGACATTTTCATCTTAAAATTTCTATCTTGATAACTAAAACTTTTCTTTAAGCCATCTATTTTTATAAGATTTTTTTCTTTCAAGTTTTCTAGAAATTCATAATTTCTAATGATTTTGCTCATTTATTTTTTTTCCGTTAAATTTATTATTTTTATCGTTAATTAAATATTGATAATTATTTTTGTTTTTTATAAAATTATACACGAAAAACTATTAAATAACTATAAAAGGAAACAAAATGAAAAAGTTAAGCAAAGGTTTAGCAGTATCTTTGATAACTATAAATTTTTTATATGCAGATAAAATCTCTTTAAGTCAGATTACTGTTACAGCTCAAAAGATGGAAGAAAGCATTAACGATATCCCGCACGCTATTACTGTTATCGATGAAACAGAGCTTGAAGACAAAAGGATAAGAAGCATTAAAAAGCTAGTTAGACAAATTCCAAACACAAATCAATTTAAATTTATGGAAGCCAATAATATAAATTTTTAGAGAGATAAACTCATCTACTTTTACAAACTCAAATCCCATAACTTTTTATATAAATGGAATACCTCAAACTAACACCTATGGGTATGAAGCTCAGTTTGAAAATGTTGAGAGAATTGAAGTTTTAAGAGGGCCTGGGGGAGCTCTTTATGGAAAAGATTCAATTGGTGGAGTTATAAATATCATTACTAAAAAGCCATCAAATGAGTGGGGCGGAAGCATTGGAGCTGAATACGCAGAAGATAACACAATTATGACAAATTTAAATTTAGGTGGGTCTATAGTAGATGATATTTTATTTTTAAATTTAGGTGGATATTTTAATAAAACTGATGGCTGGATGACTAATACATATAACGGAAGCGACGTAAATGATGAGAAAATCTACCGCTTTAATACTACCTTAACTTATAGGCCAATAGATAGATTAAAGTTAAATTTATCTCTTATGGTTGATAGAGATAAAACGGGTGCGTATATGCCATTTGGCAAAGTAAAAGAGCTTTCTAGAGACAAGGTTAAAAACTCAGGATTTGATGTAGATACATTTTATGAAACTGACTCTATCACAGCAGGCTTAAATTTAGAGTATGATTTTAACAGTGTTAAATTTAGCTCAACCACAACATATAAAGAGATAGATAATATTCGTCGGTATGATATTGATGGTACTTATGGAAATAAGCAAGATGGTTTTAAGATCTTTCAAGATGCTGAGCTTGATACTTTTTCACAAGAACTAAAGCTATCAAGTTTAAATAGTGATAAATTTAGATGGGTAGCTGGACTTTACTATGAAAAAGAAGATACTACGCATATAAGAGCAGGAAGACAGATGGCTATTAATCAAAAAAATATAGAGTCTGATACTCCTATGAAAAGTACGGCAAATACTTATGCTATCTTTGGTCAAGGAAGTTATGACATTTTAGATAACTTAACTTTAACTTTGGGCGGAAGATATCAAAGAATAGAAAAAAATATCAATCTAAAATCCTATAAATATCCAATTGGAATGCACTTAGCACAACCATCTTATACTCTAAATGCTGATACTTCGTGGAATAAATTTTTACCAAAAATTGCACTTAATTATAAAATAAATGATAGTTTTAATATTTACGCAGGATATAGTAGGGGCTATTTGCCAGGAGGATTTAATAGATTAACACCAACTGGAGACATAGATAATAACAAATTTAATTCACAAATAAGCGATAACTATGAGATAGGATTTAGGGGATTTTTCTTGGATGATAGGCTAATGTTTGGAGCAAATTTATTTTATATGGATATAGATGATATGCATCTCTTTGAAATAGTTGGAAGTGGTACAAGTAGAATACATAGAGTAAGTAACGGTGGAAAAGCTAAATCACAATGATTAGAGCTTGAGGCTATATATGATATAAATGAAAATTTTAGCGTAGATGCAAAATTTGGTCTAATTGATACAGAATACAAGGAGTATATTACAGATAAAACAGCTAAAGGAAATAAGATAGAAAATACACCTGATTATACCTTAAGTGTAGGACTTAACTATCATCACCAAAGCGGATTTTACTCAAGGCTTGATATTTACTCACAAGGAAATAAATATCTAAACGCTGCAAATAATGAAAAGCAAAATGCGTGGGTAAGTGCTGATTTAATAGTAGGATATATCTATAATAATTTAGATATCTACTCTTTTATAGAAAATATCGGCGATGAAGAGCATATCGAAGCAGCTTTTTTTGGAAGAGATGGGGCTTATATAAACTATAGTAATCCAAGGAAATTTGGAGTGGGATTTAAGTATTACTTTTAAAAATTTATTATAAAAAGCTTTTAAAAAATGCTGAGGCAATAATAGAATGAGAAATTATGCAAAAGAGCATATGGCGTGATGGGGGTTTGGTTTTAAAATCACCATTTTATTTACTACGACAAAAAAGGATTAAATTTGAAAAGATATGTTTTGGTTTTTATGCTTTATCTAACTGGATATGTAAGTTCTGGATTTTTGATGGAGGGTTTGGTTGTTATATTTAGACAAAGTGGAGTAGGGCTTGAAAAAGTAGGGCTTTTATATTTTACTATTATATTTTGGGCATTTAGAGGACTATGGGCTCCTTTTGTAGATAAAATAGTATCAAAAACTGGATTATACAAAAGCTTTATTATTAAAATTCAAGCCTTAATGATACTTACTTTAATAGTAGTAAGTTTTTTAGATGTAAATAAGCATTTAGTTATCTTAATATTATTAGCAGCAATAATGGGCTTTTTATCAGCAACTAATGATATAGGATCTGGGGCTTTAATACATAAAATATTTAAAACTAATGAACTTAGCTTAGCAAACTCATTTAAAGCAAGTGGAAATTTAATAGGACATATTTTAGGCTCAGGTGTAACACTAATAATCTATGATAAATTTGGACTTCAAATTTCATCTATGTTTTTAATATCATTAGTTTTAATAGCTATGCTATATATGGCTTTGTTTAAAGAGGAAAAATCTACAATAAATTTAGATAAAAAGCTAGATTTTAAATCTATGTTTATCTTTATAAAAGATGAAAAAATATGGATAAGTGTGATGATACTTGGAGCATTTGGAATATGTATGAGTTATGGACTATTAACTCCAATTTTAGTTGATAGTGGATGGGGACTTAGTGATATAGGAAGCGTGGTTCATATATATGGGACACTATTTGCTATAATTACCTCTTTTTTGGTTTCATTTATTATAAAAAAACTAAAATTAATAAACGCTCTTTTACTTATGATGATTTTAATGAGCATAGTTATTTTAACAATGCTTTTACCTATACAAACTTCTAAATTTATAGTTATTTTAATAGTTTCATTAATGATTGGCTTTTATGTATCAAATGGTGTTGTTTTAAATACTATTATGATGAGTAAGGCTAATAGAGTAAATCCAGCTAGTCAAATTGCTATACAAAGTAGTATTTCTATGTTATTTCAATTTATATCGTTTTATTTAGGTATGCTAATAGCAAGTTTTTTAGGATATAAATTTGTAATTGTTTTATCATCGGGTTTGTGTTTGGTTACTTTTGTTTATAT
This sequence comes from Campylobacter portucalensis, assembly GCF_009690845.1. GTDB lineage: Bacteria > Campylobacterota > Campylobacteria > Campylobacterales > Campylobacteraceae > Campylobacter_B > Campylobacter_B portucalensis. Next base: position 47,511 of record NZ_VWSJ01000025.1, read on the forward strand.
AAATTTGGTAAAAGATAAATTAGGGTTAATTTAATTTATCTTAAAAACATACATCACGCATGAATATCTAACTCTTTTAAAAAGCCTTACGATATTTCCTAAAAGCCCCCATCTTTTTCTATGCATATCAAACATAACACCTTTTTTAACAAATTGAATTCTTTCATCCCACGCTAAAATCTCGCTTTCATCATCAATGCCAAATTTAAACTTGGCATTTTTTATATGTTTCATCGCATCGTGATGCTTATTATCAAATTTATAAGCCGCAAATTTATTCATAAAATCAGCCATTATAAGCCCGTTAAATCTAGAAGCTAAATTTATAAAAAACTCTTTTAAATCATCTTGGCAAAAATACATACTAACGCCTTCTAAAATAAAGATAAATTTAGCGTTTTCATGCTTAGATTTTAGCTCATCCATCCAAGCAGTTTCAAGCATAGAGGTTGATAAATAGAAGTTATTTTTAGCTTTTGGGATAAGATTATCTCTTAAATTTATTACATCAGGCAAATCAAGATCATAAAAATAAGCATTTTTAAAGCTGTTCTCAAGCCTAAGTGGTCTTGTATCAAGTCCAGCTCCAACTTGAACAATGACTAAATTTTCATTATTTAATTTTAAAAGTTCATCATCAAAAAACTTAGCTCTTATAATAGTTCCAACTCTGCTTAATTTGCTTTTATCAAATTTACTAAAATCATAATCAATTTTTTTTACAACTTCGCCTGAAAACTCATCTTTTAAAATAGGGTTTTTAAGCTCATTTTCTTTAGCTCTAAAGTATAAATTTATAAGCAAAGTTTCGCTAACTGTGTTATTAAAACTTATTTTTTCTTTGTTCTTGGACGTTTGCATGGCACTACCTTTATTAAAATTAATATTATAATTATATATAAATTTGGTAACTCTAGTTAATGAATTTGGAAATAAATTTAGTGAAATTTGCAAAAATTAAAATAAAGCCATCTTAAATAAAAACATCTATTTAAAACTCTTCCAAACAAATTTATAGTAAAAAATCATTCCTAAAATTAAAGCAAAAGCTGAAATTTGATAAACTCCTCTAAATCCAAAAATTGGCTCAAACATTCCTAAAATATATAGACTTATTCCTATTCCTAAATTTACAAAGATAAAAAATGTTGAGTTTGCAAGACCGATTTTATCTTTAGGTGATAGTTTTATGGCGATAGTTTGACAAAGGCTTTTTATGCTTGCCCAGTCAAAAGCAAGAAAAAACGCTGATATTAAAATATGAAAATTATTTTTTGCTTTTGATAAAACAATGAGGCTTATAAAAAATAAAAAAAGCGATAGCATTGTGGCAAAATTTTCTTTTTTATCATCAAATATTTTGCCATAAATCCAAACTGAAACTATGGCAAAAACTGAGTAAAATGGATAATAAAATACCCCTGAAGTTAAATTTAAATTTTGTGTATAAAGGCTTAAAAACGCAAGTATAGAACCATATGAAAACCCAGCTATAAAAACCACGCTTGATATTGGCACTGCTTTTATCTCAATAAAATTTGAAATTTGAAGCTGTTTTATAGGAGCTTTATAAATTTTTATCTCTTTTAAATTCAGAAATAAAATTGCAAAAAAACTTATAATAAAAGATATCATTGCAAGAAAAAAAACTCTGTTTATATAAGCCATTAGAGTTAAACCAAATAGCCAAAAATGGCGAAATAGCCGATGAGATGATAACTAAAATAACCTATCCCCACGCCTTTTTTACTCTCAGGTATGATTTTAGAAATTGTAGTATTGCAAATACAAGTTCCTATCCCAAATAAAATCCCAGTTAAAACTCTTAAAATTAGTAAAATTTCTATGCTATTTGCAAATAAATAGCCAAAAGTTATAACTCCCTCAAGCCCAATAATTATAAATAAAGCTTTTTTCAAATTTACTCTATCTACAAATTTGCCAAAAATAAGTGTGCTAAAAATAAGACCCAAAACATAAACAAAAGTAATTAATCCAGAGGTGCTAGTTAAAGCAAAAAGTTCTATTTTGGCGTAGTTTGTTTCACTTATCATAGTAAGATATGTTGAAAAATATAAAGAAAAATTTACAATGCAAATTATTACAAAATTTCTCATTAAGAGCCTTAGTGGGGATTAGTGATTTAAATCAAGGTAGAAAGCTCTACCTTGATAATAAATTAAAACGCTGGAATTATCGCACCGCTATATTTTTTTTCAATGAAATCTTTAGCTTTTTGACTTGTTAAAGCTTCATTTAAAGCTTTTGTTTTAGGGCTATTTTCATTTCCTTGTTTAACAACAACGATATTTACATAAGGGCTATCTTTGCCTTCGATTGCAAGAGCATCTTTTGAAGGATTTAGCCCTGCGTTAAAAGCAAAATTTGTATTTATAACCGCTATTGTTACATCATCTAAAGTTCTAGGCACACTTGCTGCTTCAACTTCTATAAATTCTAAATTTTTAGGGTTTTCTATAATGTCAAGTGGAGTTTTGAGTTTTACGCTTTTATCAAGCTTTATAAGTCCTGCATTTTCTAGTAAATCTAAAGCTCTGCTCTCATTTGTAGGATCGTTTGGAAGCGATACTTTTGCTTTGTTTGGCAAATCGTTAAGATTTTTAATTTTTTTAGAGTAAATTCCCATTGGTTCTATATGAACGCCAACAGTTTTAACTAAATTTGTGCCTTTGTTTTTATTAAATTCATCTAAATACTGAATATGTTGGAAAAAATTTGCATCTAGATCCTCATCTTGTGTGGCTAAATTTGGGATAACATAGTCATTAAACTCTTTAACTTCTAAATCAAATCCTTTTGATTTTAGCTCGCCTTTTACAGCTTCTAAAATTTCAGCATGTGGAACAGGTGTGGCACCAACTACAATTTTTTCTGCAAAAAGCGAAGTGCTTAAGCATAAAACTGCTACTAAACTTGTAAATAATTTTTTCATAATTTATCCTTTTTTATAAATTTTTAAAACGCTGGTATAATAGAACCATCATATTTTGATTCTATAAACTCTCTTACTTTATCACTCGTAATAATTTTTACAAAATCTTTTGTGCTTTGAAGATTTTCATTGCCTTCTTTTACTATCAAAACATTTAAATAAGGGCTGTCTTTATCTTCTAAAAATAAAGAATCATTCTTTGGACTTAAATTAGCCGATAATGCAAAATTTGCATTTATAACTGCGATATCTGTATCATCTAAGCTTCTTGGAACACTAGCTGGCTCAAGGGTTATAATTTCTAAATTTTTAGGGTTTTCTAAGATATCTAAGACCGTTACAAACTCAGCATCTGCTTTATCTAGCTTTAAAAGTCCTGCTTTTTCAAGAAGTCTTAAAGCCCTTGTTTCAGTTGAAACATCATTTGGAATGGTAACTTTAGCTCTGTTTTTTAACTCATTTAAGCTTTTGATTTTCTTGCTATAAACTCCAAGTGGCTCTATATGGACTCCAGCAACTGCAACCATATGAGTGCCTTTTTCTCTATTAAATTCTTTCATATATGGAAGTCCGATTGTGAAGTTAAAATGGATTTCATCATTTTCCAAAGCGTAATTTGGTATAACATAATCATTAAATTCAACTATCTTTACATCATATCCAGCTTTTTGTAAGTCTGGTTTTATGAAATTAATTATTTCAGCGTGTGGCACAGGTGAGGCACCGACTATAATTTTAGAAGAAAGCAAATTTGACACTAAAATTAAATTTAACAAGACTAATTTAAATATCTTTTTCATATTCATCCTTTATCGATTTAAAACGCAGGAATTACTGAGTTTTTATACGTTTTTTCTATAAAATCTCTAACTTTATCTGAATTTAAAGCCTTCTTTAAAGCTTCAAATTTCTCACCGCCTAAATTTCCTCTTTTTATAGCTACGATATTTATATAAGGGCTATCTTTATCTTCAACAAAAAGACCGTGAATTTTTGGATCAAGCCCGCCAGCAAGAGCGTATGAAGTGCTAATTATAGATATATCTACATCATCTATACTTCTTGGAAGAGTAGCTGCTAAAAGAGTGATGATCTTTAAATTTTTATCATTTTTGGTAATAATAAAATTTTTGGCATCAAATTTTATCAACCCTGCCTTATCTAGCAAAATTAAAGCTCTTTTTTCGTTTATAGGATCATTTGGAATGCTAACTTTAGAACCATTTTTTAACTCTTTTAAATTTTTGATTTTTTTACTATAAATCGTCATTGGTTCAATATGAACACCCACTAATTCTACAAGATCTGTTTTATGCTCTTTGTTAAATTCATCCAAATACGGTTTATGTTGATAAAAATTTGCATCTATATCACCACTATTTAAGGCTTGATTTAAAATCTTATCATCCATTTCAGTGATTTGAAGAGTATAGCCTTTTTCTTTTAAAAGTGGTTTTACAACTTCTAAAATTTCAGCGTGAGGGACTGGAACTGCTCCAACATGAATAGTTTTAGCAGATAAATTAAGTGATAAGATTAAACTTAAAATCGATGTTTTAATAATACTTTTCATAAATTTCCTTTAATAAATAAAACCATTTAAAACTGAATTTATGAAATTTAAAAGTATTGAAATCATAAAATTCCTTTTTAAATGTTTAACAAGCACTTAAAAAGAAATTTTATAATAAGTGCTTTTAAGTCATTTGACAACTAAACTCTAAACCATACATCTCGCACATATCTGATTTCATATCGTATCCTTTCTTTAAAAATAATTTTGTAATTCTAGCGAATTTTGCTTAAATAATAATTAAAAGATGGAGATAGCCCCATCTTTAATTAAATTTGATAATTTTTAACAAAATTTGAAATTCGTTTTATACCTTCAATAATGCTCTTTTCATCTGTTGCAAAAGAAAATCTAAAATATCCATCCATTCCAAATCCTATCCCTGGCACAACAGCCACTTTTGCTTCATTTAGTAATTTTTTACAAAATCTCATAGAATCTTCATCTATCTTTTTGCAATTCACAAAAGCATAAAAAGCACCATTTGGCTTAACTAAGCTAAGATTTTCTACATCTTGAAACAGTGCATAAACTAAATCTCTTCTTTTTTGAAATTCATTTTTCATAAATTTAATATCTTCATCTGTTTTTCCCATTAATGCAGGAATTGCACCTATTTGAACTAAAGAGCTAATATTTGAAGTGCTTTGACTTTGAAGTTTTTTGCAAGCTTTAATTATCTCTTCATTTGCACTAGCCATATATCCAAATCTCCAGCCAGGCATAGCACCGCATTTACTTAAGCCATTTATGGTTATTGTTCTTTTAAAAAGATCTTCGCTTACGCTAGCTACAGATGTAAAATCGCCTTCATAAGTTAATTTTTCATAAATTTCATCACTAGCTACTATTATATTTGTATCTTTCAAAACTTCACCCAAACTAGCAATCTCATCTTTACTATAAACTGCACCTGTTGGATTTGATGGCATATTAAAAATTATTAATTTAGTTTTGTTGGTGATAGCTTTTTTTAGATCATTTGCATTTAATTTAAAACCATTTTTCTCGTCAGTGTTAATAATTACAGGCTTTGCACCACAAAATTTAACTATTTCTGTATAACTAACCCAATATGGTGCAGGAATTATCACCTCGTCATCTTCTTCTAATAAAACTTGAAAAAGATTAAACAAAGAGTGTTTAGCTCCAACATTTGTTAAAATTTGAGATGTTTTATACTCTAAATTATTATCTTTTTTTAATTTATAAGCAATTGCTTCTAAAATATCATTTGTGCCTGGAATAGGTGTGTATTTTGAACATTTACATTTTTCTTCAAGTGCTTGTATTACAGCATCTTTAATGGCTTTTGGTGTATCAAAATCAGGCTCTCCAGCACTAAAAATAAGCACATCTTCACCTTTTGCCTTTAACTCTTTTGCAAGAGTACTAATAGCTATTGTTATTGATTCTGATATATTTTTAACTCTTTTTGCTAACATTTAAACTCCTCTTATTTTTAAAAATTTTATGAACTTTTAATTATATCAAATTCTAATAAATAGCATAATATTTTAAATTTTATTTTTATTTTTAACTAAATGGAATTTGGCATTTAATCGCCATTGAAGATAATAAGATTTAAAACTTAGTAATGCTTTTAAAAAAGAGTCTAAATTTATCAATTTAATCAATCAAAATATGCAAATTTTTATTTCAGAAAACCTATAGACAAAGATTCAAATATGTTTTCTTTTGCGACAATTATAGACTTACTAGGTTTTAAAGCAAACATAAAAGCTAGCTTTTACCTATAATGCTTCATTTATATCTCCGATTTAGCGATAGTTGATAGAGCTTTTGCAATTGTAGTTGATATAAAATGATAAATTATTTATTTGGATTGCACGCTAGTCTTTTAAAGAGTAGGGCTCATAGAGTTAAAATAGAGGCTATTGTGAATGAATTTTTACAACAATTAATTAAAGACAATAAAAACTTGAAAATTTAATAGATACTAAATATAAAAATCTAAAATTGAGTCTTGATAGCTATTTTTCTGATTTACAAAAATCTATTAATTTTAAAGACTCAAAGTGATTTACTTCAAGTTTAGCCGATATAAACAGAGTTTTTGGAATGGAGTTAAAATATCAAGATTTTAATGAATTTGATAAAATGATGATGAGTGATGAACCTATAATTATATAAGTAAAATGATAAGTTTAAATAAAATTTTTAATAAGGAGATAAGATGGGATTTGGAGATTTTATAAAAAAGTTATCAAAATTAATGGAGGATTTTACCGAAAATATGATGAAACAAGCTATCGATGAAAATTATAACATATACTATTAGAAGTGATAAATTAAAAGCTAAAATTCAAAAAGAGATTAATTATCGCAAAATAGGTAGTTTTAGTATCAATAAATTTAGATTTTAGTCAAAATTTCAGCAAATATTTTGCACATAAAGTCTAAATTTATAAAATTTTTCAAGTATTTAGTAGGGCCATCTTACTTAAGATGATTTTAAATTTACTTCACGATTTTGCCAGGTATTCCAACGACAGTTGAGTTTGGCGGTATATCTTTTGTAACTACTGCATTTGCACCTATTTTAGAGTTTTTGCCAATAGTTATATTGCCTAAAATTTTTGCCCCAGCTCCAACTATAACACCATCTTCTAAAGTAGGATGGCGTTTAATTTTTTCTAAACTAACACCTCCAAGTGTTACGCCTTGATATAAAAGTACTTCATCTCCCACTATAGCGGTTTCTCCTATGACAATACCTGTTGCATGATCAAAAAAGACTTTTCTTCCTATAACGGCTCCAGGATGCATATCAACACCTGTAAAAATTCTTGAAATTCCAGATATCACTCTTGCTATGCGTCTAAAATTTTTACGATAAAGATAGTGTGCAAAACGATGATTTATCAAAGCCCAAACACCAGGATAGTTAAAAAATATCTCAACATAACTACCAAAAGCCGGATCTTGAGCTTTTGGTTGTGTAAAATCCTCTTTTAAAATTTGTAAAAAACTCATCTTTAGCCTATTGATTTTAAATATCCATTGTCATTTAAAAATAAATAAAGTTCGCCCAAAATATGCTTTTTTTGCTTCTCATCTACAAGATCTGATTTTTCTATCCTTTGATTTAGGATATATTGAATCTCATCTATATCATAATCCATATCATCTAAAATATCTATAACTGATTGAGATTCTAAAAGATTTTGTATTTCAAAACTTCCATCATCTTTTAATACCACAGTGGCTTCTGTTGGATGAACAAAGAGATTATGATCCATCCCTAAAACCTCTTGATATGCTCCAACTAAGAAAAATCCTAATAAATACTCCTCTTTACTTGCATCGATATCATGCAAAAATAAAGGATTTGTTTTTGGATCAAATTCTATCTCTCCATCGCTATCACAAGTTATATCCCAAATAGAAGCTGATCTTGTTGGAATTTCATCAAGTCTATTTAGAGGCATTATTGGAAAGTGCTGTTTTAGACCCCAAAAGTCAGGCAATGACTGAAATAAAGAAAAATTTACTAAATACCTCTCTTGAACCTCATTTTGTATATCTAAAATATCTGTTAAATTGTATTTATTTCCTAAAAGAGGAATTGATTTTTTAATGATTAAATGCACTAAAATTTCGCCATTTGACCTATCTGTTAAATCAGCATAACCTAAATCAAATAAAGTCAAAATGCTATCCATATGTGCAATTGCATCGTGGAGGTATTCTAAAGCATTTGATGATTTTATATTTTGGTAAAGATAGTAAAGTTCATCTATAATATGCGGATTTGTAGCTTTAAAATTTAGCTTTGTTTCTGTGTATTCTTGAGAAAAAAGCTCTAGCACTGGAGCCACTAAAACAGCATGACTTGCTGCTATATACCTGCCTGATTCTATAAAAATATCAGGCTCAACGACATCTTTTGAATTTGCAATTGTTTTTAATAAAAACACGACATCATTTGCATACTCTCTTAAAGTGTAGTTTCTTTGCATTGAATCTTTTACTTGAGAATACTCAACCGCTAGCCCACCACCTAAATTTATAGCTTTTAAATTTGTAGCACCCATTTTGCGAAGTTCAGCGTAAATATTTCCAGCTTCGGTTAAAGCCTTTTTAAGTGGATGAATTTCATTTATTTGAGATCCAATGTGAAAATGTATCATTGTAAATTTATCAAGCAAATTTGCCTCTTTTAGTAAATTTATAGCCTCAATTAACTCAGTTGAAGTTAGCCCAAATTTAGAATTTATCCCGCCACTTTTTTGCCAAATTCCGCTACCAGTACTATGAAGTCTAACTCTAAGACCAATATTTGGTTTTGGCGTAAATCTCTCTTTTGCAGTTTCTATTATAGCTTCAAGTTCGCTTAAGCCTTCAATTGTAAGAGTTATATCGTGCCCCATTTCAGCAGCGATAAAGCCTATATTAATTAGTTCTTTATCTTTAAAGCCATTTACTGTAATTGGGGCACCAAAGTTATTATATGCCATAGCAAGTAAAAGCTCTGGCTTACTTCCTGCTTCAAGTCCGTAGTTAAATGGTTTTCCAAGCTCAACTAAGTTTTTTACAAAGCCAGGGTATTGATTTACTTTTAGAGGATAAACGGCACTAAAATTTCCGCTATATTCAGACTCTCTCATAGCTCGTGCAAAATTTGAGTAAATTTCAACTATTTGTTTTTTTATGAGATGTGGAAAGCGAAGAAGAACAGGTCCTCTTACATCTTCTTTTCTTAATTGCTTTACTATATCTAATAAAGATGGTTTAAAATCAGTATTTAAACAAACCTCCCCATCTTCTATTATGAAATTTGAATCTCCCCAAATTCCAATACCATACTTTTTATCTAGCATTTAAAAACCTTTCTAAATCATTTAAATTTAGCTTTTCATCATCGCCATTATCTAAATTCTTATACCAAATTTCGTTATTTTTAAACTCATTTTCACCTAAACATAAAAATATCTTTTTATTTAAATTATCAGCAGATTTTAGATGTTTTGCAGGATTTTTTGCTTCATAGTTAGTTTCGACATTATGAGTTTTTCTTAAATTTAATCCAAGTTTATAAATTTCATCTATAAATTTATCATCTAAAGCACATAGATAAATTCCTTTTCTTTCATCGCTTTGAGTGCGAGATTTTAAAATTTCCATAATCCGCTCAATTCCCATAGCAAAGCCAACTGCGTAAGTTTGACGCCCACCTAAATACTCAACTAAGTTATCATATCTACCACCGCCTAAAACTGCACTTTGAGAGCCGATTTCATCGCTTATAAACTCAAATGCTGTTTTACTGTAGTAATCAAGCCCACGAACAAGCTTTGGATCTACTTCAAATTTAATATTGTTATTAGTTAAAATTTCTTTAAGCTTATCAAAATCTTTTTGACACTCATCGTTTAAATTTTCAGTTATTAAAGGAGCGTTTTTTAGTAAATTTTGACAATTTTCATTTTTACAATCAAGCACTCTTATAGGATTTGTATCAATTCTTCTTAGGCAGTCTTGGCAAAGTCCATCAAGGCTATTTAAATACTCAACTAGCTTTGCTTTATATTTTGGCATACACTCTTTATCGCCTAAAGAATTTATCTTAAGTGTCGTTTTTATGCCAAGGCGATTTAAAATTTCGGCTCCTATTATAATCACACTAGCATCTTCATAAACGCTTTTTTCTCCAAAGCACTCTATGCCAAATTGATGAAACTCTCTTAATCTTCCTTTTTGAGGACGTTCATAGCGAAACATTGAGCCATAATAAAAGTATTTTCTAACTCCACCAGCTCTATCAAATTTATGTTCTATAAAAGCTCTTACAACCCCAGCAGTTCCCTCGGGTCTAAGGCAAACATCATTTCCACCTTTATCAATAAACTGATACATCTCTTTATTTACTATATCGCTACTTTCTCCAACGCTTCTAATAAAAAGTGAAGTTTGTTCAAGCTTTGGAGTTTCTATAAATTTATATCCAAAATTTAGAGTAATCTCTTCGCAAATTTTAACTATATACTGATATAAATCCCCATCATCTATGATATCTTTCATCCCTCTTAAAGCTTGTATCATCCTATAAACTCCTTGATTTTTTTGTGGATATTTAAAATCTCATCATTTGCATCAATTTCTAAAACATTAAATTTGCTATTTTTAAATATCATCTGCATATAGTCTTGAACTCTTAAAAGGTATTTTATCCCTCTTTTTTCTATATTATCGCTAGTATGCCTTAAATTTAGGCGTGAAATAAGGCTTTTTTCATCTATTTTAAAAAATACAAATTTACTTCCAAAGTCATTATTTAATGCAAATTTATTAAATAGCATCAAATTTTCTATATCTAAGCTTGGGTCATTTGCCATAGCATAAGCTACACCTGAGATAAATCCTCTATCACTTATTATTAAATTACCTAAATTTGGTTTAATAACTCTTTCATAATGCTCACTTCTATCAGCCAAAAAAAGTAAAATTTCACTTCTAAAAGAGATATTTTGATTTAGCAAAATTTCTCTTAATTGCTCTCCAAATTTGGTTCCACCTGGTTCTTTTGTAAAAATAGCGTCTTTATAAATTTCTTTTAGTAAATTTAGTTGAGTTGTCTTTCCAACTCCGTCAATTCCTTCAAATGTTACTAGCATTTACTCCCTTTATATAATCTAAAATCTCTTTTGGTACCAAATGGCTTACATCGCCGCCATAATAGGCTATCGAGCGAACAACAGAACTACTTATAAAAGCATTTTGCAAAGTTGGCATAAGATAAACAGTTTCAAATTCCTCCCACAAAGATGCGTTTGCATAACCCATTTGAAGCTCATATTCAAAGTCGCTAACAGCTCTAAGTCCTCTAATCACAGTTGCAACTTTTTCGTTTTTACAAAAATCAACTAATAAATTATCAAAGCTTTTTACCTCAACATTTCCTAAATTTGAAGTTGAAATTTTAACCATCTCAAGTCTTTTTTCTATATCAAAAAATGGCTTTTTAGAGTAATTTATGGCAACTGCAACTACAACTTTATCAAAAAATCTTAAAGCTCTTTTTATAATGTCAATATGTCCGTTTGTGATGGGATCAAAAGTCCCGGGATAAATACACGCTTTTCTCAAATCAATACCTTTTAAAATTTCTGGTTATTTTATCTAAAAATACTGAATTTAAAAGAAAATATAAAAAATAATAAGGAAAAATTAGACAAAATAGAGAAAAATTACAATATTTTTAAAAGCTTAATAATAAAGGAGATAGTAAATAGAATTAAGCTAGTTTATTGTCTTAGAAATAAGATTATAATTGGCGGAATTTATTATAGATAAAACTAAAACCAATATGATTAAAATAAGTTTATTTGGTATAAATTTAATATAGTATAAAACTAAATTTATAATAAATTTGATGAGAATTTTGCAAAGTTAAGCTTTATAAAACTATAAATAATGTAAAAAGTCTAATTTTAGATTTTTTCTCTAATAAAATATATTTTATAAATCACCAATTTTTGGGTTTCATAGTTGTTATCGCTAGTATTGCTATCTAAAATAAAGAAAAATAAAAAAATTATAACCTCTATTGTAAAGTATTATTGCAACAAAAGCCACTAACCATTAGTGTCGTGAAGTCTTCTAGCACCAAAACAGCTAAAAGTGGAAGAAAAGAATTTAATAAAACAAATCACTAAAAATTTTAGAGTCTCTTGCAAAAACAATGAAATCTAGAATAAAAAATAATATAAAAAGTTTAAAATACCAATACTCTTTTTTTACTCTACCGTTAGAATTTACGTAATTTGCATAAGCTTTTTTAATAGCCAAAGCCACTCATTTAATGCCTTCTAAAATAAATTTAACGACGATTATATCAATTACTAAATTAGCAAAAATATATCACTTAGTTTAAAACATAAATTTAGACAATAAAAAATATTTTAAAAATAATATCAATAAAACCCACCTAAAAAGGCGAATCAAGAAAAACGAATTTGACTAGAAATTTTAAACTAAAGTATAGTTTTAAATTTATCTACAAGCACAATGCTAATTTTCATATAAAATTTCTATATTTTTATCATACCAAATACCCGCTGGAAATAGATATTTCCCATCTATAAACATAAAATCTATATCTTGATAAATTGGCTCAAATTTACTTATTTTTGATAAAGAATTTTCAATTAAAGTAGTGCAGTATAAATTCTCATCACCTTTTTTACTTAAAACAAATTTCTTTCCAAAACTATTTTTAAGATCATTTATAAAAAAAATTCTATTTTTATCATTTATAAATTTAACTCTAGCTATACCAAAATCAGTAGCATTATTTAAAAATTCATTAAGAGTTATAATGCTTACTTTATCATCATTTTCTTTTTGCGTTGCGTGGATGATTAAAATCGGTTCAGTTTTTATTATGACACCAACGTGTGAGTATTTAAAGTCGCTTTTATTAGAGATAATAATACTATCTATGGTATTTCCGTGACGAAATATCAAATCTCCTACTTCTAAATTTGGGATATTTTGAAGATTAAATTTGTGTGTTTTGAATTTAAAATTTTGATATAAAAAAATGCTTATTGCAACAAATAAAATAAAGCACAATAAGCATTTTAGCGATTTTAATAACATATAAAATATTTTATAATTTTACTTTCCAATTATCTTTATGATCTTTTTTTAATTTTATTTTATCTAACTTAACTTCTTTATTTTTAAATATTATCTCTAATTCAACAATGGCTGTATTTTTATCTTCGCTTATTTTACTAGATAATGCAGTTATGCTTTTTACGCCACCCATTTTTTTAATTTTTTCTTTTTGTGTACCCATAATGCTTAATAATTTGCCTTTAACTAATTCTTCGATACCTTCTATAGCCAAATCTTGCTCTGATAAATAGATAAGTTTAAATACCTCCTCAGTGTTTGATTCAAAAAAATACTCTGTAAATTTTATGGCAACTTTTTCTGCTTCTTTTTCTGGCGAACCACATCCAATAAACAAAAACATAGCCATTATAGCAACTAAAATTTTTTTCATATCTATCTCCTGATTGTTAAAATTTCGAGAAATTATATAGCAAATATCTTTAAAACCAAATAAAAGCTTAACTCCATTTTTTATATAAATTGTGTTTAATTTCAAGCAAATCAAGCCATTTACCGATGATGAAATTTTCTATCTCTTCAACACTTTTAAATCCAGCATAACTTCCTAAAATAGGGGGCGATATAACAACTCCTAAATTTGAAAGCTTACTCATTTGCTCTAAAGATATGGCTGAAAATGGCATCTCTCTGACACCTAAGATTAATTTTTTTTGTTCCTTTAAAGAGACAGCAGCTGCTCTTGTAATTAAAGTGTCGCTTATACCATTTGAAATTTTAGCTAAAGTATTGATAGAGCAGGGAGCAATAATAGTTTTATCTATACCAAATGAGCCTGATGCAGGGGCTTGATAAATTTCATCATCGTTAAAAAAGATTGTATTTTTATAGCTATTTATATTAAATTTAAAGCTATTTTCTTTTTCTAAAACTATTTTTGCATTTTTGCTTAAAATCACAAATAAATCACACTCATTCTCAAGATGAGTTATCATTTTGAGCCCTAAATTTACTAAACTAGCTCCAGTGATACAAAGTAAGATTTTCATAAGTTTAACCTAGATTAAGTAGATGGAGCGGGAAACGAGATTCGAACTCGCGACCCTAACCTTGGCAAGGTTATGCTCTACCCCTGAGCTATTCCCGCTTAAATGAGTTTGAGATTTTATCATCATCTTCCTTAAATTAACATAAAAATTTCTAATTCTTGAGTGTCTTTTAGCATATCTTCATTATTTTTTGAGATATATAAAGCATTTGAATTTACTAACGGCATTATCGCACCAGAGCCTAAAACTCCTAAATTGGTTGCTTTAAAAACTTCATCTTCAAATTTACCCAAAACAATATTCATACGACCGCTTTTTAGCTTCAAATCTCCACTCATTTTTGTTTTTATTTTTCTAAAAAAGTTTTCTTTTTGACCAGATAATTTTTTTAGAGTCGGTAAAACAACCAAAAAGCACAATAAAAACGCAGCACTTGGATTTCCAGGAAGAACAAAAACGATTTTTTCATCTTTTTTGTAGCATTTTGTGGGACGACCAGGCTTTATATCTATGTGATCAAAAATTTGTTTAAATCCTAATTTTTGTAAAGCTTCGTGCATATAGTCTTTATCGCCCACACTTGCACCTCCGCTTGTTATTATGACATCAAATTTATTGGAATTTTCAATTAAATTTTGAGTTTTTTCTAAATCATCTGGAATTATGCCTCCATATTTGCAATCAAATTCGTTTAAAATAGCCATAATTGCACTTGAGTTGGCATTGTAAATTTCACTATCATCAGCCTCTTGCCACGGCTCTTTTAACTCATCACCACTTGAAAATATAATAACTTTTGGTTTTTTAAAAACTAAAATTTCACTAATTCCTTGACTTGCTAAAAGCATAACTTTCGCAGGGGTTAAAATTTCCCCACTTTTTAGTAAAATTTCCCCACTTTTAATCTCTTCACCTTTTAATCTAAAAGCGTTAAATTTCTTTATATTTTTATCTGTCATTAAAAGCTCATTTTGAAATTTAGCATCTTCTAATCTTACGACCGTATTTGCACCATTTGGCATTATAGCACCTGTCATAATTCTAAAACATTCGCCTTTATTTAAAGTATATTTTTTTTTATCGCCTGCAAATATGGTTCCTGCCACTTTTAAATTTAATCCAACTTCATCATAATCAAAAGCATATCCATCAAGTGCAGCATTATCGAAGCAGGGCAGATCTTTTTTAGACACTAAATCTGTAGCTAAAATTTCACCAACACACTCTCTTAAAGAGACTTTTTTTGTTAAATTGCTATTTTGTATATCTATTTTATTTAAAATTTCGTTAATCATTTTCTTTTAATCTTTCTATTTTTGCTCCCAGATTTGAGAGTTTTCCTTCTAAATTTTCATAACCTCTATCAAGATGATAAATCCTATGTACTTTTGTAACTTCGTTTGCTACAAGTGCCGCTAAAACAAGAGCTGAGCTAGCCCTTAAATCGGTAGCCATTACATCGGTGCCTTCTAAATTTTTACCATTTATAGTTGCAATGTGTCCATTTAGCTTGATATCAGCTCCCATTCTTAAAAGCTCACTTACATGCATAAATCGATTTTCAAAAAGCCTCTCATCTATCACACTTACTCCACTAGCAATACAGCAAATAGCCATAAATTGTGCTTGCATATCTGTTGGAAAACCTGGGTATTCTGTTGTAACTATTTCTATTGGTTTTATCTGTTTTGCTGGTAAAATAGTGATTTTATCACCTTTTATTTCAAAACTAAATCCCATATCTTCTAGTTTTGCAATAACAGCTTTTAGATGTTTTGGCTCGCATTTTGTTATGGTTATTTTAGAATTTGTAATAGCTCCAGCACAAAGATACGTTCCAGCTTCGATTCTATCAGGTATAACATAAATTTTATCTATTTCTAAAAGCTCTTTATCTCTTCCAAAAATTACAAGCTCATCAGTGCCAATCCCTTCAATTTTGACTCCAAATTTGCTTAAAATTTCACATAAAATAACCACTTCAGGCTCTTTTGCTGCATTTATAATTGTTGTTTTTCCTTTAGCTAATGCTGCTGCCATTATTATGTTTTCAGTTCCAGTAACTGTAATTTTATCAAAGCTAATATTTGCTCCAACTAAGCCATTTTTAGCACTTGCTATCACATATCCATCTTTTATTTTAATATCAGCACCCATCTTTTCTAATGCAGATAAGTGCAAATCAATAGGTCTTGCACCAATTGCACATCCACCAGGCAAAGATACTTCACAATGCCCAAATCTAGCAAGAAGCGGTCCTAAAACTAAAATAGAAGCTCTCATTTTTCTGACGATATCATATGTTGCTTTTGTTGAGTTGATAAAATTAGTATCAATAAAGCAAGAGTGCGGATCTTTAAAATCAACATTTGCACCTAAATTTGAAAGAAGTTTTATTAAAGTTTTTATATCCACAACATCTGGTAAATTTAAAATTTCTACCATTTTTTTACTTAAAATACTAAGAGCTATAAGTGGTAGAGCGGCATTTTTAGAGCCACTTATAGAAATGCTTCCGCTAAGTTTTTGACCACCTTTTATTTTTAAATAATCCATATCATTCCTAAATTTTAATTTATCTTGCGATTATACAAAATTTTTATTTACAAATATATAAATTGGCAATTAAAGTGTAAATTTAATAAAATTTGATAAAATAATTAAAAACGTTTTAGGAATTTAAATGAAATCATCAATAACAATCTTTCTTATAGTTTTGAATTTTATAATTTATATTTTAGAAAATTTTATATTAAGAGATGATGCTTTTATGCTTTATTTTGGGTTAAATTATCTATTTTTTAATGGATTTTATTGGCAAATTTTAACTACGATGTTTTTGCATGCAAATTTAATGCATCTTATTATGAATATGGCTGTACTTTATCAATTTGGAACAATTTTAGAAAATCATCTAGGAAAAGTTAAATTTATTTTTCTTTGTTTTGTGGGTGGAATTTTGACTTCTTTATTAAGCTTATCTTACACTTATTATACATTTTATTCATTGAAAACTATAGTAAATTTAGTGGGTGCAAGTGGGATGATTTGTGTGCTTTTAGGTTTTTTTTCTTATTTGGATATTAGGCTTAGAAAGGGCTTGATTTTATCTGTTTTATTGATCAGTTTTGTGCCGATTTTAATTGGCATAAATGTTGCTTGGTATGCTCATATTTTTGGATTTATAATAGGATTTTTATTTGGAAAGTTATATGTTTTACAAAAGCGTTGAAGAAATTTTAAATGAGAGTAATTTAGAGCTAAAATTTTCAAAATTTAAAAAATTTTACTCTAAATTTAGAGCAGGGCAGGTTGAATTTGAAGAAAATTTTCAACCAAAGCCATTAAATTTACCTAGCTATGCAAAAATTTGTCAAATTTTACCACCAAAAGATTTACCAAAATTTAAAGGAGATAAAAAAATACCAGCATTTTTGCATTCAATATTGCATATTGAGTATTCGGCTATCGATATAGCCCTTGATGATTGCTATAGATTTGTTGGGCTTCCTTTTGAGTATTATGTTGATTTTTTAGAAATTTGTGAAGATGAGATAAGACATTTTTCAATGATAGAGAAAGAGCTTTTAAAATTTGGATTTAAATATGGTGATTTTGCTGTACATGATGGATTGTTTTTTGCTTTAAAAAATACAAGCCACTCTTTAGCAGAAAGAATGGCAATTTTACATAAATATAGTGAAGCAAATGGTCTTGATGCAAATTATTTTATCTTAAAAAAAATAGATAATGGTAGTTTAAAAGAACTTTTAGAACAAATTCTAGAAGAGGAGATTTCACACGTAAAAAAGGGCAATAAATGGTTTGATTACGCTAATAAAGATTTAAATTTAGATTTTTTAGATATAGTTTTAAAGCACTACCCAAAATTTAAAAACTATAAAAGAGAGCTAAATGAAGTTGATAGAATTCGTGCTGGTTTTAGTCAAGATGAGATTTTGAAATTAAAAAATTATTAAAAACTCAAATTAAAATAGGGAAAAATGAAGCAAGCATTACTTTTTATAAAGATACGGGATATTTAAGGCACGCTAAAAATTTAGTTAAAGAATTCTTAGGCGATGATTACAAGAATGAAATACTTTTCATACCATATGCTGGAGTTAGAAGAAGTAATGAAGAGTATGAATTAAAAGTATCAGCCATAAAATATAAAAATTAGTATGAGTTTTTTATTAAATTTAGTTGATAACTTAAATAAAAAATGTCTATAATTTTTTTAAAAAGATAAAAATAACCAGAAAGCAGGTGTTGGAATGAAAGTTGGTCTGTGTGTGGTGTATATGATATTACAAATGATTTTAAAATTATAAAATTTAAGTAGATTTTGATATAATTACAGCATTTTAACATAAGGTCGTAAATTGAAAAAAATCTATTTTTTAAGACACGCTAAAGCTAAAAAAGAGGGCGTTAATGATTTTTTAAGAAAATTAAGTAATAAAGGTAAAGATGACGCTCTTGCTTTAAAAAAAAGATTAAAGCAAAATCAAATTATAGGTGAAGCTATCTTTACAAGCTCTTCGGTTCGCACCTTAACAACTTCTAATTTAATATTTAATGACAATATTTTTGTATGTGATGAATTATACGAAATAACATCAATTAATTTATTGAAATTTATACAAAATATAGATGATAAATTTAAAAATATTTTTATAGTAGGACACAATCCATCAATAACTGAAATTTGTGAAAATTTAAGTGATAGTATTATAGGAAATATCCCAACCTGTGGTCTTTTTGGTATAGAATTTAATGTATTAAGATTTAAAGATATTAAACCACAAATTGGAGAAGTTTTGATATATGATTAT
>NZ_VWSJ01000026.1 GCF_009690845.1 Campylobacter portucalensis
AAAATATTTTTATAAAATTTAAATAAATTATAATGCCAATTTGACTAAGTCCTAAAGCAAAAATATAATAAACAAAACTATAAAATTTATCATCTCCAAATATCATCAAAAACAGAGCTAAATTTACACACATTAAAACTAAAATTTTTTTAATTTTAATCTTTATAAATCCAAATAAAACAGTTAAAATTCCAAGCAAAAAACTCATTTTTTAACCTTATAAAATTTATTACTTAAATATCCAAAAATACCTGATAAAATAAAGCAAAGCAAGGTAATTTTTAAGCTTGCAAAATTTAAATAACTTCCATATATTAATGCCATAATTGCACTTGCTAAAAACAAAAATGAAGTTATAAAAGATAGTGTGGTATAAGAGTATTTTTTAACCAAAATCAAAGATAAAATCATAACAAAAACAAAAGATATAAAAAATAAATCTACTTGTAAATTTTGCCTCAATCTCACATCTAATACTATCCAAGTGCTTAAAAGATAAACCCCAAAACTTGTAAAAAGTCCTATAAAAATTGAGCTATTTAGAAATTTGTAAAAATAAATCAGATTTAAAGACTTAAGTTTTTGCTGCCAAAAAATCACGCCACTAAAACACATAAATAAACCTAAAATTCCAAAAATAAATAAAATAAATTTGGTTATTTCTTCACCAAAACGCCCTTTATGAAATACCTTCATAAAAAAATTAACCTCTTGATAATAACTTGATTTTGTACTTTTTACTTTGCCTATTAATTTTGAGGTTTTTATATCATAAATTTCAGGATTTTGTTGTTTGTATGGATTATGAAAATAAAAATTTAATCTAACATTAGCAGCGTCTTTATCTATAATAATGCTTCGTAAATTTTTTAAATTCGGACTATTTTTAATAATTTTTTCTATCTCTAAGTAAGTTGGAAGGTATGAAATTTTGTTTTTATCTGAAATATTGCTGTTTGAATTTGGCTTAACTAAAGTATCTTTTTTAGAAGAGTGTTTTTCATAAAAGTCTTTTAACATATGTTTTTCTACAATAAAAAGTCCTGATATACAAAGAGAAAAAAATATAAAAATTCCGCTTATGCCTGCTATCAAGTGAGTATCTATCCACAAATTTTTTTTATTAAATTTAAAAAAGTTTTTAAAAATTTTTTTATTATATATCAAAATTCCGGTTAAAATAACCAATATCATAAAAAGAGTTATATATCCGACTATTTCTTTTGCCTTGCTTGAAGAAATATACCAAAGATTATAGTGAAGTTTGCCTATAAAACTTCCGCCATATGTTGGTTTTGAATTTACAACCTCTGCGTTTTGCGGATTGATTTTAATTTGTGGTTTATTTAATTTATTTTGTTTAATGTTTTTATCATCATTATAAGATATAAAAACATAAGGTGAAATTTGCGAAGGTAGCGTTATCTCCCAAATATCTGAATTTTTATGATTTTTACTAAGATAATCTATGCTATTTTTAAGCCAATTTTGAGACTTGTAGTCTAATTTATAAAATTCTGGTTGCATAAAAAGAGTGATTTCGCCACGATAATATGCAAAAGCACCACTAAAAAATATAAAAAATCCTATATAAGATAAAAAAATACCTATATATTTATGATAAATTTTAAACATCTTCATAAAATTATCACCAAAAATGACAATATAACACAAAATAGGACTAATAATTTTAAATTTAAAACATAACTAATCAAAGACCAAAAAACAAAAAATATCATTAAAAATAAATTTGCAAAAAGTGGTTGATTTAAATAGCTTAAATTTAAAAGATATGGCAAGCTACTTGCAAAATTATAAGATAAAAAATAGCCAATAAATATAGCAATAATGCTCCTAAATAAAAATTCAAGCCTTGCATCAAAATACACAAAAATCCTTTATATAATAATTAATCTCATAATTATATATAACTACAATTAACATCGACTAAATTATAATAATTTTACTACTTTTATTGTGCTAAATAGAGTAATTTTATAAAGTCTTAAGCAAGATAAATTTAATTAAATATTTTATGTGCTGTAAGATAAAATGCAGGCATTTTTTATTTTAATTTACTTTGTTTTATTGGATGAGTTTTTATAACACTAAGCTACTTTTATCCGATAAAAAATTTATATCCACTCTTAGAGTTTATTTTATTTTCATATATGCTTTTATATATGAAATTTATATTGTTATTTCAACTATTTTGTGATTAAAAATTCTCAAATATGCTATTTTTAAGTCCGATTTATCAGATTTTGATACTTAAAAATTTATGAGTTAAAATTAAAGCCTAATTTAGCTATTTAAAATTTAA
>NZ_VWSJ01000027.1 GCF_009690845.1 Campylobacter portucalensis
TTTATCTCTATAATATTCATATTGCTTTTTTCTTGCTGTAAGCTCTGCTGTAAGCTCTGAAAACGCGTCAAGAATTTTTACTATTTCATTTTGAATTTCAAGTGGAGGGATGGGGATTTTTAAATTTTTTATAGCATTAGCGTCAATTGTAGGCATTGCACCTGTGCGAATTTTAGATATTAATAGATACTCCATAGAAATTACATTGTAATATAAAAATTTATCCATTAAAAATTTATTTGGATATAAAGAAAAACAAGCATCAGATGACCAAAATTCTTCATCAATAAAAAACACTCTTCCAGCGTTTCCAGTATTTATTACAATTGTAGTTCCAGCTTTTCGGTTGCTTTTGTTATAATATCCCATTGGCGTTGTTCCGCCGTGAATTACAGGATATTTTTCATTTTCAAATAATTCTTTTGATGTTAATCTTTTACCTCTTAATATCTCGCAAACTTCGCCTAACTCTTTAAATTCCACCCCATTTGGACATAATTTATTAATTAAATTTTCTATTTTATTCATTTTCGCCACCATTATTAAAATTTTCACAAAGCTCTTTTATAACTTTTAGGCAAGAGTCTCTTTTATTTAAAATTTCATTGTATTCGCTCTCTTCGTTGCTATCATAAACAATGCCTGCACCAGCTCCGATAAAAACTGAAAATTCTTTTAAATTTTTGCAAAATATGGCACTTCTAATTAAAATCGCCATTTGCATATCTCCATTAAAATGCCAAAATCCAAGCCCTCCACCATAAACGCCACGAGATGAGGTTTCTAGTTCATTTATAATTTGCATAGCGCGAATTTTTGGAGCTCCGCTTAATGTGCCAGCAGGAAAGATGGTTTTAATGGTATCAAAAGTGCTAAATTTAGGGTCTTTTTTTCCATAAACTTCGCTAATTATATGCATTACTCTTTCATAAAATACGACATTTAAAGGATTTTCCACTCTAACTAAGCCAGGTAGGCTAAATTTTCCCACATCATTTCTTGCTAAATCTATTAACATTCTATGTTCGCTTAACTCTTTTTCATCGCTTAAAAGTTCGTTTTTTAATCTCTCATCTTCATTTGCATCAATTCCTCTTTTTCTAGTTCCTGCAATTGGGGCTACAAAAATTTCATTATCTTTTATACTTGCAACAAGTTCTGGACTGCTTCCTACTACATCACCAAATTTAGTTGGGAAGTGAAACATATAGGGGCTTGGATTGTTTATTTTAAGTCTTTCATAAAAATCAAGTGAGTTTAAATTTGTTTTTACTTCTAAAATTTTTGCTAAAACTACTTGAAAAATATCGCCACTTTTTATATACTCTTTTGCTTTTTTTATGGAATTTATAAAATCTTTTCTCTCATTATCTAAATTTGTTGAAATTTTATAAAAATAGTTTTCTTTTTTCTCTTGCTCATTAAATTTAAGCTCTTTTAAATTTTTATAAATTTTATCATCGCCATAAAATGAGTAAATTTTACTTATTTTGTCGTAATGAAGATAGTTTTTAGCATTTGCGTAGTATAAATTTGGAAAATCATATAAAGCTTTTTTAGGGCTTGCTAGGCGTTCAAATTTATAAACTATCTCATAGCCCATAACTCCAAAAATTCCTGCAAAATTAGGGAAATTTTTTGGGGTTGATTGCTTGCAGTTGTTAAAAAAAACTTGAACTTGATTTAAATTTTCGCCACTAAAATAGTTGCAATCAATTCCGATTATAGTTTGGTAGTTATCTTCTGCTAAGTAGCTGTTTGGGAAATCTTGCAAAATACTTCTATAATAAAAAATTGGATCTAAAAATAGCATAATTTACCTTTTTAAAAAATGTTTAATTATATCTAAAAAATTCTTAAAGAAAATAGATTGAGTGGTGATTTTTAAGATTTTTAAGGTAGAATTATCGTTTTGGGAGCAGGATATGGAAAATTTATTTTTAGAGATAGTTTTATTTGCTATTTTTGGTATTGCAATTGGGATGATTTCTGGTTTTTTTGGTATTGGTGGGGGTAGTTTTGTATCGCCGTTGATGCTTGCTTTTGGATATGATATTAAAACAGCTATTGGAATTTCTATTATGCAGATGGTTTTTAGCTCAGTTTTTGGATCAGTTGTGAATTATAAAGCAGGAAAGTTAAAGATTAATGATGGTTTGAGTGTTGGAATCGGTGGGCTTGTGGGGGCATTTTTTAGCGGTTTTATAGTTAAAAATATACCATCAATTTATTTAGAAATTGGGCTTACTTTTGCTTTATTTATTTGCATTTTAAAATTTTTTGTAACTATAGAAAATGGTAAAAATGAGATAAACTCAAGGTTTCTTTTGTTTGTAATTGGTTTTTTGATTGGGATGTTTGCTATAAGTATGGGCATTGGCGGAGCTATGTTTTTAACGCCGATTTTGGTTGGATTTATGGGGTATGATTTAAAAAAAGCTGTATCGATGGGACTATTTTTTGTGATATTTTCATCTATTAGCGGTTTAATTTCGATGATGATAAATGGATTTGTAAATTATAAATATGGTTTTTTACTTGGCATTGGTTCTCTTGTTGGGGTTTATTTTGGTGTTAAAATGTCTCATATGGTAGAAAAAAATTTGCAAAAAAAGCTATTATTAGTGCTTTATTTAGTGATGTTTATTCTTATGGTTAAACAGATATTTTTTAATTAGATTATTAGATTAAATATAAATTTAAGGACAAATATGAATAATTTTATAAAAATTTACGGTGCTAGGGAAAATAACTTAAAAAACTTAAATTTAACCATTCCAAAAAATAAACTTGTGGTTATGACAGGGCTTAGTGGAAGTGGTAAAAGTACTTTAGCTTTTCAAACTCTGTATGCTGAGGGGCAAAGGCGTTATATGGAGAGTTTAAGTTCATATGCAAGACAGTTTTTAGATAGAGCGCCAAAGCCTGATATTGATAAGATTGAAGGCTTAACGCCAGCAATTGCAATCGATCAAAAAACAACTTCAAAAAACCCTAGATCTACAGTTGGAACTATAACTGAAATTTATGATTATTTAAGGCTTTTATACGCTAGAGTTGGAGTTCAACACTGTCATAAATGCGGCAAAGTCATCTCAAAAATGAGTGCAAGCGATATCATAAATGAGATTTTAAAGCTTCCAGAAGGAGCTAAGATCGCTATATATTCGCCAATTGCTAGAGAGAAAAAAGGAACTTTTGCTGATACGATAGAAAACCTTAGAAATCAAGGTTTTATTAGAGCGATGATAGATGGAGTTATGGTTAGACTTGATGAGGAGATCGTTTTAAGTAAAACTAAAAAACACACAATTTTTGTAGTAATTGATAGAGTGGTTGTAAATGAAGAAAATTCTCAAAGAATAGCTTCAGATGTTGAAAAAGCTTTAAATTTAAGCTATGGCGAGCTTGAGATTGAGATAACAAATGCTGATGAATTAAATTTAGAAAATAAGCATATTCATTATAGCGAGCATATGGCTTGTTTTGATTGTAAAATTTCATTTTTGCCGCTTGAACCACTATCGTTTAGCTTTAATTCAGTTAAGGGAGCGTGTCCTAATTGTGATGGTCTTGGGATAAGATATAGCTTAGATGTTAAAAAAATTACAAATGAAGAAAATAGTGTCCAAAAAGGAGCTATTAAGCTAATGTATGGATTTAATAAAAGCTATTATCATAAATTTATGATAGCTTTTTGTGAGCAAAATGATATCCCTACAAATATCGCTTATGGTGATTTAAGTGATGATAATAAGAGGCTTATTTTATATGGAAATGAAAAAGAGATAAATTTTACGTGGAAAAAGCATAAATTAACTCGTAAATTTGAAGGAGCTTTAAAATACGTTTATGAAATGCTTAAGAATGAAAGAGATTTTGAAGATTTTATGAGTGAAAAAATTTGTGATAGTTGCAACGCTCATCGTTTAAAGCCTGAAAGCTTAGCTGTTAGAGTTGCAAATAAAACAATAGCTGAAATTATAGATACGAGTATAGAAAACTCATATAAATTTTTTATAGATGAATCAAATTTTAGCTATTTAACTAAAGAGCTAACTCAAGTTGCAAGTCCTATTTTAAAAGAGATTAGAGAAAGGCTTAAGTTTTTATATGATGTAGGGCTTGGATATCTAACTTTAGGAAGAGATAGCAGAACTATAAGCGGAGGCGAAGCACAAAGAATTAGAATCGCTTCTCAAATAGGAAGTGGTTTAAGCGGGGTTATGTATGTTTTAGATGAGCCTAGCATCGGACTTCATGAAAGAGATACTTTAAAATTAATCCAAACTTTAATAAGCTTAAGAGATAAAGGAAATAGCGTTATAGTTGTTGAACATGATAAAAAAACAATTAAAATGGCTGATTATATAGTTGATATTGGACCCTTAGCAGGTAATAGTGGCGGAGAAGTTGTGTTTAGTGGAACTTCAGACGAACTCTTAAAAGGAGATAGCTTAACAGCAAAATATATAAATGGTATTAAAAAAATTGATTATAGAAAAAATAGAAAGCAAGAAATTTGGCTAAGTATAAAAAATGTAACTATAAATAATATTTCAAATTTAAGTGCTAAATTTCCACTTAAAAATTTAGTTTGCATTACAGGAGTAAGTGGAAGTGGAAAAAGTTCTTTGATCTTACAAACACTGCTTCCAACGGCTTTAGAGGAGTTAAATCACGCTAAAAAGGTAAAAATTGTAAAAAATGCTAAAATTGAAGGCTTAGAAAATTTAGATAAAGTAATCTATCTTGATCAAAGCCCAATAGGAAGAACTCCTAGAAGTAATCCAGCAACCTACACAGGAGCGATGGATGATATAAGAACTCTTTTTAGCCAGACCAAAGAAGCAAAACTTAGAGGATATAAAATAGGTAGATTTAGCTTCAATGTAAAAGGTGGTAGATGCGAAAAGTGTAGCGGCGATGGAGAGATAAAGATAGAGATGCACTTTTTGCCTGATATTATGGTTGAATGTGATGCTTGCAAAGGCAAAAGATACAACGATCAAACCTTAGAAGTTAAATATAAGGGCAAAAGCATTGCTGATGTGCTAGAAATGAGCGTAGATGAAGCACTGGAGTTTTTTAAAGCGGTTCCAAAAATTTATGCAAAGCTTAAAACAATGCAAGATGTAGGGCTTGGATATGTAACTTTAGGGCAAAATGCTACAACTTTAAGTGGCGGCGAAGCTCAAAGGGTAAAATTAGCAAAAGAGCTAAGTAGAGCAAACACAGGAAATACGCTTTATATCTTAGATGAACCAACAACGGGGCTTCATTTTTACGATGTAGAAAAATTAGTTGGAGTTTTGCAGCATTTAGTTGATTTAGGAAACTCAGTTTTTGTAATTGAACATAATATGGATGTGATAAAAAATGCTGATTACATCATAGATATGGGGCCAGAAGGTGGAAGTAAAGGCGGTAAAATAATAGCTTGTGGCACTCCAAAACAGCTAGCAAAAAATCATGAAAAAACTCTTTCTTTTACAGGTAAATTTTTGGTTGATGAGTTAAAAGAATTAAAGGCTTAAAAATGAAAATTTTTGTTATAAATTTAGAAAAAGATACTCACAAAAAAGAGATTTTTATTAAAAATTTTAGTAAATTTAATCTTGAATATGAGTTTATAAAAGGCGTTCATGGTAAAGAGCTAAATAAAGATGAGTTAAATAAAAAAGTATATGATTATAAAAACTGCTTTATGACTGATGGCGAGATAGGTTGTGCTTTAAGCCACCTTAAAATTTATGAAAAAATGCAAGATGAAGACATCAGCCACGCTTTAATTTTAGAAGATGACGCTATTTTTAGTGATGAGTTTTTAGAATATTTTAATAAATTTGATGAGTTTTTGAAAGATAAAAAAGAATTTGATATGGTTTGCTTTATGCACCAAAATGATGAGTATTTTAAAAACTTAACCATAAAAATAGATGATTTTAAGATTTATAAAATTGCAAAAGGCGTTGGATGTTATGGCTATGTCATAACTAAGAATTCAGCCAAAAAACTTTTAAAAATAAACACTCCTTTGATTTTAGAAGCAGATTGTTGGGTTCAGTTTATAAAGATGTGTGATTTACAAGTTTATTGCTTAGACAAAAATATCATTAAAACTAGTGATTTTAATGGATTAAATTCATCAATTGGAGATGAAAGACACAAAATGGGCAAACAAAAATCTCGCGCTAGAAAAAGTCGCTTGAGAAAAATGGGGGGGGGTAGATATATGATTGGTAGTTTAAAATATAGATTTTATTATAAAATTTACTCTAAATTTTTAGTTAGTGGTGATAAGCATAAATAAAGGAAATAAATGAAAATTTTTGTTATAAATTTAGAAAAAGATACTCATAAAAAAGAGATTTTTATTAAAAATTTTAGTAAATTTAATCTTGAGTATGAGTTTATAAAAGGCGTTTATGGTAAAGAGCTAAGTGAAGATGAATTAAATCAAAAAGTTTATAAACATAAAGATAGATTTTTAGCAAAAGGCGAAATTGGTTGTGCTTTAAGCCACCTTAAAATTTATAAAAAAATGGTTGATGAGGATATAAATCACGCTTTAATCTTAGAAGATGACGCTATTTTTAGTGATGAGTTTTTAGAGTATTTTAATAAATTTGATGAGTTTTTAAAAGATAAAAAATATTTTGAAATGGTTTGTTTGATGCATGAGGGGCATGAATTTTTCGTAAATCATAAAATAAAATTAGATAATAATTTAGCTTTTTATAAACTTACAAAAGGAGTGGGAGCTTATGGCTATATAATTACAAAAAATTCAGCTAAAAAACTCTTAAAAACAAACACCCCAGTATTTTTAGAAGCAGATTGTTGGGTTCAGTTTATTAAACTTTGTGGGCTTAATGTTTATTGTTTAGATAAAAACATCATTCAAACAAATGATAACACAGGCGAAAATTCATCTATTTGCAAAGATTGGAGTTGGCTTGATAAAAAGAAAAAACAAAAATTTAGAAAAAAGGATTTAAGACTTATAGGGGGGGGGGGAGATATCTTATAGGTGGCTTGAAATATAGAATTTTTAGAAAACTAAATTTTAAATATAAAAAAACAGGCGATAATAAGAAAGAATATTACGAAAATATAAGTAAAAATTTTAAGTTGTAATTTAAATTAATTATATAAAAAAGGAAATTTATGAAAACTTTAACGATAATTGATACATTTGGATTTTTTTTCAGGCTTTATTATGCTATGAGTTCTTTAAGAACAAAAGATGGAAAACCAAGTGGTATGGTGCACGGATTTGCAAATTTTATAGCTAGTTTAAAAGGAGAGTATGAGAGTGATTATATAATATTTGCACTTGATAGCAAAGGCGAAACTTTTAGAAGTAAGATTGATTCAAACTATAAAAAAAATCGTCAAACTCCACCAGAAGCTCTTTTAGCTCAACTTCCAATTTGCATAAAAATGATAGAAGATATGGGGCTTTGTTTTTTAGCAAAAGAAGGATACGAGGCCGATGATATAATTGCAAGTGTGGTTAAAAAATTTGAAAATGATGACATTTTTATAAGAGTTGTAACTCACGATAAAGATCTTTATCAACTAATTAAAAATGGCAAAGTTGAAATTTATAGTCCAGCAAAAAAAGAGAGTTATGATGAAGAGGCTTGCTATGAAAAATATGGCGTCTATCCTAATCAAATAAGAGATTTTTTGGCTATAGTTGGAGATACTAGCGATAATATCCCAGGAGTTAAAGGCATTGGAGAAAAAGGGGCTAAAAATTTACTTGATGAGTTTAAGAGTTTAGAAGAAATTTATGAAAATTTAGACAAAATTTTAAATCTAAGATTGAAAAATATGCTAATAAGTGGCAAAGAGAGTGCTTTTATTAGTAAAAAGTTAGCAACTCTTTATGATGATTTAGAAATTCCAAATTTAAATAGTGCAAAATTTCCAACCACAAATCCACTTCTTAAAATTAAAAACATTCTAGAAGAGTACTCATTAAATAGGCTTTTAAATACTCTTGATAAAAGTAGCATTCAAAAAAGTTCTAAATTTGAAAGTATTTTAGTAACTGATGAAGAAAAATTAGATGAAATTTTATCAAATATTACACCCCAAACAAAAGTAGCTTTTGATACAGAAACTACAGATCTTGATAGTAAAGTTGCTAAAATAGTAGGATTTTCATTTTGTTTTGATGAAGAAATTAGCTACTACGTTCCAATAAACCATAACTTTTTAGGAGTTGGGGATCAAATTTCAAGCAAAGTTGCTAAAAAAGGGATTGAAAAAATTTTCAAAAGTTTTGTTATAGGGCATAATTTAAAATATGATTTTAGAATTATTAGAAATAATTTTAGTATAAATCCACCTGAAATTTATGCTGATACTATGATAATGGCGTGGTTAATGGATCCAGGAAGTAGTGTTGGGATGGATAATTTGGCTTTAAAGTTATTTAATTATAAAACAATTAAATTTGAAGATGTTGTAAGAAAAGGAGAAAATTTCGCTAATGTAAATTTTGAAAATGCTAGCAAATACGCTAGCGAAGATGCGTGGATAACGCTGAGATTTTATAATGCTTTATCAAAAATTTTGGGTGAAGATTTATTAAAAATTGCTTCAAATTTAGAATTTCCATTTATAAAAGTGCTTTTAGATATGGAAGAAGAAGGCATTTTAATGGACATAGACCGCCTTAGAGAGATGATTTTAGCCCTAAATGAAGATATTAAAAGCTTAACTAATGAAATTTATAAATTAAGCAAGCAAAGATTTAATTTAAACTCTCCAAAACAACTTGGCGTAGTGCTTTTTGAAAACTTAAATTTACCAGCTAAGAAAAAGACTAAAACAGGCTATAGCACAGATGAGAGCGTTTTAAATTCCCTTATTGATACCCATCCAGTTATATCTAAAATTTTAGAATATAGAGAAATTTATAAACTTCAAAGCACCTACACAGAACCACTTTTAAATCACGCTTTAAAAGATGAAAAAGGTAGAGTTTATACAGATTTTTTACAAACAGGCACCGCAACAGGACGCCTATCATCTAAAAACCCAAATTTACAAAATATCCCTGCACGTGGGCGTTTAGCAAAGCAGATGAGAGATTGTTTTATCTCAAAAAATGGATATAGCTTAGTTTCATTAGATTATTCTCAAATTGAGCTTAGGCTTTTAGCACATTTTAGCGAGGATTATTCCTTGATTAAAGCATTTAAAAACGGCGAAGATATTCATACAAGAACGGCAATTAGCATATTTGGAAGTAGTGATAATGAAAAAAGAGCAATTGCAAAGAGTATAAATTTTGGCTTAATTTATGGAATGGGTGCAAATAAGCTTTCAAATGAGTTAAATATCTCAAGAAACGAAGCAAAAGATTATATAGATAGATATTTTATGGCATTTACTAGTATAAAAGAGTTTTTAGAAAACCTTAAAGCTGAAGCTAAAATCAAAGGATATTCCGAGACTTTAATAGGTAGAAAAAGGTTTTTTAACTTCTCAAACGCAAATCAAAGAGAACTTGCTATGTATGAAAGAGAAGCGGTAAATACTAAATTTCAAGGCTCAGCAGCTGATATCATAAAAATGGCTATGCTTAAAATTTATCCGCTTTTAGATGAAAATGCAAAAATGCTACTTCAAATTCACGATGAGCTTATTTTTGAAGTAAAAGATGAAAAGATTGATGAATTTAGCAAAAAAGCTAGAGATATTATGGAAAATATTTATAAATTAAATGTGCCACTAATTAGCTCTTTAAGCATTGCAAAAAAATGGGGCGAACTCAAATAAGCTTAGTAATTTACTAAGCTTAAATTTAGCTTTCTTATTAGTTTTAATAAATTTGCTATCTAAATCATTATCTAAACTAGCACTTTTTTATACAAGAAAATTTACCATTCTTATATTTTTAAATTTAAGTTTGATTTATGATATCCTAAAATATTTTTATAATGCCTTACTCTAACATATCATATTATAATTTATCAAATTTTATATTCATATCTTTCGTTTAGGTTTTATTGTTTGATTTAATAAATTTAGTTAAATAAGTAGTCCATCTTTTAAATATTTACACGCTCTATTGCCTTTATATTTTGAGTTTATCAGATCTTAATAAGCTTAGTAAATTTACTAAGCTTAAATTAATTTTTAAATTTAGATATATCTATAGCAAAATCACTTTCATTGCTGATTAGAGCTTTGGAATTTAAAACATCATCTTGAATTCCTTCTTCAAAGATGTCGTTGATTTTTGTAATATTTTTAGTTTTAACTCCTATTAGTTTTGAAAAACTCTCGCTAAAATAGTTATTATAGCTTCTATTTTTGATCCAAATTCTATCTTTATCATCACTTGATAATTTTAATAGCGGAATTTCAAGTGCTTGTTTTGATGGATAGTCTCTCACTACTAATTCAAATTTAGAAAATTTTTCAATATGAGTTAATCCATGATCGCTAAAATACACCATTGAAAAGCTTTCGCTCTTATCTTTTTGATAAGCATCTTGCAAAATTTTATATACACTCTCTAAATCATTATCTGTTTGTTTTATTAAATCTACATAGCAATTTATATTGAAAGTTTTTTTATCTTTATATTTACGATATGATTTATTTGTTAGTTTTTTGCAAAAAGTTGGATGCTCTCCTACAAAATGCAAGAAAAATACTCTAACTTTTTTACTCTTTATTTTATAAAATTCCCCAAATTTTTTGACCAAATTCGCATCGGTTTTATCTTGTATAGATGGATCATTTTCTAAAAAGTACTGAACCCCAGCTCTTTTTGCTAATATTGTTGTTGGTGTGTCATGAACTCCAAAATATCCTTGATTTGACAACCAGTAAGTCTCAAAACCAGCTAAATTTGCTAAGTCTATTATATTGTAATTAAAATCTTGATTGTAATTTAAAGAATTTTTTAGATTTTTTATCGTGTTTATAGCAGTTGATTGATAACCATCTATAAAAAGACCATTTACGCCATCTAAAAATGGGGTATTTTTTTGATTATATCCATAAAGATGAGTGTAGTCTTTTCTCATACTTTCGCCAATTATGATGATAAAATTTTTATATTTTGGATCTATACTTTCAATCTCCCATTTTGGCTCGATTTTTGTATTTTTTAGAAGCGTTAAATTTTCATAACCAGAATTTAGATACTCTATAATCCTAGCAACAGAACTTGTCGAGCTTATGCTCCATAATTTTCCAGTTGCAGTAAGTGTGGTAAAAATTAAAAGTAAAACAGCTAGCCATCTTTTAGTAAAATTTATCTTTGGCATTTTTTTATATAGAAATAGTAAAAAAATTAAGCTAGTAATCGAGATGAATATATATTGCCAAGGAATTGATGTTGCAAAATCTCTTGCTTCGCTTCCATAAGTAGCATAGATTGAAACTACAAAATCTTTATTTACAACACCATGCAAAATCCCAGTAGGTGCATAAAATGCTAATATACAACAAAAAGCAAAACAAATCCAAAAAAATCTCTTAAGATGTAAAAATAAAAATATAGTAAAAGCTAAATATAGCGTGTTTGTGTAGAAATTTAAACCAGAAGAGAAGTTGATTCTACCAGTTCCTATATTTAAATAAATGCTAATAAAAAATATTATTAATATATATATATATATATATATCTTTTTTTCATAAATTTCTCCTTAAATGCTTCTTAGGAAAAAATTCCTAAGAATAAATTTTAATAGTTATCTTTTTTTGCAAAAATTAAATAAAAAAGATACGTGATTATAAAACAAATAGCAGTTGGAACTATCCATCCCAACATAGAGCTATAAAATGGGAATTGTTTTACAACATCTGTTATAAATGGAATATTGATACCTGTTATATCCAAAGCGTTTATGATACCAATCAAAGCACAAACATAAACACAAACTCTATAAATGAGTCTATTTGAATCTATCATTTTGTTTATTAAAGATAGTATTATTAAAATGATAGAAATAGGATATAAAGATATAAGCACAGGAACGCTAAATTTTAAAATTTGATTTAGTCCTAAATTTGCTACTAAAAAGCTAACTACGCACCAAATAACTACCCAAATTTTATAATTTATCTTAGGGCAAATACTCTCAAAATAACTACTTACTGAACTAATCAAACCAGTAGTTGTTGTAAAGCAAGCTAAGAAAAATGCTAGTCCAAGTATAATTCTACCGCTATTTCCAAATAGATGATTTGATAACTCAGATAAAATAGCCGCTCCGTTTTGTGAATTTGCAAATTCATTCATCCCTCCAGCACTTGCACCTAAAAATCCAAGCATAATATAAATTATCATTAAAATCGCACCAGCAACCATTCCAGCTTTAATTGTTGCATTTGAAAGATACTCTTCGTTTTTAACGCCCATATCTTTCATAGCAGTAGCTACGATTATACCAAAAACAAGGGCAGCTAAAGCATCCATTGTCTGATATCCTTCTACAAATGCCTTACTAGCAGGAGCAATCGCATAATCGCCCTTAGGTGTAGCAAAATTTCCAGGTAAATTTATATATCCAGCCACAAAAAATACAACAATCAAAATAAGCATAGCAGGCGTTAGCCATTTACCTAAAAGCTCAACCATTTTTGATGGATAAATACAAACATACCAATTTAATACAAAATATATTGCTCCATAAACAGCTAATGATAAAGAGTGATAATCTTTGTCGATAAATGGCATAATTGAAATTTCAAAAGGCATATTTGCAGCTCTAGGAATCGCAAGCAATGGTCCAATTGACACATAAATGGCTGTTACAAAAATCACAGCAAACCAAGAATCTGCTCTACTTGCAAGGCTTTTTAAATCGCCTGCTTTTGCTACTGCAGCTACTCCTAAAACTGGTAGAACAACTGCTGTTAAGCAAAAAAACATAATAGCTAAATAATAGCTAGTTCCAGCGTCTTTTCCAACCATAGGCGGAAAAATGAAATTTCCCGCACCAAAAAACATAGAAAACAACATTAATGAAATTATAAAAAATTGCTTTTTATTAAGTCCTTTTTCCATATAAACTCCTAAATTTAGTAAATTTCATAAATAATGCATAAAATATCCTTAAAATATTATAAAAATAGATGCTTTTTTAATGCAATAAAAAATTTTATAACTTTTTTACACATAAAAATTTAAATATTATTTGAAGTGATTTTTAAGATTTAGTCTGTATTTTTAAATAAATTTATATCTGAAGCCCTAAATTTAGGGCTTAAATTTAATTTTCTATAAAATACTTTTTTGCATAATTTGCATCTTTATATAAAGCATCTTTGTATTTTTCCTTGCCATAATTTCTTATAATCTCTTGTCCTTTATTGGAAGCTACAAACTCAACAAATTCCTTTGCTAATTTATAATTTTTTGAGCCATCATCATTTCTAGTTAGGGCTGAATAGGTATTTATAAGATAAGGATCTCCTTTAAATAAAACTTCACTATTTAAAAGTTCATTTTTTGCAACCACATAAGTGCTACTATCAGTCATAAAATATCCATTTGTTTTATCAGCTTTTTTTAAGGTTGCAAGCATAAAGTCTTTATTTTCTTGATACCACTCGCCTTTTGGCTCTATATTTGTCATTTTCCAAATGCTTAACTCTTTTTTATGAGTGCCTGAATTATCGCCTCTAGTATAAAAAAGTGATTTTGAATCAGCTATTTTTTTATAAGCTTCTTTAACATCTTTAGCTTCTTTTATACCAGCAAGATCGCTTTTTGGACCGATTATATAAAACTCATTTGAACCAATTAAGGTTCTATTATCAGCCCAGCCCTCACTAACTGCGTTTATTTCAGCTTTTGGGGTATGAACCATAGCTATATCAATCTTTTTATCTTTTAAAAGTTCAAGAGTTTTGCCACTTCCAGCTTTTATCCAGCAAATTTTAGCGTCTTTATCTTTACTAAATTCATTTGCTAAAACCTCTACTAAACCAAGTTCTCCAGGGCTTCCAGTTGCTAGTCTTAGCTCTAAATTTCCATCGCCGTAAATTTGAGTACAATTTATAGCCAGCAGAGTATTTGTTATAAGTGCTGAAGATAAAAATATTTTTTTCATTTAATTTCCTTTAATTTTTATGTAGTGTATCTTGAAATAGTAAATTTATCACCTGTTATCAAATCAAATGAGTCGATTAAATTTATTAATATAGTGATAAATTTAGTCAAGATTGTCAAAATTTATACTCAAAACCTGCATGCAGTGTCCTTCCTGGCGCAGGAGTTAGCCCCATATTGTTTGAATCTAAATAGTATCTATTTGTGAGATTATCCAAACTTATTGAAAATTTTATATTATTTTTAGGCATATAATCTAAATATAAATCCACAATTGAATAAGGGTCCCACTGAGCACTATTTGTTTCGCCTTTTTGTGTATCGTTAAAATTCCAAATAGATACAAACCTTTTGCTATAATAACTATATCTAGCCCCTAAATCTAATTTATTATTTAAAAGTCTTGTTCCTAAATTTACAAAAAGTGTTGTTTTTGGCGGGACTGAATTTGAGAGATTTGAGCCATCGATGCCACCATTATAACACTGTTTTTGACCTGGCTTTAAATTTGATGATTTTTGACAAAAATTAGTTTTTAAAATTCTATTAAATCCTAAATTTGAATAAAATTTACCACTATCAAAATAAATAGAAGCCTCTAACCCTCTAAATAAAGCACTTTTGATATTGGTTGTTTGCTGAAAATTACTTTTTAAAATATTCGTTCTTGTTAAATAATCTTTTGTATAGTTGTTATAAAAAGCGAATTTAAAACCAAAAACATTATCAAAATTAGCTAAATTTTCATACAATAAATTTGTACCGATTTCAAAATCAAAATGTCTTTCTGGCTTTAAAGAGTTATGTTTTGCTTCTCCTTGATTTTGAATTCCCCATCCTTTTGTGGCTTGAAAAAGACTAGGATTTCTAACAGCTTGAGCATATTTTGCGTATAAAATGACGTTTTCATTTGCCTTGAAAGTCATCATAAATGCTGGACTTAAAGCTTTTGTTTTTATGTTTGGAGTAAAAATTTTGTTGATTTTTAGTTTTTTGTTATGATCATATCCATTTGGAATTTGCAAAGGATTGTTGTCTTTTATTTTTGCATTTATATATCTCAATCCAAAATCAGCTTCAAATTTATCAAAAATAGGATAATTAACCCATAAAAATGCACTTACTTCATCTCTTTTTGCATCTCTTTCATACAGCTTTCCATTAGCTTTAAAATCAGCAACTCTAAATTTTGCAGGATCATAACCTCTTTTTTTCAAAAATTCTATATGAGAAGTAGATGTTGGGTAGTTTTTCTTTCTAAGTCTTTCATCTGTATCTTTTGGTTGTTTAAATCTCTCATAAGTATAAGAAATTCCATAATTTATTTTCAAAGGCTTATTTTTTATATCTAAAATGCTTGTATTTTCTAAGCTAAATC
Organism: Campylobacter portucalensis; assembly: GCF_009690845.1. Taxonomy (GTDB): domain Bacteria; phylum Campylobacterota; class Campylobacteria; order Campylobacterales; family Campylobacteraceae; genus Campylobacter_B; species Campylobacter_B portucalensis. Next base: position 15,474 of record NZ_VWSJ01000027.1, read on the forward strand.
CTATTTGATTTGAGATTATAAAAGAGGCGTATCTGCTATCTAAAGGAGTTAGGATAGAGTTTTTATCATAATCAACTAAATCTTCAACAAAAGGCATAAATAAAGATGTGTCATTTTTAGTAAAATATGAATTAAATTTAAGATCAAGATATGGATTGTTAGGATTATATCTATAGCTAGAACTAATTGAATCAATTACAACTTCTTGACCCTCGCCTTGTAAAGCACCATCGCTTCTAATACTTGTTTGAGATGGCATTAATTCTCCAAAATTGCTATCATATCTGCTATAAGTGAGATTAAAATTTTGAAACTCATCATATAAATTTAGTTTTGCTAAATAAGATTTACTCTCTAAAAATGTATTTAAAACCTCTTCTTTGGCTCTATAATATGTGTAATTTCCTTGTTTAAAAACTAGCTTCTTAGATATAATTTCATGGCTTACTGCTTGTAAGTAGCCGTTATAATTTTTATATTTGCTAGGATCTTCTAGCTCTTTTGCTAAATCTGGATCATATTCTAATATGTTTTTTATATTATAATCATCATCATATATTGCTTTACTGGTTTTAATTCCTATGATTTGTGGAGTTGAACCATATTTTCCAGCAAAATAATTGCCTTGAAATTTTCTTGCATAAGCTAAAACGATATCAGCATTTTCCCATTTTTTAGCAAAAGCAATGCTTCCATTCCAGCTTTGTCCTAAATTTTGAAAAGGATTTTTATTTTGATATCTAGCAGGCGTGTTGTATGTTTGAGGATGTTTTTGTAGATATGCTTTGCACTCTTCATCATCTTCGTCTTTGCAACTATCAACCCATTTAGTTCTATAGCCTCCACGAGTGTATAAAGATGGCTTTTTGCTTGTATTTGACATAATTCCGCCGCTTATTCTTACACCCCAATCATTATCATCTAAAATTATATCTTTATATCCTATGGTTTGCATTCTAACAACACCACCAGTTGCACCAACCCCATCGCCTCCAAAATTTACTCCTTTTTGTATCTCTATACTAGATATTAAATCAGGATCAAGATATGTTCTAGTACTAGATCCTGCATATCCTTGCCAAGATGGAACAGACCTTAAGCCATTATCTATATAAATAGGAACCCTATTTTCATTTTGAAGACCTCTAATATTTACTGTGATTGCGCCGCTATTTCGTTTATTTGTGATAAATACTCCTGGAATTGAACTTAAAAAATCTCCAACAGAACTACCTCTAAATCTTGAAATATTTTTGCCATCTAAATAAGAAAAAGATCCAGACTGTTGATAATTTTTTAATAAAACTTCGCCTTGATATGGGCGATTTGTAGCAGATATGTTAAACTCATCAAAAATTAACTCATCTTGTGCTTGCAATATCTGAGTTAAAACTAAAAATATTGTAAATTTTTTATACATAATTTTTCACCTTTTTTATTTAAAATTTTGTATTATATTGTATAAAATTTAAAAATTTATTAATGATTTTAATTATTGTTTTTTATAGAAGGAAAATTTTATCAAGCAATAAAATATTTCATTAAAATTTATCTTATTTTAAGTTAAATGATAATAATATTCACTTGATGATTAATAATAAAGTTGAGATTATGAATAATTTTACATTGTGTGCTAGTAGGGTCAAATTTACGCAAGTTATTTTTTGTTTATTGTTTATTGTAATTTTTCTTGGTTGTTCTTTTAATAAACTCGAAGTTAGCGATGATTTTAATGATTTTAGAGTCATAAATTCAAACACGAAAGAAATTTTAAATTATGAAGAGTTTATAAATTTGCTTTTAGAAAATGATATTATTTTATTGGGAGAATCACATAAAACACCTTACCATCATTTTTTAGAGAAAAAAATCATACTTGATTTAGCTAAATTTAAGCCTATAAATGTTGTATTTGAGATGGGCGGTGCTGATTTACAAAAAGATTGGGATAATGCTACTAAAAATAGAGATAAAATTTCTCCAAATAAACTAAAAAAAGCTTTAAATTGGGATGATAGTTGGGATTTTAAATATTATGGTGATTTGGTTAGTAGCTTATTTTATGGTGGGGTAAAATTTAGTGCTGGAAATTTAAGTAAAGATGAAATAAATACAATATATAGTGGTGCTATGCCACTATATGGCATAAAATCAACAACAAAAGATGTTAAAGAAAAGATAAAATTACACATAAATCGAACTCATAAAATTGATGAAAAAATTTTAGAAAAAATGGTTGAAATTCAGCAATTTAAAGATAGAAGAATGGCAGATAAATTAGTAAATAGCGATATTTTATCTGTTTTGGTAGCAGGTAGATTTCACGTTGATAAAAATTTTGGAGCTCCTCTTCATATAGATGATTTTAATAAAAATAAAAAGTATGCAGTTGTTGTTTTTGGGGATATCGATGAGATTATAAATGAAGAAAATAGCTTGATGAGTGATTATTTTATAGAATTTAAACAAGGTTTAAAATGGTAAAAATCTTATTAAACTTAACTTTTTATTTCGGTTTATTTTGCGTATTTACAAATATTCAAGAGCTTAAGTTTAATAAATTAAAAATTTCAACTAAAGAAATAAAAATAGCAAAAGCAATTTGTATTTCTGGCTAGAGGAATAACTTTTATAATAAATGTTTCATATAAATTTTTAAGATAAAAAATAAAATTAATATATAAGGAGATAAAATGAATAAATTTTTTAAATTGTCTATTATTTCGTGTTTAGCACTAAATTTAATGCACGCAGATGAGATTGAATTTGATAATTTAAAAATTTCAGCTAAAGAGATAAAAGATGATGATAAATCGTTTGTAACACCTGGTGCAGTTAGCTCTAGGGGGGGGGTTGGTAGCTCTACTCAAAGCATTGATAGTATTATTAGAAGTATGCCAGGAAGCTATACAAATACAGATCAAACTCAAGGAACCATTCAAGTTAATATCCGCGGAATGACAGGAGTTGGTAGAGTAAATACTATGGTTGATGGAGTAACTCAGACATTTTTTGGAACTTCAGCTGATAATGGTAAATTTCACACAGGGCAAGGAAATATAGGAACTTCAGGTTTTGGTGCTATGATAGATCAAAACTTTTTAGTTGCTGCTGATGTTACAAAAGGAACATTTAGCGGAGGACATGGCGGGCTTATGGGTGGAGCAAATTTTAGAACCATAGGTGTTGATGATTTGGTAAGAGATGATAATCTTTTTGGTTTTATGGGTAGATATTCTCATGGAACAAATGGTATAGGATATAACTATATGGGCGCCGTTGCAGGTAAATATAAATTTGATAACGGTGGAAGTGTAGGAGCACTTTTTGGCTATAGCAGAAAAAAGATTTCTCAAAACTATGATGTTGGCGGTGGTGGAAAAATAAGCGAAAAAAGAACTCCAAATCCAAACTTTGATCCAACTCAGCCAATAAGTTTGTCGAACCATCCATTTGAAGACTCAAGCCCATTTAATCCTGACGAGCTAACTCAAAAACCAAAAAGCTATTTATTTAAAGTAGAGATTAAGCCCAATGAGTTTAACAAAGCTATAATAAACTATAGAAGATATGAGAATTTATTAGCTGGCAGAGATATGATTCATAACAATTATCAACTTGATTATAACTTTAATCCCGATAATGAATTAATAGATATCAAATTCTTAGCTGCTTATACTAAAGGTGAGCAAAAATACCTTGATGATGCAGTGTTTTTTGGTAGAACTGATATGGCAAATAAGGGCGATTTAAAAACCATAAATGAAGCAATTACTTTAAATTTAAGCAATAAATCAAGATTTCATTTTGATAATTTTACATACACTCCAACGCTTGGAATAAATTTTTTAGACAACGAGTATAAAAACACTTTAAATATGAGTTTGCCAGGAGCTACATCAACTCCTTTTTCTCCAAAAGGTAGGCAAAAAATAGTAACTTTTTATTTGGATAATAGACTTAATTATTCTATTTTTGAATTTGATGCAAACTTAAATTTACAAAAATGGAACATTAAAGGGCACAAGCCAAAGTGTGATATAGGGCATTTTTGTTTTCCAAGGCATGCAACCGATATAGATAAAGATGATTTAGAATTTAACTACTCATTTTTACTATCAGCAAAAATTCACGATCTTTTTGCTCCATTTGTAAGCTACTCAAAAACAACAAGACCACCAAATGTTCAAGAGATGTTTTTCTCAACAAACGAAGGAAATGGTGTTAATCCATTTTTAAGACCAGAAGAGGCTAAAACTTGGCAAATTGGATTTAATAGTTTTAAAGAAAATTTAATGCTTGATAATGATAGATTTGGTTTAAAAGTGCTTTATTATAATACTCATGTGGATGATTATATCTATAACAAATCTTTTTACACAACAGATGCTTTTATGCTTCATTTAAATCAAACAGAAGTTACTAAATTTAGGGGTTGGGAAGTAGAATTAAGCTATGATACAGGTATGTTTTATGTAAAAGGAAGCTATTCAAAGCAAACTAGCAATCAAACTACAAATGAAACAAGCGGAACTCATTCAAATTCATTTGGTGGATATACAGAAATAACAGAACTTCCTAAAGACTATGCTAGAATCGATGTAGGAACAAGACTTTTTGATGAAAAATTAACCATAGGAATGATAGCAAAATATACAGGAGATGCTTATAGAGTAACCATTGGTACTGATAATAGAGTCCCAACAAATGACCCAAATGACTTGTATCCAGAGCTTTTAAAAGAAAAACTTCCTAATATCCCAACTATTTATGATTTTTATATGATTTTAAAGCCAAATGAGAATTTAACGCTTAAATTTGAAATTCAAAATTTATTTGATAAAAACTATATGGACGCTTTAAATGCATTTAATGGCACTGAGAATCAGCACACATATGATATAAATGGAAATGATATCTATTTATTTGACAACCAAGCAAGAGGTAGAACTGTATTAGGAAGTTTTGAGTATAAATTTTAAAGGTATTAAATGAAAAAAATTATTTTAGTATTATTTTTGATGATTGGCTTTTGTTTAGCAGATGGGAATTTAACAGATTTAAACAACTCTTTATCTAAAAAAGAGAATCTCTTTAACTCTGATGCTAAAGAGATTTTAGATGCAAATTTAAATGATTTAAATTTATCTAACAATACTAATATTTTAAAAGAAAAAAGAGATTTTTCTTTTTTTTCTTTATATGAAAATGCTGATATTGTGGTTAAGATTGTAATTTATATATTAGTTTTATTTTCTGTTTTAACTTGGGGTATTTTTATAGCCAAAATTTTACAATACAAAAGCTTAAATCAAGAGTTATCAAAAAGCTTAAATTTATTGAAAGATACAAATACTATCAATGATTTACCAAATTTTTCTCAAAAAGATATAGCCTTTACTCTTTCTTCGATAATAAGGGATGAAATTTCAAAGTCAAAATCTACGCAAAATTTAAACGAGCGTATAAATTTGAGATTGCAAACGGTATCACAAAACATAATAAGCAAAGCCAAAAAATTTACAGGAATTTTAGCTAGCATTGGATCATCTGCACCTTTTATAGGGCTTTTTGGGACAGTTTGGGGGATAATGAATAGCTTTATGGGCATAGCTACATCAAATAATACAGGTCTTGATGTAGTTGCTCCTGGAATTGCTGAGGCTTTATTTGCTACAGCTTTTGGTTTAGTTGCAGCTATTCCAGCTGTGCTTTTTTATAACTATACTATTTATTTAAATTCTAAATTTACCGATTTGCTAGATGAGGTTGCTACTATGTTTTTTGTTATTTTTGATAGAACAATGGATGGAAATAAATGATAAAAAGATCTCAAGATGAAGCGTTAAGTCAAATAAATGTTACACCCTTTATAGATGTAATGCTTGTTTTGTTGATAATTTTTATGGTTGTAACTCCCCTTATTACAAGTTCGGCAAAAATAGAGCTTCCAAAATCTACTCAAAATGCAAAACAAGATGATAAAAATTTAGTTATTATTTCTATAGATAAAGATAAAGTAATTTTGGTTAATAATGAAGCTATAAACAAGGAAAATTTAGCTCAAATTTTAGCTCAAAAAACCAAAAATAATTTCGATGAAATTATATATTTTTATGTAGATGTGAGTGTAGAATATGGGCTTTTAATGAAAACTATAAATGAGATAAAATCTCTTGGGTACTCTAAAATAGCTCTATCATCAGAGGTTAAAAAGTGAATAATAAAAGTTATTTTTATGGTATTGCTATATCTTTATTTTTTCATTTTTTGATTGTATTTTTAATTTTTTATAAGCATTTAAATAGTGGCGAAATGGGTGGTTATGGTGGCGAAGTTGATGAGTTTGAATCTGTTATGATAGTTTCAAATTTACCAATTGGAGATTTAAAAGAAGCTAGTGTAAATTCTGTTTTAGCTACTCAAAATTATGAAGCGATGCCAGAATATGAAGAGGCTAGTGTAGTTGATAATGTGGAAGCTTTAGAAGATAGCACTTTAAGTGAAATGGAATTTAATAGCGAAATTGAAATTAAAAAAAGTAAAAAAACGAATAAGGTTATAAAAAATGCACCAATAAAAAATAAAAAAATTACAAAAAAATCTGAAATCAAAGATGAAAATATTAAAAAAAAGCAAATTGATAAGCCAGTTTCTATGATTAGTGGAAATTTTAATCAAGTAGCAAAAGATAACTACTCATCTGCACCAATGAATGAAAATGGAAGTAAGATTTCATCGCCTAGCACAGGAAATTCTAATTCCAAAAAAGTCAGTTATCAAAGTTTAGTTTTTTCACATTTAAATAAATTTAAAAATTACCCCAAAAATTCAATTTTAAACAAAGAAGAGGGAATGGTTATTATTAGGGTTAAATTAGATAAAGATGGCAATGTACTTTTAGCTGATATAAAAAAAAGTTGTAATTTTGAAAGTTTAAATAATGCAGCAACCCAGCTTTTTAAAAAAGCTTCTCCGCTTCCAAAACCACCTGAAAATTTGATAAAAAATGGAGTTTTAGTTTTTAGTATGCCAGTTGAATATGATATAAAAAAATATTTAAAAAATAGATAAATTTATAAAGGCTTATATTGAAAAATACTTATATTTTAAAATTTTTTATAATTTTTGTATTATCTATAGTTTTAAGTGCTTTTAATATTGCTATTTTAGCATTTATAAATGATTTTATAGTAAATTTAAACGATTCAAATTTGTATAAATTTAGACTATTTGCGTTGTTTTTGGTTGTATTTTTTATGGTTACATATTTTGCAAAATTTACAATAGCTAAGATAAATAATACCCTCATTTATGATCTTAGAATAAAACTTATAAATATGATTTTAAATACTAGGATGATTTTTGATAATCAAAAATCAAAAATCCTAGCTTCTATTTCTAAAGATATTTCAAATATTTCAAATGGATTTATGCGTTTAAGTGATGCAACACAAGGGATTGTTCTTCTTTTAATGTCGTTTATATATTTTTTGTATTTATCTGTAAAATTAGCTATTTTTATTATCTTTTGGTTTGTTATTATAGGCTTTATTGTTTATTTTTTTATAAATAAAACTAGGAAGAATTATTTTGAATCTAGAAAATTTGATGATTTTTTATATCAAGACTACGAGGAGCTTTTAACTGGTTTTAAAGAGCTTAAAATGGATAAAAAGCGTTTAAAGTTTTTCAAAGATAGTATCTTTTTAAATGCAAATTTGCAAAAAAATGCAAATATAAATGCTGAAATATACAGTGCTTTATCTAGTAATTTTTTAAATGTTATGATGTTGGGTGGGATTGGTTTTTTGGTATATTTGAGTATAATTATGGAATTTGCTAAGATAAATGAAGCTATCACGATGGCTTTATTTATGATGTTTTTAAGAGCTCCTTTTATGATGATGATTTCATCAATTCCATCAATTTTAGTTGCAAATATATCTTTAAAGAAGATAAAAGATTTAAATTTAAATAGCAATACTTTATCAAAACAAAATTTAAAAAAAATGCAGTGGAAAAGAATTTTATTAAAAGATATTAGTTTTTCTTATGGTGAAAATTTAGTCTTGTCAAATATAAATTTAGAGATTAAAAAGGGCGAATGTGTGTTTTTGGTGGGAAAAAATGGTTCTGGAAAATCAACTCTATTTTTATTAATGTGTGGATTTTTAAAACAAAGTAGCGGAGAGATATGGGTTGATGATAAAATTTTAGAAGAGGGCGATTTAGATAGTTTTCAAAATACAATAAGTGTGATTTTTAGTGACTTTTATCTGTTTAGAGATATACTAGGTGATTGTGAGCTTGAATTTTGGAGTGATATTTTGAAGATAAAAAATAAGATTGATTTTCAAAATAAAACCATAAAAACATCAAATTTATCAACAGGACAGAAAAAAAGAGCAGCCTTACTTCAAAATTTGGTTGCAAATAGGGATTTTTTAATGCTTGATGAATTTGCAGCAGATCAAGATCCTAAATTTAGAGAGTATTTTTATACTTTTATAATTCCGCTTTTGAAAGATAGGGGCATTGGCATATTTGCTATAAGCCACGATGATAAATTTTTTAATATGGCTGATAAAATTTATAAGATAGAAGATGCAAAATTAATAAAAATAAGATAATTTTTATTTAGTTTATTTTATACGTTTTTAAGTTAATGAATTATATAATCATTATTTATATATTAAATTAGATTGATAGAAAATATATATTTATAAAATAAAATTTATGGACTTTATATGACTTTTAAATTTATTATGCTTAGTGTTTTTACGTTGATTGTGGCTTTAGTTTTAACTTGCGTAGGAAGTGTTGATATTGGATTGAATGATATAATTGGGCTTTTTAGTGGAGACATAAGTCAAACAAAAAGAGTGATTTTATTAGAGATTAGAATTCCAAGAGTAATAATGGCTTTATTAATTGGTATGCTTTTGGCAAGTAGCGGAGTTGTAACTCAGAGTGTATTTTTAAATCCTTTAGCTGATCCATATATAATTGGTATTGCTTCAGCCGCTACATTTGGAGCTGTTGTGGCATATTTTTTGAAGCTAAATGAAATTTATTATGCAATATTTGCTTTTATATTTTCTGCAATATTGTCTTTTGTGATTTTTAATCTTTATAAAAAAGCTAAAAATTTATCTACACTTTTGATTATTGGGATTGCATTTTCATCCTTTTTAGGGGCTTTTACATCTTTTGCAACCTATCTTATAGGTGAAGATAGTTTTAAGATAGTTGCGTGGATGATGGGGTATTTAGGCTCTGCTTCGTGGAGTAAAATTTTTATGATGATTTTACCTTTAATTTTGACTTTTATATATTTTTACTCTAAAAGGTATGAGTTAAATGTAATGCTTAGTGGCGACGATGAGGCAAAAAGTCTTGGTGTTGATGTCGAAAAAACAAAAAAAAGACTTTTAATAATTTCTGCATTGGCAGTTAGTTTTAGTGTGGCTTTTGCTGGTATGATAGGATTTGTTGGGCTTATTATACCTCACACTTTAAGAATGCTTTTTAAAACTTCAAATAACGCTATTTTAATACCTTTTAGTGGGATTATAGGAGGACTTTTTTTATTGATTTGCGATGGTATTGGAAAGAGTATTTTATCACCAACTGAAATTCCAATTGGTGTTGTAACGGCATTTTTTGGAGCACCTTTTTTTCTATTTTTAGCTTTAAAAGGCAGGCGTTTATGAGTTTAGAAATTAAGAATTTAAATTTTAAGATTGATGAATTTGAAATTTTAAAAGATATAAATTTAAATGTCAAGAAATCAAAATTTGTAGGTATTTTGGGACCAAATGGGTGCGGAAAAAGCACGCTTTTAAAAAATATTTTAAGAATTTATGAGCCAAATTCTGGAATTATAAAATTTGAAAACAGAAAAATGAGCGATTACAGCTTAAAAGAGTTATCAAAACTTATAGGTTTTGTGCCACAAAAATCAGCTATTTCTATGCCATTAAGCGTTGAAGATATTGTATTGATGGGTAGATATTCTCACTTAAAAAATAGCTTTGTTGGATATGAAAAAAGTGATTATTTAGCAGTTGATAAAATTTTAAAAAAACTCGATTTAGAACGTTTTAAAAAAAGAGTCGCTTTTTCTTTAAGTGGAGGAGAATTTCAAAGAGTTATTTTGGCTAGAGCTTTAGTTGGAGAGCCAAAAATTTTACTTTTAGATGAGCCTACTTCTGCATTGGATTTAAATTTTAGTGTAAGTATGTTAAAAATTTGTAAAAATTTAGTGAAAGATTTAAATATTTTAGGGGTTGTTGTGATACACGATTTAAATTTAGCCTCTGGAATTTGTGATGAAATTTTTATGATGAAAAATGGAGTGGTTTCTTATAGAGGCACTCCAAAGGAATTATTTAAAAAAGAGATATTAAAAGATATTTATAATTTAGATTGTGAAATTTTAGAATTTCAAAACAGAGCAGTCGTTGTAACTATTTGAAATCAAAAAAGGAAAAATAATGAGAAAATTTTTAATTTTATTTTTAGTAAATTTTTGTTTTGCTAAGGGCGTTATTGTTTTAGATCCAGCTTGTGTTGAAATTTTTTATATGTTAAATGCTGAAGATAAGATAGCAGCTATTGCAAAGACTCAAAGCAGTGAAATATGGCCTCAAGAAAAGATTAAATTTTTACCAAGTGTTGGAACATATGTAAAGCCAAATTTAGAAAAAATTATAGAAATTCAGCCTGATATGGTGCTTACTGGTTTTCACTCAAAAGAAATAATTGATGATTTAGAACGTTTTGGTATTAAATATATTGAAATAAAATCAAATAAATTAAGTGATATTTATAAAAACATACAAACAATTGCAAATTTAACTAATAAAAAAAATGAAGGTCAAAAACTTATAGATGATTTAAAAAATCGCTTAAATTCTCTTGATTTATCAAAAGTGCAGGGCAAAAAAGCAGTATTTTTTTATATGGGAACTAATTTGATGGCTCTTGGAAAAGATACCTTGGTGGGAGATATTTTTGAGTTTATGAAAATAGATAATGTTGCTAAAAATTTAAGCGGAAAAACACCGATTGTAACGAGCGAATATCTATTAGAACAAGATCTTGATTATATCTTATTTGTTGGAAATAGCCTAGAAGATTTGCTTAAGCAAAATCCAGTTTTAAGGCACACAAAAGCTTATAAAAATGGTAAAATTTTAAATATCAAATCATCGTCTTTGCTTAGAGGAACTCCAAGAATTATTTATGAAATAGAAACATTATATAAAGATTTTATAAAGTAAATTTAATAAAATAATTGTTTGGATAAAAAAGTATGTTTAGCAAAAGAGAAAAAGGTCATTATGTAGATAAAATCATAAAACCAGTTGCAGTTAAAGAAGAAGAATTTCAAAGTTTTTTAAATACAAAACCAAAAGATAAGAGTGCGATTTTATATTTTCACATACCATTTTGTGATAATATTTGTTCATTTTGCAACCTAAATCGAACTAAGTTAAATGATGAGCTTGAAGAATATACAAAATATATTTTAAAAAGTATAGAGTATTACTCTAGATTTCCTTACATAAAAGAAAAAATGTTTAAAAGCATTTATTTTGGAGGCGGAACTCCAACTATACTAAATGAATCACAATTAGAGCAAATTCTAACGGCTATAAATTTAAATTTTAATATATCTAAAGATGTTGAATTTAGCAGCGAAAGCACTCTTCATAATTTAAATTTAAGTAAATTAAAATTGATGCAAAATTTAGGTATAAATCGATATAGTATAGGAATTCAGACGTTTTCTAATATGGGACGAAAACTTTTAAATAGAGTTGGAGACAAAAATAGTGCCATCAAAAAACTAAGTAAAATTAAAGAAAATTTTGATGGCTTAGTTTGTGTGGATATAATTTATAATTATCCTAATCAAAGTCTAAAAGAGTTAATCGAAGATACTATAATTTTAAAAAATTTAGAAGTTGATAGCTCTAGTTTTTATTCACTGCAATTTCACGAAGGTTCAGAATTTTTAAAAAAATATAATCCAAGTTATTATGATTTAAATACAGACAAATTACTTCATAATACTTTTTTAAAAGAGATGCTAGAAAGTAATTACAAGCTACTTGAATACACAAAAATTAATAAAATTAACCGAGATAAATATCTATATATAAGACTTTCTCATGATGGTGTTGATATTTTGCCAATTGGAGTTGGTGCTGGTGGCAAGATAGGGGATTATAGTATTTTTAATATTAAAAAAGATTTGAAAATCATATCTTTTAATGATGAAATTAATCAAAAATTTACTAAATTTATATCGCTTTTTCAGTATAATAATATAGATTTAAATTTAGTAAAAAGTTATTTGGATGATAAAAGTTTTGAAAAAGAACTTAAATTTTTTAAAGAATGTGAAAAATTTGGATATTTAAAAATAGAAAACCAGTGCTTAAATTTTAGTTTTGATGGAATTTTTTGGGGAAATACAATAGCTAAAGAGGTTTCAAAAATAGCAAGAAAATATTTTTTAAGAATTTATGACAATAGGAAAAAAATATGAAGAATTTGGTAGTTTATGCATCAAAAACAGGCAATACAAAAAAAGTTGCAATCGCTATAGCAAGAAGCTTAAAATACGAGTTAAAAAGCGTTGATGAGATTAGAAATTTAAATGAAGTTGATAAGTTGATTTTTGGATTTTATGTAGATAAGGGTGATATGAGTGACGATGCTAAGCGTGTAGCTTTGATGATTAAAAATCGAAAAATTGGACTTTTTATGACGCTTGGTTCAAAATCTAATAGCGATCACGCAAAAGAGTGTTTTTTAAAAATAAAAAATAAATTTGTTGAAAATGGTTGTGAAATTTTAGGTGAGTTTTACTGTCAAGGTGCAGTAGATCCAAACCTTATATCTTGGATGAGAGAAAATTTAAGAGATACGATTACTGAAGAAAAAGAGAGAAACTGGAAAGAAGCTTCTACTCATCCTGACGATAATGATTTAACAAATGCAGTTTTAGCTTTTGAAAATTTTGAGTGACTTAAAAATAAATCTTAAAATTTACAAAATATCGATTTATTATTTAAATTATCTTGTGGTGTAAATTTGACTCCAAATATTTAAATTCACTTAGTTTTTTATCTTATATTTATAAGTGTTGTGATTTATAAAAGGATTTAAACTAACATTACAATGCAATAATGCCCATAAAAGAGAGTTGTGCTTATAAAAAAACTGCTTTTTAGTATTAATATTACAAGCAAATTAATCATAAAACCAAACACGCCAATACTCTTTTACATAATTTCTCATTTTATTATTATCTCAGTATTTTTTAAAAGTAATATTTAAATCCCACTCCAAATTTCCTTGGATTACTATTTTATAATTTTTGGGTCATCTTTGCTTTTATCATCAATTACAGCTGGAATTTCATTAACAGATAAATCAGACGGATACCAAACAAAAACAGCCTTAAAGATAAAAGTATTTTAATAGTTGGAAGTGGCGGCTTAGGAGGCAATTTAGCACTAAGTCTTGGAGCAAGTGAGATAGGAGAAATTCATATTGTTGATTTTGATAAGGTTTCACTTCATAATATCCACAGACAAGTTATTTTTACTTTAGAAGATGAGGGTAAATTTAAAGTTGATGTTTTTAAAAAAGTAGTTGAAAGTAGATTTGATGGAGTTAAAGTTATTTCTTATTTGATGAGATTTAGCCAATTTGCTAAGAGCAATGTGACTAAATTTGATCTAATTTTAGATGCAACGGACAATCTACAAACTAGAGGCGAAATTTCTAGATTTGCAAAATCTACGCCTTGGATTTTTGCAGCAGTAGAGGAATTTCACGGACAGGTTTGTTTTATAAAAGAGGCTAATTTTGAACCTTTTGTTAAACAAAATTTAACCCCAGGCGGAATAGCCGCACCTATTGTTATGTTTATAGCAGCGTTTGAAGCAAATTTGGCAATTCGCTATTTGGCAGGACTAGAAGTTGTTTTTGATATGCTTTATTATTTAGATATGCATAGCGAAGAGCTAAAAGTAAGTAAATTTAAGTTACCAATCTAAATTAAAATATTTTTTGCAAAAAGAGGAATATAGAGAAATTTTACTCCTTCTATTTTAAAAGGTTTAGCAAATTTATATAAATTAATAAATTCATTCTCATTTATATTTAATGATATATTAACGCCGTATTCGTTAAATTTATTCTTACTTTTAAAATTTTCTTTTTCTAAAAAATGTTCAAATCTTGAAATTAAGGCAAAAGGCACAAAAAAAATTAACTCATCTCTTATCTCAAATTCTATTAAATTTGCTTCATTTATTGCTAAATTTACACTGCTACTATACGCCCTTACAAGTCCGCCAGTTCCTAGCTTGATGCCACCAAAGTACCTTACTATAAAAACTCCTACATTTATTAAATCAGCTCCTCTTAAAGCATTTAATGCAGGAGGTCCGCTAGTTCCTTTTGGTTCTCCATCATCGCTTTGATTTTCTACTATTTGAAAATATTTATTGTAGTGACGATAAGCCCAAACTATATGAACAGCTTTTGGATGCTCAAGCTTTAGTTTTTCATGAGTTTCATCAAATTTATCAAATGGTACTAAATATGTTAAAAAATTTGATTTTTTAATCTCTTGTTTTGCAAAATAATGAAAATTTATTGTTTTCAAATTTATCCTTTTTAAAATTTGATAAATATTAGCTAAATTTGGTAAATTTAGACTTTTGCTAATAAAATAAACTAAAACAAATTTAATGTATATAAATTTTCCACTGCCTACAATGTCCTAGTTCGTCACTGCAAGCATCATATATCATAACAAAAGCACAATTTATTATAACTAGCATAAGTAAAGCACTCAAAATAAGACACATTTTGCCTTTTTGTTTTTTTATATAACGAAAATATCCAATACTTGAAAAAAGGACCATAAGAATAAAACTTGCCAAGATAATAATAGCAATAAATATTCTAATTATTCCTTCAAAAAAACCACCAGGACCATCACCTTTTATCACATCTGCTTGTCTAAAAATAATTAAAAGCATAAAAAAACAAAGCACGTTACAAATAAAAAGAGTCCAAAACAATCTATCTTTTTTCTGATTAGATTTTACATGTAAATCATAATTTTTAAAATCTTGCATTTAGCTTTTCTTTTATGTTAAATTTTGGTTAAATTTTATCTAAATTTGGTAAATTTAAAAGTTTTTGGGCGATTTAAATTTAAGGGGAAATTATCCCCTTAAATTTGGTTAAATGATTTTATTTAGACATTCTTTCTTTTGCATCTGGAGTAAATAGCGGTTTTCCCATAAGTTTGAAATCTGCTATAAATTTTTGTCCCTCATCGCTAGTTATCCAAGAGATAAATTCTTTTGTATTTTCGTAATCAGCATTTTGGCATTTTTTAGGATTTACAGCTATTACTGAATAGAAATTTTTAAGATTTTCATCGCCTTGACTAATTATTGCAAGCGGTGATTTACCTTTTTTTGTGTCTTCATATTTTATAAAAGTTCCTCTATCAGTTAAAGTTACGCCTTTTTGTTCAGCCGCTATATTGATAGTAGATATCATTCCTTGTCCTGTTTGGTTATACCAACTCTCTTTTTCAGGTGCTTGACCGGTTACCTTTTTCCAAACAGTTACTTCTTTATTGTGCGTTCCGCTTTTATCGCCACGACTAAAGAATTTGATTTTTTCATCTTTTATGGTTTTAAAAACTTCACCTAAATTTTTATTTTTAAATTTAGAAGCTAGACCTTTATCGCCAACTAGAATATAATCATTATACATAACAGCAGTTCTATCTATACCATTTCCCTCTTGTACAAATTTTTTCTCAACAGCAGGAGAATGCACAAAAAGCACATCTGCATCGCAGTTTTTGCCCATTTCAAGAGCTTGACCAGTCCCAACTGCAACCCATTTTAGCTCAACACCTGTTTTTGCTTTATAAACAGGAGCTAAAGCATCTAATAAACCAGTATTATCTGTGCTTGTGGTTGTAGCCATCATTAAATCTGCATCTTTTGCATTTAAATTTAAAGCCACTATAAAACTTAATGCTAAAAAAGTTAATTTTTTATTCATTTTTTACCCTTTTTAAAAAATTAGTCGCATTATAGCAAATTAAATTTTTAAATATTCTAAATTTGCTTATTTTATATGAAAATTCAGCACATTTTTATATTATTTAAATAGAATTTTAAAAACAATAAAAAGGTTTAGCTTGGATTTTGTAATTGATGGAATTTTTGAAGCGTTTAGATTGTTGATAAATTTTGATGAAGAGACGTATTTTGCTATCAAAACTACACTTTATTCATCCAGTTTTTCTATAATCATTGCTTTAATTATTGGAATGCCTCTTGGATTTTGCTTGGGATACTTTAAATTTAGAGGTAAAAAATTTTTAAGACTCATTAGCGATACTGGTCTTGCTATACCAACTGTTGCTATTGGGCTTATTTTATATGCTTTGCTTTCTGCTAGAGGGCCTTTAGGTAATCTTGAACTTTTATTTACTTTAAAAGCAGTAATTATCGGTCAAATTTGCTTATCGCTTCCTATTATAATATCTCTTACAGCGAGCGTTATAGAAAATATGGATATCAGGCATTTAAGACTTTTAAAAAGCTATCATTTGCAAGGTTTTAAACAAATTTTTACGGTTTTATTTGAAAATCGCTACTCTTTGCTAGTTGTTATTGCTACTGCTTATGGTAGAATTGTGGCTGAAGTTGGGGTTGCTATGATGATAGGTGGAAATATCAAATGGCACACAAGAACTATAACAACTGCAATTTCTCTTGAGACAAATAAGGGCGAATTTGCAATGGGAATCGCACTTGCTTTAGTTCTTGTTTGTATAGCTTTTTTGGTAAATTTGTCTATATATGAATTAAAAAGGCTTGATAGATGAAAATTGAAAATTTAAAATATTTATATAATTCAAATTTGATTTTAGATATTGAAAATTTGGAATTTGATACTTCAAAAATCACAGCCTTAATGGGTGCAAACGGAAGTGGAAAAAGCACGCTTTTAAGAGTTATTTCTGGAATAGAAAAGCCATTTTCAGGTGAAATAAAATCAAATTTAAAGTCAAAAGAGATCTCTATTTTATTACCAGAGCCAGTTCTTTTAAAAAGAAGTGTTAAAAAGAATTTTGAATTTGCTTTAGGTTGTATTGGTGCTTTAAATGAATTTAATGATAGAGTTTATGAGGCTTTAAATTTTGTAGGCTTAGATAAAAGTTTTTTAAATAAAAAATATTATGAGTTAAGTAGTGGACAAACGCAAAGAGTAGCATTTGGTATAGTTTTGAGTTTAAGAAGTAAATTAATTATCCTTGATGAGCCTACAAATAGTGTTGATTTATCAACCGCAAAAAATTTCTCAAAAGCTATAAAATATATGAATGATAATTATAAATGTGGATTTATCATATCAAGCCACGATGAAAAATGGCTCTCAGCAATAGCCGATGAGAGCATATTTCTATATGGGGGCAGGTTGGCTAAATTTGAGTATAAAAATATCTTTAAAATCAGTGATGGCAAGATAAAATTTGGAAAAGGTTTGGATATAAATTTACCATCAAATTTAGCTAATTTTAGCGAAGTGGCGATAAATTTAAATTTAATAGAAGTATCAAAACTCAAACAAGATGGATTTTTAAAAGGACTTGCTCACTCAATCTCAAGCGTTTATGGTGAAAAAATTTTGCTCAAAATTAAATATGGAGATTACTTAATCAAGCTTATTTTAAAAGATAGTGATGAAAAATTTAGCGTTGGTGATGAAATTTACTTTAAAATAGATGAGAGTGCTTATGTGGGGGTAGAGTAAATTTAGGTGGTAATTTATGAATAGTTGCAAGTTAGATATTTTAAAAAATATTATATTTAAATAAAAATTTTTAACTATTTTTTTTAAACAGATCAAAAAATGCTAAAGCAAATATCAAAAATACCACGTGGCAAGTCAGATAAACTCTATAAAATCCACTATCTGTAGATATTAAAATAGGAATATAGCAAAATGTCATAAAAAGTAGGCAAATAGCAAGATTATAGGTAATTTTTCTTTTTAAATTTAAAATCAGTAAGAAAGCTGAGACAATTAAAATAGCTAAAATCAATTTATCAAATAAAAAATAGGTCTTTGATACATCAAAAGAGATTAAATTTAAATTAAAAATTATATTAGTAAAATATTTTATAATAGATAAAATCAGTAAAAAAATAGTGATTATTAAAATACATAAAATCAAATTATATAAAAAACTATAAACTTTTAACATTTTTTATCCTAAGTTATTTTATAAAATAGTATTTTAGCTAAAATTGGATAAGAGTTCTTTAACACTAAATTTGATATAATCTAAAACTTTAATTAAAAGGCAAATTTATGATACAAACTTGTTTATTTCCTGCAGCTGGCTATGGAACTAGATTTTTACCTGCTACAAAAAGCTTACCAAAAGAGATGTTACCAATCCTTACAAAGCCCTTGATTCACTACGGTGTTGATGAAGCTTTAGAAGCTGGTATGAAACATATGGCTTTTGTTACGGGGCGCGGAAAAAGGGCTTTGGAAGATTATTTTGATACAAGTTATGAGTTAGAGCATCAAATTTTAGGAACAAATAAAGAGCATTTATTAAAAGATATTAGAAATTTGATGAACTCGTGCAAGTTTTCATTTACCAGGCAGCGCGAAATGAAAGGCTTAGGCGATGCTATAAATAAAGGTAGAGTTTTAACAGGAGATGAAGCTTTTGGAGTGGTTTTGGCAGATGATTTATGTATAAATGAGAGCGGAGATGGAGTTATGACTCAAATGCTTCATATTTATGAAAAATACCGCTCATCAATAGTTGCAGTTATGGAAGTAGATAGAAAAGATACTGATAAATACGGAATAGTTGAGGGAAGATATATAGAAGATGATTTAATGATAGTAAGCAATATGGTTGAAAAACCAAATCCAGATGAAGCAAAAAGCAATCTTGCTATTATTGGGCGATATATTTTAACGCCAAATATCTTTACTCATCTTGATAATACAACTCCTGGTAAAAATGGTGAGATTCAAATAACTGACGCTTTACTTAAACAGGCAAAAGATGGTATAGTGCTAGCTTATAAATTTAAAGGCAAAAGATTTGATTGTGGCTCGATTGATGGATTTGTAGAGGCTACAAAATATTTTTATGAGAAGCTAAAAGATGGTAACAAATAAACTTAAATTTAATAAAGTTAATTTAAATTTAATAGATGAATACTCAAAACGCATAAATAGCGAATTTAAAGATGGAAAGATTGGGTATTTTCATCTTCCAAAAAGCGATTTATCAAATTTAAATGAATTGAGTGAATTTAGTAAAAAATTTAGCGAATTTGTTGTGGTTGGAATGGGCGGTTCTTCTCTTGGTATAAAGGCTGTTTTTGGCTTATTAGAAAATGATAAAAAAGTGCATTTTTTGGATAATTTAGATATATGTTTGTGTGAAAAAGTATTAAATTCTATAAATTTTAAAAAAACCCTCTTTTTTATAATCTCAAAATCAGGCACAACTATAGAAACAATCACTATTTTTAAATTTATAATCGATAAATTTAGTGTTAAAGATTTTTCTAAAAATTTTATTTTTATTACAGATGGCGACTCAAATTTGGAAAAATTTGGTTTAGAACACGGTATAAAAACATTTAATATCCCAAAAAATGTTGGTGGAAGATTTAGTGTTTTAAGTGCGGCTGGTCTTGTGCCTTTTACTTGTTTTGGTTTTGATGTGAAAGAAATTTTGGATGGAGCTAATGCTTGTGCTAGAGAATTTTTTATAGAAAAAAATGATAATATTTTGCAAAAAGCTTATCACTATACAACTCATAAAAGTGCAAAAATTAATGTAATTTTTAGCTATGGTAGTAAATTTGAATATTTTAATGAGTGGTATATTCAGCTTTGGGCTGAAAGTTTAGGAAAAAAAAGAGAGTATAAGAGGCTTGGTCTAACGCCAGTTGCTTTGATTGGAAGTAAAGATCAACACTCATTTTTGCAACTTATAATGGACGGCGTTAAGGATAAAACAGTTACTTTTATTAAAGTAAAAGCAGATACAAAGGAAAAATCAGCTTCAAATTTATCATTTAAATATTTAGAAAGTTGCGATTTTGTAAACGGTTTTAATATGAGTGAAATTTTAAATTTACAATGCGATGCAACAATGCAAGCTATTATAAATGAAGGAATCAGTGTCGATTCTTTAGAATTAGAATGTCTTGATGAATGGCATATTGGGTATTTATTATATTATTATATGCTCTTAACTAGCGTTACAGGAATTATGCTAAATATAAACACATACAACCAGCCAGGAGTTGAAATCGGAAAAAGATTATTAAAGACTCTTTTGATTAGAGGGTAAATTCATCTTTATAGCGGTTTTATAAATTTATGATATAATAAAAAATTAGCAAAAATGTTTATAAATAATAATTTTTATTAATTATTTTATGCTAAAATCTGATAAATTAATTAAAGGAGACAAAATGTCAAAAGTAGTAGAACAATTAAACCAACTTCAAGCAGATGCACTTGCATTAAGTGTTAAATTTCACAATTATCATTGGAATGTAAAAGGAAAGCAATTTTTTTCTATACACAACTATACAGAAGAGGCTTATGAAGATATGGCTAAACTTTTTGATGATGTTGCAGAAAGAGCAATACAACTAGGCGGTAAAGCTTTAGTATGCCCACAAGCAATTTTAGAAAAAGCAAAAGCACCAAAAGTAGAAAAAGATTGTTTTGAGTGTATGGAAGTTGTGGAATTAATCAAAACTGATTTTGAATATTTACTAAAAGAATTTAAAAAACTTGCTGAATTAGCAGACGAAGCCGATGATAGAGCAACAGCTGGAATTTGCGATGAAAATATAGCTAAATATGAAAAATCAATTTGGATGTTAAAACAAACTTTAGCTTGATTTATGCTATAAAATGGTGAGATTTTGTTCTCATCATTTTTTTTAACTTTTTTAAAAATTTTTCGCTGATTTTAGTATCTTTTAAATAAATTTAAACTTACAAAATAAAATTAAATGAGTTTTTGCTATTTTATGATTAATCAATTTATGCTTTATTTAAAATTATTAAATATTTTTAGATATTATAAAGCTTTTGAGATAAATCAAACAATAAAAAGTAATTCAAGTGGCAAAATTTGTATTTATGATTTGATAAAATTGAATGTATCCTCAAAATATTGTCATTGCAATGATTAAAATATCACAAACTTTAGAGTATTAAATAAGATTAGATTTATTAAGTACCTAACTAGCATTATAATAAAATAACGCTTATTAAAAAAATCATGCTTTAAATGTTTATAGAAATGCTTTATTCTTAGTATCAATACTGCAAACAAATTAATCATAGTATTATAAACAAATATTTTTCTATTTTAGAGATATATATAGAGTTAGATAAAAGCTATTTGAGGGCCATTAAAAAACTAAAATTTCATTTTGCTTGCAATCATAAATATAAAAATTTTTAAATAAATTTTGAATTACATTTAAAGATTGAAAATTTAAAGGGATGAAAAATGATATAAAAGAAAAAGTTGATAGCCTAGATCCTTACTTAATTAAATTTAATTCAAATTCTAAAAAAAATAGCTTTTCTTAAAAATTTCAAAAACTAAATTTAGAGATGATTTTAATTGATTATTGAAGCTATTAAAATATTTAAATTATTAGAATCTTAGGGATAGTTTGATATAGATATTAAATTAATGATGAATTAAAAGATGCCTAAAATTAGCGTTTAAATAGATTAAGACTGTTACTTATTAAATAATTTTTTAGACTCAATTAAATAAAATTTTCTTATCTATTTTTATGTCTTTAAATTTAAGTATGTTTTTAAAAATCTTATTTATACGATTTAAATTTATTCTCATATTTAATAGACTCCTAAATCATTTGAGTATAAAAGCGTATTTTATATGCTATTATAAATTCTATTAGCTAGATGAATATCATTGTTAAATTTCACTCGTCGTTAAATTTTTATAATTTTCTATAGCCTCTTTCAAACATCATAAATTTAGCCACTTTTGTTTAAATTTAAATGCAAAAATCAGCAAAGAAAATTTGCATAAGCACCACTAAAGCCAGTAAAACAAATTTAGCTTGAAGTTAGTAATTTAACAAGTTAATTTTTATAATAATAAACTCAACAAATTGTAAAGCGTAACCTACGCTATTTGAGCTTATCAGCACTTAATATTTTTAGCCCTATCCATTTGTGCTTGTCTGATAAATTCCCCTCTATCAAGGGGTGTTTTATCTGGATGATTCTTTTTAAAATGCTCTAAATACTTCTCATAACTTGGAAGCCCTATAAGCGGATATAGGGCTTTATCTAAATTCTTATAGCCATTTTTTATTTTAACCCATACTAAATTTATTTGCATCTATGTATTTGCCCTCCATTAATGGATACTCTTGATTATTTCCATCTTTTATCTTTTTGCAGATTCTAAAAGTTTGAATTATCACAACAACAGTTACAAACATAAATAAAGCACAAAGCACAGAGTCTATAATATTATTTCTAATAATAGCCTCTGTTTTTGCTATTAGTGTTGGATCGCTAAGCGTTGCTAGTTTGGATACTGCATTTTGTGCAGTTGCTACATGACTAACTGCATCGTGAATTTTATCTCCATTTGCAGGCAGAAGTTTTTGAACTGCTGCATACATGGTTGTTATTAGCACCCAAATAGCAGGGATTATAGTAACATAAGCATAGTTTGATTTACCCATTTTATAAATAACAACAGTTGCTAAAAGTAGAGCCATACCTGCTAGCATTTGATTTGAAGCACCAAATAGCGGCCATAGGGTATAAATTCCTCCCATTGGATCAGTAACTCCTGCATAAAGCAAATATCCCCAGCCAGATATGCATATTAAGGTAGCTATTATTCCATAAAACATATTTGATGTATCAGCCATAGGTTTGTATATATTTCCTAAAATATCTTGCACCATAAAACGACCAGTTCTTGTTCCTGCATCTACAGCGGTTAATATAAATAATGCTTCAAACAAAATAGCAAAATGATACCAAAACCCCATCATTTTCTCTCCGCCTATTATTTCATGCAAGAGCATAGTTAGACCTATAGCAAATGTTGGAGCACCTCCAGTTCGGCTTAAAATGGTATTTTCACCTATATTATTTGCAAGAGTAGTTATATCTTGTGGTGTTATATGAAAACCTATTTTTGCAAGTTCTGCTAGAGGACCATTTATATAATCAGCTGCACTTTGTGCAGTAGAACCAAGAAGCGAAGCAGGAGTATTTATAGCAAAATATATCTCAGGAGTCAATATACAAGCAGTAATCAAAGCCATTACCCCAACCAAACTTTCCATCAACATTGATCCATATCCTATAAATAAAGTTTGGCTTTCTTTTTCTACCATTTTTGGAGTCGTTCCGCTTGAAATTAAGGCGTGAAAACCAGAAATTGCTCCACAAGCAATAGTTACAAAAAGAAATGGAAAAAGTTTTCCAGCAAAAACAGGACCAGTTCCATTTGTAAATTCTGTAATTGCAGGCATTTTAAGATCAGGTGCTACAATTAAAATTGCAATTGCCATACCAACAATTACGCCTATTTTTAAAAAAGTTGAGAGATAATCTCTTGGAGCAAGTAAAAACCACACAGGAAGAACAGAAGCTATAAAGCCATATGCTATTATTATATATGCCAAACTAGTTTTTGAAAAGCTAAAATAAGTCGATAAAATCGGATCTGCTGCTACTTGATTTCCATATATTAAAGCTAAAATTAAAAGCACAAAGCCGATAATTGAAGCCTCTATTACCCTACCAGGTCTAATAAATCTCATATAAAGACCCATAAAAATTGCTATTGGAATTGTCATTGCAATAGTAAAAAATCCCCACGGCGAGTTGGCTAAAGCATTTACGACAACCATTGCTAAAATTGCAACAATGATAAGCATAATAAAAAATATACCTATCATAGCAATTGCTCCTGTAGTTTTTCCCATTTCATCTTTTATTATTTCGCCTAAGCTTTTTCCGCCTCGCCTAACAGAGATAAAAAGCACCACAAAATCATGCACAGCACCAGCAATAACAACTCCTACCAATAACCATATCATTGATGGTAAATATCCCATTTGTGCAGCAACAACAGGTCCCACTAACGGACCAGCTCCAGCAATGGCTGCAAAATGATGCCCAAATAAGACATATTTATTAGTTGGGACATAGTCTCGCCCATCATTTAACACAACAGCAGGAGTTGCACGCTTATCATCAAATTCTAAAACTTTATATGCTATAAAACGCCCATAAAAGCGGTAGCCTATCATGTAAATACACACGCTTGCGACAACCAGCCAAATAGCACTAATGCTTTCGCCTTTATGGAGTGCAAGAACTCCAAAGCACCACGCTCCCAATATTGCTACAAAAGTCCATAAAATTTTACTTTTCATGCAAACCTCCTTATATTTTAAATTTAAAATTCATTTTCTTAATTTTTAACTTAAAATTTGGTAAAATTGCAAGTTCTATGTGATTTTTATTTTTTCATGTAGAGAAAAGTAATAATTTTATATAAATTTATAAAAAATATTTACAAAAAAGGCAAGATTATGAGTGATGAATTTTATATGAGTTTAGCTTTAAATGAGGCTTGGAAATTTCAAGGACTTACATATCCAAATCCAGCTGTTGGTTGCGTTATTTTAGATAAATTTGGTAAAATTTTAAGCATAGCTGCTCATCAAAAAGCAGGATGTGGGCATGCTGAACTAAATGGTGTGGCTTTAGCTTTAAAAAAAATCAATCCAAATTTAATATTCCCAAAAAACCCCAATGAAATTTATAACTTTATTTTAGAAAATCATAATAATTTATTAAAAGGTTCAAAAGCATTTGTTACACTAGAGCCTTGTTCTCATATAGGTAAAACCCCGCCTTGTGCAAAACTTTTAGTTGCTTTGAAATTTAGCGAAGTTATTATAGGTTATAAGGATGAAAATAAAATCGCTAAAGGTGGCGCTGAAATTTTAAAAAGAAGTAATATTTGTGTAAAATTTGGAGTTTTAGAAGATAAATGCAAGGAGCTAATAGAGCCATTTTTATCTTGGCAAAATGGAAATTTTAGTTTTTTAAAATTAGGCGCTAGCTTAAATGGTGTGTTAAAAGGTGGAGTTATAACTAATCTAGAATCAAGACAAATGACGCATAAATTTAGAAGCTTAATTGATTTGCTTGTAATAGGTGGAAATACCGTTAGAATCGATAGACCAAGACTGGATACTAGACTTATAAATGGCACTAAAAATCCAGATATATTTATATATTCAAAAAGTAAAAATTTTGATAAAACAATACCGCTTTTTGAAGTAAGAGATAGAAAAATTTTAATACAAAGCGATATAAATTTAGTAAAAAATTATAAATTTTGTATGTTTGAAGGTGGTGAAAATTTAATCAAAAATTTGCCACCATTTGTAACACATATACTTATTTTCTTTTCAGAAAAATTTATAAATTTAGAAAATTTATCTATAAATTTAAATTTAAAGTTGCTATTTATGGATAAAATTTCAGATAATTTTTATGGTTGGTTTAAAATTTTGAGATAATTTTTTACTTTTGGTAACATAATTGATTTAAATTAATTTAATTTCCATATTTTAATTGTTAAATTTTTTAATTTTGCTATACTGAGTTTGAAATTTAATCTGAGGAGAGAAGTTGGATACTAAAACTTATGATGAAATCGATTCTGTTACAAAAAAAGGATTGATTGTTATTTTAATTGCTGCTTTTTTATCATTTGGCTTATATTTATTTTTACCTTATGAGTCAAATGTAAATAAAGGACTATCTTTATTGCTTTTTATAGCTATACTTTGGCTAACAGAAGCAGTTCATATAACCATTACAGCATTGATGATACCTGTAATTGGAATTTTAATAGGTATTGGAAGTGGAAGCGGGGAAACTTTTAAACCATCTACCATAAAGTATTTTTTGCAAAAATTTGCAGACCCTACGATATTTTTATTTTTTGGCGGTTTTGCTTTAGCTACAGCTTTACATATTCAAAAACTTGATAAAAAAATAGCCATGAAACTTATTAAGCTTTCTGGCTCTAATCTTGGTTATGTTACTTTTGCGATATGCGGTGTTACAGCACTTTTGTCTATGTGGATTTCAAATACAGCAACAGCTGCTATGATGCTACCGCTTGCTATTGGAATGCTTTTGGGGCTTGATAAACAAAAAGATAAAGGAACTATTGTTTTTGTTTTACTTGGAATTGCCTATTCTGCAAGTATTGGCGGGCTTGGAACGATGGTTGGATCTCCTCCAAATGCAATAGTTTCAGCCGAGCTTAAATATACTTTTTGGGATTGGATGAAGGTCGGGATGCCTATGGTGATTATTTTATGGCCTTTAATGATGATGGTTTTGTATTTTGTATTTAAGCCAAATTTGAGTAAAACAATAAATTTAGACAATGAAGCAGAAATTCCTTGGAATATAAAAAGAATTTTAACTATTGCAGTTTTTTGCGTGACAGCTTTTTGTTGGATATTTGCAAAACCACTTACTAATTTAACTGGTGTGGTGTTTAGCGATGGTTTGATTGCGATTTTAGCTGCTATTTTGGTTGTGGTTCTTGGACTTTGTACTTGGAATGATATAGTAAAAAATACAGAGTGGGGAGTTTTGTTGCTTTTTGGTGGGGGATTGACTCTTAGTGCTATTTTAAAAGATACTGGAGCTTCTCTTGTAATTGGGCAAGAGGTTGCAAATATTTTTGCAAGTTCATCGCCTATTACGATTATATTTATAGTTACGATTTTTATCATTATTTTGACCGAATTTACTAGCAATACAGCATCTGCAGCACTTTTGGTTCCTGTTTTTGCTGGGGTTGCTTCTCAAATAGGAATGCCAAAAGAAGTGTTGGTTATAGTTATTGGAATTGGTGCAAGTTGTGCGTTTATGCTTCCTGTTGCAACCCCTCCAAACGCTATTGTTTTTGGTACTGGTAAATTTGAACAAAAAGATATGGTAAAAGCTGGAATAGTTTTAAATATATTTTCAACTTTGGTGATAGCGTTGTTTGCATACTTTTTCTTGTTGTAAATTCTAGGCTTTAAGCCTGGAATTTATTCTATTAATTTCAAGCATAAAATTATTTAAAACATCGATTTATACCTGCTTTAAATATGTTTAAATACCAATAAAAGCTACAAACATGTGTGATTTGTTTTGAAAATAATTTTATTTTATAAAATCTCTTTATATTTTTCATAATCGACTCCATAAAGCTTAGAGATGTTTTGTGGATTTAAAATTTCATTTTTGCCAAATTCTAAAATTTTGCCATTTCTTAGCATCAAAACATCAAATCCTAAATATTTAATATGCCTTGGATGATGAGAAGTTAGGATGATTTTAAAATTTCTTTCTTGCATTTTTTTGATTAAATTTAAAAATTTAATCTGATTTCCAAAATCTGGCTCTTTCATAAAGATTATTTTAGTATTTGTGCTTTAAATATACAAGTGCTTTTTTCTCCGCCACTTAAATTTTAAAAATTCTATTTTTAAGATGATGAGTTTTGATGTTGGAAAGATTTGGCGGTATTTATAATGATTGTTTGTTTGGAATATTGAAAGTAACAACACGCTTAAATTGTATCAAATTATAAAAAGATGTTTATAAATGGCATCCAATTCAAGAAGCGAAATATAACACTTTGTATTTTGCATTAGGCAATACATATAATTTTAGCGATTTTTAGGTGCTTCTTATGACACAATATGCTAGAAAAATTCAGCACTTAAATAAAAAGGATAAATTTATAAGTATCTAAAAAACGATAATAAAGCATTTAACTATTAAACATTTTTAAGATATAGCTTTGCTAAAAAATATGTAAATACTCTTGTAAAAAGTAATGGCTAGATATTTGAATAGAAAATACGATTTAAATTTATGATTATAAATTAAAGCTATCTTATGAACTAAATGACGCTTTAAATTTGACTTAGAAATTAATAATATCTTGAATAAACACTATTCTTATAAAAAAGCTGTAAAGATAATGACAAAAAATTTCTCCTAAATTCAAGATATGATTTAAAATAACTAGCATAAATTTGCATTAAATTTAACTAAAAAACCTATAATAACGAATAATTTTCTAAAGGATATAATTTGAAAATTTTAGCTTTATTTTTACTGTTTTTAAATTTAGTAGCTTCAAGAGAGTTAGATAAAAGCCATTTTTGCATAAATTGTGAAAATTTAAAACCACAAAACATTAAAAAAGTTTATGCTTCAAATCCAGCTCTTTTATATCAACTTTATGCGATCGATAAAAGCAAAATTGCAGGGCTTGTTTTTGAATTTTGGGATCTTGAAAAAAAATATTTAGATAAAAACGTTACATCTTTGCCAGTAGTTGGTGGATTTTTTGGACAAGGAAAGACGCCAAATATAGAGCAAGTTTTAAATTTAAAACCAGATTTAATCATCTCATCCACAAATACTACCGAGCTTTATAAAGATATTTTTTCTAAAAGCAAAATTCCCATCTTATACATAAATGCTTTAACGCTAGAAGAAAATTTAAACTCTTTTCAAATTTTAGGTGAAATTTTAGGAGCAAATGAAAGAAGCAAAGAGCTACATAAATACGGTCTTGAAACTCTAGAATTAGCTAAAGAAATTTCAAGCAAAGCTAAAAATAAACCAAAAATTTATTATGCTTACGGGGATAATGGCTTACAAACAGAGTGCGATAAAAGCAGTTTTGGAGTGCTTGTAAAAATTGCAGGTGGAAAGCTTATCCATAAATGTGAAAATTTAAAACAAAATAGCAGAGTCAATATTAGCTTTGAAAAAATTTTAGATTATAATCCAGATAAGATTATAGTTTATCACAAATCATTTTACGATAAAATTTTTGATGATAAAAAGTGGCAACTTTTGGATGCTGTAAAAAATAAAGAGGTCTATTTAATCCCTAGAAAGCCGTTTTCTTGGGCAGGAAAACCAGCTTCATTTATGAGATATTTAGGCATTAGATGGCTTTTGCAAATTTTTCATCCCAAAATTGCAAATTTAGACATTCATCAAGAAGCAAAAGAATTCTATAAACTTTTCTTATATTTAAATTTAAACAACAATGACTTAAGCGATATTTTAAATGAAAAAAATTAGCATTTTTATACTATTTTTAATTTTAATTTTTTTATCTTTTTTTGCTCTTTTTGTGGGAAAGTATAGTCTTGAATTTGGCGATTATATAAAAGCTTTTAGTGGAGATAATATTTTAGCAAATGTGATTATTGCAGAAATTCGCTTCCCTCGTGTGATGGCTGCTGTTTTAATCGGTGCTGCTCTTTCTATAAGTGGAGCTACATATCAGGCTATGTTTGTAAATCCATTAGTAAGTCCTAGTATTTTAGGTGTTTTAAGTGGTGCTAGTTTTGGTGCTGGATTAGCGATGATTTTAGGGCTTAATATATTTTATATGCAAATTTTAACATTCATTTTTGGCATTATAGCTGTTTTGATTTCAGTTTTAATATCCCTCATAAACAATCATTCAAAAATATTAATGCTAGTTTTAGGCGGGATCATAAGTGGAGCTATTTTTTCATCTCTAAATTCAGTCATAAAATATTTAGCCGATCCAAATGATGTGTTACCAAATATTACATATTTTTTGATGGGCAGTTTAAGTTATGCCACAAAATCAAGCGTTTTAGCAACTATGCCTTTAATGATAATATCTACAATCACTTTAATTTTACTATCAAAAAAACTTAATGCTCTAAGTTTAGGAGAAGATGAAGCAAAAAGTTTAGGTATAAATACAACTCTTTTAAAATTTATCCTCATCTCTCTTACGACTTTAATCAGCTCAATCTCTGTGCTTTTAGCAGGCGTTATTGGGTGGATAGGACTTGTAATTCCTCATATTTGTAGATTTATTTATGGAAGCGATAATGGCTATGTGATAATTTCTTCGGCTATTTTTGGAGCTATTTTTTTACTATTTTGCGATTTAATAGCAAAAAGCATACACACTTATGAAGTTCCAATAGGACTCATAACTTCATTTTTTGGAATTCCTATTTTTATATTAGCTCTTTTTAAATCAAAGGTTAAATTTTGATAAGTGTTAAGAATTTAGAATTTTCATATCATAAAAAAGCGGTTTTACAAGATATAAATTTTGATTTTAAAAATAGTTTAGCTATTTTGGGTGAAAATGGTTGCGGTAAAAGCACGCTTTTGAAATGTATGCTAAATTTGGTTAAATTTAAAGGCGAGATTTTATTTAACAAAAAAGATATAACTAAATTTTCAAGGACAAATTTAGCACTAAATTTTGCCTATATTCCTCAATTTTATGATGTAAATTTTGATTATGAAGTTTTAGATATCGTGCTTTTATCAAGGCTTAATCATAAAAAATTTTTTGAGAATTACTCTAAGGATGATTATGAAATTTGCACTTTAAATTTAGAAATGTTAGGAATCAATCATCTTAAAAATAGAATTTTTAAAAATTTAAGCGGTGGAGAAAAAGCACTTGTATATTTAGCTAGAGCTTTAAGTACAAATGCTAAAATAATCTTTATGGATGAGCCAGTTAGTGCACTTGATTTTGGAAATCAGATTAAATTTTTAAATTTAATCAAAAATTTACGAGATAAAAACTTCATACTAACTTCTCATCATCCAAGACACATTAAATATTTAGGATTTGATGTTTTGATGCTAAAAAATGGCAAAATTTTAGAATTTGGCAAAAATGAAATTTTAAATCCACAAAACATCTCTAAGCTTTATGGAGTTGATTATGAAAAATATAAAGAGATTTTATAAAATTTAGATTGCTTCAATAAATACTTAAAAAATTCTACTAAAATAAAATTTTCATATATATTTTTAAAAAGACAAAAGATGTCTTTAGCTATAGATATAATTATTATAAATTTATAAAAATATCAAAATAAAAAAAGAGATTTTAATGTATTGATGTCACAAAGAGGCGAGATTAAGCTAAATACAGCTATTTTTAAAACTAAAAGCTGTATAATAAAAAAAGTTAAAAAAGAATTTAAAAAAGAGTATTATAAGAGCATTTAAATTTATAGATTTTTAGTTTTTATTTTATTATAATGCTTTTTATTATCATACGAATAAATTTATAAGGAAAAAAATGTTTAATTTTAATAATATTATCACATATCTTGATTACATAACTATTATATTTGCTTTTTGTGCAATGTTTGCATCTGGTTATAACCTATTTTCTAGAAGAAAAGATATGGAGGAGATAGAAATTTTTATCATTAATAAAGATAAAAAGATAAAACTCCCTATAAGAATTCTTAGAAAAAATATCACAAGAGCTGAAATTAAAGGCATTGTGAGTGATTTTGAAAAAGATCACAACTTTACTATAAGCTATCTTAAAAGTCCTGAATTTTTAAATGATATTTTTTTGATACAAAAAGGCAAAAAAGATGTTTTGGTTATTGAAATAAAAGAGTATGATAAATTTGATTTTAATGAAAATGATATGTTGATAAAGGATTTAAATGAAAGTAATCACGATTTTAGGGATGCTATCGACAAATAAAGCTAAGTATTACTATAGCCTAGATTTAGCTAAAAATTATAAATTAAAAAGTCAAATATGTTCCCACTTTTGTTAGAAAATTTTGATGAAGTTGTGGCTATTTATACAAAAGAAGCTAAAAACAAACAAGAAGAAGTTATAAAAAATGAAGGCTTAACTTATAAATTTAATTCAAAATATTTTATATCTAATGAAAACGATTTTGATATGGCATTTAAGGTTATAAACAGAGCAATTGATGAATCAAACGAAGATTTTATCGTTGATTTATCTCATGGTTTTAGACATTTGCCTATTCTTGCTATTATCTCCATACTTTCTCAAAATTTACAAAATTCTATAAAGATTAAACATATTTTTTTCGCAAAAGAGATAATTAAATTTAAAGAGTATGAGATTATAGATTTAAAAGAATTTCTTGATATTGCAAATTTATCTTTTATCTTAGAAAATTTCAACCAAAACTATACTTTAACTAAAATTGAGTTTAAAAACGAAGCCTATAATGCATTAGCTAAAGGACTTGAAAATTTATCTCACAACATTTTATCAAACTCAATCCAAAATTTATACAAAGAAAAGCTTTTAAAATCAACCCTAAACTCACTTGAGCAAATTTCAAAAAATGAGCTTTTTGATTGCTTTTCTTCTAATATTGATAACACAATCAACCATTTAAACTATCTTTTAAGTCTAGAAAAAGATCCTACTTATATTAGACTCTATAAATTTTCAAAAGATTTAGCAAGTAAAGGTTATATTTTAAATGCAACTACTATTTTTTACGAAGCAGCAGGAATTTATAGCATACAAGTTGTATCAAATTCATCCAGTGAAGTTAAGAGGCTTTTACAAAAATTTTATAAAAGCGAGACAAGAAACAAAGACTACCTACTTTCAAATTTTTGTTATAGCTTCATAAAAAATGGTCAAGTTAATAGAAAAAATAAACGAATTGAAAAAGTCTTAAGCTATAAATTTGACAAAGCAATTAGAGACTATTTGAATTTAAAGCCAAACTACAAAAAACTAAAAAGATTTTATAAAGACTTAGATAGTTTTAGAAACAACCTTGCCCATGCAAATAGCGGTGAGATTATAGAAGATCCTTATGAAAAACTAAACTCTTTTTTAGAAAGCTTTGGCAAATTTATAAGTAGTGATTTTGACAAAAAAGATAAAAATGTTTTATAAAAATTTAAATGAAATCTTTACTATCTCAAATTTAAAACTAGCCTTTAACTCTATCTCATCGACATCAAAAGGTCTTGATGAGATAAACTATGATGAATTTAGAAAAAATTTAGATGAAAATTTAAACGCTTTAAAAGATGAAGTTTTAAACCATACCTACACGCCAGAGCCTATTAAAAAAATTGATATCAAAAAAGATAACAGCAAAACTCGCCCCATAGCTCTAGCAAGCATAAAAGATAAAATCATACAAAAAACTCTTTATAGCGAACTGCTTTTTTATTTTGATAAGTTTTTTGTATCAAACTCTTATGCTTATCGCCCAAACAAATCTACAAGCCAAGCCATAAATAGAAGTAGTGATTATATAAATAGGGGAAATGTCTGGATCTTTAAAACTGATATAAAGGACTTTTTTGAAAACATAAATCACACCAAACTTTTAAAAATCCTAAATTACCACATAAAAGATGAAAATATTTTAAACCTAATAACTCTTTTTTTAAAAACGGGTGGCTTTAAAAAAGATGATTTTATTTCACATGAAAAAGGCATCCACCAAGGAGATATTATTTCACCGCTACTTTCTAATATTTATCTTGATTTAATGGATAAATTTCTAAGCAAAAACTCTATAAATTTTATTCGTTTTGCTGATGATTTTGCTATGTTTTTTGACGATAAACAAAAAGCTATAAATTTCAAACCACGCCTCATAAATATGCTAAAAAGCCTTGATCTATCATTAAATTTAGAAAAAACTAAAATAATTCATATAAATGAAGGCTTTACATTTTTAGGTATTGATTTTATGGGTAAAAATCGCCTAATCAACAGTGTTAAATTTGAAAACGCTATAAAAGAAATAGAAAAACTATCTTTAAAAAACACTAAATTTATAACCTTTATAGATGAATTTAACGCCACACTTATTGGTATAAAAAACTACTATTTAAAAGTTATAAATAAAAGCTCACCCCAGCATCTACTTTTGCAAGAAGAAGTGATTAAAAGCATTTCTCATAAAGTATTTTTAGAAAAAAACAAAAAACATATAAAAAACAAAAAAGAGCTTATAAATTTCATCAGCCAAATAAAACTTGACTTGATTTTTGACGAGCAAATCATAAATAACACTATAAAACTAATCCTAAATAAAGCTTATGAAAAAGTTCTAGTTAATAAAGAAGCTAAGCAAACAAAATCTAAAATCAACGACAAAAGAAACACTTATGCTAAAAAATTTGCTCTCAATCAAACTCTTATCATAAATGAAAAATCACTTTATTTAGGAGTTAGCAAAAATACGATAACTATAAAGCAGTATGGCAAAATTTACAAAACATTTCCTATTTTAAAGATTAAAAGAGTTATTATAAATTCCGACTCAATTTCACTTTCAACCCAGTTTATTAAAAGATGTGCGAATGAAAATATCCATATAGATTTTATAGATAAATTTGCTAATCCTTACGCAACTTTTACTACTTATAAATCTAGCCAAACTCAAATCATACACAAGCAAGCTATGATTTTAGGGACTCAAAAACAACTCTATCTTGCTAGGGCTTTTATATACTCAAAGTCAAAAAATCAGTTAAATTATATGAAATACCTTAATAAATATCACAAAAATCTTGATTTAAATATTTCTAAATTTCAAGACATATCCTACAAGATTAAAAAAGCAAATACCATATCTGAGCTTATGGGATTTGAAGGTAGTATGTCTGTTATTTATTGGGATAGTTTAAAAGCTATATTAAATGTTCCTTTTGAGTCAAGAGTTACATTTGGTGCAAAAGATATTGTAAATTCATCTCTAAACTACGCCTATGCGATACTATATGGCAAAATTTGTTATCATTTAATGTTATCAGGACTTAGCCTGCATATCTCATTTTTGCACTCTTTAAATGGACAAAAACCAACTTTAAGTTACGATATGATAGAAGAATTTAGAACCTTTATCGTTGATAGAGTTATAATCTCTATGTTTAATAAAAATGAACCGCTATCATTAAATAAAGATGGTCTTTTAACTATAAAATCTAGAAATTTAATCGCCCAAAACATAAATGAAAAGCTTGGTAGCTACATAACCCACAAAAAAGAGACTAAAAAGATAGAAAATATCATATCATCTCAGTGTTATGCATTGGCTAATTATATTAATGAAAAGTCTAAAACATACAAACCATTCATAGGAAAATTTTAATGAAATATCTAGTTACTTATGACATTTGCAAAAATAAATCTCGCAAAAAAGTATCCGATATCCTTGAAGGTATCGGCATTAGAGTAAATTTAAGCGTTTTTGAGTGTGAGCTAAATCAAACTAAATTAAATCAACTTGCAAAAAAGCTTAGCGATTTAGCAAACCCCAAAACAGACAGCATAAGATTTTATAGAATTTGTGAAAATTGTCTTAATAAGAGTTTTGAGATTTGTGATAGAGAAGAAATTTTTGAAAGCATAGATTTATATGTTTAAATTTAGCTTATCAAAATCTATTTATTTTGATTTGCTAACTTTTTTTGAAATATTTAGGCTCTATTTTTTAAAGCTACAAGGTGCGATTTTAAGGTATTGTATGTAAAATTTAAAGCCTTAAAGCTTAAAATTTATATGTTTATAAAAAATTTGCAAATCATAAATTTGTAATTTTTTGTAAAATGATTTGCGAACTTTTATTTTATATTAATTTTCAAATGCCCATTTTAAGGGATTCAAAAATTAATCAATTTTGATAAAATTCGCAAACTTTGAAATTTTATCTTTTTTAAATTTGATTTGCGAACTTTTTTATAAACGAAAACGCCTAAATTTAGGGCATAGTTTGTTAAAATTTATAAAAAGCCTTAAGTTGCATTTTTTCAAATTTGCTATATTTGCGAACTTTTTTATTAAATTGCCGTATATTAAGGGTTCAATAAGTAAATTTTAGTATAATTCCAAATGCTTTTAGATTTAGGGTGTGAAATTTAGGCTATTTAAAAGCAAAGCCCCGAGTTAAGGGGATTGAAACCCTTTCACCCCTATCCACAAGTCATCCCATAGCTTTTATTTAAAAGCAAAGCCCCGAGTTAAGGGGATTGAAACAAAATTTATAATTTTAATTAATTAGTAGTAATTTCTACTTAATTTAAAAGCAAAGCCCCGAGTTAAGGGGATTGAAACAAGTATACGTTTCCTAATTCTGGTTTGGAATATGCTAATTTAAAAGCAAAGCCCCGAGTTAAGGGGATTGAAACCCTATTTGTTTGAATAATTCCTCAGCCATATTATCTATTTAAAAGCAAAGCCCCGAGTTAAGGGGATTGAAACAAAGTAACTGAAGATTTGAGACCATTACGGTACTAGTTTCTAAATTTAAAAGCAAAGCCCCGAGTTAAGGGGATTGAAACCATTTACCTCGTCGTGCTGCAGACTATGTATTTTGGATTTAAAAGCAAAGCCCCGAGTTAAGGGGATTGAAACGCATATCCGCTAGATGGACCTAGCACGGCAAAATATATTTAAAAGCAAAGCCCCGAGTTAAGGGGATTGAAACTTTATTAAATGCTTTAGTAATTCCTTTAATACTTTAGTTGCTTCTAAATTTAAAAGCAAAGCCCCGAGTTAAGGGGATTGAAACCGCTTGCATCGACGCCTCCTGCTAGGATTAGTTCGCGAAATTTAAAAGCAAAGCCCCGAGTTAAGGGGATTGAAACATTGTTTTATCAGTACCTATGTAGTAAGGTACTGAATTTAAAAGCAAAGCCCCGAGTTAAGGGGATTGAAACCTCCTTGTTTAATTTTCCACCATATTGAACTATTTGTATTTAAAAGCAAAGCCCCGAGTTAAGGGGATTGAAACAAATCTACCCCATTGTATAGACTTCTTACTCTGATGTATATTTAAAAGCAAAGCCCCGAGTTAAGGGGATTGAAACATATAAGTTTATGCTTAGAATTCTCATCTTTTATTTAAAAGCAAAGCCCCGAGTTAAGGGGATTGAAACAAGTGGAGCAACGACTAAGCAAATTAATTTTTTGTATTTAAACATAGCAAAATTTAAGATTTAATTAATTTACTATCGTAGCTCAATGTAAGTTAAAAAGCCTTTATATTTCTTATAATATTTCAATAAAAGCAAAATTTTATTTATATCTTTGAGTGTTTCTTGTAAAATACTTTTTACTTTATTTCTTAGACTAATTGGCTCTAAAACTTCGATCACTTGACCAATTAAGGGTAAAATAGAGTAATTCTAATTCTTGAGAAACATTGTATTTTGCTTTTATAGAACCATCATCAAATTTTTCATTTAAAATTCTTTTTGAATTAACAAACTTCTTTGCTTTAAAATATCTCTTTACATCCTTATCTACATTTAAGATAATTTTCTTCTTCTGAAAATAGCAGTCTAAGTAGAAGTTTTCATTCATAAATATTATATAGTATGGTTGCAGTATTCTTTCGTTAAAGGCGTCATTTTTGTAGTATTTTATCAAAATTTTTTGTCTGTTTTTTATAGATCTCTAGTTTGGTTAGTAAATTTGTATTTTTATCTCTTCTTAGGGTTTGTTTAAAAAAATATAGCTTGTTTTTATATCATCTGAAATTTTTTCAAATGTTTTTTATCTGCTTCATTAAGTTTAAAAATTTCATTCTCTATATAACCATTAGAATTTTTTTGTTTTATGGTTTTTATACCGTTATTTTCTAAAAAATCAAAAGAACTTTTTATATATCTTTCTATCGTTTTAGTGCTAACTTCATTTCATATGGGGTATTTTAAGAATATAAAATTCACCTTTTTACCATCACTAAACATCTTTAAAAGTGTTATATGTTGCCTTAGAAAATGGATATATGAAAGATAATATGAGTTATGAAATTTATCCAACTAGATTAAAACGCTTTTATAAAAATGATAAATTTTGGCATAAACATAAGAAAAATAAACAAAAAAAGTAAATTTAATAACTATAATAAAAATATTTAAAAAGTAAAAAGACATTATATGTATGAAAAATGAATTATAATTTAACAATAAAAAGGAGAAAAAATAAATGAATCATTAGTAGATTTAGTAGAAAATCCAACACCAAGAGCTCTTGTTTACTCGTTTTTAGATATAAGTAGTTCCATGGAAGGTGCTCCTATAGATGAGTTAAATAAAGGGATAGAGATTTTCTTTAATGCGATAAAAGAAGATGAGATGGCTTTGTATTTTGCTGAAATTTTTATTGTTACATTTGGTGGTTTTGCACAACAAAATAGAGATTTTAAAGGGCTTAATATCGATGATAGCCATCCAAATTTAAATGCATATGACAGAACTCCGATGGGTGAGGCTGTAAATTTAGCTTTAGATCTTTTATAAAATAGAAAAAATGAGTATAAAGACAAAGGAGTTGATTATTATCAGCCTTGGTTTGTTTGATGAGTGATGGCGGGTCTAAGCTTTATGATAAAAAATCAAATAAATTAGGTGTATTAAAACTTATAAAATATGCCAGTTTTGCAAGGATTTAAATAATATTTTTAAAGCTAGTTTTTGGCTTTAAGAAATTCAACATTTGATGATATAAATTTGGCTTTAATGACTAAAAAATAGAGTTTAAAAATCAAAATTAAAATTTAAAAAAAGTTTGCTTGGTAAGAAAAACAGAGCTTTAAAAAGAAGAGAAAAAAGATTATAAAATATTAAATAAGCCAATAAATTTAACCGAAATCTCGCATAAAATTTGTCTCAAAAAGAGATTTAGAGACTCTTTGTGAGCTTAATTTGATCAAAAAGATAAAAACTGTTTTGAAAATTTAGTTTATAATTAAAAAATGATATATTTTATCAGTTTTTAATATAAAATTTATTAAAAAAATATTAAAATAAGAGAAGTTTATAATAAATGAAAGTTTTAAAATAATTTTGCAATTTTATATACAGGTAAATTTAAGGAATTAAGATGCTAAGATATGCATTTTTAAGTGTAGAAGGGATAAATTTAAAACCCAAAAATATCTTTACTGGCTCTGCCATTAGAGGGTGTTTTGGTTATGCCTTAAGGGCTGTGGTTTGTCCTTTTATAGACTCAAAATGTCAAAATTGCTATATGGCTTATAAATGTCTTTTTTATAAAATTTACGAAACCCCCAAATCAAACACCAAATTTAAGGCTTGAAATTTCGCAAGATTCTTACGATTTTAAATTTTATCTATTTGAAGATATGAATGAATTTATACCATATTTTATAGTTGCTTTTGAAAATATGCAAAATATCGGACTTGGATATAGAAAAGATAAATTTGAGTTTAAAAGAATTTTGCTAAATGGAAAGTTAATTTATGAAGATAGAGTTTTATTAACAAAAGAGTTTAGGAGTTTAAATTATATGCCTGAATTTAAGGAAAATAACATAAAGGTAAATTTAAAAACTCCGCTAAGAATCAAACAAGACGGTAAAATAATCACTAAAAATTTAAATATTGCAAAGTTTTTAAGGGGCATAAAAAGGCATTATAATTTAATTAAAAACATAGATGAAAAAGTTGATTATATACCTAAATTTCGTGAATTTACTCAAAGATTAAAATTTGTAAATTTAAATAGATATAGCAACAGGCAAAGAAAAAAATATGAATTTGGTGGTGTTGTTGGGGAGTTTAAGATTTTTGATTTGGATGATGAGGGTATTAAATTACTTGAACTTAGCAAAATAATAGGAGCTGGAAAAAGCACGACTTTTGGGCTTGGAAGCATAGAGATTGACTATATTTAAAGGAGAGATATGAAAGCAGCAGTTTTAGTTGATATCGCTGGTAAGCAAAATTATATTTTTAGCTCAAATAAGCTTAGGGATATAGCAGGAGCTAGTGAGATTATTAGGAGGGTTACCGATAAAGATTATATAAAAGAAAAAATGAGTTTAGATAAAATTGATGGAAATTTTGGTGGCGGAAATGCACTAATTTTCTTTGATAACGAAAAAGAAGCAAAAGAGTTTATAAATAGATATTCTAAATTTCTACTTAAAAACTATCCATCTTTGGTTGTTTATTTTGGGCTAAATCCAGTTTTTGAAGAAAGTAACTTTAAAGAAAGTAATAGTAAAACTCATCAAATTTTAGAAGATATTAAAAATAGCTTTTATCCACTATCTCAAGGTTTATCGTTAGGGCTTGAAGAGCTTTGCCCAAATAGTGATTTTCCAGCGACGGGCAAATTTGATGAGCTAAGAAATTCTCACATAAGCAAAGCTACATATATCAAACAAAAAATGGCAGATGATAGTAATAAGAATTTTTCAAAATTATTAAGTGAAGTTTTGGGTGATTATAAATTCTCAACAGAGCTTGATAAAATCATCCATAATGATAAATCATTTATCGCTGTAGGGCATATAGACGCAAATGATTTAGGTAAAAAGGTTAAAAATTTAAAAACAAGAGATGACTATAAAGAGTTTTCAAAAAATATTGATAATGGTATGCAAATAGCTTTAAAAGAAACCGTAAGAAAGCTAATAGAAAATTTAGATAAATTTAGTTTTGCAGATATTAAAAATTTAGAAATAAAAGATAAGATTCTTCCATTTCGCCCTATTGTTTTAAGTGGTGATGACTTTACTTTTGTAAGCGAAGGAAGGCTTGGAGTTTGGATAGCAAAAACTTTTATAAATGAGCTTTCAAGAATTAAATTTGGAAAAGAAAATGAGCCTTTATATGCAAGTGGTGGAGTTGCTATCGTTAAGGGAAAAACACCATTTTTTAGAGCTTATGAGATAGCTGAAGAGTTAGCTACGAGCGCTAAAAAGATCACAAGAAAAGATGAAAAAATAAAAACAAGCTTAGATTTTATCATCACTTCATCCAATATTTTAGGTGATTTAGACTTTTTAAGAGAAAAATATTACACTAGAAATGATACGAAGCTTTTTAATGAAGGTTTTAGCGATGATGATTTTAATAAGCTTTTAAATTTAATGAATGATTTAAAACAAATTTCAAAAACAAAAATTATGAAATTAAGAGATTTACTTCTTCAAAGTAGAGAAAATACTCAAAAATATCTTGAAATTTATTGTGATTCAAAGCTTTTAAATAATGGCGAAATAGAAAATGAAAAGATGCTGCTTGAAGCTATTGAGCTATTAAATTTTTACCCTTTATTAGGAGAAAAATATGACAAAATTAGTTAAAATTAAACTTTTAAGCAATGCTTTATTTAGTAATGCAAGCGGAGATGGGCTTATAGATTTAGATAGTATTAGTGATGAATTTGGTATTTTTTATATCCCATCAAAAAGGATAAAAGGTGCATTAAGAGAGAGTGCAACTGAAATTTTGGAAATGCAAAATTTAGCTAGCGACGAGATAGAAAGGCAAATAAATACTCTTTTTGGTACGGCTAAAAATGATGGCTTAATAGAGCTTTTTGATGCACATTTAGAAAATTTTGATTTTTATAAAAAATTAAGCCTTGAATTTGGTCGAAATAGTATTTTAAATTTAAACTCACTTATTTTAAATCAAACTTCATTAGATGATAATGGAGTTGCAAAAGATGGATATTTAAGAAAACTTAGAGTTATAAAAAGCGGTCTTGTTTTTGAGATGAAAATTATTTTAAAAGATGAAAATTTAAAGACTTAATAGAACTTAGTTTTAGGAATTTAAGGCGAATAGGAAGCAGTAGAAATAGAGGACTTGGCGAAATAGAGTGTAAAATTTGTGAAGAAAAAAATGTGCAAGAAGATGATATTTTAGATGATGGTATTGTTATAAAATTAAAAGAACCAACTGCTATAACTTTAAAAAAGGGAGATAATTTTAATATAAAAAGTTATAAATATATCCCAGCTACTACCTTAAAAGGGGCGATTTTATCTAAACTTAGTGGAGAGTTGAGAGATGAATTTGCAAAAAAAGCGATAGTAAAAAATGGATATTTGTTTGAAAATTCTAAAATTTACTACCCTGTGCCTAAAAATTTAGAAAAGTATAAATATCCTAAAAATGAAGAAGAAAAAAGCCTTGTTTTTGATAGTTTTATGCAAGGTGATGAGAATAAAAAAAGAAGCTTAGGTGAATTTTTTAGTATAAACAATGAAGAAATTTATATTAAATCACCTAAAATAGAGAGTTTTTTTCATATGCAAAGAGATAGGCAAAAACAAAGTAGTAATAAAAATAACGGAGCTATTTTTGCATATGAAGCACTTAGTAAAAATCAAGCTTTTAAAGCTGAGATAATTTGCGATAATGATTTGCTTGAAAAAGTAAAAAAAGAAGTTGGAAATAATATCAAATTTGGAAGATCTAAAAATCAAGGCTACTCAAATTCTAAAATTTCCATAAATATATCAAAAAACAGCAACTTAGATAAAAAATTGCAAGAATTTTATATGGTGTGTCAAAGTCCATTAGTTCTTTTTGATGAAAATGGTATATTTTCGCCAGATATTTGCAGTTTTAAACGCTATTTAGAAATAGAAAAAATAGAGTCAAAAGCCAGATTTTCAAGACATAAATTTTATAAACTAGATTATAAATCTAAAATTCCTGAGGTTTTAGCTTTTGAAGTTGGAAACGTCTTTAAAATCACTTTAAAAGAGCCAATTGATGTAAGCTATCTAGAAAATGGTTTTGGGGAATTAGTAGAGCACGGTTATGGGCAAGTTAAAATTTATGAGAATTTTAATGGGCTAAATTTAAAAGAAAGCAAAAGAGAAAGTCGTGATAACAAAATAGATTTTACAAAAATTTCAGATAGCCAAAAAGAGATAGTTTTAAAGATTTTAAAAGATAAAATTTATAGTGAGATCTTACTTGATGCGAGATACATTAAAGATGAAATCACTCATAAAGATGAAAGCCTAACTCAAAACGAATACTCAAGATTAGAAAATACAGCCTTAAAATCTGCTAGTTTTGAAGAGTTTAAAAACGAGCTTAATAAAGCAAAGCAAAGCA
This sequence comes from Campylobacter portucalensis, assembly GCF_009690845.1. Taxonomy (GTDB): domain Bacteria; phylum Campylobacterota; class Campylobacteria; order Campylobacterales; family Campylobacteraceae; genus Campylobacter_B; species Campylobacter_B portucalensis. The sequence goes on from NZ_VWSJ01000027.1 coordinate 58,413, forward strand.
ATAGTGATAACAAAGAACTCACCACTTTTAATCAAAAAATCAAAGATAAATGTAAAGAATTTACTCCTTATGGGTTAGATAAGTTTTTTGAAGATAAAATCTACTCAAATTTAAAAAAAGATTTTATAGATAAATACAAAGATGAAATTCAAATAAAAGCTTTTGTAAATAAAATTCGTTACTTAAAAAAGAAGGATCAAAAAAATGCCTAGAATTAAACAGAAATTTATAATCACAGCAAATTTGACAAACAAAACAGCATTTAGTATCAGTAGTGGGGATGGTGAATTTATAGATAGTATGGTGGTAAAAGATGCAAATGAAAACCCTTTTATACCAGCTACTTCACTTATAGGCGTGATAAGAAGCGAGTTTAAAAAATATGATGATAGCTTAACTAGTGCTATTTTAGGAGATGGCGATAGTCCAAGCCAGCTTATGCTAAGTGATGCTAAGCTTATATCAAAATCAAAGATAAATATAAGAAACGGTATCAAGGTGTCAAATGTTACAGGAATTACTCAAGATGGGGCTTTATATGATTATGAAGTTGTAGGAAGCGGGGCTAAATTTAAGCTCAAAGCAGAAGTAACCATAAGAAAATCTCATAACCAAGATGATATGTATAGGGCTATTGATATATTTTATTCTATCTTGAAAAATGGGCTTTTTATAGGGGCTAAGACTATGAGTGGCTTAGGAGAGATTAAGTTTAGTGATATTAGAGTTTCAAGATATGATTTTAGCCAAAATGGAGCTTTTGAGAGCTTTTTAGATAAAAAAGAGCTTGATAATTATAAACCAAATTTAGTTAAAAAAGAAAATGAAGAGATAAGATTTTGCCTAAATTTAGACATTAAAAACTCACTCTTGATAGGTTCAGCTTCTGCTTTAAGCGACTCTGATATAGGAAGCTTATATGAAAATAATGAGTTTTTAGCAAGTGGGACGAGCTTAAAAGGAGCTATTAGAAATAGAGCTTTAAAAATAGCTAAATTTTTAGGAGAGAATGAGAGTTTTATAGACGATCTTTTTGGTTATGTTGATGAAAAAAATAAACAGGCTAAAAAATCAAAAATACAAATAAAAGAAAGTGTCATAAATAAAGCTTTTACAAAAATCCAACAAAGAACTAAAATAGATAGATTTAGTGGCTCTACTATTGATGGAGCGTTATTTGATAGCGAGCCACTATTTAAAGGAGATATCAGGCTTGATGTTTTGATTAAAAATCCAGATTATAAAGAAATAGGGCTTATTTTGCTAGTTTTAAAGGATTTAGCGACTTCAAAACTTGCAGTTGGTGGCGGTAAAAATGTAGGGCGTGGAGTTTTTGAAATATCAAAAGAAGATGATAGCGATAAAGATGCTAGCTTTGAAGCTTATAATGGAAATTTTAAAATTTATCAAAAAGATAAAACCTATAGCAAGGATGATTTGAATAAATTTGTAGCAAATTTAGGAGAGAAATTATGATAAAAACGATAAATAAAGATGAAATTTTTAATCAAATAAAAAATGGTTATGCGATTTTTTGGCTAAGAAAGAGTATCGAGTTTGCTAGAATTAGAGATTTTAAATTTGAGTTTTATGATAGAGATATGCCAAAGTTAGATGAAATTTTAACAGCTAGAATTTTTGATGAAAACAAAGAACTTTTTATTAATAATCAAGGTAGAGATTTATTGGCAAGGCTTAGAGATGATAATGGGCTAAAAGAAGATGAAGATTATATACAAAGCGAGTTTTATTTAATGGGTTCTAAATTTGAAGAGCTTGAAAATGGATTTTGCAAATTATCAAGCAAAAGCGGAAGTGAGTTTATAATCCCGCTAGAAAATGAAAATTTTAAATTAGTAGCAGTTACTAGAAGAGATTATATATCTACATTTAAAGACACAAATCAGGCCTTTTTCAAAGATTTTAGATTAGCAAGTATGAAAGGAGTTAAGAAATGGGAAAAGATAAACCAAAATCTGTAAAATTCAACGCTCACGCTCCATATAATTTTGTCTCTTTGCCTAGTAAGGTGATATATCAAGACTCTATTTTGGATTTAGAATTTGACAAAGAAGGAAGAGTTGTAAAAGGCGATGGGCTTAGTAGATTTAGTGGAAATAGTGGCGAGATAGAACTAAACATAACTACAAAATCACCACTTTTTATAGGAGATAGTGGTAAAAGTAATGATTTAAATGATTTTTTTAATGTAGATGGCGAGTATAAGATCCCAGGAAGTTCAATTAGAGGAATGATAAGAAAATTGGTTGAAATTTGTTCATACTCAAAATTTAGTTTTTTTAATGACCATAAGTTTTATTTTAGAGATGTTGCAGGTGTGGCTGATGATAGTTTAAAAACGACATATCAAAAATTTTTAAAATATCAAGATAGCGAAGGAGAATTACAACCTAACTCATCTCCTGGAATTTTAAGATGTAGAAATGATAGAGATTTTTATATAGTTCCAACAAAATGTGATGAAGTTTCTTATATAGATTCAAAAGCTGAAAAAAATACAAATTTAAACAGATATGAAGTAAAAAAATTAGATAAAAAATATTCAAAAGAGCAAAAAAATATGGAAATTATTCAAAAAAATGACCGCTTTGTAGTCTATGTTGGAAAAATAGGGAATATTTTTTTAAAAGGTAGAAATATAAAAGATAATAGAAATAAAATTTGCTATAAGTTTTTTTATCCAAAAAATGAAGAAGAAAAAATAGAACTAGATTACAATAGAGATATTAAACCATATATATATGATAGTCAGAAAAAATTTAAGCAAGGAAAATTTTTAAATTTAATAGAACTAGTTAAGGACAAAAAGCAGTACCCAGATGGTATTCCTTGCTTTTATGCAATAACTAATAAAAAAAACGATCCAGATGACAAATATAAAGAGCAGGTTTTTTTCGGCCATACTTCTTATTTTAGGATTCCTTACCAAAACAGCATTGGCGACATAATAGATAAAAATTTAAAAGATGATAAGAGATTAGATTTAACACAAGCTATTTTTGGAAAAGATAAAGTTTTGGCTACAAGAGTGTTTTTTGAAGATGCATCGCTAAAAAATGAACCAAAATGGCTTACTAAAAATGATGTAGAGATTATTTTATCATCACCAAAACCAACTTCGTATAATCTTTATTTAGAGCAAAAAGGCGTTAAAAATGTTTCAGAGATTAAGCATTATGATAGTCAAGACGCAAAAATAAGAGGGTATAAATTCTATCATCATCAAAATTTTAATCTAAACCATCATAATGGAAAAATGAAACAAAATACAAATGAAAATATGAAAAAGCATATCAAGCCACTTGATAGCGAAAATATTTTTAAAACAAAGATAAGGTTTGAGAGTTTAAGCGATATAGAGCTTGGAGCTTTGCTTTTTGTTTTAAATTTACCACAAAATTGCTACCATAAAATCGGTATGGCAAAACCTTTAGGATTTGGCAAGATAGAAATCAAAGCAAATTTAAAAATTTATGATTTAGAAAAAAGATACAGCACTTTATTTGATGAAAATAGTGAGTTTTGTGAGCCAAATTTAGAAAATAGTAGCCAAAATTTTATATCTAAATTTCAAAAGTTTATTTTAGATAAATTAGGAGAAGATAAAAAAAGCTTATGGGAAGTTGATAGATTAAAAGAGCTAGAAATTATGCTAAGAGATGATAAAAAAGCAGATTTTAGCTATATGGAACTTGGCGATTTTAAAGATAAAGATAAGATTTTACCTAAGGTAGGGGAGTTAAGATGAAGATAATATCTTTTGAACGAACAGTGCTAACGCCTAATACTTCTTTATATTTAGCAGGAGAGTGCGAAAAAGTTATCAAAAATGACGAATATAAAACAGCTACAGAAGCATTGATTAAATCAAATCCTAATGCTAATATAGTAATTTTACACTCTATAAATTTTAAAGAAGCTCCAACTTATCCAAAAGAGTGTAAAATTTTGGATTATTTTGATGATTATAAAAAGCTTTTTTCAACTATTTCAGATGAAATTTAAAAAGATGATAAAATTATTATAGACATAACTCACTCTATGAGAGATGCTGCTTTTATGGGCTTTTTGTTAGCTCTTTTGAATAGAAATAAAGCAAAAATAGAAATCATTTACGCTGAACAAATTAGCGAAATGGGAAAACCACGTGTTTTTGAGTTTAAATTTCTGACTGAATATGTTAATATAATTGATTTTTTCTTCGTATTAAAAAGTTTTAATGAATTTGTAAAGATCCCATACAGCGATACAGAGGATTTATTGTATTTGAAATTAAAAGATTTTAGTGAAAGTCTTTTATCAAATCAAATTTTAAAGTGTACTACAAAATACCCAGATTTAAAAAACGAACTAATATCTCGTCAAAATAGTGACCTTTATTTTTTAAAAAATGAAATTTCAGAAGTTTTGAATGATATAGAATTTTTTGAAAATATTAGCAAAAAAGAGCGATACGAAGTTTATTATAAAATTTCAAAATTTTTATATAATAAGAACTATTTTTTAAATACTTCGAACTTTTTAATAGAGGCTTTACATATGTATTTTTTTAAATATTTAAAAAAATATATTATTTCCAAAAACAGCTTAGAGCCAAATTATGAAGTTTTGCAACTTTGTTTGAATTTTATAAATCAAGGAACTTTAAATGATAAAAACTATGAAATAAAACCACCTTGTGATTATTTTATAGAGTTAAATAGTGCTGTTTTTATGCAATTGGCAGATTTTAGAAGGAAAATAGGAGAGATAAGACATGAACTTTCTCACATAAGTACGAAGAACATAAGTCTTAAGAGTGAGCTTAAAATCCTTTTAGGTGATTTTGAAAATTTAGTTTTAAAAGAAGATATTTTAAGTAACTTAGTAGAGATAGTAGATGAAGAGCGAGTTAAAGATTTTACAAGCTATCATTTAGAAAAATTTGCTACTCAAGTGCGAAACAAAACTTTAACTAAAAATATAAAAACAGATACAGTAAAAAATAAACTTTTAGATTTTTATAATGGTAAACTATCAAAAACAGATGAGTGTTATGATCTTTTTAAAACTAATAACAAAAGTAAAATTCTAGCCCTAAATTTAAAAAATAAAGAATTATATTTCAATCCAAATTTAAAGGAGTAAAATGAAACTTTTTTTGTTTTTTTCACATAAATTAACAGATGAGCAAATCATAGATGCAAAAAACTCACTAAAAATCAGTGAGTTTGTAAATTTACCAAGTGATTTGCAAGCTAATTTCTCTCAAGTTCCAGCTGAATTTGGAGAAAATGAGCTTTTAAATTATGCAAAATCTTTTTTTGAATATTTAGATAAAAATGCCAAAAGTGAGGATTTTGCTTTGATACAAGGAGATTTTGGGCTTACATTTTTGCTAGTAAAATTTTGCTTAGAAAATGACATTACTCCACTTTATGCAACAACAAAAAGAGATGTTGTTATTAATGAGAATGGATTAAAAACAAGTATATTTAAACACGTAAAATTTAGAAAATATGTAATTTAATTAAATTTATGGTTTTAAATTTAAGCGATAGCAATTAGAAATAAATTTATAGTGGTGGGTTCACTAGGACTATCAAATATCATAAAATATCACATTTTATGGGACATAGAATAAAATATATCAAATAATTACTCCAAAAATTACCATATTAGCTTATTTGTATTGTTTATAATTTATTTATTTTTTACAAGTTATAATTAGTTGTTTTTTATTGTCAAAAATCTACTAATACACTTACGAAAGTATAAAGGAAGGGGAACTATTGTCTTTTGAAAAAGAAACAAAACCAGGATAATAGGTAAATCAAAATTTGGCAAAGCCAAATTTTGAACTTTTACTTGAAACATGGGGGCAAGCCCCCAAACCCCCATACCAATAAAGAAAAAATTATGTTTAAAATTAGACTTCAGGTTGATAATTTCTAAAGATATTTACAATATATCCTAAAAATTCAACTCCGTAAAGTTCTTTTTGTGATAACTCAATATTTGAAAAATCATCATTGGTTGAAAAAAGCTTAATATTTTGATTGAAGGGATTTATTCTGCAATACTTAACTAGAATTTCATCATTTACTTTTAAGATCAAAAGAGCATTGTCTTTTGGTATATTGTCTTTTACGATCACTAAAATATCTCCATCGCTTGCAAATGGGATAGCTTTTTTGTTAGTGGCGACTACAAAATTATAGTCATATGGCTTTGATAAATTAAAGAGCTTTGTTAAAATTTGAACCTTTTGCAGATATGGATCAATGCTATACCTACCATTTGCAAAGTCGTATAAGTCATCGTATATGGTGCAAATTGTCTCTTTATTGGTTTTTATTTGCAGTTTGCCATTTTCGGAACTTATGCCGTATTTACTGATTGCAGTAGCCAAATCTATATCGTTATCAAAATATTCAATATTAATACCAGTAGCCTCAGCTATTTTGTATTTTACTTGCATAGGAAGTGGGGTAATGTTGTTTTCATAGGAATTAACCCTAACTCTACTTATTCCTATCTTGTCACCAAATTCACTTTGTGTAAGTCCGTAAGCATTGCGTAATTTTCTTAATTTATCGCCGTATCCGTTTGTTTTCATATTATTTTTCCATAGTTTTTAATAATATTATATCAAAAACTAGGCAATATTTTAATATATTAAGTAAAAAATAAGCATTAATGATTTAAAATGATTTTTGATTTTTATAATTTTATATAAAGGTTTCAAAATGATTGAAATAGTGGATAACCAAGAAATCAAAATGCAAGGAGATTTTATATCGCCGGAGCAGTTTGAAGAGATGTTTGGTATAAGCAAATCAAAGCAAAATAGACTTAGGTTTAGAAGAAACTATACGGAAAAATATAGTTCTAAAATTCCACCGTTGCCATATATTAGAATAGGCAAAAAAATCTTATATAGTATAGCTAGTGTAAATGAGTGGCTTAAAAAACAAGAGATTAAATAATGGAGAAGTTAGAATTTAAGGGGGCTACAATATGAAGTCAGCAGCCCACCTACAGAACGACAATATTTTATCAAAATATATCTTAAATATCAAGGGTTTAAAACTTTTGGATACAAAAAATACAAAATTTGAGTGGCTAATACCAAATTTTATATCAAAGCAAAGCCTAAATATGATCTATGCTGGTGCTGGTAGTGGAAAAACAATGTTCGCACTACATCTTTGTAATTATCTGATAAAAAATAATGCCAAAATCGATGAAATTTTATATTTTGATGCCGATAATGGCGTCGATATGTTACAAAATAGGCAAGCCGATAAGATTGTTGATGATAGTAATAGCAAGTTAAAATACATTCTATCAAATAGCCTAAGTAGGTTTGGTCTTTTTAAAAATATAAATAAAAAAGCTAAATTTGGCGATTTAAAAAATAAACTTGTCATTATTGATAGTGTTAGAAATTTCATCAAGGGCAGTCTAAGTAAAGATGAAAATATTACCAAATTTATGGCGGATCTGCAAAGCATTAGGGATAAAGGGGCTACTATTATTTTCTTACACCATCAACCGAAGCAAGGTATGGATAAAAATGATGAAAACTACAAAGGTGCAACTGCTTTTATGGATAGTGTGGATGAAGCGTATTATCTGCAAAATGAAACCGACAATGCAATAGTTGCCGACAATACAATGATTTTAAGCTTAAAGCCAAAGAAGCGTCGAAGCCATACAAAAGAAGCAGTAGTTCAAATAGATACTAAAAATTTGAGCCTAGAATTTATCAAAGATGATTTTTTTGGATTAAATGAAAAGGAAAAAATTTCATTACAACTAGCAAAAGAGATTGTAGATCAAAAAAGCGAAATTTCTCAAAGCGATCTTGCTAATGCTATACAAAAGTTAGCAAACAAAAACTATCTTGAGATAGTCGGTCGCAATACACTATGGAAGTTGTTTGATAAATTTGATGGCAAGCTTTTTAAGATCAAACGTCTAAAAGGATATGGCAATTGCAATAAAAAGATATTTTGTAATATTGAAAATGTGGAAGAAAAATGAGGAAATTGAAAATGATAGAAGAAAGCAATAAAACCATAGAGCAAATAGCAAGAGAAGGTTTGCATTCTTTAGAAATGACATTGGAAAATTTTGCTCCCTTTGGCTTTTGGTCACTTGTGATAATAGGAATAGTTACAGCTCTAATATTGTCTGCAGCAGAGAATTGAATGTTGCGACAATATAAGAGATATTGAACTTAGAGATATTCAGTTTAAAGGATAAAACAGATGAATAATATAGACATAATAGGTTTTGCAATGAACGCTATTGTTTTCTTATTAGTTTTTGGAGTGCTTGCGTCTTTGTTAATTGCTTTTCATAAATGATTATCCACCAGATAAAGCAGATGATTTGAGGGTGTGGAGAAGCGGCGCACTTGAAGAATACAAAAACTGGGATAAAGCCCAAAAGGCAAAAATGCTTGAGAAGCTAAAAGAGCAAAACCAAAACATACAAATGTTATTTATCGCACAGTTTTATTATTCGCTAATATCGCACTATTTACATACTCTATTATCTCGCTTGGTGCTTCACTGTTTGAAAAGCCCTTAATCTGTGCCAAGCAAAATTTGTTTTTTGATCGCCTAATCTCAATCGTGTATCTCTCATTGTCTCTTCTTAGAGAACAAATAAAACATCTGTTAGCATTTACATTTTTTATATATGAAGCTACACAATTGTGATTAATCACTCCTTCTTCAACCATCTCTTGCTTGGTTGTTAGCATTTTTATATCGCTTGGAAGTTTTAGACGTAAAAAAGGATTGTCTTTGTTTAATATTACTTCAGGCGCACGTTCTAGCTCTATATTTAACATTAATCTATCGTGTTCGGCTTTTATTCTTTTAAATGATTTGATTTTTAAATTTACATTTTCTCCTTGCTCTAAAGCCATATTGACATAATCGTAAATTATTTGGTTCTTGCTTTTTTCATCTGATTGTATTTTAAAGCATAGATAGCTTTTTAAAATTTTGCCTACTAAAAATGAAGCTTGATGATTGGTTGATATTTTAGGACTAGTTCGCAGAATAAAATTTATGATCTCTTGATAGTGTGATTGCGGAATATGTTTCTTTGTTTTTAGTACCAAATATGAAGCAGATAAAGTGCTTTTATTGGTAGCATTTAGAAAATTCTCTTTTGGATATTTTTTAACAAAAAGCTCTTTTTTATTTATAAAATTTTCAAGTGAGCTAAATTTAAAAGGAGATTTTATATACAATGGGTCTCTTTCAAAGTCTAGTTTTATATCTTTTAATGGTAGATGTAATTTTGATAAATAAGAAAAGTAAATATTAAAAAATTCACGCATTGTCGCAGATTTATAGCATATCGTTGAGATGTTATTTAAGGTTGCTTCATAGAAGCAAAATTTACCTTTATACTCACCGCCTACAAAGATAGTATAATTGTCTTTTATGTAAATTTTTGATTTATAAATAGATGATCTAAGGAAAATAAATTTACTCTCTTTGTTTTGAAAAGTAACGCTAGATGATGATATTATCATTTCGTTTTTACTCGAAATATCTATGCTTAATGCTTCGCATTCAATAGGCTTGATTTCTTTTATAAACTTGCTTAGTTTGCTAAAATTTGTATCAAAAAATTCCAAAGCTTCACTGTCTATATTCAAAAAATGAACAAGACTATCGGTTATGGTTTTTTCGATGAAGGGCGAAAACAATATACCAGTGGATGATATTAAAAATGCGGCGATGAAAACTATTAAAGAAAAATTTCCAAACAATCTTTTTATATTAGCAATCCATAATGATACGGACAATCCGCATTGTCATTTGGATTTGAAAACTGTTGATTGCAATGGTAATAGGATCAAGATTGCTCCAGTCGATCTCGATGATCTACGCAATGAGTTTGCGACAAATCTAACCGAATTAGGCTATAAGGCAACTAATTTTTCACGCAAACAAAAGGAATTCGCAAGAGATAAATACCCTGATCCTTGGGATGGACACAAGCCGCACCATTACAAGATCACTGGATATGGAAAGGCAAAATATAATTTCTCACTAGAGGAACACGTGGAAGAGTCTTACTATGTTAAATTTGAAACTAGAAAAGGTAAAGAAACCATCCTTTGGGGCAAGCATTTAGAAAAACTAATGGAACAATATAATATTACAAATGGCGATTGGGCTCGTTTTACGGTAACCGATCAAGAAGCAGTCGTAAAGAAAATTTATGATAAGAAAACCAAACAATGGTATGAAAAAACTGTGTATAAAAATGTATGGGATTGCTCAGTTGAGGGCAAGCGAGAAGTTGAATTAAAGCCACTAAGTGAGAGTGAAAAGAAAAAGAGCGAATATAAAATTTTAGGCGAAGAAAAATCACAAGCCTCTAATATAACTTTACAAAGTCAAACTATCAATAAAAGACAAAACAAGAATGGTGTTAGCAAGGCTAGGGCCCTGCAAAACACACAAAAAACTGATAAAATTCAATCTAGCGATAGCAAAGAAACAGCTGTAAAAAAGCACGACTTTCAAAGATAGTGCCTATTTTACGCCAAAAGCTTTTGTTTTAGATACCCTGACAGGCTCATAAACTGCTCTTTTGCTTCGTTTTCTAGTCGCTCTTTTTCGCTTGGCATTAGATATATTGCAACCGCTACTGGCTTTTCACCTTCTTTTCTAGGTCGACCGGCATTGCTTTTTCTATCTTCTTTTTTGTCCGCTGCGCCTGAATTTATAAACTCACTTACATTGCTACTTGCGGTAACACTTGCGTTATTTACAAACGCGAATTCCTTTTTTTTATCCAAAATTCCCATCATCTTTCCTTTTCTTTTGATTTTTCGCTTATTTGTGGTTGTTTAATTGCTCCGCTTTCTAGCTTTTTGGCATAAGCATTGCCGAGTCTAGATAGGACTGATTTCTCACTTTTGTGACCCTTTGGGCTGTTTGGTAGCAGTTTTAACTCTATATTTTTATTTAGAATAAATTTGTTAAAAAAACTCTCTAGGTATGAAAAATCACTTTTTATATTTTCTTTCATATTGTCGTAATTTGCTAACACTAAAGCATCCCTGAAATATTTTGAGTTTTCTTTAAAGATATCGTTGTTTGCTTCAAAGCCTTTACTTTGCAGATACTTAATAGTAAAAACCGCAATTGTCCTAGTATTACCTTCTCGAAACGGATGAATTTGCCATACCCCGCTTACAAATTTGCCGACATTTAAAGCCTGTTCTTGCCTAGTCATTTTGGTGTAATCTTTCTTTTTTTCTCTATCAAAATCATAATCCAGCATATCGCCAAGCTCATCATAATTACCATACTCTACGCTTTTTTCGCCACCCAAGACTTCTTCTTTTTTTGAAATATTTACATCCCTAAAAACTCCAACATATTTTTCAAGCCCTTGTGGAAAGGCATTTATAAATAAATTTTTATGTATAGTCTTTAATGTAACAGGAGATAGCGTAAAGCCACTTTTTTCTAAATACTTGGCGATATTTACTGAAACTATATCGCACTCTTTTTCGCCGACTTCTTTTTTATCTAGCTTTTTGCCATCATAATATTTCTTTATATTTTCTTCAAGTTCGTTGTAAGTTCGCGATTTTTCAACAGCTTTATAAAAATACTTTGATGGTTTCAGATCATCTACAAGCCCAAGCCCTACTGCAATGTCTATGTTTTGTTTATTAATAATATTGCTATCTTTGATTTCCGTATATTGTTCTTGCATTATCTTTCCTTTTCTTTTGATTTTTCGCTTATTTGTGGTTGTTTAATTGCTCCGCTTTCTAGCTTTTTGGCATAAGCATTGCCGAGTCTAGATAGGACTGATTTGCTATTACCTTGAGAGTGCACGATCTCGTTTTGAATTGTGAGTCCTAACATATTTTCAATACGTAGTAGCACATCTTGCGTATAGGTATCTGTTATATGAATTTTATCTTGCGATATAAGTTTATGCTTAGAATTCTCATCTTTTAAAAGCAAATTTAGCTCGTCTTCGCCACAGTAAAATATTTTTTCTCGTATGCTGAATAAGTTTTCTTTACTAAATTTATCAGGATAAGCCCCAAGTAAATATCCCAAATCATAAAAGTCTCTAATCTTATCTCTACCGCTAAATGCAACCCCTTTCATTTTTATAAGCTCATCTACGCAATAAACATTAACGCCTTTTATATTCTCATACTTTAAAATATTAGATCTTAGTAGATCTTTATTTCTGCTGCTTACTTCTATTTTTAATGGATAGTTGCCATAGTGCGAAGTTGCACCATAATCTATCATAGCTCTAAAAACAGTATCTGTATCTTTTTTGATATTTATACTCCATTTGCTAAAATCTTTATGACGCTTTAGCTTGTTTATAAAATTCATATTGTTTGTCGTGCAGTCTAAATCAATATCCTCAGAATATCTATTTAGTCCATAATATAAAGTAAGTGCTGTTCCACCCTTTAAAACAAAATTATCTCCAAAATAGGGCACAATTTCTTTTATTAATTCAAGTCTCTCTTTTTGATATTGTTCTAACATTTTTTATCCTTAAAATAGAGCTTTGTTAGCTCAAATTTCATAAAATCATCCACTTTTTTGTTCGTATTTATGAGTTTTAAGTAGCCAAACAACTCAAGCTCTTCATCATCATCTAGATAATCCCTTGTGCAGTTTTTAAGACCATCTGTATCGCCACTATACACCAAGTCCGCAATCGCTCTTGCATAGTTTGCGACGTATTCTTCTTTGTCTAGCATTTTTATGTATCGTTTTTGTATTCCTAGATCGCCTAAAATTTCATTGCTTTCGTATGTTTTAATGCTATTTTTATCGGCTAGATAAAGCAATGGATGCCAATCAGCCGTTGTGCCGTCTAATCTAGGTATATTTAATGCTTCCCAGCCTGATAAGTATAGCATCATTTTTCCTTTTTCTTTGAATTTGCGGTATCATTTAATGCTTTGATCGCTCCGCTTTCTAGCTTTTTGGCGTAAGCATTGCTGAGCCTAGATAAGACTGATTTACTATTATCTTGCTTATTTGGTCGTTGGCTTAAAAATTTATTACGCCTTGATATTTCATCTTTTTCTATTTCTTTAGCAAACGCCATAAATCCATCGATGTCATTGTTGCGCAGTATTGCAATGTATCTATTTTTTTGCTCTTTTGGTATTATAATTGGTGCTAAATTATTCTCTAAACAACCATAGATCATAATTATCCTGCCGGTTCTGCCGTTTCCGTCGCTAAAAGGATGAATTTTTTCAAATTTGATATGGCTTTGCAATATTGCTTTTAGCTTATCGTCGTCATTTTTGGCATTATCAAGTCTAAAATATAGATTATCGCACATATCTTTAATTGCTACTGGCACTAGATACGGCTTTGTAGGTTCGAAATTTGCTCCTACAACTAAATTTTCGATAGTTTTAAATTTGCCGTTGTTGTCTATTAAATTATTCATTATTAGCCTATGAAAATCTTTTATTAGCTTCTCGTCTATCTTGGCTTTTTTCTTGTAAAGATGAAAACATTTTTGGCAAAATTTGGCGATAGTTTTTTACTTCATAAAATTCACACTCGCTAGTTGCTTTTGCTATATAGCCATCAAGCAAGATTGAAGCAGTCTCGTCCTGACTTAAAGTATTACCCTCGATTGCTGTGCTATGATGAGCCATACGAACACATACATCTAGCCAATAGTCTCGCTCGTTGTTGTTTTTTAAGAAATTGCCTAAATTTTCGCCACCATCCATTTTATCTTTCCTTTTCTTTTGATTTTTCGCTTATTTGTGGTTGTTTAATTGCTCCGCTTTCTATCTTTTTAGTATAAGCATCGCCAAGTCTTGAAAGGATTGCTTTAGGGCTGTTTTCATTATTGATTTCTTGCTGGGTTGCTAAAAATTTATCTATATTTGTTTTGATGCTTGGCAGATAATCTCTAATGACATCTTCTATTATTGATAAATTTACCCCTTCATAATCGTGAGCCGTAGCATTTCTTACCCCTCTAAGCCCCCTAATATTTTCTGGCGTAAATATTGATAGTACTTTTATATCGCCACTATCCTGTATCTTTTGTAATTGCTCATTACAAGCTACAAGATGCATTAAAATAGCAGGTCTTTTTAGTGTTTCATCATCTAGTGCGGCAACTATTCCATTCTCACAAATTTCAAAAATTTTTTCAATTTTATCTTTAATCAAAATAAGTCTTTCGTTTGTTTTTGTATTGCTAGACATAAATCACTCCTGTTAGTAAATTTTGTTGTTTTTGTAAAGACATTGAGGCTGTGTCGCATATATCAACTTGTCTTTTAAATTTATGCATAAAATCACTTCTTAAATCATCTAAATATATAAAGCCATTAAAACCTTTGAATTTATTTACAAAATCCTTGCTAGTTTCTATTGTAATATCCACATCGCTTGCGATATCGGCATTATCTTTTGCAAAACTACCAAAAAGCCCAAGTTTTATAATGCCGTCTTCTTGTAATTTTGGTTTAATCTCTTTTAAATAGTCTAAGATTTCATCTTTTGTAAGCATTTTTTCGCCCTTGTAAATTTATCATATTATATTATTTAAAACTTTAAAAAATAATATTTTATTATTTTTAATTATTTACAAATTTAACTAATTCGTCAAAAAAGCTCTCAAAATCAATCTCAGCATTTTCATTATTTTTGCAGTATTCGCTTACGCCCATACCTAACGAAAATGCGTTTCGGTAAGCTTCTCTTTCATAAATAATGCTATTCATTAAAAAAATATCATCTAAATTTTTCTCGCTAATATAATCACGCAAAGCCTTAACTTTTTTGGCTAAAAATGGGTTTGGCGAAGCTTTTGATATGACAATAAGTGCTTTTGCGTTGGGATTGTAAATTTTAGCTTGTTCAAATACCAAAATCATCTTATTTAATACCGCAATATCAAGATCGCTTGGGATAACTGGGATAATTGCAATATCACAAACTGCTAAGGCTTGACGCATTTCAGAGCTATCACGACCGCCAGTATCAATCACTACGCTATCATATTTTTGTTTTAAGCTTTGTATCTCTTTTAGCAGCGATGAGTCTATTTTTGATACACTATTAAAAAGCAGTGGCAAAGAGCTATCAGCTCTAATATCTGTAAAAACATCTACGCTTCTTTGCGGATCAGCGTCAATTAATAGCGTTTCATCGCCCATAAGAGATAGTTTTACGGCTAAATTTATGGCAATATTTGTTTTACCGCTACCGCCTTTTTCGTTTGTGATTGCAATTAACATTCTTTATCCTTTAAAATTTGGCATTATTTTTTATCTTTTGAACCATATTTTTCTACGAGTTTTTCCCATTCAGTTGGCTCATTGCCGCCAGTAAGCGCGCCCCAACTTTGATTTTTTTTGTGCTTGATAAAATTACCTAATTCGCAGTTTTTCATCTGAGTAGTGCTTAGATTAGCACTCTTGTTTTCTTCGCAAAATTCAACCAGTTCCACTAGGGTTTTTACATTGCTTTTGTCGTTTAGGTAGTCGTGAGTATATTCTTTATCTCCAAATTTAGCATTCTCTTCGCCACAACCAACAAACATTGCTAGGATCAATGCACCAAGTGCAACTTTACTTAAATTTTTCATAGTTTTATCCTTTATTAAATTATTTTAAAATTTAATATAATATAGATTAATAGTCGCCGTCGGCAACAAACTCATATTCTATTTGCCAGTTTCCGCCACCAAAATGCAGCTCATTTTTAAGCAGTGAGCAAGGTAAAAATACACCATCTCCATCTGCTACCATTTGGCTAAATTTTGGTAGTTTTCGCTCATCGAAGCCATTTTCATAAGTTTTATCCGAAAACATAAGACCTTCCCTAACTCGTTTTAGAAAATACTTATATCCAAGCATTTCATTAAAGCCGTGATGTCTTAAAATTTCACTTTTTGTAGCGTTATTTTTAAGCCACGCTATGCTTTCGTCTTTTATCAAAATTTGTAGCTCAAAAAACTCTTGATACAAAATAGCTTCGTAAATGAGCTGTTCTAGATCATTTTTAGCAATCTTTGCGATCTCTTTAAGCGAGCTTGCAAATTTGCTATCGGCGATTTGTCTAAACCATACGAGCGGAATAATTCTGCGGTTATTTACTGCCAATGCTTCCTCGTCGCTGCCGTTGCTTTTGTAGAAAATTCCCCAAAATATCTTTTGGCTAAAAAAATTAGCCAATGTTTGATCCTGTTTGGCTACTAGAGCTTTTGCACTCTCAAGTAGCCTTTCATTTGGGTAAAAGCCAAGTTTTTCAATGGCTTCTTCACCAACTTGTTCTATAAGGTGCGCATACCATATAGGCACTGCAAAGCCAGTAGGATAATCCTGTGGCGTGTTTGGCAACATCTTTTCTCCTTTATCTTGAAGTTTGAAAGAATTATAATATAAAAAAGTTTAAAATAATATTAAATAATAAAATATAATTTAATATTATAAATAATTATTTCTCCTGCTGGGTTCTTGTATAAATTTCTCGGTTATTTTTTGTAGATATTAAATAATTTAGAATTATATTAAATTGTTTAATATAATTCTAAAATGTATCAAATTAAAAGCCTCGACCTTTGTCGGTTGATTTTTCTTCTCTTTGGGCTATCGTGGCTTGAGCTGATTTTATGGCGGATTGTGCTACTGGAATTTGTATGTTTTGGTTTTGCTCTTTTAGCTTCTCAAGCATTTTTGCCTTTTGGGCTTTATCCCAGTTTTTGTATTCTTCAAGTGCGCCGCTTCTCCACTCACTTTTATATTGTCTATCGACCGTCATCTTGTCGTTTTCGGCGTTGCAAATTTCGAGATCTTTTTGCAGTCTATTAAAAAGCTCTTGTTTTGGATAGGTTTGGTTATTTTCCGACCATTCTTTTAGGGTTGCATTTGCTTCTTGCAATGTTTTTAGCTCGGTCGTGTTTTTCTCTAACCTCTTTTGCAGTGCTTCATCGCTTAGAACATTATTGATCCTAGCAATAAAGCCCTTTAGACTGATTTGCTCTCTTGCACTTACGCCTCGCAATTTATCATCGTGATACTCGAGCGATCTTGGTTCTAGTTCTATCTCGTGTTCTTGATTTACAAGCTTAAAAAATACAACATTGCCTTCAAAGGCTGTCTTGGTTGCTGTGTCTATGACTTTAAATCCTTTGTATTCCATAATCTCTCTTGGTGTATCTTTTGCGGCAAACAATAAATTTATATTACCAAGTAACATACCAGCCATTTGATCTTGTTTTGCCTCTATGCTATCAAGCTCAGGCTTGATTATATCTTTTATAAAATTTAGCTCAACTGGTTTTTGCATATCGCCATTTAATTTAAATTCATAGTCTTTTAAGGTAGCATTTTTAAATTCTTGCATAATATTATTATTGCTTTCTAGCTTTTCTTTAACTGCTTCAAAACTAGTAGAATTTTTAAAAGCTATATCGAACAAGAGAGATTTATCGTTTTTGTTTTGATTTGTTTCAAACATACTTTTTGAAAGCTCATCTTTAAATTTCATAAAATCTACTTCTTTATATTTTGGAATAATAAATTCGTGTGAGATTGCTTCAAATCCACCTTGAGCAACAGAAGCTTGAAATTTATTGATCTTGCAAGTAAAATTTTCTTTTGTATTTTGTTTCACTACCTGTTTAATAGTATTGATTTTAGGTATTTGTGCTGTAAGCTTGGCTATTTTTGTATTATTTTTCTCTTGCTCGTCTGCGTTTGAGAAAATTTGTTCTTTATAGCGTTTGATCTCGTTTTTTTCCTTTTTAATGGCTTCGTTTAACTCAAACTCTGTAAAGATAAGTGGGTTTTCACTGGCTACTGCACGTGCTTCGTTTGAATTTAGCAAATCCTCTTCAAAGCCACTAAGGCTGCGTTCACCAACAATTCCTTTCCTGAAATTTAAAATTGCTTCATTTTTCTTGCTTTGCAACTCCCAGTTTCTTTCATCAAAAGTGCCAGGCGTGATATGTCTAAATTCCTTAATAATAAAATTCTCAGGGTCATTTTCGTAAAAAATGTTGCCTTGTCTTATGGCTCTACCATTGCTTTGCGTTATATCACTTGGTCGCCACGGGCAATCAATATGATGAAGTGCGGTAATACGTTTTTGCACATTTACGCCAGTTCCCATTTTTGCACGATTTCCTAAAAGCACTCTAACTTCGCCATTATTGACCTTTCTAAAAAGTTCAGCCTTTTCTTCGTTGCTGACTGCATCGTGAATAAATGCTATTTGTTCTCTTGGTATTCCTTTTTGAGTTAATTTTTTATAAATATCTCCATAAAGAAAAAATCTACTATCATCAAAATCATCTTTTATTTGCACTTCTCCATTTTCATCAAGGTCATTTATGCTTATTTCATTTTTGTCTATTGTGTCATTAATATTTTCAAATTCATCCACATACTCAGTCTTAATTTCTTCTCTGCTTAAATTTTCATCTAATTTTAAGTTGAAAGATTTTTCACTGCCACTTTGTGGTGTGCCAACATCTAAAAATACAAGTTGTGTGCCTTTTTGTTCGCTCCATTTTTCCCACTCTTTAAAAATTTCATCAACAGCAATATTGACTTTTGAATTTATGTAATCAGGTGCAGTCGGATCAATAAGCCTAAAATCAATACTTGCTTTTTTGGCATCACTTGTTACTTTAAGTGGATTATCTATTTTTGGATCATATCCGCCGCCTTCCATATGAATAAGTCGTCCTGTGATTGAATGGCTGGGATATAAGCCATTTTCATCAGGTTCTCCTATATATTCAGCAATTCGTTTTGATTTTTCACTTTTTATATAAATTACTTCTTTATTTGGGACAAATGTTTTTGAAAATGCTTTAATATCATCGTTTGTGATTGTATCTGTTGTCTGACTTAACATATTTGAAAGTTCAGGTAAATTTGTAAGAGATGAAAATCTAGCCTCCATTTTAATACGACCACTTGCATCCCTTACTGGTGCTATATCTATACCTGCAAAATTACTAGCCCAATTTGAAAAGCTGTCTATACCTAGTTTTTCAAGTTCTTTTGGTTGCAAGTATCTTTGCATATTATAAATTTCACTCAATGAATTTGAAACAGGCGTTCCAGTTAAAAACATAACCTTTCCATCGTCTTTATCGTTGATGTAAGTAGTAAGTGCTAACATATTTAAAGCTCTTTTGCTTGAAATATTTGCTCCTTTTCCTTTTGCGTTCATAGGTGAAATTACGCCTAAATTTTTAAAATTATGTGCTTCATCTACAACTATACTATCTACGCCAAGCATTGAAAAATCCATAATTTTAGACTTTGTTCTGTCTTCAATTAATTTTTCAAATTTTTGTTCGGTTTTTGCTATCATCTTTTCAATTTGACGAGCTGAACGTTTGTTTGTTACTTCATCACGTTCTTCGTAATATCTGAGTGCTTCTTTTAGTTCATAAATTTCATTGTCTAAAATTTTTTGCTGAGTTTCAAATGGCACTGGCAATTTTTCTATTTGAGTATATTTAATAATAACTGCATCCCAATCGTTATTTGCTATATTTGCTAAAAATTCATCTCTTTCTTTTGGGCTTAGTGAGTTTTTATCAGCTACTAGCACATTAGCATTTGGAAATGCTTCAAAGAAACCTTGATCCCATTGTGTTACGAGGTTATTTGGCACAATTATAAGAGGTTTTTTTACAAGGCCAAGCTCTTTTTGTTTCATAACAGCAGCTATTGCTGCGTAAGTTTTTCCAGCTCCAACTTCGTGGTCTAATAATATATTTTTTTGCACCATACTTCTAAAAATAGCGTCTTTTTGGTGCTTTCTAAGATTTATATTGCTATCAAGTCCATTAAATTCTAAATCATCTCCTTCAAATTTAGCTTTTACATAGCAGTTAAATTTATCATTATAAATGCGTTCAAGCTCTTTTGCTCTTGCTCTATCACTATAAATCCATTCATTAAATTTAGTTTTTAGAGCTTCTATTTTTGCATTTGCTTCTGCTGTTTTTTCAGGATTAATTACTTGTTTGTATATAATGTTACCTTCTTTGTCGTATTTTATATTACCTTCTTGATCTAGCATAGGCTCATCGGTTCTTTCCATAATTTTAATAGGCGTGTTGTTTAATGCACTTTCAATTATGTCATATACGCTTTTGTTATTTCCTATATTTTGATGAATTTTATAATATCCATCAATTAATCTTTGATTTGTAAGTCCTTTAACTTCAACAGAGTAATTGTATCTAGCATATTGTGAAAAATAGTCCTTATCGCCATCTATTTGCCAACCCATAGAGCCTAAATTTTTAAGCTTCCAAGCTTGTTCTTCGTAGTTACTAGTTTTTAGCTCGTGTTCTAAAAAATCATTGTAATATTTTACTGGTATCCAAGAACTTCCAAATCTTGTATCAATATCCACAAAGCTAATATCTTGTGGTATAACTTTACTTAACTCATTAACATTATTTTGCATAAGATCTGTGTATATATCTTGCAAGTCTTTTGCTATTTGCAATTTCTCTTTAACATTTCCGCTTAAATAAATAGGTGCAAATATTAGCTCACGTTCGCCATTTATTAATTTTTGCGGATCATAAAAAGCTAACTTATCTTCAATAATTTTATCTTCAACTTCAATCTTTGATTTGTTTAATTTTTGTGCGATATAGTTAGTGTCAATTTTTCCATATTGATACATACTTACTAAAACACCATCTTTTTCATTGTCAAATAAAATTTCAGGCGTAAAACCAATTGTTCGGCGAAGTAGTATGTTTGCTTTTTCGCAACTTTCTTTTACGGCTTCTTTACTATCTTTTGCACGTTCGGACTTTTTATAGTTTTTTTCTAACGCCTTGACCTTGCTAAACTCAATATCCAAATTTCTAAATGCTGATGCTTTGTTTCCAGATAAAAAACCTTCACTAGCGTGATAGCTATCTAATAAGATGTTTAACTGCTCTCTTGTTTGCCACAGTTTTAAATCATCGTCCTTGATATTGGTTTGTTCTAATGCAATAAGCTCTTTTAACTTATCTCTTAGTGGTATGTATTTTTTTATACGATTTTGAACAGCTAAACTTAAATTCTCTACCTTTGAAGCCCTGATTTCATCGCCTAGCGAGCTTGTTATTTTACAAACTTCTCCATTATGGATAAATAGGCTATTTTCTTTTAAATTTTTGACATATTCATAGTTATCATCGTAGCTTTCAATGATAAAATCAACGATCGGAGCAGGTTCTCGCCATTTATATATATTTGCTGGTAGCTGTTCTTGTATAAAATGTTCTATTGCTAAATCAAGATTGAAATTTTCATCATTTTTTGGCTCATAAAAAATACCTTTACCAAATTGTCCTGTGCGATATGTTGGCTTGGCTAGTATATTTTGCGGATTTTCAATAAAGTATTGGTTGATACTTTGTTTTAATTCAATGCCATCTTCTGTTATTTGAGTTGCTTTTATTTTTGAGATTTCTTTATTGTATTCAGGATGTTTGCCTTTTTGTAAGAAAATAATATCCGTTTCTGCTTCTGTGTGCTTAAAAATATTGTTTGGCAAACGCACAGCCCCTAAAAATGTATGGTTTTGTGCTATTTCATCTCTTGCAGAGTTGTATTTGGCGTCCATAAAATGACGACTTACTACAAATGCACTAATTCCATCTTCTTTTAAGCTATATTGGGTTGCTTTTTGTATAAAAAAGTTGTGAGCCGAACCAAAAATATCGTGATGAGTATTATCATAAAGTGGCACATCTAAAAAAGGTGGATTTCCTATAACTGCGTCAAATTGTTCATCGTGTCTAAATTTTTCATATCCAATATTATAATTTTGCTGATTTGGATATAAAATTTTATTCATTTTTATTGTCAAAGGTTCTATGTCAAGACCAGTAAAATGAAAATTTTTATTTTCATTAAAAATAATAAACGAACCATTTCCAACACTGGGTTCTAAAATTTTCTTTTGTAAATTTGGCTCATCTGTATTAATGCCAAGTTTTTCAAGTCCATTATACATGGCCTTAACAATATTTTTTGGTGTGTAATATGCTGTTAAATTTGAACGCTTTGCAGCATTGTAATCATCTTCTGAAAGTAACTCTTTTAGCTCATTTCTTTCATTTTGCCATTTTTCATTTCTCTCATCAAATAGTCCATTAATGCCACCCCAGCCTGAAAAACTAGCAATTGCTAGTTGTTGTTCTTTTGTGATGTTAAGCTCGATTTCTCCCTTTTTGCCAAGATCTAATTTTGGGTAAATTTCATTTGTAAGTTTAATGGCTTCAACGTTCTTGCTAAATCTGTCTTTTTCGCCACCGAGCTCTATAGTTTTATCTAGTTTTAAATCAGTGAAAATATTATTAAATTGTTTGACAGGTTCAACTTTTACATCTTGATTATCCATTGTTTCATCAATAGTATTAAATATGTTATTTTGCAAGTCATCTATTTGTTTATCTATTTTAATTGCATTTTCAACGATAAGCCCAAGACTATCATTGCCAAAATATTCAGGATGGGCGTCTGCCATACTAAATAAATCAAATCCGCCATACAAATCATCGTTATTTTTACGCTTTGCCATTTTGTGCTCCCAAGTAAGATTAAAATTTTAGTAAAATTTTATCTAAATTCGTTGCAAACGCCGATTTTTACATACTTTTATATTGTTTTATGATTTTATAAAATATTAAATTATTTAATATAATATTAAATAATTTTTAATAACCATTCATCTCTTTATCTTCGTTTATAAGCATTCTAATGTATGTAGCACGAGTTGGAAAAAATTTTTTATTATAAATATAATCTAAGTATTCCAACTCATCTTCTTCAAGATAAATTACAATTTGTCTTTTCTTTAGCTTGTCTTTATCTATATTCTTATTTTTTTTCATCTATCAAATCCTTTTTTTATTTCTCTTTGTTTTGTGCTAACTTCTAAAAAATCCGTGAAGTCAAAGCCTTGTTTAAGCTCTTTTTCTAATTTGTTTTGTTTTAAAATTTTTTCCCAGTCTATTACTTCAACTACATTGCAAACATTTTTTAATTGCTCTTTTAAGGCTTTTGCTCCATTTCTACCAGCCTCATCATAATCATACGCAATAACCACATAACAATCTTTTAGAATTTGAGTTTGCTCTAATTTAAATTTAGCACTTGCACTGCCAAGGCTTATTGCTTTATAGCCACGAGATAGCATATTAAGGCAGTCCTTTTCGCCTTCTGCTATGAAAATAGGGCGATCATCTTTTGTATATTCTTTTAAGTTTAGAATATTAAAAGCTGTGCGTGGTCGATCTTTGCTAAATGTATATTTAATATTTAAATTAGGATTATATTTCCAAAGCGTTATTATTCCACCATTTTCATCACGCAAAGGCATAATTAGCCTATCTTCACTTTTAGAATAGCCTATTTGAAAATTTTGAGCTAACTCTTTACGTTTTGCATTATCACAAGTTGGTAAAAGTTTTGCTAACAGCTCTTGATAGCGAGTAAAATTTTCACGGCGTTCGTTTTCGTATTTTTGTATAATGTTGTCATCTAGATACTCTATTTTTGGCTCTTTTTCAAATTTTATACTAAAACTATCTGATTGTTCGTTGCGACTTAAAATGCCTTTTTCAAGCATATTAGACATAGTATCACAAACATTATCATAAAAATCATCGGCTCTGCTTGAATAAGCTTTGATTTTTCTTTCCTTACAAAGAACTTCAAATATCTCATCTGTTGTTAAATTCTTATTACTTATTATTCTTATTATATTTTGTTCTAATGTTTGAATTTTTATGTTATTTATCGTTGTTTCCTGATTATGGTTTGCATTTATTTCATTGTAAATTTTCAAATCATCAAGTATCTTTTTAGTTTCTAAAAAAGCTGTTTTATCATCACAAGCTTTTATTTCTTTGTAAAATGCAATTACATCGCCCCTAAAACCGCTGCCAAAGTCTTTTATGTATCCATTTTTTGGATCTATACTTGCACTTGCTGTTTTTTCATCATTTCGCATTTTAAATTTGTAATGTTTATCAACATTAAATCCAAGATATTCTAAAAAAGCTCTTGTTTCATCCTTATGCAAGTTCATTTTATTACTCCTTTTGCTTTTTTAAATTTATTTAAATTTGCAAAAATTTTGTGTGAATATGGATTGTTATTAATTTTCCCGTTATAACAATTTAATGCTTTGTAATCCAATCCGTGCTTATTTAAGCAATTTCTTAAAATCATAGCCCCCATTTGTATATTAATGTCTGGACGATAAAGGTCATCAAGGCTTAAATTTTTTGCCTTTAAAGTTGGCTCGTGTATAGAATTAATTTGCATTAATCCATAATCGCTTGAACCATTTTTATTAATATTTTTTGCCTTTATAACAAAATTACTTTCTGTTTTTGCTATTGCCCAAAGAAGAATGGGTGGTATATTAAACTCTTTACCAAACTTATAAAAAAGCCAATTAAATTTAGTTTCGTTTATATTTGGTAAATTTACAGCACTTAGAGTGGAACACGAAAATAACATAATAATAAATAATTTTTTATAATTATTTATTATTTTAAATTGTTTTAAAATTTTCATCTACTAGCACCTAGTGTTTTTTGGTTTGAGTGTTCGATAACTTTTTCTTTTGGAAGCTTAATGGCTCCGCTTTTAACCTTTTCTTCATAAGCAAGACTTAGTCTATTCATAACTTCTTTGCTTTGATTTTTGTTATTTTGCTGGGTTATTGTATTGCTTATGTGTTTGCCAAGCCCTGAAACACCAGCAACACGGCTTAAATTTTGAGTAAAGGCAGTAATGCTTTCATCTCCTATGCTTTCAGCCAGTGCAATAGTTGCTTCCATGCCACCTTTTAAGCATTTTTCAAAATTGTCAAGCGTTGCTGGATTTTTAAAATCTAATACTTTTTTATCTTTTTCTTTGATTTGTTCTTTATCTTGATTTAAATTTGGCTCTTTTAGTTCTGTTGATTTTATAAAAAGGTTATTTGCACTTTTACTAGCACAATCTATACTGCAATCATTACAACTAATTTTTATGAGATAATCTAAATCTTTTTGAAAATGACCTTTGCCAAGTGTTGCATTAATTTGCATTTTAGTGCCATTAATATCGGTAAATTCTAATCCTATTTTTTCATACTCAGCTTTAAATTCCTTGTCATTTTCATCCATTAATGCCTTATCCATCATTTTTAAAGTTTGAAAAAGTGCTATATTTTCATCGCCTTTAAACTCTTTTCCAACATTTAATATTTTGCTAAATTTATTTATCTCATATTTGCCATTTGCTTCATTTGGATTAATAATCATATTAATGCGAGTAGTTATATTTTTTATCATATCTTCTGAATTTTCTTCATCTTTTAGTGTTTGTTCTGTAATATCTTTTTCTTTACTTGTTGACATTTGCTACTCCTCACTTTTTATCAAAAATCATCTCTTCAAGTTCGCCGCTATCATTTGTCTTAAATTTGGCATTGCACCAGTTGCCATTTTTAAGTTTTCCGTTACAAGCAAAATAATTAAACCCTTTTTGACTCGTTTTTGGCAGAAGCTTTCCGCTCTTGCATTTTGGACAAATTTGAGCATCATTAGGTATCTCTTGTTTTGGTTTTGCCTCAAGTTGCGGTTTGCCATTATTGTCGTAAAAAAATGCCTTGCAGTCATTGCGCCATTCGCTACAACCCCACCAAAATACACCTTTTTTATTTTGACTTTCACGGCGAATTAAATAGCCTTTGTTGCACATAGGGCAGGTTATCGCATCTTGTGGTCTTGCTCCAAAATTACCCATATCGCTATCTTTGACTTTTTCTATCTCGTCTTTTATTTGCTTGTTGATCTCTGCTAAAAAATCGTCTAAGCTAAGATCACGACTTTCGATCATTTTTTGTTTTTCAAACCATAAAGCAGTCATATCAACGCTAGTTAGAATTTCAGGTGCAACAGCAATTAGGTCTTTGCCTTTTTGTGTTGCGTGAATGACTTGCTTCTTATCATCGCTAACACTGATAAAATCATTATCTATTAGACTTTTAATATGATTTGATCTAGTGGCAGGTGTTCCTATGCCACCATTTTCGCCTTTTTTACCCTGATCTTTTTCAAGCAGTAGCTTCTTAATGTTTGGATTTTTTGCATATTTTGCTACGCCTGTAAGATCTGTAAGAAGTGTTGCCATAGTATAAAATGGTTTTGGTTTGGTCTTTTTTGCATCGAGTTTGATTTTGATACAATCTGCTGTTGATCCTTCTAACAAATCGGCTAGCCTTGAAGTATTTTCTACTTCATCGTTTTTATCATTTTTTTCATCTTTTTGCGGTTTTAGATAAAATGCAAAGCCTAAATCAGTGGTAATATTTTGTGAAGCAGTAAATTTATACTCGCAAATTTCAACTACAATACTGGTTGCTTCATACTCTCTTGCTTTAAAAAATTGTAGTGCAAACCTTTTTGCAATCATTGTAAAAATATTTAGTTCATCTTTGCTTAGCTCATCTAAATTTGCTTTTGCACCAGTTGGAACAATGCCGTGATGAGCTGAAATATTTGCTGAGTTAAAAGCGGTGCTTTTTATACCAAGATCGGCATTTTGTAAAATTCCATTTAGCTCCAAATCCTTTGTGTTATTAAAAAGCTCTTTTAGGCTTTGCATTATGCTTGGTGCCTCATCATACATAGTTTCGGGCAGGTATTCGCAGTCGCTTCTATTATATGTTATAAGATGAAATTTTTCTCGTAAATTTTGAGTAATAGACAAGACTTTGTCAGGTTTTAAACCAAGTTCTTTGGCGCACTCGGCTTGTAGTTTTAGTAAATTATAGGGAAGCGGTGGCAGCTCTTTTTTGTTTTCAGTCTTTTTTGTTGTAATTCTAGCTGTTTTATCTTCACACTCTTTTGCAATATTTTGAGCTATTTCTCTATCGGTAATTTTATCATCAACCTTTAAATTTGCACGAAATTCTATTCCATCAAAACTTTTAAATTCGCCACTAATCGCAAAATACTCCAAGCTTTTAAAGTTCTCATTTTCTTGATCTCTATTGACCACTAAGGAAAGAATAGGTGTTTGCACTCTGCCGAGATTTAAAACACCATCTTGATAACCTTTTTTTCTTGCTGTAACCGTGTAGGCGCGAGTAAGATTAAGTCCGACTATCCAGTCGGCCAAACTTCTAGCAAATCCACGTTGGGACAAGCCATAAAAATCATCGTTTGATCTAATATTGTTTAACTCTTTTTTTATTCCGGCTTCGCTAAGATCGTTTATAAGAAGTCTTTTGACTGGCAATTTATTGTTTGCGTATTGTAAAATTTCATCAACTAAAATTTGCCCCTCATCATCTGCATCGCCGCAGTGGACGACTTCATTTATGCCTTTATTTTTCAGCAAATTTAAAATTATATTAAGTTGCTCTTTGCTTTTTTCGATCGGCTTATATTTGAATTTTTCTATCTTAAATGGAAGATCTGCTAAATCCCATTTTTTATATTTTTCTGCATAGTCATCAGGTTTATAAAGCTCTAAAATATGTCCAAAAGCCCAAGTTATAGTGTCATCACCTTTTTTAATAAAGCCATTGCTTTTAGTCTCATTGCCATTTAAACCTTTTGCGATTGCACGTGCGAGTTCAGGCTTTTCGGCTATAAATAATCTACCCATTTTTTTAATCCTTTACTAAATTTAAAAATAGTTTTAAATTATATTTTATTTTTTAATACATTTTAAAATTATTTTTTATTATAATTTTAATAGGGCTAAAACCACCATTTTAGCCCCAAATTTGGCAAAAAAGTTAATGCAAGATTATCTGTCAAAGCCTTGACTTTTTTGCTCTTGATTTAGCTCGCCATTGAGAATTTCGGCACCTTTATTGATTGATTTTGAAACTGACTTCATCGTTTCGGGCATTACAACAATGCCTTGTTGCTTGACAAAATCATAGTTTATTGTTACCGCTGATCGATCAGGAATTTTATTTATGATTTCCATTAGCTTTGGATTTTTAGCCAAAGTCTCATTTTTCTCAGCAGCAAGACCTAGATTGAAGCCTTTTGAGATATTATTTAAAAACTCTTTCTCAAGAGCTTTATCATTTGTGTTATCAAATGAATAGCCTTTTATGCCATTCCTATTTTTTGTAGCAAAAATTCGCTCTTGCTGCTGAGTGATCTCTCCTGCCTCGTTTTTGATCTCAGGACGAATTGTTATAGCCATTTTATGCAAACTATATGTTTGACCTGTTTTATCATTAACGCCATTGTGTATCCAAGTAGAGGCTGTATAAAAAGTGTGTTTTTCATTTTCTAGACCGCACTCTATTTTTACTGGATGATTGCGACACTCTACGCCATTTAAGAAATTTCTAGCGTTTTCAATGGCGTAAAACGCTTTTACTGCACCAAGTTCAACTTGTTTGCCATCTTTTTCGTAAGGGCGTTCCATACCAAAACCTATGAGTGTTTTATTTTGCTCTTGTAGCTCAGTTTTGCTTATGAAAATAGTTGCCAGTCTTTTATCGCCACCATTTTCTGTTCTGTCAAAATCTGCCATTTTGTATCCTTTTTATTTAAAATTTTAAATGCTATTTAACCAAAGAAATAGCATAGCCTACAACTCCACCAAGTGCCAAGCACAATAAAAATAGTAATCCTGTTAGAGCGTATCCTCCTTTCTTTAATTTACTAAGTAGTTTTACTTCTTTTTCTCTAATCTCTTTATATTCTGTTAGATTTATCTCAAATACTTTTAGCTGATCGTTTAAATTTGAAATCATATTCTCACTAAATCTTTTATATTCATCGCCGGTATCATTTAACCTAGCATTGATTTTACCCTTGAAATTTTCTATTTTGTTTATCTCGTCTTCAAAGAATTTATTTTGATTTATGGCAAAGCTGTCAAATTTTGATACCATTTCATTAAAGACATTTTCCTGTTCTTGCATACTTGCTTTAATTTTTGTAATATCTGCAAGATTTTGAAATTCCTTGTAGTCTTGTGCTATTTTTCTAATACCAAGAGTATTGTTCATAAGAGCCATAAATTCTTTACTGGGCGGATTTAAGATGAATTCGTTTAAGTAATCAAAAAGTTGCCTTAATTTCACGCTTTCATCAAGCAAATTCTCCACTCTTTTTATATGATTGCTATAATCTGCATTATTTTCTTCCCCAATGCGAATGATGGTTTTTAACAACATATTTAAATCACTATCGAACATATTAAAGGCAATAGTTACTCGTTTCTGATAGTTTGAATAATCAAGGACTGATATAACACCCTTTTCGCTTATTTTTAAACCAGCCTTTTCAAATTTTGAGCTTAGCTCGGCTACTTCATCTCTTAGAATTTGAGCCGTCATATTACGCTCATAAATAAGCCTTTCAAGCTTATCTTGTAGTTCTTTTTTGCCTTGTTCTACATTCTCAAGTTCATCTTTTGCACGTGAAGCTTCGCTCTCAAGCCTAGCAATGATCTCATCTTTGCTCTCTAGTGTTTTTACTGGTGCATTCTCATTTGTTGTTTTGGTGTCATCGTGCAAATTTTCATTATTTTCCATATTAATCTACCCAGCAAACTTTACTAAAATATTTTTTCTCAAAGAAAAAGTATTGTGGTGTATTTTGGCGACAAAGCTTTTGCCAATAACTACTTCGATCAGGATCTCCACATTTTGTGTATTCAGGATTTGTCTGAACTTCTTTTTTATCGCTTGGTAGCGTATTGTATGTGGCTTGATTTATGGAAATTAATTCATAACCCCTATTCCAGCTAGCCATATCGTAAAATTTAGTATCACAAGTATATTTTATACTCTTTATGTTTGTGTAATTATGGCGTGCTAATCTTACACAGTATTCAGGCATATTTGGATTAACTCTGATTTGGGTTTGGCGTATTCTGCTTTCTCCAATTCTTACGCGACGCTTTTCTAAATTTTTATTTAGTGTATTAGCATCGCAACCGCCGCCAACTTCCGATAGTGTATCAATCAGACTTGCGTAGTTCTGATCTACTTTTGCCGTTTCATCTGTGGGGCAAAGTTTTAGAAAATTCTTTCTTTTTCTAATAGTTTCGTGTGCTTTCTTTGCCGTAATTGAAAAGTATTTTGCTAGACTTGGAGCACACTCGCCTGGTCGTTCACTGCTTGATAAACACAGGATCGCTTCGCACGCTAGTTTTGTGTCTCCGGTAAGCTCATCTGCACCATACACAACACTACTAGAAACTAAACAAGTTAGTAAAATTTTTGATAAAACTCTCATCATTTTTTCCTTTCATTCCAAAAAATAAGATATTTACACGCTTTTTAGATAATCCAATGCTATCTACTGGGTGGATGGCTATATTTTTACAACCATTGCTAGTTAAATAGTTTTTATAATCTTGCGCTATCTCCTGATTGCCAACTATAATAATCCTATCGGCATTATGCGCCACATAAAATGTTTTTACAACCATATCGTTTGGAATATATTCATCGCCGATTTTCTCAAACATTAAATTGTAAGTCCAATTGTTTTGTTTTAGGAACGGATCAAGCGGAATATTGCGTTTTTCTTGCTTGATTAGATCTTGATTGATAGTGATCTGACTATTGCCATCAAGCTCTATGGGTTTTGGCACGCTTGTGCAACCAACAAGCATTAATGCTGTTGCCACGCTTGCTAGATATGTAAATTTAATCATTTTCACTCCTTTAAAATTCACTTTTGTTCTATATTTTTTAACCATTTCTTTATGCTGTCGATATTGTATAAAATACGATTGCCAATCTTTACAAATGGTATAGGTATGTGTTTTTGCCTATTTTCATCGGTATAGTTTTTCTGCATTCTTAATTTGTATTGTGTGCTTTGGCTTATACCAAACATCTCCTCCAATTCTGCCGGTGTTATATACTTTTCGTAAAAATTTACATCTTTCATTTTTTTACTCACTATAATCTTGATTTTCATCATCTAGCTCATCATAATTTGGGCAAGTAGCATTTTGGGCCATTTGCTCCTCATCACTATCGCTACCATTGATCGTTTCATCTGCTACTGGATCAGTATCTATGTTTTTTACACTTTCATTTGCCTTGCCTGATTGTTCAGCTTCGTATTGTTCTTGAAGTTTTTTTGCTTCTTGTTTGCTTGTTTCATCTCTATCCCTTTGAAGTCTTAATTTCTTTTCGTATTCTTCTTAATTTTCATCGATCTCTCGGACTATTTCAGGCAATTTTTCAAATCTCTCGCATTCATCATTGTAAAGCTCTTTAAAATATGATTTAATATTTGCCATATTTTGTAGTGGTACTTTTATATTTGTTTCTCCATTCTGAATGGCTTTTTCAAGTTGGTTGCGACTTGGAATTTTGCCGTTTTGTTTGATTTTGATACGTTTTTGTCTCTTTTTAGTCTTTTTATCGATAATCTCTTCGTATTGCTCTTTTTCGTATTCCTTGCCATCGATTGCTCTTAGGCTAGGGCTTACTTCTTTAAATTTATTCATAAAATAGCTATCTGAGTAATAAAATGCCTTTTTTGCCATAATTGGCTTTCCGTTATCGATAGTTATTAGCTCATTTTCAAATGGCATTTCTCGTAACTCTTGAGCTAACATTAATGCTCTGCCAGTGTCGCTTTCGCTTCCACCGCCACCTTGCCCTAAATTTCTGCTTCTATTTTTAATGGTTTTTGTGCCTAAAATTTTACTAATCTTTTCAGCATCTTCTTGCTCTCTTGGGGTGTAGAAAATTTGGCAAGCGTGGTTTGTCAGTAGTGTTTTTGCCCCTTCTCTACCATAACCATCAGGTTGATTTGCTTCAAGTTGTGATCCTGACTGATAGATCATTAGGCTTCTTAGCCAATATCCTGCAATGAAGCTAATGGATTTTAGATAAATGCTAAGATAGCCTGGTGCAGTAAATTCATCCATCACTAAAAGCACTTTATATTTTAGATCAGGATTTGCTTGTGGCAGTTCTTTTGTATTAACTAATATTAATTGCTGCCAAAATATATTTAAGATTAGTTTTGCATTTGCCAATTGATCAGGTGTAATGCCTATGTAGATAGTCATTTTTTCTTTACGTAAATCTCTAAAATCAAAGTCATTTGCAGAGGTTGCTAGTCTCATATTGTCATTTCTAAACATCATTAGCGGAGCGTTAAAGCTTGACATTACACCACTCTTTGTATTATCGCTATCGATCTTAAAATAGCTTTGGCAACGCATTTGGGCTTTTTTACCGATCAATCCAAGCTCGGCTAGAACATTGTATGTGTAATCAAATGCTTTAAAAACGATTTTTTTTACCATCCCCTAAATCAACTTCGCCTTTAAAACCTTCACTCATTTGCAAAATGCCATAAAGCGTAAAATCTATCTCTGCGTTTAGCTTTTTTAGAAGTATAATGCCGCCTTGCGAATTTAATAGATCGTGGACAATATAGCAAATTCCTATAAATAGGTTCTGTGCCAATTGATTAAAAAACTGGGTTGTGCTATCTCCAGTCATTGGATATAAAATATTTGCAAAATCAGTAAGCTGTCCATCTGCATTATCACTATTCATATCTATGTAAGCCAGTGGGTTATACCTATGGGTGCGTTTATTGAAAGGATCAAACAAATATACTTTCTGCCCCAAAATTTTCTCTCTATACCCACTTGTAAAGTCAAAGCATTCTTGCTTTATATCTTGCACTACTGCACTTTCTTTCCAGTCAAGTAAATTCGGTATAACAATGCCAACGCCTTTTCCGCTACGTGTCGGCGCGCCAAGTGAGACAAATTGCTGACCGCCAAATCTTAAAAGGCGATTTTGAAATTTACCGATGATTATGCCATCGCCATATAGATCCATTTTTTTAACATCATTAGCATTTGCAAATCGTGCATCGCCGTACAAACTTTGCTTTTTTGGTAATAGCGGCAACAAAAAAGCTAGTGTAAAACTAATAAAATTTGCTAGAAAGTATGATAAATATGCTTTAGACCACCCATTTATCAACATATCAAAGGTAAGTCCTGCATACCATAATTTAGGAAGTTTTTTAAAGCTATGATTTAGCCCAAAAAATAGAACGCTGGCTAAAAAGTAGCCAAGAACTAGGGCGATAATAACCGAAAAAACAACCTGAGACCTTTTCATTACTTGTTCCTTAGGCTCTCTTTTCTAAAAGTATCGTTTTCGATATTTCTTACGAAGTATTCGCCGTTTGCCAAATACTCCATAATTTGGCTTTTTATTATGACGTTTAAAAACAATAATGTAATCAATTGTATTTAATACAATATCAAGTAACATATCCTTGCCTAAAACTTGTGCTTGAGCATTTTGCATACTCATCATAACAAGACGATCAATGGCGGACTTTACACTGCCAGCGTGGCAGCTTGTCATTGAGCCGTTGTGTCCGCTTGAAATAACGTTTAGAAAATCGTAAGTCTCTCCGCCTCTGACCTCTGCCAATAAAATTCTGCTTGGTTTCATTCTTAGGCAGCTTTTTAAAAGAGTTGTTGCATTTACTGGGCTATCGCTTTTGGCTTCGCTTGGATAAAATAACTGCACGAAGTTTTTATGATCCCAAAAATTAATCTCTTCAACATCCTCGATTGTAATTATTCTCTCATCTAGTGGTATAAAATCAATAAGTGTTTTCATAAAAGTAGTTTTACCGCTACCAGTCTCGCCACAAATGATAATATTTTTGCCGCTTTCAATAGCTGCCTTTAGCTCATTTGCCATTTTTTGATCTAGCGAACCATTTTTAATATAGTCGTCGATTGTATAGCGGACTTTGCTTGGCTTTCTAATGGTAATTGATATATGGTCTTCTTTTGTGGCATTCGGCACTATAATCTGCACCCTTTCACCAGTTGAAAGAATGCAAGATAGAATAGGTTTTTGCCTATCTAGTTTGTCATTTTTAAACGCAGCACTTGCGTTTGCAAATGCTTGAGCCGTTTTAAAATTTAGCTCACTCTCAAAGCTAGTCCAGTTACCATTTGTGTCCTCTACCCAAATTAAATTTCCACCATTATAAGCTATCTCGTTTATATTGTCATTGGCTAAGTATTTTCCAAAATACTGCCTAACGTAGCCATCAAGCATTGTTGATTTATCTAGCCCTATATTGCTCATTTTCTTTTGCCTACTTTCAATTTATAAACTTTGCTAAAATCAATATCGCGATTAACATATACTCCAACGATATCGCCTTGATTTCTATAAAGCACTGGTTTGATTTTTATAAATTCTTCAAGTGCAGTGTTTGCCATTTGCTGGGTTGCATCTCTTGTGTTTTCGCTATAATCGTAGCTATTATCTCGTTTGCCGTTCGCGGCATAGTTAAACACATCATCGATCATAGAAAGCAAAATACTAGCCCCAAATCGTTTCATCCACTGATGATCAACATATCCTTGCATACCACTTCCGCCCAATTCATCGCTTGCGCCGCTCTGCACCGGAATATTGATATTGTTTGGTGTTCTGATTTCGCTCCACACGACAAAAATTCTATTTATGCCATCATTCATTTCGCCGCTTATAAAACTACCAAAAATTTTACTTCCCTTTTCTATTAGAAGAGTTACGCCATCTTTGCTGTAAATATTTTCACTAGTTGTGCAAGATATTCCGCCTTTGATTTGTGAAACTAGCCTTGTATTTAAAGAACATCCTATGTATGTGCCTTTTTGCAGAAGTAAGCTAGGATTAAATTTATCCTTTGTTGCTACTTTTGGCGTATA
Source organism: Campylobacter portucalensis (assembly GCF_009690845.1). GTDB lineage: Bacteria > Campylobacterota > Campylobacteria > Campylobacterales > Campylobacteraceae > Campylobacter_B > Campylobacter_B portucalensis. The sequence goes on from NZ_VWSJ01000027.1 coordinate 93,232, forward strand.
TGTATCTCCTTCATATTCTTTTTCTTCTTCAAATTTTCTTGCTTGTTCCTCCCAAGAAATATTTTGATCAGGGGTATATATTTCATTTTTTTGTGAGCTACTTGTAGCTATTGCTAGGCTTCCGCCAGTTTTAAAAACCTTTGGTGTAAATGTTGGCTTATGCGGCATTGCTGGATTTGAAGAAAGCGGATCTGCTTTTTGTGCTTCTTGGGCGTTTGCTTGTTGTTGTGTAGCTGGCGTGCCTGAAAACTCATTAAAATTTCTTTGCTCTGTCTTTTGCTCTTGCGATAATTCGAAATTTTTACTTTTTACATCGGTTCCGATTTGTTGCACTTGTGATTTAACGGTTTTGCCAACTTCTTTATTTTTGTTTAAAAAGCTAAGACCGACCATAACTAAAACTACCAAACATAAGCCCATAATGGCGGTAACCATCATTTTTCTGTTGGGTTCGTTTTCTATCTCTGGTTGCTCGTAGGCAATACGTTCTACTTGAGGCTCTTGATCATTTGAATGATTGTTTGCATTTTCGCTAATTTTATTTTCATTCATTGCTTATAATCTCTCTTTGAATATTGTCTTTATTTGTGCTATAAGTCTTATCAAGCGGATTTTGACCATAACCCTTATTGATAATACCAACTAATTTATCGCCACTTCTGAGTAAAATCTTCTCAGCAGTTTTATGAATTATGACCACATCATATTTGCCGTCTTTTTTAACGTGGCTATTAAGAATACTTTCTTTATTGATCTCATCATATAAAAATACACTAGGTATAGTTTTAGTAGAACTAAAGCCAAGATACGTAAAAACGCCATCATCATAAGCATAATCAGGCACAATAGTATCGCTATTTTTATTGACGTGCATTACAAAATTCCAGTTTCTTGGTATTGTGTTTCGCTCGATCTCTTTTTGATACTCAGCTTTTTCTTTCGCTATCTTTTGCGCAAGTTCTTTATCAGCCTTTTCCTTTTCTATCTTTTCTTTTGGTGTTATATAGTTAAATGTTAGCTTATAGTTAATCTTGCTAGCCTCTCCAAGCTCCAAATCAAAAGTATAAACCTTGTCCTTATTTGTTGTGATAATCAAGTTTGTTTTCCAATCAGTAGGATTTGGCTGGATGACAGAGCTACCATAGAATTTTACCTGTTCGCCGTTTTCATCAGTCATATTTTGTTCTTCGGATTTTATGGTGTAGCTTTTGGGTTTGATAAATAGGTAATTATCCTTATCCATAACCTCCCAGCCATCGCTAAAACCAGTGGCAATATTTACTATCCGCTCATCTTTGTCAAATTCGATAATGCTTACAAAACCTTCTTTGCATTTAACTAGCACAACGTCATCGGCATTATATGTTGCATAAGTTATATGCTTGTCAAATTTGGACAACTTTGGGATATTTATTGCGTGCAAATTTGCCATTGCTAATAATAAAATTATTGCAATATTAAATAATTTTTTATTATTTTTTATCATTTAAAATCTCCCAGTATTGTTTAGATAAAATCCACGATCTAGTTGCAAAGTGCTACTTGATTTAATTTGCACACTAGTTTTTGATAGCTTGGCAGGTGTTGTAATTGCCATTTTTTGGTAATTCTTTTTTAAATCTTTAATTAGCTTATCGCTTTGTATTCTTAACGCCTCAAATTGCCTAATGGCAATATTGATCCGTTCAATCGGAGCCATCTCTTTTAGATATTTTATGAATTCATCGTTCTTGTCATCCATAAAAAAAATCATAAATTTCATCGTTTCTAAAAACCTGTCTTTGCTCTTTGATGTGCTCATTTTCCTCTTGTTCTGCGGTATATTGCATATCCAAAATCTCATTATATGAGTTTTTTGCCATATTTTCTAAAGAACAAATCCTAGCTCTTAGCTCTTTTAGTCTCCATTCTGCCTCTTGCTTGTTTTTTGAATTTTTGACAATAAATTTTAAGAAACTATAAGACAGTTCTTTGTCGGTAAAGCATTGTTCCGCTTGTGTAAGCAAATCGTGTGCGTAAGCTGTTTTATAGTCCATTTTCATTACTCCGATATGTCAAATTTTGGAGCGATGAGATTAGCTATTGCTATCTCTTCATCTGTTACAAAATCAGGCACAAATTTTTCATATATATTAAAAACTCGATCGCCTATGCTTGAAGTGCCAACCATCTCAAAAAGCTCCTTACTTTCATACTTTGCAAGTTTGCTTTCTAATGCTTCAATTTCTTGCACAAGTTCTGCAATATCATTATTTTTTTGAGCCAAAATTTGAGCCATTGTGTCAATTAGTCTTATAAAATCTATATTTGAGTTCATTGTTTATCTCCTTATTTCATCATCAATTCTATATGTGCTAACTTTAAAGCCAAGTGGATTTTTTATTCGCTCTTTTTCTGTTGTGAGAGTATTTGGCTGATAATCATATGAAAGAGTTACGATTTTAGCCTTGTTTGATATGGCTATTTTTTCGCCTTTTTTTCTAGTGATTTCGTTAAATCTTATGGTTGCGATCGGCGATCCTGCACTATTGCCAAGAGTAACCGATACAATATCAATCTCGACTTCAAAGTCATTTTTTAAGACCTGATCCCTTGCTTTTTCGCCTTCATAGGTTTTTAAATAAATATTGGCAACATCTGGATAGCTTAAAATTTGCACTAATTCATAATCATTTTGCAAAATATCATAATAGTAACCCTCTCTAGCTTTTACATACATTGTCGCAAAGTATTTATCTAGTGCTTCATTTTGCGAGAATGCGGCTTCATTTACGCTGGTTATAATATCTACCATACCAGTCGTATTATCAACCCTTATTACATAAGGTTCAACTGATTTTAATGGTGTTAGTAGGCAAACTGCTATAACACTAATAATAGCTACAAGTAGTGCCACTCCTGAGATGAAATAAGCTCTTTTATTTGCTTGCTCGGCTATATAGCGAATACTTGCCTCGTAGCTAATTGCCACTTCATCAGGATTATTTTTAACAAAATTTTCTATTTGTTTATCTACTTTTTTCATCTACATTACCTTTTTTAAATTTTGTTTTAAACCTAAATTTTCTTTATTCTCATTTATTGGTTTAAATTCCTTGCTATCGAAGTAGTCCTCCCATTTTTGATTGCCATTATTTTCAAATTTAGCAGAACTATGAGTGGCACAGCCACTCATAAGGCTAACGCCGACCAATAAAGAAAAAAATATTTTGGCATAATTTAATATTGTTTTAAATTGTTTTTTAATATTTAAAATATTATTTAAATTTATCATATTACCAACCTTGTCCTTTTGTGAAGTTATTTATTTTTGCACCTATATTTTTAGCTTGATCTAGCCTAGACCCAACAGCCTTGCCTGTAGAGGAGCCTTTGAGTGTATTTAAACCTTCGTTTAGTTTTTGCCCCACAGACTGACCTAATTTTGAGCTACCAATTTCTTTGGCAGCAGATGCGGCAGATCCCATTAAGCGTGAGCCGATAAAACCAGCTGCCTTACCTGCTCCCATTACCTGTGCGGCTCTTGCACCAAGCATTGCACCACCTATTGCAGCACCACCAATCGCACCAGTAAGACCCATAACACGACCAACGCCTGAACCAGCCAATCCATCAAGACTGATATTTGTAAGCTTTTCAGCAATTCCAACAGCCATACCGCATATTACGTTTGATAGAATTCCATAGAATATCATTAAGAGGGCGATTGTAAATGCTTCATCATAAAAATTGCCTAATTTATTAATTTTTATAAAAATATAGTTAAATAAGATATTTAAAAATAATGACAAACAAAGTAGAGTTATAATGTTTGATAAGACCATTTGAAACCATTGTGAGAATGAATTTTTAGTGGTTTTGAAGATTAAAAAGTAAAATGCAAGTGGTGCTAAAATCATAAGCAATAAAAATGATAGCGTATTTACGAACAAGGCTCTTAAAATAGGAACTGCACCAATTAAAAAGCCTATAAACGCAACAATTATGATAAAAATCATATATGCAATTTCAAAAGTACCTGATTTATCCCATACTACTCGATAATAATCGCCCATAAGTCCAGCCCAAATAGCAACTTTTTCATATACACCTTTACTATCATATGATAAAGAGGTATCTATAAAATCTTTTGCCCCATTAAAAGCTTCAAATACTAGATTTATCCAGTTTCCAGCATTCATAGAAAGAACTATAAAAATAAATTTTATAGTTGCATCAAATGCAAAATTTTGAAAACTTTGCTTACCATTGCCCCATAAAATTCTATAACCTTCTATCATTATCCACACGGTTAAATATATGGCTAAAATATTGCCTGTTGCATCAATTATGGATTGAAGTGTATTCACTCCTGTTGAATAATTTTTTGAGAAAAAGTTATCAACATTGCTAGATATATCCATAATTAGTGAATATAAACCTTTGCCAACTTCTGTTTTTACAGCATACATAATAAAAACCTATTGCAATATCTCAAAAGCCTTAAATTGTCTTTCTTTTTTGGCTTGAAATTCTGCCTCTTGCAGACGTTTTTTCTCATTTTCTAATTGATCCATATCTCTTTGGTATGCTCTCCAGTTATTTTCCTGTCTTGCTCTTAAAAGTGCGATTTGATTTGCTGTATCAAGTGAACCTTTTAAATCTTCTTGTTTGCCTTTGTTTCTAGATATCTCTTTTCCTAATTTATCTAGGTCATCAATTTCTCTTTTTAGGCGATCAAATTGCCTATCTACAACTTGAAGCTCTTTAAATGCACTTGTGGTATTCTTTTTGCAAATATTTCGATGAGAAACATCATTGATCGATGAGCATTGATCTTTTCCGCCAAATTTTACAAATAAATCCCACGCTCTTTCATCAAAATTATCAAGACTAAAACCTGTTGCTTGTGTATAAATTGTATGGCCAGTATTGTAGGCTTCATTATAAAGCTCGTTCATCTCTTTCGTGAAATTTACTATATCTCTTATACCAGTTTTAGTATAAAGATCGTTTGCCCACTGCACCCTTTCATCAGCCCATTTTTTTACTTCACTAACTCTGTGTGTTGCTTCTTCGCCCCATACCTTTACTTTTTCTGCCCAGTCTTTAAGTGTTTGTGTCCATTCCATCGTAAAAGTCATTTGATTTTGTGCTAGGGCAGCACCATCTATAACTGGAATGCCAGATGCAACCAAATTTGATGACAATAGTGCCACTGAAGCAGCCATAACTAGGGTCTTTTTTGTTTTATAAACAAGATTGTTTTGCATTTTTTCTCCTTAAAATCTGTATAGCTCTTTTACAAGCTGATATTTTTCATCATAGCCAATATTTATAGCATTGATCTTTGTTAGCTCATCTACATAGTCTTTTGAAGTAGAAAGCACTCTTACCATATTTCCCAAGTGACTAAGATTGATTTTTGCAATCGCCCTGTAATCAACTCCCTTTTTGATTAAAAATTCATATTTTTCAGGTATTGTTGTTTTTACAAATTGATATTCGGCTTCGCTCATATTCAAGGCTCTACAATAATCATCTTCTTTGGCTTTTGGGTTACTAAGTAACAAAATAGTTTCACTTTGCTCCATTATCGCTGTGCCTATATCTGATTTTGCTATATCTTCCACGCTCTGAGTGCCTAAAAATAAAAAGCCGTTTTCTTTTCTAATAGTCTTTTCTTTGTTGAAAACCTCTTTGCTTACGACTGGATTTTTGAGCCAGTCCCACGCCTCATCAATGAATAAACCAAATCTACGACCATCAACCATATCGATAATACGCCACAAGATATAATAAGCAACATATGGCGAAATTTCATTGTCGCTAAGTAAGTCTGTGCCATCTATGCCATAAACAAGAATGTTTTCATCACTAAAATCTAACGTGTCAGTTTCATTATCAAATACCCAGCCAAACTCATTACCGATTGTCCACGCCATAAGTCTAGATTTAAGTGAGCTTGTCTCATTTTCTCCCTCTTGCAATAATTGCCAAACTCTACTTACGCCGTGAGTTCTATCACTCTTTTCAAGTCTCATAACGCTATCTACAGCTAAATTTAATTGCTCCTCGTCTCTTGTTGTTAGCATTAGATGGGTTTGTCCGCCCTTGGTTACTAGCATTTTCATTAAAACCTTTAATCGGCGGATATTTTCAGGTGTTGCCTCGCAACAAAACGGATTAAAGCCAGTCGGCTGACCGCTGGTTATCATTACATACTTGCCGCCTATTGTCATAATGTTACCAAGCGCACCTTTGTCTTTGTCTAAATAAAAATAGGTTGCTTTACGCTTATCTTTTGGTGTGCTATCTGCAAATGTTTCAAGCTCATTATATTTACACAGCATATTAAGCGTAAAGTTCATTAGCACGGTTTTTCCACCACCACTTTGACCAAGAACGAAAGTGTTTGCCAAAACATCATTTTTACCAAATTCATCTTTTTGAAAATTTGTCTTATGAATATTAAAGAAAAATGGTTGTCCGTTTGGTGTTTGCAAGATTGCTATTGCATCTCCCCACGGATTACCTTGTTGCTTTCCGCGTGGGAAATTGTGCAGTGCCATAAAACTAGCGTAGTTTTTACTAGAGATTGTATGAAGTCTAGGACGAAGCATAAAATTTGCTGGAAGTTGAGCAAAATATGTAGCTTCAAGGGTAATGTTTGCTTGAGTAGCCAAAAATCCCAAATCCTGCAATACAACTGCTATTTGATTTGCTATGCGTTCGTATTCGTTTTGTTTATCGGCATAGATTACGATAGAAAAGTGATACTCGCCAAATATGATATCGCTTTGTAGCTCATCTAGTGCCGAACTTAGCTCTGAAATTTGACTAATTGCATCATCCTCTGCCGCCATAAGTCTTTTTTGTTGCTTGGTTAGCTCATCTCTTGCCTCTTTTTTAGAGAGTGGAGTAAAGCTTTGCGTTATTGTGTATTCAACATTTGCATACATCAAACTATCGAAAATACCACTAAAACTTACATTTGGATAGTCTTTTAACTCAATGGCTTTTACAAATTTTCTTGTGCCATCGTTATAGTTTAGCTGCATAGTGTGCTGTGATGGAAAAATTTCGTTTAAATTACCGTTAAGGTAGAAGTCAAGCGGTGCATTTGGAACGCGCACTTTGGTAAATTTACCGCCTATTAGGTAGTTGTAAAGTTCAAGTTGCGAGCTAAATTTAACGCCTTCGATATCATAAACACCAAGTTTATAGGGCTTAAAATGGCTCAAATTTTGCTCTATCACGTTGCATTTTTGATTAAAACTTTTCAAATGAGTTCTGATCTGTCGTTTTTTGGCTTCTATATTTTGGTTTTTAAAGCTCATCTTTTCGGCTCTGCTTAATGGTGAGTAGATTGCCGTAAGATAAAGTCTATTTTCTTTTAGATTATCCGCACTAAAAATTTCATAATATTTTTTTTGCAAAATTCTTTAAAAACTCATTTGAAAAATACTCTTTTTGGCTAACTTGTGTATTGATCCTTGCGTTATGAAAATAAAAGCTTACATTTTCTCCTGCAAACTGACGCACGAGCATATTTAGCTTATTTTTATTCATGTCAATCAGTTCATCATCCTCAACTTCAAATGCAATGCCATCAACACGCCAACTAGCCAAATAATCGCCTTCTTTTGTGATTACTATATTGTCTATTAATGTTTGATAAGGAATTAAATTTTCCAAATTTGCAAACTCGCTAAGTCCTACAACACTAAGTTTTGGATATTTGTTACGTAAAGATTGTTTAGAATAGGTTGAATTTGCCATATAACTTTTACGACCATTGTAAAATTTATTTATGGAAGGAGAGCGGAAAAATCGTAGCTTTAGTCCCCAAAGTCTAAAAGCCATATCATCTTTTTTAACTATCATTTGAAAGACAAATATAGAAGGAATGATCATAACGGCTAAAAGCAAATAGACATCGCCAAATAGCACTTTTGCAAAAATTGCAAACAAAGCCCAACCAAGTGCCATCATCATAAAAGGCACCATCGGAACACCAAATACCATGGGCGGACGTGTTAAAGCTTTATATATAGGCTCGGAGACTAGCATTGATAGAGCCTTACATTAACATACCAGCAATCATCGGTCCACCACCAATTAAAATGCCACCCAATAGAATAGGCGACACTTCTCTTACTGTTTGACCGCCGTTACTACAAACCTATAAA
>NZ_VWSJ01000028.1:0-2352 GCF_009690845.1 Campylobacter portucalensis
GTCTTTATCTATTAATCTTAATTTTTTAAAGATATTGCTCTAAATTTAATCAAATTTGTTTTAAAATTAAACCAAAGCTAAATTTATCAAAATTTCAAATCTAAAATATCCAAATTTGTTTTAAATTTAAATTATATTTTTAGATATCAAATGTTATTTAATAAAATTAATTAAGCGAACCAGTTTAAATTTAAAATAAGCACGAGCGATACCCAACAAAACCACGCCAAAAAAGCTTTAATTATAAGCTAAAGAGTTTATAAAAGCAGTTCAAAAGATAATGTAATTGATTTATAGCAAAGCCGAATTTGGCTATAAATTTGAAGCATAATTTAAAATTTTAGTAAAAATAAATTTGCTAAATTTCATCAAAAAATCAGCAAGTATTTTGCATTTATAAATTTAAAAAATGATTTATTTGTATTTTTCTAAGCCTGTTTGTATGAAAAATTTATTTAAATTCTTTTATATAGTGCTGATAAAATCTAATGTAATATGGCTGAGAATTTCTATTTCTCATACCATAATTGTAACATTCTATGGTTTTTTGCATATCTTTATTTTTTGCGTTGAAACATTTTCTTAAAATTTTGGCACTTTTTGTTAGGTTATAAGTAGGATCAAAAATCAAATCTATCTCATTTTCGTTAAAATTTTGAGAATTTATTTGACCAAGCCCCACATCTACGCTAAATCCGCTTTTTATTAAAATTTTTGCAATCTCTTTTGCTAAATACTCATTTTTAGGCTCGATATAAACGACCCATTTATTTCTATTTAGACTATAAGGGCCGATTTTGATAATTATGTTTTGATTTTCTAAATTTTTATAATATATTGCATTTTCTTTATTTGTTAAAAATGATATTGCAAATGGCTCAAAATCACTCTCGATTTTTATTATGGTGTATAAAATTTTTGGAGAAATTCCATTTGTGGCGGCTACATTTTTTATAGTGTGTAAAATTTCTTCATAAGTAAAACAAAAAGATGATTTAATGCACAGCAAAAAAATTATTAAGATTCTCATATTTTTATATTTCTCCAAAAATTTATAAAAATTATAGCTAAAAATATAGTTTTTTTGAATTTTTTTTATAAATTTATATTTTTTAAGCTAAATTTAATATTTTAGATTGTATAATTTCATTTCTTTTTTAAAAGATGGTCGCTTAGCTCAGTTGGTAGAGCGCCACCCTTACAAGGTGGATGTCATAAGTTCGAGTCTTATAGCGACCACCATTTATGCCTTTTAGGTGAAAATTAGGTAGTTACTTATAAATTTGATTTATAAGACTATCTGCCAAATAGAGGTATTTAAATTTGGGTGCAGCGGTAGTTCAGATGGTTAGAATGCCGCCCTGTCACGGCGGAGGTCGCGGGTTCGAGCCCCGTCCGCTGCGCCACTTTGTGTGTCTTGCTAGCTCAGTCGGTAGAGCATCTCCCTTTTAAGGAGGGGGCCGTTGGTTCGAATCCAACGCAGGACACCATAACTCTTTTTATAAAATCTAAAATCATTTAATAAACCATCTAAATACCGAGATTTAAACAAACTTAAAATCTAAACTGATATAATACAAAACAACAAAATCTAATAAAAAAGACAACCCATAGAGATGCCTAAAAATAGAGTATAAAAAGGTAACCCTGCAAGAAACCTTGAAAATAAGGCGTTTTAAAAGACAGATTATCTTTTTATATCTTAGGTGGCTCTTGGAAAGTCATTTTAACATCTAAATACCATCTTATAGGTTCATACTTTTGTTTACAATATTTATCTTTGGATGAAAGAGCGTTTTTTAGATAATAACGATAGAGATGTTTTATTTGAGTTTATGATTTTTTATAAAGATTTGATGGAGTTTTATTTTGATTTTCTAAAAAATAATATAATCCTCTATTTTTAAATATAAATTAGGTTGTTTTATAAAGCTAGTTAAATTTGATAAACGCTAAATTTGTAGTTATTTAGCTTTAATAGCTAAAAATTATACTAAATTTTTAAATGTTAAAATGCATTAAAATTTAAAAACAGAGTATTTTATGAAAATTTATTAATAAATGAATGGATATATTATAGACAATGGCATTTATATAATCTTTAATTTGTTTTAATAGAGTATGGCTGTTTTCTCAATAAAAAAATGCCACTAAATTTAACAAAAAATATTTAAATATAAAAATAAATAAAAAGAGTTGTTATTATATGATGAGGATTTAAATTTAACTCTTTTGAATTACCAAAAATTTATTTTAAATTTTAAAAATTATTTATTTAAGGCAAAAATGAGATTTTTTACATTTTTAGCTAAGAATTGGCATGACTTTTAAAATTTGAGAGTATAATACTAA
>NZ_VWSJ01000028.1:2369-20058 GCF_009690845.1 Campylobacter portucalensis
ATCCAACTCATATCATTTTAAGTCCTGGTCCAAAACATCCAAAAGATAGCGGAATTTGTTTAGAAATAATAGAGTCAAATTTAAATATTCCGATTTTAGGAATTTGCCTTGGACATCAAGCAATTGCGTATAAATTTGGTGCTAGCATTAAAACTTTAAAAACTCCTGTTCATGGAAAAAGCTCAAAAATAAGCGTTATAAATGAGGGTGATATTTTTAAAAATTTACCTTCAAATTTTGAAGTTATGCGTTATCACTCACTATATGTTGATAATCTACCAGATGAGTTAGAAATTTTAGCAAAAAGTGATGTCATAATGGCAATAAAACATAAAACTAAGCAAATTTATGGAATTCAGTTTCATCCTGAGAGTTTTTTTACTCAATATGGCAAAAAAATCATTGAGAATTTTATAAATTTAAATCAAATTTCAAAAAATAAGGATAAAAATATGGAAAATTTTGCACCATTTATGAAAAAACTTCAAGTTGGATATCCACTCGATAGTAGCGATTATGAGATAATTTGCAAAGCCATAAATGATAAAAACTATGATATCGTTCAACTTGCTGGACTTTTAGTTTTAATAAGCGAAAAAAGCTTATATCCTGATAGTTTGGCTGCTTTTGTTAAAAACATCTTAAAATACTCTTTAACTTATACAGATAGAGGCGAATACTTCGATATTGTTGGAACTGGAGGAGATGGCTTAAAAACTATAAATATCTCAACAACAACAGCTTTTATCTTAGCAACTCTTGGCGTAAAAGTTGCAAAGCACGGAAATAAAGCCATAACTAGCAAAAGCGGAAGTAGTGACGCCTTAAATGCACTTGGGGTTAAATTTAGCTCAAATATTGATGAAAACAAACGTCTTTTAGATGAAGATGGGCTTGTATTTTTCCACGCTCCTTTATTTCATAAAATCACAGCTGAGGTTAAAGAAGTTAGAGATAGGTTAAAAATAGGAAGTGTGTTTAATATGCTTGGGCCTTTATTAAATCCAAATTTAGGCTTAAAATATCAGCTAGCTGGAAACTACCTTGAAGAAGTAAATAAACTAATGGCTGAGACTTTGATGAGACTTGGTAGAGAACACGCTTTAGTTGTCCATGGAATGGATGGAATGGATGAGGTTACAATTTGTGATGAAACATTAATTCACGAAGTAAAAGATGGCAAAATTTTAGAGTATAAAATAACACCTGAACAATTTGGCTTTAATAGGGCGTTTCATAAAGATGTAGAAGGTGGCACAGGCGAAGAAAACGCTAAAATTTTAAAAGCAACCTTAAAAGGCGAATTAAGCGGTCCTAAATTTGATATAGTCGTTTTAAATGCGATGTTTGGCTTATACACAGCAAATAAAGTAAAAAGCCCAGGCGATGCAAAAGATATAATCCTAAAAGCGATAAAAGATGGCGATGTTTGGGAATATTTTAATAGATATATGAGTAAAAATGCAAATTAAAATTTGTGGTATAAAAAACCTTAGTGAAGCTAAAGATGTAACAAATTTAGAAATTGATTACATAGGAGTTATTTTTGCTGAGTCAATTAGAAGGGTTGATCTAAAAATGGCTAATGAGATAGCAAAAATTGCTCATAAAAACGGCAAAAAAGTAGTTGGAGTTTTTGCTAAATTTAGCGATGATGAAATTTTAGAGTATGTGGAGCATTTAGACGCCGCTCAAATTTATGATAAAATTTCAGCTAATTTATATCAAAATTTAAAGTCTTTAAATAAAGAAGTTTGGCAAGTTTTTAGCGTAAGTGATGCTTTGCCAAATTTGGGCATTTTAAACTATGATATGGCTTTGTTTGATTGTAAAGGTAAAAATTTAGGTGGAAATGGTATAAGTTTTGATTGGGAAATTTTAAAAAGTTTAAAGCCCTTTAGCTTTGGTTTAGCTGGCGGACTTGGAGTTCATAACATAGATGAAGCCATTAAATATAGTCCTAAAATTTTAGATATAAATAGTAAGGTTGAAGATGAAAACGGCATAAAAAATCCAAAACTTATTAGTAAAATATTAAAAATTTTACAGCGATAATATATTTCTCAAATTTTTAATTATCGCAAAAATTTGATGAGTATAAAACTAAAATGATAAATGCAAAAAAACAGATGAATTTAGTAGGTTAAGTGCTACTAAATTTCATATCATTAAGCTAATTTTTTTATATCTTTAAATCTTGCCCAAGCGATAATTTCTAAAATAACTGCTATAAAAATCAAAAGATACCCAATTAATATAAGTTTTAGAAAAAGCCAAAGCACTTTGCAATAAAATGCATACATAAAAAATGGATCGTTTGTAATATTTGTCATTTCTTTATAGTATTTGAAATAAAAATAAAATGATGCAATCATTAAAACAAAGCCCAAAATTATCAACATTACACCGCCTGATACAAATCCAAGCCCAAAAACGACACCCATCACTGCACCAATTCCTATAATAATTACACCAAATATCGATAAAACAGCCGATAAAATATAGGCTTTTACAAGAAAATTGCTATTTGATTCTTTTTGTAAAGATATAAGTGCCATAATCATAAAAATAACGCCTGTAATTAAAAATAAAACACCAATACAAGGTATAAAACTAAACATTTTGCACACTAGACCAAAATATGCTTTAATTTTTATACTTTCAATATCGCTAGAATTAAAAGGGATGTTTGGAAAAATGGATTTTTTAGAAGTTATAAAAATTTCACTAGCCTTGCCTTGATTTTCATCAACTATAAAATCAACCTCTAAGCCACTTAAGTTACAGTTAAAATCACTAAGATTTACAATATCGCTATTTTCAAAGCTATATCTTTTGCCATCTTCGCCACTAATTATACCATCACCTAAAATTTTACCCTGCATAAGTGCCCTTTTTTTGCAAAAATAAGGCTTATTTTATTGCAATAACACTTATATTTATCTTAAAAGCATATTTTAAAGCGATTTACACTATAATATCAAAATTTTAAACAAGGTTAAAATATGAGAGAAAATAAAAGCTATTTTGGCAAATTTGGTGGGCAATTTATCCCTGAAACTGCGATGTTTGCAGTTGAAGAGCTTGAAAAAGCTGCAAATGAGATACTAAACACAAAAGAATTTACCGATGAATTTGAGTATCTTTTAAAAGAGTATGTTGGACGTCCTACGCCTCTTTATCACGCTAAAAATTTAAGCTCTCATTATGGACACGAAATTTACCTAAAAAGAGAGGATTTAAATCACACAGGTGCTCATAAAATAAATAACGCCCTTGGACAAACTCTTTTAGCTAAAAAAATGGGTAAAAAAAAGGTTATCGCTGAAACTGGTGCTGGACAGCATGGAGTCGCAACGGCTACAGCAGCGGCACTTTTAGGGCTTGAGTGTGATGTTTATATGGGCGAAGTTGATGCAAAAAGACAGGAATTAAATAAATTTAGAATGAAACTTCTTGGTGCAAATGTGGTTGAAATAACTGATGGCTTAAAAACTTTAAAAGAAGCCACAACTGCAGCCATTCAAGCGTGGGTTAATGAGATAGAAAGCGTTTTTTATGTGATTGGTTCAGTTGTTGGACCTCATCCATATCCTAAAATTATAAAGCATTTTCAAAGCATTATTGGGAAAGAGACAAAATCACAGTTAAACGAAAAAAATATAAAAGCTGATTATATAATAGCTTGTGTAGGTGGTGGAAGTAATGCTTTAGGGATTTTTTCAGAGTTTATTGATGATGAGAGTGTGAATTTAATAGGCGTTGAAGCAGGAGGACTTGGGATAGATACAAAATACCACGCAGCAACCATCTCAAAAGGACGCCCTGGAATTTTGCACGGGATGAAAACTATAGTGCTTCAAGATGATTATGGTAGAATTTTACCAGTTCATAGTATCTCAGCTGGGCTTGATTATCCTGGAATTGGACCAGAGCACGCACATTTAAGTGAAATAAAAAGAGTTTTATATAAAGCTGTAACTGATGATGATGCTATAAATGCTTTAAAGCTTTTAACCTTAAAAGAAGGAATCATTCCTGCAATTGAAAGCTCTCACGCTTTAGCTTATTTAGAAAAACTTTGTCCAACTTTAGATAAAAAATCAACCATCGTTGTAAATGTTTCAGGAAGAGGCGATAAAGATATGGATACAGTAATGAACTATAAAAAAGGAACAATCTATGGATAAAATCGCAAAAGCTTTTGAAAATAAAAAGGCAAATATCGGATATATCGTAGCAGGTTATCCAAATTTAGACTATACAAAAGAGTTAATTAATAGACTTGATGAGAGTGTTTTAGATATTTTAGAACTTGGCGTTGCTTACTCCGATCCTTTAGCTGATGGTAAGGTAATATTTGATGCAAGTTTTGAAGCGGTGCAAAATGGCGTAAATACTGATGATGTTTTTAATATGCTAAGAGAGTGCAAAACTAGCAAATGCTTAGTCTTTTTGATTTATTATAACTTGATATACTCTTACGGTTTAGAAAAGTTTGCTAAAACTGCTAAAGAGTGCGGGATAAGTGGGCTTGTAGTTCCTGATTTGCCATATGAAGAAAGCAGTGAGCTTTTTGAAATTTGTAATAAATTTGGTATTAGTTTGATACCTTTAATAAGCGTTACCTCAGAGCATCGCTTAAACAAGCTTTTAGAAAAATCAAGTGGCTTTATCTATGCAGTTGGTTCAATTGGCGTAACAGGAGGAAAGCAAACTCCGATAAATAGGCTTAAAAATATGGTAGCAGATATTAAAAAAGCTACAAATTTACCAGTTGCAGTTGGATTTGGAATTAGAACAAACGATGATGTAAGGCTTACAAAAAGCTATGCTGATGGAGCAATTATAGGAACAGCTATCGTAAAAGAAGCTAAAAATTTAAGCGTTAGCGAACTTTTGAATTTTATCAAGACGCTATTTAAAGATTAAAATTTAATAGCTTCTTTGCTATTATCAGATTTAAAATTTAAATATTTATTTAGATACACTAATCCCTCTTGTTTTTTTTGAAACAAAACAGCTTATTGAGGTATATTTATATAGTCGCTTTCTAAATATAGCGACATCTTTATTGTGTATATACAAAATTCTAAGTCATTTAAATTTGAAGCAATATTGTGCTATAGTTAGAGTTTTTAAGCTTTATGATTGGCTTATCTTTAAAATTTTTATCATAATTCTTTTTATTTATTATCCAAAATTTGAGTGTTATTTTGGTTTTTGAAATTTTATGAGTTGGCTTTTTAATTTGATTTTTGCATAGTTTATAAAGAAAATTTCATGCTTTAATGATATGTTGCATATAAAGATTATCAAAAAACCTTCTTAGCTCAATCACTCCTATTCTTAATAACCGATGTTAAAATCTCAACTCTAAATTTATGTGATATAAATTTATAAATTCAGTATCAACGATACTAACGGGATTTAATTTATAAATTATATAAAATGCTTTAAATTTAAAATTTTTACACTATTTTTAGTAAAATTTATAAATTTGCTTGACAAACAAATAAAAATTATGTATAATTCAATTTCTTTTTTAAATATTCCGGATTAGCTCAGCGGTAGAGTAGGCGGCTGTTAACCGCTTGGTCGCTGGTTCGAATCCAGCATCCGGAGCCACTAAATTTACCCCCCCCTTTTTTTTTCACTTTTTATATATTTTTATTTGAGTTATGTTTTGGTAGCGTTAAAATTATTTTATACCATAAATTTAAGATTTAGAGTAGTTAAATTTAACTACTCTTTGTTGATTAAAATTTCATTTCAAAAGATAGTCCATAGTTTCTTCCAGGAGCACTCAATCTCTCTTTGCCAGAAGCTTTTGAATCCTCTTGTTCGCTGATAAAATATAAACTTCCATTATTTTTATTTTCTCTAATTGTCTCCCAAGGCGTATAGTTTGTATCAAAGATATTAAAGATTCCTAAATTTAATTTAAAATTTTCATTAATTCTATATTCTAAAAGCAAATCACCTACAAAATATGATTTAGTAGATATCTCTTTTAGTTTTATATCTTTTACTTCTTTGTTTCTTCCATCGGTTTTAAAATAGAAATTTCCTGTGTGAGATTTTTGAAATTTTCCATTAAAAACTATACTATATTTTGGTGCGTCATATCCCAGTGAAAATCCAAAAGTAAGCGGTTGGGCTGCCATTAGTGAAGTGCCATCGCTTTTTTTACCTTTTTGATAAGAAGCCATCAAAATCGTATAAAATCCATCTAAATTTATAGCTTTTCCATCTAAAAGCATTTTAGCTTCAATACCTTTTATAGTAGCTTTGTCTATGTTTTTGTATTGATACTGAAGTTTTTTTTCATCATACCCATACGTAGGGTCTTTTCCAACAATATTTGTCAACTCATAATCTATAAAATTATTATATTTTGTATAAAATCCAACTAAACTCAAAGAGGTGAAATCGTTGTTTAGATTAAAGCTAATTTCATGATTATAAGCACTCTCTTTATTTATATTAAAATTTGAAATATAGTTATTATCAGATCTATACTCTAAGAAACTCTCTTCTATAGTTGGAAATCTAAAAGCAGTATTAAAAGAGTAGCCGATATACGCATCATCAAATACTTTATAGTTTATATCAAAGTTGTAGCTTATAGCATCAAGGCTTTTTTTATCCGGCATATCCCAAAGAGCCTTTGCGATCTCTCCTGATTGACCTAATTTATCAGTTTGGTGCAGTTTGTAGATTGTCTTATCATATCTTGCACCGATATTTAAACTTATATTATCGTTAAATTGAATATTATCGCCTATATATGCATAAAAAGTTTTTACATCTATTGGTCTTGTGTATATAAAATAGTCATTAACTAAATAAATTTTATCGTTTATGATTTGATATTTAAACATTGCATTGTTTATACCATCAAAAGTTAGATATTGGGTATATTGGCTTTTCCTTTTAATACTTAACTTCTCTTTTGGTGCTGGTATGATTGTCGGGAGACCGTTTTCATCTAGTTTTAAATTTAAAAAATTCCTGTTTTTTAAATTAATAGATTTTTTGCTTATGTTATCAGGCCAATAAATCTCACTATCAAATTTCATATCAGAAAAACCACTTCCAAAATATATACTATGGTATGTATCTTTAAATTCTAAATCCGTTGTATTTAAATTTATATCGATTTGATTTTTATTTTGAGTAGTTTTTAAAATTTTATATATTGGCGTTTGACGTAGGGGATAAGACTTTTCATTATAAATTTGATCGACCTCTTGCCTTGCAATCTGAAATTTCAACTCCTCCAAAATCCCCCCCCCACTTGGATACAACTCATAGCTTATGCCATATCTTTTATATGGTGTTTTATCTTGTGTGAGAGTGTTATTTCTGGAAGCTGGGAAAGTTTTTTCTTCTATATTATTTTTTATGTTTTTGCTTTCATAAAATAAATTTACAAAGTGATCATCAAACCTATATCCGATTTTTGCTAAATATGAGTTTGTGTCATATCTGAGTGGATTTGGTAAAATTCTACCAGGTCCACAAAATTTATTATAGTCGCTAGCTGTGGTATTTGATCCACAAACATATCTATCTTCAACGCTATCAATGATGTAATTTTTAGTCTCTTTACCTTTTCTTTTTGTGTATTGAAACAATCCCTCAAATCCACTCACCACAAAACCGGCTCCAACGACTTGTTTAAATTCATTGTTTTTTGTCGTATATCCTGTTTTGTTATAAAAGCCTAAATTTTTATTTGGTTTTACAAAATCTTGTGCTACTTTTGTTTGCATCAATATAACACCGCCTAAAGCACCGCTACCGCCTTTAATAGAATTTGCACCTTTTGATATATTGATACTGCTTAAATTTTCTAATTCTGTCCCACTTCTCACTCCAGAAACAAAGCCTTTTTTTATATCATAACTTGGCTGAAAACTCTCAGCCGCTTCTATTCCATCAATTTTTACAGAGACTCTATTTTTATCCACGCCTCTAATAGCATATCCATTTGCTCCACTTCTTCCAGCATCACTTATACTAACTCCAGCTTCGTGTTTAACAAGATCTCTTTCATCTATAATCATTGATTTTGTGATTTTACTATCATTCATTTCTTGTTTTTTGGCAGATATTCTGTATGTATTTACTTCTACCTTATCTAGCAAAATAGCTTCTTCATTTGCATTTAACACGTTACACATTAGCAATAGGGGGGGGGTAATAATAGTTAATTTTTTCTTCATTTTTTTCCTTTTTTAAATTAGTAGTGTTAATTATAATGATAATGAAATAAAAAATTGCTTATAAATATAAAATAAATTTTATAATTTTACTTTGAGTGAAATTTTTAAATTTAGGCTTTAATTTAAGTATAAATTTGATATAATTACTTCGCCTGAGTGATTTGACAACGTTTTTACGAGGGTCCAACATTTTAGTGTAAGCGGAAATGTAAATTCTTGGTGTGATGTGGTTTTGTTTGAGCTTTTAAAGTGAGAAATTGCAACCTAAAGAGAATTTCTGACTGCAAGATTGGCTTTATAGGGCCATTTTTAATGCGTATCGGTTACTTGGGTTTAATTGATTTAGGGGAAATTTTTGAATATTTTGATAATAGGTAGTGGTGGAAGAGAATTTGCAATAGGAGAGAAATTAAAAAGCGAAAATCAAGTATCAAAACTTTACTTCGCACCTGGAAATGGTGCTACTTCAAGATTGGGTGAAAATTTAGCTTTAAGTGATTTTGAAGAGCTTGCAAAATTTGCTTTTAATAATCAAATAGATTTAACTATCGTAGGGCCTGAGGCTCCTCTTTGTGATGGTATTGTTGATGTGTTTAAAAAACATAATCTTGCTATATTTGGACCATCTAAAAATGCAGCAAAATTAGAGCTTAGCAAATCTTTTATGAAAGACTTTTTAACTAGAAAAAATATCAAAACTGCTAAATTTTTAAGCTCTAGCGATTTTAATGAAATTTCAAATTTTATCGATACATTAGATGGAAAAATCGTAGTAAAAGCTGATGGACTTTGCGGTGGTAAAGGTGTTTTGATATTAGATGATAAAAATAGTGCAAAAGAAGCGGCATTTGAGATGTTAAGCGGTAAAAGTTTTGCACAAGCTGGAAAAAGTGTCGTTGTTGAGGAATTTTTGAGTGGATTTGAACTAAGTTTTTTTGCTATTTGCGATGGTGAAAAATTTGTAAGTTTGCCAGTAGCTCAAGATCATAAAAGATTACTTGATGGCGATAAAGGTCCAAATACAGGAGGTATGGGGGCTTATGCACCAACGCCTTTGGCTAGTAAAGAGTTGATTGAAAAAATAGAAAATGATATAGTTAAAAAAACTCTTGATGGAATGAAAGAAGATGGAAATCCATTTTGCGGAGTGCTTTTTGTAGGTGTTATGGTTGTTGAAAATGAGCCTTATGTTTTAGAATTTAACGTTAGATTTGGAGATCCTGAGTGCGAAGTTATAATGCCTCTCATTGATGGAAATTTAAGCGAAATTTTATACAATGCTGCGACACAGAAATTAACAAACATTAAGCTAAAAGATGAATTTGCAGTCGGTGTTGTTGTGGCAAGCAGTGATTACCCTTATAAAAATTCTAAAAAAACAGTTATTGAGGTAGATGAAATTCCTTTAAATTCTCATATTTGTTATGCTGGAGTTAGTCGGATAAAAGGTAAAATTTATGCCGATGGAGGTAGGGTGTTGGTTTGCGTTGGCACTGGAAAAAGTCTTAAAGAAGCAAGGGATGGGGCTTATTTATTGTGTGAGAAAGTTAAATTTGATGGTATGCAGTTTAGAACAGATATAGCTCATCAGGCTCTTAAATGAGAGAATTAAATTTAGCCACTATAGAAAAAAGGGGATTGGCATTTTTTTTGGATGAAATTTTGCTTTCCATTGTGCTTATTGCAGTTGTATATGATAAAATTATAAATGTCTCTTCTTTGGAAGATACGCAAAATATTATCTATTCATTTTCTATACATTTTTTAGTTTTAAGGATTGTGTATCATACGCTTTTTATCTATTTATATGGTGCTACTATAGGTAAAATGATATGTAAAATAAAATGTGTTGATTTTGATGGCGAAAAGCCTAATTTTAAGGTAAGTTT
Source organism: Campylobacter portucalensis (assembly GCF_009690845.1). Taxonomy (GTDB): domain Bacteria; phylum Campylobacterota; class Campylobacteria; order Campylobacterales; family Campylobacteraceae; genus Campylobacter_B; species Campylobacter_B portucalensis. The sequence continues at coordinate 12,490 of NZ_VWSJ01000028.1, forward strand.
ATTTCGTGCGATTGTTAGAATTTTTAGCGAGAGTTTGTTATATATTGGCTTTATTTGGGCATATTTTTCTCCTTTAAAACAGTCTTGGCACGATATTATTGCAAAAACTCTGGTAGTAAATAATGAATAAAATTATCTTTTTTTTATTTTTAGTGATTTTATCATTAAAAGCTTCAGTCCAAGATGTAGAACTTTTAGCCGATGATGTAAAAAAAGATGGTAGTATTATGCAAGCTAGCGGAAATGTGGTTATGTATTCAAAAGATTATTTAGTTACTGCAAAAAAGGCTATTTATGATGAAAATTTGCAAGTGATTGAATTTTTTGATGATGTAAATATTATTAGAAATTCAGACGAAATTTCAAGGACTAATTATTTAAAAATAGATATAAAAGAGAAGAAAAATTTTGCTACAGAAAATTTTTTTATGAATAAAAAATCTGAAATTTGGATGCAAAATGATGAAAGTTGTAGTAATGAAACGCATTATAAAACCAAAGGCTCTATAGTTTCTAGCTGTAACATAAACAGCCCTGATTGGAAGATATCATATACAAGCGGAAAATTAAATAAAAATAGTAAATTTTTGCATCTATATAATCCTGTTTTTTATTTAGGCGATTTACCTGTTTTATATCTACCATATTTTGGCTTTCCGACAGATAAGACAAGAAGAACTGGACTTTTAATACCTGAAGTTGGTTATTTTAGTAATGATGGAATTTACTATAAACAGCCTATATATTTTGCTCCATATGATAATTGGGATTTAGAATTTAATCCGCAAGTTAGAAGTAAAAGAGGATTTGGAATTTATTCAATTTTTAGATTTGTTGATTCACCTTATTCTTATGGAGAGATTCGTGGCGGAATTTTTGATAATTTTAAAAGAGCTCAAAAAAAATTAGAATATAAAAATGAACAGCATAAGGGTATTGAGATACAATATGATAGAAGTAAGCTTGTTAAATATCTCGTAGATGGTGATTTTAAAGAGCATCTATGGCTTGATTTTAAGCAAGTAAATGATGTTGAGTATTTTGATTTGAAAAATAAACACACACACTTAAGCGATTCTAAAGACTCTTTAGTAACTTCAAGATTAAATTATTATCTAACAACAGATAATAATTATTTTGGAATTTATACAAAATATTATATTGATACAGATAAATTAAATAAAAAATATGATTTTAAAAATAAAGACACTCTTCAAGAGCTACCAACTTTGCACTATCATAAATTTTTAAATTCTATATTTTTAGATAATCTTTTATATTTATTTGATATTAAATATCATAATTTTACAAGGCAAGATGGAGTTAGTGCTAATCAATATGAATTTTATATACCTTTAATGTTTAGTATGCCTTTACTAAATGATTGGATAAATTTAAAACTTACTCAAGGAACTTACGCTACACATATTAATTATGATGATAATTTCATATATAAAAATGGCAAGTTTATTAAAAATAAAAGTGATTATTATCTAAATCACTACTATAAATTCATCATCTCAACAGACATTGCTAAAGCCTATAGTAACTTTTTTCATACTATGAATTTTGAAGCTAGCTACATCTTGCCTAGTTACAATAAAGGAAAGATTGATAAAAGATTATTCAAAAATCATAAGTATAAATTTGATAAGAGAAAAAATAAAATAGATCAAAATTTAATATCAGATATAAACAATAATACCTATTATGAAGATAATTTTATCGGTGAATTAAGTCAAGATTTTACTCAAGAAAATTTAGCTTTAAATTTAAATCAATACTTTTTTGATAAAAAAGGTAGGAAATTTTTAAGACATTTAATTAAGCAAAAATACGATTTTGATGATGCTAAAATTGGCAATTTAGTAAATAGGGTAGATTTTTATTTCCCAAATGGTTTAAATATAGGAAATAAATTTGAATATTCATTCTCTAATCATCGTTTTGAAAAAATTCAAAGTTATGCTAGTTATCTAAATTCTAAATTTGGAGCCTCGATTAGATACACTTATGAAAACACAAAAGATAAAAGACAAAATTATGATAAAGAGAGTTATTTGATGTTAAATTTTAACTTTAATTTACCTCGTTATTACAAAATTTTTGCAGACTATGAGTATGATTTGACTAGATCTTATAGTAAAATGTGGCGTGCTGGTTTAACTCATAATAGAAAATGTTGGAATTATACTTTAGTTTATCAAGAAAATTTGGAGCCAAAAACATCTATTAAACTTGATTACTCTAAAGCTGAGAAAAATAGAAAGGCTTACTTTTTTATAAATTTTTATCCATTTGGTGGCGTGAATTATGATTTTTCAAAAACAAAAGAGTATGATAAGGATATAAAATGATTTCAAAATCATACCTTAGTTTTAAAAATCAACTAGAAGCCGCTAAAAGTTTATATGAAATTTTACCGATAATTGAAATTTCAAAAACAAAGCCGATTTTGGTAGCTTCATCACTAGAGTCTATATTTTTAGTTAATGAGATTGCTAAAATTTTAAAGCTAAGTTATGAAATTTTATTTACAGAAAAAATTTACTCGCCAATTAATCAAGAGTGCTTAATTGCGATGGTTAGTGAAACTGAAGAGATAGTTATAATAGATGAGTTGGTAAATGCTTTTGGTATAAGTTTAGATTATGTTTATGGAGAAGGTCATAGAAAATACGAAGAAAAAATTTTAAAAAATATCTATAAATATCGTAAAGGAATGCTAATACAAAATTTCAAAAACAAAGATGTAATTTTGATAGATAAAGGTTGCGAGACAGGCATTACGGTGCTTACTTGTATAAAGTCTATTATGAATTTAAATCCAAGATCCATATCATATGCTACACCGTTGATTGCAAATGATGTGGCTTTAAATTTAAACTCAGTAATAGATCAAATTTATGCAGTTCATAAGATATCAAATTTTGTAAATGTTGATTTTTATTATAATGAAAAGCTAGATTTAACACCAGGAAAAATTATTTCTATATTAGAAGAAAGTCCGTATTATTTGCCTTTGCAAAAAGAAATTGAAGGAGAAGAGAATGCAAATTGAATTAAATTTAAATAATCAAATAGAAATTTTTGATATAAATAAAGTTGCTAAACAATCAGCGGGTGCTGTTTTAATGAGGGTTAAAAACACTGTTGTTTTGGCAACAGTTGCAAGAGAAGATAATAAGGTAGATGGAGATTTTCTACCTTTAACTGTACAATATATAGAAAAAGCATATGCTGCAGGCAAAATTCCAGGAGGCTATATAAAACGCGAAACCAAACCAGGAGATTTTGAGACATTAACATCACGAATAATAGATAGAAGTCTAAGACCACTTTTCCCAAAAGGATACGCATATCCTACTCAAATTGTTGTTATGGTTTTATCAGTAGATCCAGAAGTTGATTTGCAAGTTGTAAGTTTAAATGCAGCAAGTGTTGCTTTATATCTTAGTGATATACCTATTTATGAGCCAGTTTGTGGGGTTAGGGTAGGTAGGATAGATGATGAATTTATTATAAATCCAAGCAATAAAGAGTTAGAAGAAAGCACTTTAGATTTGTATGTAGCAGGTGTGAGGGATGAGCTTTTAATGATAGAGATGAGAGCCATACCTCCTAAAAATAAAAATAGTCAAATTTCAAACAATCCTTTAGATAGTTTAGAATTTAGATCTAATCAAAATATGAATGAATTTGATGAAGAGCTTATGGTTGAGGCTATTAAATTTGCAGCTAATTCTATTTTAAATGGTAGCAACGCATATAGTAATGCTTTTAAAAATTTAGTAAAAAAGCCCATTGCTTTAGATTTAAATCCAGAAATCGAAGATGAAAATATAGCCGATTATATAGATAAAAATTATTTAAATGAAGTAAAATTAGCTATTAATCATATGGCAAAAAGTGAAAGGGCTACTGAATTAAATAAAATAGTAAAGAAAATTTTAAGCGATGAAGAAGCCATTAAATCAGAGTGGCAAGAAGAAATTGTATCTAATATTTTAAATAAATATAAAAGAAAAATTGTAAGAAATCAAATCATTTCACAAAATTTAAGAGCCGATGGTAGAAGATTAAATGAGATTAGACCAATTAGCATTGAAACAAATATTTTGCCAAATGCACATGGAAGTTGTCTTTTTACAAGAGGACAAACTCAAGCTTTAGTAGTTGCTACTTTAGGCGGAGAAAATGACGCGCAAATGAGTGAAATTTTAACTCAAAAAACTCCAATTAGCGAGCGTTTTATGGTAAATTATAATTTTCCAGGATTTTCTGTTGGCGAAGCAAGCCCTTTAAAAAGTCCAGGAAGAAGAGAGTTAGGGCATGGAAATTTAGCAAAAAGAGCTTTAGCACCAAGTGTTGATATCAATAATCCAGAAGTTATAAGATTAGTTAGCGAAATTTTAGAAAGCAATGGATCTAGTTCTATGGCAACAGTTTGTGGCGGTTCTTTAGCACTTAGAGCAGCAGGAATTAAAACTCATAAATTAGTAGCAGGAATTGCTATGGGACTTGTGTTTGAAGATGATAAATACGCCATTTTAAGCGATATTATGGGTCTTGAAGATCACGATGGTGATATGGATTTTAAAGTTGCTGGCTCAATAGATGGTATAACCGCTTTACAAATGGATATCAAACTCGGTGGAATTAGCCTTGAAGTATTAAAAGAAGCGTTGTATCAAGCTAAAGATGGCAGAGAGCATATTTTAAATTTAATGGAGCAAGCTAATTTTGATATTGTAGTAAATGAAGCAATTTTACCTAAAACTGAAATTTTTAACGTAGAACCTAGCAAAATTCCAGACATCATAGGTCAAGGTGGTAAGACTATAAAGGATCTTGTAGATACATATTTTGTAACTATTGATTTGGATAGGGATAGTGGAGAGGTTAAAATTTTAGGCGATAATAAAGCAAACGTAGAGAATGCAAAAGAGAAAATTTTACAAATCATAAGTAAAGATTTAAGGCAGGGTAAAAAAGGTCATAAGTCTAAAAAAATAGATGATTTTCAAGTCGGTGAAGAATTTGAAGGAGTTGTAAAAAACATAACAAATTTTGGAGCATTTATATCTTTAAGAGATGGAGTTGATGGCCTTTTGCACATATCAAAAATCAAAAATAAATTAAATAATGAAGATGTGCTAAAGGTTAAAATAGAAGAGATTAAAGGTGGCAAAATTTCACTAATTTTAGCCTAAATTTAAGTATTAAATATAAAGGATTAAAGTATGATTTATAAAAAAATATTTTTTCCAATCGGTGGCGGAGAAGAGTTAGAAGAGAGAATTTATGGTGCTTTGCTTGTGAATAAATTTTTTGGATCTCATTTGAGTGTGATTTCTTGCCAGTTAGATCCTCAAGAAATTTATAACGTTAGAATGACTCTTCGTGGAGGCATTTCAATGAGTGAGTTTATAGATTCCGCAAAAGAAGAGCTTATAACTGAGCAGAATGAAACTATGGAAATTTTTAAGAAAAAGTGTAAAGAATTGGGTGTATCTTTTGATGAAAATCAACACACGCCAAATAGTGCATTTTTAAGAAATTTAATAGGCACTAGATCAGACCTTGTTGAAAAGCACTCAAAATATTGTGATTTAATCGTAGCTGCAGTTCCGCCTACTGGAGTTATTACTGGAACTTTTGAAGCAGCTGTTATGAAAAGCGGAAAATCAGCTATTATTATTCCAAGAACTATGACGGAATTTAAAATAGATAAAATTCTAGTAAGCTTAACTGGAAGTATTAGCAGTTCTCGTGCTTTAACAAATTCCATACCATTGCTAAAACAAGCAAAAGAGGTGCATTGCATAACTTCAAAACACTATTTACAAGAAAGTATGGAAGAGACAAAAGGCAGGATTGAAAACTACCTTGACATACACGGCATAAAACCTAGTTTTGAAGTAGTAAATACAGAAGGTAAAATACCAGGTCAAGTGCTTTTAGATAGTGCAAATTCATTTGGTGCGAATTTAATAGTTGCTGGAATTGACGCCGATAGCGGACTTAAAGAAATTTTTCTAGGCGGAGCTTCTAAATTTTTCCTAAGAAATACTAAAATTCCAATTTTTGTATAAATTTTGACCTTTTTTAGGTCAAATTTAATCAATAACTCTGCAATATAAATTTATTTTTATTATTATTTAAGTTTTTTTAAAGTAAAATTGAAAAATTTTTTTTAAAAAGGAGGAAATATGTTTAAAAAATCTATCTCAATCACTCTCGTTCTTTGCAGTACCCTATATCCTTTAGAATTTACTTATAATGGAAAAAAGGATGAAAATTCCAGTAAATACCTTAAACAAGACTCTCAACCAATAGCACCAGGCACAAGCTCTAGCGAAAAATATAATTTTAAATTTGAGGGAAATAGCGGTAATAAATTAATCTTTGATTATGACCCAAATAAAACAGGGGGGGGGAGATCATAAACCCTAAAGAAGTATATACTACAGCAGAAAATGGATCCGATTCTTACGACAATACCTTTATAATGAAAAATGGCAAAGCTGAAATAATATATGCAGGAATTTCAAATAATGGCAACGCATACAGTAATAATTTAACCATCGAAGATGGAAATGTAACTGATTTTATAACAGGCGGATACTCAAATAATGCAGATGCTTATAATAATAAAGTGATTGTAAAAAATGGACATATACAAGAAGTTTATGGAGGTAGAATAGGAAATCAAGGTACTGCCTACAATAATAAAGTAGAGATAGTAGATGGTAATATTACAAAGGTCCTTGGTGCTACAATAAATGATTATCTAAGTGGTAATGAAGCAGTTTTAAAAAATAATGAAGTAGTGATTAAAGGAGGTAAATTTCACGCTACAAGCATAGGCTACATAGCTGGTGCAGAAAATACAAAAACAAAGTCAGCATTTGGTAATAAAGTAACAATCTTAGGTGGCGATATAAAAGTAGGTATTTATGGCTCAAGAGTATCGAGCGATAATATGGGTGTATATGCCACAGAAAATACGGTTACCATAGGAAATTTAAAAAGTAATAATAGTGAAATAAAAATAGACAAAGAAGTTTCAGTATATGGTGGTTATTGCTGGGATGATAGCAAAAGAAATAATAAGAGTTGCACAGACACAGACGTTACTACTGGCAACACTCTCCAAATCAACGATGTAAATTTAACCATCAAAAACATTCATAATTTTGAAAATGTAAATTTTGCTCTATTTAATCTTGCAAAAAATGACACTACACTATTAAAGCTAACAGACACCAACGCAACTGATTTAAATAAAACTAAAATAGGCATCGAAGTATCAAAAGAGGGAGTATTAAAAGTAGGCGATACTATAACTCTTATTCAAAATGACAACGGAATTACTCCTCCAACTAATCTAGAAAATACCAAAAATCAATCACCTACCAACCACTATCTCTTTAAATTAGAAACCCAAAAAGATGGCAATATAACAAAAATAGTTGCAAGAGTTTATGAGATAAAATCACCTATAAAACAAAAAAACGCAGCTGAAACAAACATAGCAGCAGTTGGTGTCATAAACTCTAGTAGCGA
>NZ_VWSJ01000029.1 GCF_009690845.1 Campylobacter portucalensis
GGGTAAGCAACTGAAACATAAATTCTATAAAATTATATAAAATAATATAAATATTTTATATAATTTATATTGATAAATATTTTTAAATTTGTTATAATGTCACTTATGAATAAATTACTATCAATAGGACAAGCTTCAAAAATTCTTGGTGTAACTATACAAACACTTAGAAACTGGGATAAAAAAGGGTTACTAAAACCTGATGAATTAACAAAAGGTGGAGAGCGTAGATATAGGCTTGAAACACTAAAAAATATCAATAAAAACATAACTTTTAACAATGACAGCTTAAAAACTATAGCTTACGCAAGAGTAAGTTCTCACGACCAAAAAGATGATTTAATTAGACAAGTTCAAGTATTAGAATTATATTGTTCTAAACAAGGCTTTAATTATGAAATTATACAAGATTTAGGTAGTGGTATGAATTACTATAAAAAAGGTTTAACTAAACTTTTAAATTTAATACTTGAAGGACAAGTAAAAAGACTTGTTTTAACTCATAAAGATAGATTATTAAGATTTGGAGCAGAGCTTGTATTTTCAATATGTCAGGCAAAAGAAGTAGAAGTTATAATTATAAACAAAGGCGAAGAAAGTGTGAAATTTGAAGAAGAATTAGCAAAAGATGTTTTAGAAATTATAACAGTATTTTCAGCTAGACTTTATGGTTCTCGTTCAAAGAAAAATAAAAAACTTTTAGATGATATGCAAAAAGTGGTAGTTTCAAATGTTAATGAATAAGACTAAATTAGTAACTAATTTAACAATATCTCATAAAATAGAATTAAAACCAAACAATAAAGCAATCACTCATTTTAAAAAAGCTTTTGGCTGTTCTCGTTTAGCTTATAACTGGGGACTTGCTAAATGGCAAGAGTATTATAAGCAAGGTGTTAAAAAATCATATTTAGATTTAAAAAAAGAATTCAACGCTATTAAAAAAGAGCAGTTTCCATTTATTTATGATGTTAGTAAATATGCAACTCAACAACCATTTTTAAATTTAAATCTAGCTTTTAATAAATTTTTTAGAGATTTAAAACAAGGCAAGTTAAGTTATCCAAAATTTAAAAAGAAAAAAGAAAATTTCGGTAGTTACTATATAGGTGGAGACCAAGTTATAATTAAAAATGAAAAATATCTAAAAATTCCAAATTTTGGACTTGTAAAAATGAAAGAGAAGCTAAGATTTAAAGGTAAGATAAATAGCGTAACAATCTCACAAAAAGCAAATAAATTTTACGCATCTTTTTGCGTTGAAATATCAAAAGATGAATATAATAAAACACATAAAATAGAAAATTGCAATAAACAAAGTATAGGTATAGATTTAGGTATTAAAGAATTTATTAGCTTATCTAATGGCTTACAAATAAAAGCACCAAAGCCATTAAATAAGCTAAATAGACTTTTAGTTAAAAGACAAAGAAAGCTTTCAAAAAAACTTCACGCAAAAACCAAGCAAGAAGCTTTAAAAGGTGTTAAAAAATCAAATAATTATCTAAAAGCAAGTATGAAGCTAAATAAATTACATTCTAAAATTTCTAATATAAGAAATGATTTTTTACATAAAATCACAAGTATTATTATAAGAAATTTTGATTATATAGGACTTGAAAGCTTGAATGTAAAGGGTATGATAAAAAATCATAAATTAGCTAAATCTCTTGTTGATGTCAGTTTTTATGAGTTTAATAGACAATTAGAATATAAAGCTAATTATATGCAAAAAGAAATTCATAGAGTAGATAAATTCTATCCAAGTTCTAAAACTTGCTGTGTATGTGGAAATATAAAGCAGGATTTAACATTAAAAGATAGAATTTATAAGTGCAAATCTTGTGGAAATATTATTGATAGAGATTTAAATGCAAGTATTAATTTACACAAGTTTGTAAATGAAAGAGTAGGAATAGTTAATTCCGAATTTACGCCTATGGACTTGACGGCTCTGCTAGATGATTTAGCAATAAATCAAATAGTAACCAGCAAGGTTGAAGTAGGAATACAACAAAAATTCTATTAGTATAGTTTTATATATATTTATAGAATTTTATAGGTTTGTAGTAACG
>NZ_VWSJ01000003.1:0-29187 GCF_009690845.1 Campylobacter portucalensis
TTCAGCAAATTTTAGAACTCTTGGAGCGGATAATATCGTATCTGATGGTAGGGATTATGTTTTTATTTAGAGCGTTTGGTGGAAATAATGCCATAAGGCCTAATTATATGGGAGCTTTAGCTTTGAAGCATGATTTTGAAAATAATGCAAGACTTGGTTTTTATGTATGCTTATAGTTGGAAAAAATTTCTGAAGATTATGAAATAGGCGGTGGCAAGAAAATAAGTGAGTTAAGCGATAAAAATACACAAAAGCTATTAGATGAGTGTGAATTTCTTGATGATGAGGAAGACAAAGAGCATTGTAGAAATTCCTATCTTACAAGACCATATGATCCTTCAAGACTTGAAAATAGCCCTAAAAATCATTTAGCAAAGATTGAGTATAGAGAAGCTATAATGATCTTATTTTGCAATATAGAAGCTTTAGCACAACAGTAGCAGGAAGAAAAACTGAAAATAAAAACTACCAGCTAAACTACACTTTATTTAGTTAAAAAAGTTGGAATTTAAATTTTCTAGCAGCCAACAACAAATCTACTCAAATTTACCAGCCAGGTATATTTATACAATGTAAAGAAGTGATTGATATACTAAAAGCAAAAAAAACAATTCTAGCACCTTTGATATAAATTTATATAGTACACAAGAGCTTCCTCGTGATATGATTTGGGAATTTACTTTAGGGTTAAATATACTTAAAAATAGTTATGCAAAAAATAGACGTCCAAGATAGTTAATCCTTATTTTGAACAAAATGAAGATAACCCTCAAGGTTTAGAGCCAAAACCGGATGAATTTTGGCCAGAATTATACTACGAAGAAGATGATGAGATATGTGACAAAACAGCTAAGGTGCATAAATTTGTAGGCGGATTTTCTCAAGCTATTTACAAGATGCATGGACATAGAGGAAATACATTTTTTCCAGATGGAAAACAAAGCTTTAGGACGTTTTTTATCTAGATAACTCTTTTATATGATATATATATTCTAAAATTTAATATCAATAAGCAAAAATATTATTATGAAGGTCTAGCATATGAAAGAAAATATACAGGCAAATGGAGATATATTATTAAATATGAGCATTTATATATGGTAGCACCTATAATAAAAAGTGGTAAATATAGTGCTTTTAACTATTTATTAGGTTTATCGGCTGAGTTTAATGAACTTTTTTCTCCGTTTTGTAAATCACTCAAAAACAAGCAAAATGCTAAATATACAAGAGATATTTTTTGCTAAATTTTGAAATCAAGATAATGCATTTTTTAACAACACCTTAAAGCCAGAGACTGCATATATAACTAAAATTGGCTTTAATGGTTTTAAAGAGGGCGTTTTTAGCGATAATGATACTTTGGGATTTAAGCTTTTATTTTTACAAAAGCAAGATTAAAAACTATATAATGAATGCAAAAAGAGAATATAGGATAAATGATTCTGGAAATCAGGTGGTGTTCATCATATCACGTGGATAAATTATGATAAAGATGTAAATTTAAGGGGTTTTGAGGTTGAATTAAAATTATGATACAGGGTGGTTTTATGTAAATTTAGCTCACTCAAGACAAACAACAAATCAACCATTATCTTTTAGTGTTGCAGGTGATATAATAGATGCTGTATCTAAAAGCGATACTTACAATAAGTCTTATGGATTAAGTAAAATTTCAACTCTTCCAAAAGATTACGCTTCTTTGGATTTAGGCGTAAGGGCTTTTGATAAAAAATTACCGTTGGAGCTATGATGAAATATTATGGTAAAAGCAAAAGAGCAGTAAACGATGAAGATAGAAATCAATATATCGATGAAATGAATAGTATATATAAAGGCTCAATTCTTATAGTGAGAGATTTTAAAGAGGTAAATTCTCAGCCTTTAGTATGGGATTTCTACGTCATATACGAACCGATTAAAAATTTATCTATAAAGTAGTGAAATCCAAAATATTTTTGATGAAAAATATATAAATCCTTTAGATGCCAACAGCGACTCTGCAAGCCAAGCTTATTATGAACTAGGATCAGGGAATAAAAGCACTTTAAATAACTATAATAGAGGAAGAACTGCTGTTTTAAATTTTAGCTATAAATTTTAGAAATTTAAATCATTATAATGGTGTAATTTGAAAATTTTATTTAATATATTGAATTTTAAACAAAATTACACTATTATCCATCTATTTTATAGGAATATGGATAAATGCAAAGTTTAATTAAAAATTTAACGTCTAAATTTTTTTATAAATTTGAAGATATTAAAATTTATACTATTTTGATAATCTTTACTCTATTAGTTGCTCTTTTTGGTGCTTTAAGTTATTTCGAGATGAAGAAAGAAATTTTAAAAACTGGTGCAAATTTTAGAGCTTCAATTTCAAAAGAGATAACATTTAGCGTCAATGAATGGCTTGAAACTAGAGTTAAAAGTACTCAAAATATAGCATCTTTTTTAGAATTTTTTACTGATAATTATAGCGAGGATAAAACATTAAAATTCATAAAAAATGCAAAAATCATTAATAAAGGAAATCCTTTTTTTGATCATTATCAAGTAATTTTTGATAACGCAACTATAATTTTTGATGAGAAAATTCATAAAATTACTAAAGATGAATTTGATAAATTAAAACAAAAACAGTGGTATCAAAATTCAGTCTGTAAAGATAAAACCATAATCACAACTATTGATTTTCACGGCATTTTAAAAGAAAAAACTATAAATATTTGTGCTCCTTTTGGTAATGCTAAATTAAATGGCACTGTTTGTGGAATTATAAAAACAAAAGATTTTTTTCATAAAATTCGCACACAAGTGCATTCTTTTGTTGATAACGCCTATCTTTTTAATGAAGATGGAGACATAATTTCTAGTATAAATTTGATAGAAAATCCATCTGAGCTAAAAAATAGTTTTTTAATGTTTAAAGAGAATTTAACAAATTATATATTTATGCATGATGAAAATTATATAGAAATAATAAAAATTCCAAATATGAACTGGTATGTTGGAGTTGGTATAAATGAAGAGGTTATAACATCATCAACGATTAAAATTTTGCTTAGAAATGGAATAATTTTAACGATTTTATTTATATTGCTTATTATTGTTTCAAATTCATTTCATACTTTTATCCACAATAAAATCCTAAAAAAACAAAAAGAGTATGAGTTTATTTTATCTTATCAGTTAAAAATGTCAGAAACTGGCGAACTCATATCAGCTATCTCTCATCAATTAAAACAGCCATTAAATTCATCACTTTTACTACTTAGCAACACTATAAATTTAAAAAAATTAGATGAAATTAGCGATGAAGAGTTGCTTTTAAATCTTGATTTATGCGTGAAATCAAATATGTTGATGAATGAAACTATAGAAAATTTTAGAAATTTTTATAGATTTAGCGATGATATAAAAAAATTTAATCTTTATGATTGTATTTTGAGTTTAGTTAAGCTTTTGCATATGGAATTTTCAAGGTATAGTGTAGTTTTGGAGATTGATAAATTTGATATAACTTTAAATTCAAATGAGAGTTTTTTAAAACAAATTATATTGGTTTTGCTTCAAAATTCAAAAGATGCACTAAAAGATAAAAATGGTAAAAAAATAGTAAAAATTTCGGCCAAAATTTGTGATGAATTTACAGAAATTTTTGTAAGCGATACTGGAAGTGGGGTTTTAAAACCAAAAAATCTTTTTACAAAATACAAACAAAGCTCTAAAAAACACGGAAGTGGCGTAGGACTGTATCTTTCTAAGCTTATTGCAAATACAAAATTAAGCGGAGATTTAGAGCTTTTTAAAAGCAAAAATCCTACTATTTTTAAACTAAAAATCAAAACAGATATGGATAAAAGATGAATCAAAAAATGCAAATTTTAAAAAATATAAAAATTATGGTTGTAGATGATGATGAGATTACGAGGATAGCTATATCAGGGGGGCTAAAGAAACATTGCGAGAGTTTGATTTTAGCAAATGATGGACTTGAAGGGTTGGATAAATTTAAAAAAGATAGGGTAGATATTATCATTACAGATATTTTAATGCCAAATTTAAACGGTCTTGATATGATGAATGAAATTTTAAAGATAAAACCAAATCAAAATTTCATCGTAATAACCTCATATGATAGTGATGAAAATCTTTTTGCAAGTATAAAAAAAGGTGCTATTTCGTTTATAAAAAAACCAGTAATGATGGATATTTTGCAAAATTCAGTAATAATGGCAGCTTTAAAAAATGAAGATAAAATGATAAATTTAAGTACTGATATAAGTATAAATTTAACAAAAGAGAAAATTTTTAAAGATGGAGATGAAATCTATCTTTCAAAACTTGAAAATCAAATTTTTTGGCTTCTTTGTTATAATGCTTCTAAGCTTGTAACTTACGAGATGATAGAAGATTATGCTTATGATGGAAAATCAGTTAAACTAGGCACAATACATACAGCAATTTTACGTATTAAAAAGCAATTAAACGGTATAAATTTAACAAATTCTCAAAGTCTTGGTTATATTTTAAAATTTGAAAATAGCCAATCATAAAGTATTTTTATGTATGATATTGACTAAATTTAAGGAAACAAAAGTTAAAATATTAAAAACTTTTTATATGAAGGAAGATATTAAACTTTATGGATTTTGAATTTATAAAAGAATTTGTGCCTATTTATGTGGAAGCGGCGATTTTAACGTTAAAATTAGCATTTTTGGGAATAATTTTTTCTATTATAATTGGGCTTTTAATTTCGTGGATAAAAATTTTAAAATTTAAATTTATATCTAAAATTTCTGATATTTATATAGAAATTTCAAGAAACACGCCGCTTTTGATACAACTTTTTTTTCTATATTATGCCCTTCCAAAAATTGGAATTAAATTTTCTAGTTTTGAGTGCGGGGTTATTGGACTTGCATTTTTGGGTGGAAGCTATATGGCTGAGAGTTTTAGGCTTGGTTTTGAATCTGTTAAAAAACAGCAAATAGAAGCTGGACTTAGTATAGGATTATCCAAAAATCAATTGATTATTTATGTTATTTTACCTCAAGCTTTTAGAGTAGCTTTTGCTTCAATTAGTGCCAATATCATATTTTTACTTAAAGAGACTTCTATAGTTAGTGTAGTTGCACTTGCTGATTTAGTTTATACAGCAAAAGATATAATTGGAATTTATTATATGACAAATGAGGCTTTATTTATGTTAGTTGTTGCTTATTTGATTATCATATTGCCGCTTTCTTTGATTCTTGGCTTTGTTGAAAAAAGGCTAAATCATGCTTAGTATTATTTTTGATGGAAATAATTTTTCAAGGCTCATGGATGGGCTTTTAGTAACTTTACAAATTTCATTTTTTTCTATTTTAATCTCGATTATTGGCGGGCTTATTTTAGGCGTTTTGATGAGTTTTAAAAATAAATTTATATATATTTTTTTAAAAATTTGCCTTGAAATTATCCGCATAATGCCCCAAATTGTGTGGTTATTTTTAGTTTATTTTGGACTTAGTACTGTTTTTGAAGTTGATATTAATGCTATTTTTGCAAGTATTATTGTTTTTAGCATTTGGGGCGTGTTTGAGATGATGGATTTAGTAAGGGCTGCCATCATTAGCATACCAAAACACGTTTTTGAAAGTGCTACTAGTTTAGGATTAAAAAGGAGTCAAATATATTTTTATATTATGATTCCGCTTGCGACTCGTCGCTTAGTTCCAGGTGTTATAAATTTATTAAGCAGGATGATAAAAACAACTTCAATTGCAGTTTTGATAGGTGTTGTTGAGGTCGTAAAAGTGGGTCAACAAATTATAGAAAATGCTCTTTTAACAAATAATTACGCTCCATTTGTGATTTATGGTTTTATATTTTTCTTATATTTTGCAATCTGCTATCCAATCTCAAAATTATCAAAAATCTTAGAAAATAGGTGGAGTTAATGGAAAATTATTTTATCTTCAATATGCAAAATAGGCGTTATATTGGAAGCAAAACAAAACTTTTAAAATTTATTTTTGATGAATTAAAAATACTTAAATTTAACTCATTCGCAGATATTTTTGCGGGGACTGGCGTTGTTAGTGAACTTTTTATAACAAAATCAAGCGCAAAAAAAATTATTATTAATGATTTTTTATATTCCAATAATGTAATTTATGAAGCTTTCTTAAAACAAAGCAATTTTGATAAAGATAAACTTTTAAATCTAGCAAATTTTTATAATAATTTAGAAAATTTAAAAGACAATTATTTTTCTGTAAATTTTGGGGATAAGTTTTTTAGCATGAATGATGCAAAAAAAATAGGTTTTATCAGAGAGAATTTAGAAAATCATAACCTCAATTCAAAGGAAAAAAGCATAGTTTTAGCAAGCTTGATTTACTCTATGGATAAAGTTGCAAATACTGTTGGACATTTTGAAGCATACAGAAAAGATAGAAAATTGCGAGATAGTTTTGAATTTAATTTAATAAATCCAATTAAGACAGATAAAGAAATTAAAATTTTTAAAAAAGATGCAAATGATTTAGTAAAATTAATTTATGCAGACTTAATTTTTATTGATCCGCCATATAATAGCCGTCAATATAGTAGATTTTATCATGTTTATGAAAACATAGTTAAGTGGAAAAAACCGCCCCTCTTTGGAAAAGCTTTAAAGCCAAGAGAGGAAAATATGAGTGAATATTGTAGAAACTTAGCTCCTAAATTTTTAGAAAATTTAATTGAAAATATAGATGCAAAATTTATTGCATTAACCTACAATAACACTTACAATTCAAAATCTTCATCATCTAAAAATAAAATTAATTTTAATGAAATTGTAGAAATTTTATCTAAAAAAGGCAATCTAACAATTAAAGAAAAACCTCACTCTTTTTTTAATGCCGGCAAAAGCTCACTCAACAACCATAAGGAATTTTTATTTATTGTTGAGGTTAGGAAATGATTATTCGCTCACCCTTATTTTATGTAGGTGATAAATATAAACTTATACCACAACTAAAAAATCTTTTTCCTAAGAATATAAACAAATTTATAGAGCCATTTGTAGGTGGAGGAAGTGTTTTTCTAAACACAAAGGCAAAATTTTATCTTTTAAATGATATAGATAAAAATGTAATTAAAATTCATAAAATGTTAAATAATACTAACGAAAACGAATTTTTTAGTAAGATTTTTAGAAAAATAAAACATTATAATTTAAGTTGCTCCTATTTAGGAATAACAGCACCTAAAGCCCTAAAAGAAAAATATGTTAAAACATATTATGCTAAATTTAATAAAAACTCATATCTAAATTTACGAAGTGACTTTAATAAAAATCAAGACAATATGATTCTATTATATCTACTCTTAGTTTATGGCTTTAATCATATGATAAGATTTAACAAAAATGGAGATTTTAACTTGCCTGTTGGAAATGTTGATTTTAATAAAAATACTTTTGAGGCTTTAAAAAACTATCTAAATTTTATTAAAAATAAAAATATCTCTTTTTATTCATGCGATTACTTAGATTTTTTTAATAAAATAGAATTAAATAAAAATGATTTTATATATTTTGATCCGCCCTATTTGATATCAAATTCAGAATATAATAAACTTTGGGATGAGCTTAATGAAACAATGCTTTATAATTTTATTGACAATTTAGATAATGAAGGTATAAAATTTGGCATTACAAACTTATTACATCACAAAAACAAAACAAATTATATTTTTAAAAATTGGTCTAAAAAATATAAAATTTATAATATTAAAAGTAACTACATAAGCTTTAATGATAACACAATAAAAAATGATAGCAAAGAACTCTATGTAACAAATTTTAAGGAATAAAATAATGTCAAAAAAATTTCAAAAAAAGATTTTAAGCTTTACTACAACTATGAGAAATCCACTTAGAATACCTGAATTTTTACAAATTCTAAAACCTTTTGAAAATCAAATTTTAAATAGTGAAAATATTATAAAAATAGTGAAAAATGTAATAAATTCAAAACTCTACTATCCTCATAATTTTATGAAAGAGTTTAAAGAATTTGATAAAATTTATAAAAGTGAAGGCAAATTCAGCAAAGAGCAACTTGATTTTATAATTAAAAATTCAATTCAAAAACATAAAGAAGCAGGTTTTGAAGCTGGTTGGGAAAGTAGATTTGACACTTGGTATAAATTTATAATGGAACTTGGATTTTGCTACTATCAAAAAAATCAAAAATTAGAAATTAGCAAACCGGGTCATATGTTAATAAATTCCATACAAGAAAATAAAATTGATGAAGATATAGTTTCAAATATATTTTTAAATGCATTTTCTAAATATCAAGTTGGCAATCCCTTTAAAAAAAATGCAAATTTAACAACTCCTTTTGTCTTGTTATTAAAAGTACTTGAAAAACTTCATAAATTTAATAAAAAATCAACTGGAATTCACAGGAGTGAAATCAGCATTTTACTTTGTTATCCAAATAACAATGTAAATGAATTATTTCAATTTATAATAAATTTAAGAAATGAAATTTTAAAAATTTCAAAGGTAAATTTTGGATATAGTGATGAGTTTATTTATGAAAAATGTCTAAATTTACTTGATAGCAATAATGAAAAAAGATTTAAAATTTCACAAATTACAAGTGAGGCGGTTGATGAATATATTAGAAAAATGCGAATAACTGGACTAATTTCGCTTAGAGGAAATGGTGGATTTTTAGATTTTAACTACAATGAAAAAGAAAAAATTGATTATATTTTATCAAGAGAAATTCCGCAAAATAAAGATTTCTTAGATGATAGCGATAAGCAAAAATATAAATTTTATAAACATATGTCAAAAATTGATGAATTTTTATTAAGTAAAAAATCAATTAATTTTGATGACAATATGAAGACTAAAACACTTGAAAAATTTGCAAATTTATATGAAAAAAATTTCATTGAAAAAGAACTATTAATAACTTGTAGAAAAAATAAAAATTCTAAAGACATTGTTTTAAAATTAATTGATAAGCCTCTAAGATTTGAGTTTTTAATATCTATTTTTTTAAAACAAAATTTTAAAGATACGGAAATTTTACCAAATTATGTCTGTGATGATGAAGGAATTCCGATACATTTTGCAAGTGGTGGAAAGGCTGATATTATTGCTCATGATGAAAAAACAAAAAGTTTTGTAGAGGTTTCTTTAATGACTGGAAGAATACAAGTAGCAAACGAAATGATACCTATAGAAAGGCATTTATTGGAAAACATAAAAAACAGTAAAAACAATAAAGATAAATTTAGTATATTTGTAGCCCCAAATATTCACAACGACGCTTATAAATACGCGGAATTTTCTTATTTTAAAAATAAAACCATTATTAGTTGTTATAGCATTAATGAGTTTATTAATAAATCAAATTCAAGCAATGAAATTTTAAATTTAAAAATTACTTTTAATGAAATAGGATAAAAAAATGGAAATTTTAAAACTAATTGATGTAAATAAATTTTACGGTTCTACTCACGCTTTAAAAGATATTAATTTTAGCGTTAAAAAGGGCGAAGTTGTGGTTATTTTAGGGCCTTCGGGCTGTGGAAAAAGCACAACTTTAAGGTGTATTAACGGACTTGAAGAAATTCAAAGTGGAACGATGGAAATTTTAGGTGAAAAAATAGATAAAAATTTTCAAAATTGGCGTAAAATTCGTCAAAAAGTCGGGATGGTTTTTCAAAGTTATGAACTTTTTGATCATCTAAATGTTATGCAAAACATCACTCTAGGACCTATAAAAGTTCAAAAAATAGGCAAAGAAGAGGCTATAAAAACAGCTAAATTTTGGCTTAAAAAAGTTGGTTTAGGCGATAAAGAAAAAGCTTATCCAAAAGAGCTTTCAGGCGGACAAAAGCAGAGAATTGCAATTGTTAGAAGCTTGTGTATGAATCCTGATATTATGCTATTTGATGAAGTTACAGCAGCACTTGATCCTGAAATAGTTAGAGAAGTACTTGACGTGATGTTAAATTTAGCTAAAGAAGGTAGGACTATGTTGATTGTTACTCATGAAATGGCTTTTGCAAGAGCTGTGGCTGATAGAGTTATTTTTATGGATAAGGGCGAAATTGTGGAGCTTAACGATCCAGAGAACTTTTTTACAAATCCAAAAACAGATAGAGCAAAAAAATTTTTAAATATGTTTGAGTTTAAAAAATAGTTTAAATTTAGAAAAATTTTCATTAAAATTATTATATAAATTTATATTTATTTTTTGAATATATCAACCGTAGTTATCAAAAAATATTATTTTTTGATTATTTATTATAAAATATTTAGCAAATGTTGTTTATAAATTTTATTTTTTTTTCTAAAATCACACAAATTTTTAATAAGGAGAAAAAGATGAAAAATTTTTTTAAAATAGTTGCATTTGTTTTGCTTTTTTTTAGTGTTAGTCTAAACGCTGCAAGTTTGACCGAAATTAAAAATCGTGGCTATATTAAAATTGGTGTTTTTGGAGATAAGCCACCATTTGGATATATAGATGAAAACGGTAAAAATCAAGGTTATGATGTTTATTTTGCAAAAAGAGTAGCAAAAGAGCTTTTTGGCGATGAAAGCAAGGTTGAGTTTATTATTCTTGAAGCCGCAAATAGAGTTGATTTTTTAAGAGCAGATAAACTTGATTTAGTGCTAGCAAATTTTACACACACAAAAGACAGAGCAAGGGTTGTAGATTTTGGTTTGCCTTATATGAAAGTTAGTATTGGTGTTGCTAGCAAAAATGGTGAAGTAAAAAGTTTAGATGACTTAAAAAATAAAACTTTACTTTTGAATAAAGGCACTACAGCTGATATTTATTTCACTAAAAATCATAAAAATATAAAATCTCTAAAATTTGATCAAAACACAGAAACTTTTGCAGCACTTCTTGATGGTAGAGGCGAGGCTTTAGCTCATGATAATACGCTTTTATTTGCATGGGTTAAAAGCCATCCTGAATTTAAGGTTGGCATTGAGGCTATTGGTGATAATGACGTGATTGCACCAGCTGTTAAAAAGGGAAATAAAGAGCTATTAAATTGGATAAATGATTTGATTATAAAACTTGGTGATGAAAATTTCTTCCATAAAGCTTACGATGAGACGATTAAGCCTATTTATGGCGATGATATAGATCCAAATAGTGTTGTAATTGAAAGTGGTAGAATTTAATTTACATAATTTAGCGTTTAGGAAATTGTATAAATTTGTACTACTAAACGCTACTTAAATTTTAATAAATATCTTTTAATCAAATTTTATAGATATATTTTAATCTTTTATATTTATAGCAAATTTAAGTTAAAATTCTATACAATTACACTTTACTTAGAATTTTAAGGAGATATATGAAAAAAATTATCATTTTACTATTTGTTTTAGTTTTGGCGATGTCAGGCTTTATTGTTTATACTATCTTTGATACCAAAGGAATTTTGACTAATAAAATAGCTTGCGCTGTTGGCAGTCAAAATGCTTGCTATAAACTTGGTAAATTTTACCTAGAAGAAAAAAATCAAGATATAAATAAATCTCTTGAGTATTTTGAAAAGTCTTGCAA
Organism: Campylobacter portucalensis; assembly: GCF_009690845.1. Taxonomy (GTDB): domain Bacteria; phylum Campylobacterota; class Campylobacteria; order Campylobacterales; family Campylobacteraceae; genus Campylobacter_B; species Campylobacter_B portucalensis. The sequence goes on from NZ_VWSJ01000003.1 coordinate 11,601, forward strand.
CCACGCCAATCCTGAAGCATGCAACCATAGTGGGTATTTTTATCAAACAGGCTTAACTGGAGAAGTTAAAATGTTTAAAGCTAAAGAATTTTATAAAAAAGGTTGTGATTTAAATTTACCGCTTTCTTGCAATAACCTTGCTTACATACATGAAACAAGTGATGCAACCCTTACAGAGGCTATTAAATATTATGAAAAATCTTGCGATCAAAATAATACTTTTGCTTGCAATAAAATAGGCTTTTTCTATCAAAACAACACAAAAGGCTTGGATAAAAATTTAAGCAAATCATTTAATGCTTATAAAATTTCTTGCGATAACGAAGATCTAACTGGTTGCAATAATCTAGCTATCTTTTATCAAAATGGTTTAGGTGTTGATCAAAATTTAAGTATAGCTGCAAATTTATATCTAAAAACTTGTGATGCTGGAAATTTTACATCTTGCAATAATTTAGGATTTTTTTTCCAAAAGGGTATTGGAGTGGAACAAAATTTAGAAAATGCGATTAAGCTTTATGATTTTTCATGCTCAAATAATGAGAGTTTTGCTTGTTCAAATTTAGGTTTTATGGTTCAAAATGGTCTAGGTCTGGAGCAAGATTTAAATTTAGCTTTAAAGCTATATAAAAAATCTTGTGATTTAGGAAATCAAAATGGTTGTGATATGTTTAATGAGTTGGTGATTTTAATTGAAAAAATTAAAGAAAATATCGCAAAAAGCCAATATCAAAAGACCCAACCTAAAGATGATGAACAAAAAGCTATTGAATCAAAACAAATCGAATTAAAGCATAAAAAACCAGCCGATAAAAATTCTTCATTAAAATCAAAAGACGAAAAAGACAATAAAAATAAAAAATCAAAAGATAAAAAATAATAATGCAGGTAAATTACCTGCATTATATAGTATTAGAATTTATAGCTTACGTTTAGCTTAACGTTTCTACCTTCTTCGTAGTCAATGTTATCATTTGTTTTTGCTGAAAAATCAGTAAATCTTTGACTATGTGAAGCATATGCTTTATTAAAGATATTATAAATTCCAAAATTTACTTCAAGTCCTGTAAATTTGGAGCTAGATGGTAGCCAGGTTGCATAAAGATCATGGACTGCATATCCTGGTTTTTTGATTTTTACGCCCGCTTCTTTTTCTTTATCTATGCTTGTAAATGCAATCGTATTCCAGCCAACTAATAAATCAATTGGAGTGATGAAGTACTCAGCATTAAAAGTAAATTTATCTCCTGTATCGGAATAAGCTAGAGTTGAGCCATATTGTCCTTTTTTGTCTCTACCAGCAGTTTTTGCATATTGATTTAAATCATATTTTGTTTTTTGAGCAGAATAACTAGCTCCAAGACTTAAATTTTCAACATTAAATCTAGTAGCCAACTCAAAACCTCTAATGTTAGCACCTCCTGTATTTGCTCTAGTAGCATAAGCACTACCTGGACTGCCAAGTTCAGCGATTAAATTTTTATAATCGTTATAGAAAAATTTTGCTGATAAATTTAGCCCCATATTATCATTAAAATTTTCACTATATCTAAGACCTGTTTCGTATGAATTTCCAGTTTCAGGTTTAAGTGGTGAATCAAAAGCGGCTTTTGCATTGTTTGTATTTATTCTAATACCTTCATATACATCAGGACCACGGAAGAGTTTTGCATAGCTTGCATAGGCTCCAAGACCGAAATTTGTTTGATAGTCTAAAAGTAGTGCAGGCGAGAAATTATTATAACTATAATTGGTTCTGCCGTGCATATCGCCCTTTTTTCCACCGATAGTATTTAGTTTATAGTTATCAAATCTAATCCCTGGAACAACACTTAAGTTACCATGTCTGATTTGATCTTCTAGGAATATTGAAAGACTTTTGGCTTTGTCATTGGCTATTGCGTTTGGATTACCGATTTTTGGGTTATTGCTTCTATTTTTATTATAAGAAGCACTATTATAATACTCAAAACCATAAACTAAGGTATTACTTAAATAACTGCTTTGAAGATTTGTCTTATTTATAAGTTTTAATCCATATGTTTTAACGCCAGTATTTATCCCATTAGGATCTTCTTTTGTCATATCGAGATTGTGTTTTGTGTAGTATGCATTGACTTTTAAATCCACATAATCATCAGGATTAAATTTGTAATTTAAAGAAAAAGTATCTCTATCATATTTACTTCTTTTAAGACTTCTAACTTTTATAGCTTTACCGCTTGCGAGGGCTTGTTTTTCTATTTTTCCTGCTTCTTTTTTATCTTTTTGTGTTTTATATTTTTTTTCTTCGTTTTTATCTAAAAATTTAGTCATCAATCCGCCAGGCCACTCAGCCTTCATAGGATATAGTCCGCCATACTCTAAATGTTCATAACTACCCTCTATCTTGCCACTATCGCCAGTTTTTGATCCTAATTTTATTAAGTAGTTGTAGTCATTGCCATCGCCACCTATTGCTTGTTTATTGCCAGCTTTACCAAAGCCATATCCGCGGTGATTAAAGTAGCCCAATAAATCAAAATTTCCATCTTCATCAGTACCATAAAGTGTTGCACCTTGAGAGAATTCTTTATTGTTTGAAGCATAGCCTGATCTTAGTTTAGCACCAAAAATTTTTCCATCTTCTAGTAAATCAGCCGCATCAACTGTCTCAAAAGCAACGCTACCGCCCATCGCACCGCTTGTTCCTACTACGCTATGAACACCAACTCCTACATCAACTTTTTTAATGATGGCTGGATCTATTAATAAATCAGCATTGTGATGGAATGTATTACCCTTTTGTCTAGCACCATCAATGGTTACATTTAATCCCCTATCATTCATACCACGCATATAAATTTTTTGATTGTATCCGTTAGTTCCGCCCATATACACACCTGGTATGTCTCTTAAAACGTCTTTTATGAGGGTTGCATTTCTAATATTTGCCTTAAAGCCATCTATGTCACTAGTTCCAGCAATGGTTGAGGTAACTGAAACCGCATCAAGACTCACTCTTTCATCTTTTGCAAAAACAGCACTACCCCCCCCCAATATCAAAACACAAACAACTGAAAGTTTGATAATTTTATGATTATTCATATTGTTCCTTATTATAAAATTTATATCATTAATAAAATTTATTATCAATAATACTTTTTTATTTTATATAAATTTGCCTTAAATTTATATAAAACCAAATAAAAATCATAATCAATAAATATAAAAATATTTTATACAAAAAATTAAATTATTAAATTTAAAAGATATATTTTGCAAAAAATTATCAATTTATATAAGCAAAAATATCTTAAATTTAGGGATTTAAACCATCTGTAAAATTTGAACCAAATCACCCTTTTTATAGCTTTTTTGTTCTGGCGGAATCACTAAAAGAGCTGCATTTTTATTTAAATTGTTAATGATGGCACTTGAACCATCTTTTTTGCCTTTTAAATTTGCAGTTAAAACACATTTTTTATCTATTTCTAAACTGCAAGCCACAAATTCTAAAAATGGCGATTTTTTGATGTAATCATCTTGCAGTATCGCATTTATATAGTGATTTTTGGTAGCACAAAATAGACTTTCAACCAAAACTCTCACATATAAAACACACATTACCATCGCTGAAAAAGGAAATCCAGGAAGTGCAAAAATAAATTTATCTTCTATTTTTGCTATTTTTATATGGCGGCCTGGTTTTATGCTAGCTCCATTTACGATAATTTCTAAATTTTTATTTAGAGCTTCTTTTACAAAATCATAATCCCCCATACTAACACCACCTGTGGTTATTAGTATATCGCAAAATTTGAGAGAGTTTAAGATGGCTTTTTCTACAATTTTTGGTTCATCTTTTACAATTGGCAAGATTATGGATTCGCAACCCATTAAATTTACCATAGATGCTATTGCTATATGATTTGAGCTTCTAATCTGAGCTGGATTTTCTAAACTCTCTCCCAAATCTCTTATCTCACTTCCTGTTGCTAAAATCCCAACTCTAGGACGCACAAAAACGCTTATATGAAACTCTCCAAGTTCAGCCAATAAGGCAATTTCTGAGTAACTTATTTTTGTTCCTTTTTTAAGTAAAATTTCACCTTTTTTATAGCTTTCTCCAATTTTTCTAACTGCAAAACCTTTTTTAACTGGCTTGATAATCTCTATTTGATTTTTGTTAATTTTTACATTCTCTACAGGCACTAATGTGTCTGAATTTTTTGCCATCAATGATCCTGTAAAAGTTTTTATACACTCATCATTTTGTAGCCTAACTTCATTTAAAGTTCCAGCTGGTGTGTCGCCTAAAATTTTATAAATTTGTTTATTCTCATCAAATTTAATTGCATATCCATCCATTGCTGAGGTTTCAAATTTAGGGTGATTATCTGGAGCTAAAATATCGCAAGCAAGATGGCGATTTAAGGCATTTGTTATAGAGACTTTTTCAATTCTATCCCAAGAAATTAAGTGTTTTTTTAAAATATCAAGAGTTGTTTCATAGCTTAAAAAATCCGTTTTTATCATTATTTATCCTTTTAAAAGTCCTGCACCCTTTAGTGCTTGTGAGCGTTCTTTGGCGTAAATTCTTTTACCATCTTTTAAATCATACTTCCAAATAGGAGCGTTTGCTTTAAAATCTTCTACAAATTCATTTATTAAATTTAACGCTAATTTTCTCTGTTTTGAAGCAACTGCAGTAACATAAGAGCTTTGATTTATCAAAACATCGCCGATTGAGTGAGCAAAAAATAATTTAACCCCATTTTTAGAAGTCTTTTCAATCCAGCCATTAAACCATTTTTGAAGAAGTGGTTTATGGATATCAAAACTCAAACCATCAACGCCATCATCTCTTACTATTCCAGTAAAAGTTATGAAAGCACCTAAATTTTTATCTTTTATCTCATTATACCATCTTGCATAAATTTCGCTTGTATTTAGATGATTTTGATAAATTTCCATATTTAACCTCCACAAACAGGTGGCAGAAGTGAAATCTTATCCCCATCTTTTAAAGGTGCATTTAAATCACTTATTAACTCATCGTTTATGGCAACAGCACACGTTTGTAACCATATTTTTAAACTATCATCTTGATTTAAAATTTCTTTTATTTCAGCTAAATTTGAGGCGTTTAGTTTTAAATTTGGTCTATTTATTGGACCCAAAAATTCAATCTCAACCATATTTTTCCTTAAATTAAAATTTCGCTTATTATAACAAATTTTAACAAATTTATATATAATATTAAAAACCAAAAAAAGGCGTTAAAATGAATATTATAGACATTAAAACTCCAGCTTATGTTTGTGAGTTGGATAAGCTTATAAAAAATTTAGAACTTTTAAAAGATGTTGGAGATAGAAGCGGTGCTAAGGTGCTTTGTGCTTTAAAAGGCTTTGCTTTTAGCCTTGCGATGCCCTATGTAAATAGATACTTAAATGGTGCAACTTGTAGTGGATTATATGAAGCTAAATTTGCAAATGAGTTTTTTAAAGATGGTGAAATTCACACATATTCGCCAGGCTTCAAAGATGATGAGATTGATGAAATTTTAGAAATTTCAAATCATATTGTTTTTAATAGTGCTAATCAGCTTTTAAAATTTAAAAACAAGGCTTTAAAAAAGGGCTTAGATATTGGAATTAGAATAAATCCAGAGAGTTCATTTTCGCCAGCTGATGCTTATAATCCTTGCGCTAAATTTAGCCGCCTTGGTATCACAAAAGCAAATTTAACAAAAACTTTAAATGATAATCCAAATTTGCTTAACGGCGTTAGCGGACTTCATTTTCACGCTTTATGTGAAGAAAGTAGCGAAAGTTTAGCTAAGGTTTTAGAGATTTTTGAAGCAAATTTTAAAGATTTGATTCCTAAAATGAAGTGGATAAATTTTGGAGGCGGTCATCACATCACAAAAGAGGGCTATAATGTAGAGCTTTTAATAAATTTAATTAAAGATTTTAAATCTAAATATAAAGTAGAAGTCTATTTAGAACCAGGCGAAGCGGTTGGTTGGGAGAGCGGATATTTAATATCTAGCGTGATTGATATAGTTGAAAATGAAGCAAATATCGCTATTTTAGATATCTCAGCTGAAGCCCATATGCCAGATACTATTCTTATGCCATATCGTCCAGCCGTTAGAGGTGAGAGTAGGACTGGAAATTTTGAGTATAGATTTGGTGGTAATACTTGCTTAGCTGGAGATATCGTGGGACTTGAAGCTAAAAACCCTGAATATAAATTTGATAAGCCTTTAAAAATTGGAGATAAAGTTATCTTTGAAGATCAAATTCACTACACTATCGTAAAAAATACAACTTTTAATGGCGTAAAACTTCCTGATCTGATTTTGATTGATAAAAAAGGTGAAATTTTAGAAAAAATTGAATTTGGCTATGAAGAATATCGTCGTAGAAATTAAAATATAATATTTATAACACTAAATTTAAAAAATTTGGCAAAATTTACTTTAAGCAAATAATTAAAAATTTAGCCAAATTTTGATATTTTTTAAAAAAAATTTAAAAAATATTGTTAATTTTAAAATTTAAATATTTAAGGTAAAAAAATAGGGATAATCCCTTATTTTAATATGTGCAACTAGTCAAATAAAAATCAAAAATTTAATCTTCAAAAATAGCATATTTAAAATTAATTTAAAAAATATAATTAATTATAAATTTTATGATATCAAAAGAAAAATTTTAGTATATTTCAAAAATAAAATTTCAAAAAGGTTAAGAAATGATAGAAAAAAACTCGCTTGATAACGCTAGAATCTTTTATTATTCTTTGCTATCAAGAATGTTTGTTTTTACTTATGATTTAGATAGATTTAAAGGGCTTAGAGAGGCTTTTAAGCTTATCGGACAAAATCCTTTAAATGATCTTTGTAAAATTAGTGCTTTGAATGTTTTTGAAAATTTTGATGAAATTGCTTTAAGTGATGAATATGATCAAATTTTTCATGCTCCGCCAAGTCCTGTTAGAACTACTCTAAGCTTTTATAATGAGGGCTATGAAAGTGCTCAAACTACTGTAATGGTTAAGAAATTTATAGGTAAAACTAAAATCAGAAAAGATAGTAACTTTATAGAAAATGAAGATAATTTTGGATTTTTATTTACTGCTATGAGTGAGTTTATTACATTTAAAACTCAAGGAGATTATGAGTATGAAGATATCGCAAGAGAGTTTTTTATAAAATTTTTAAACCCTTTTGTGGATGAATTTCTAAATAATATCTATATCCATAAACACTCTATATTATATAAAGATATATCAAATTTAGGGCTTTGTTTCTTTGAATTTGAAAGGGCGTATTATGGTGTGAGTGATGAGGTAGGACGAGGTGAAATTAAAGTTAATGATGGACTTTCTCGTTCTGAAAAAACTAGGCGTGAATCAAATAAACAAAAAAGAAGTAAAGGAGCAAGAGATGCAATCAAATAGACGAGATTTTCTTAAAAAATTAGCTATAGGTTCAGCTGCTATAACTGTTTTAGAAGCAAAAGAACCAGCTAAAAAAATAAAAAATGAAACAGATAAAAAGAGCGAAACTCTGTATAAAAAAACGCTAGAGTGGGAACTTTATTATAAAAATGCAAAATAATTTTAGAAGGGAGAAGATATGTCGCAAGTAAATTTAGAGCCTAATAATGCAAAAATAGGCAGACGGTCGTTTTTAAAAATGGCTGCTTTATCTGGCGTGGCAGGAAGTGGAGTTATGTTAAATTCTGCTAATGTTACAAGAAAAGCAGATGATGTTGAATTATCAAATCCATACCCAAAATCAAAAAAAGTTAAAACTATATGCACTGCTTGTTCAGTTGGATGTGGGATAATAGCTGAGGTTGAAGATGGTATTTGGGTTAGACAAGAAGTAGCAGTAGATCATCCAATAAGCTTAGGGGGTCATTGCTGTAAGGGCGCTGATATGATTGATATGGTAAGATCAGCAGTTCGTTTAAAATACCCAATGGTAAAAGAAAATGGCAGATGGAAGAGAATAACTTACAGTGAAGCTTTAGATAAAATAGCAGCTCAACTAAAAGTTTATAGAGAGGAAAATCCAGAGCAGGTTATGTTTTTAGGCTCGGCTAAAATGTGCAACGAGCAAGCCTATTATATACGTAAATTTGCAGGTATGTATGGAACAAACAATATAGATCATCAAGCTAGAATTTGACATAGTGCAACAGTCGCCGGTGTGGCGAATACTTGGGGTTATGGCGCTATGACAAACTCGCTAAATGATATGATTTTTTCTAAATCTATATTTATAATGGGAGCAAACCCTGCAGTAAATCACCCTGTTGGTTTTAGCCACTTTTTAAAAGCCAGAGAAAATGGTGCAAAGATGATTGTGGTTGATCCTAGATTTACTCATACTGCTGCAAAGGCTGATTATTTTGCTCAAATTCGTCCTGGTACTGATATAGCTTTTATGTATGGTATGCTAAATATTATATTTGAAAATGGTTGGGAAGATAAAGATTTCATAAGAGATCGTGTTTATGATATGGATAGCATTAAAGAAGAAGCCAAAAAATGGACACCAGAAGTGGTTGAGGATGTAACTGGTGTGAAAGCTGAAAAATTAAAAGAGATTACAGAAGTATATGCAAAAAATAGTCCTGGTACTTTTGTATGGGCAATGGGACTTACTCAGCACACTGTCGGCACATCAAACACAAGACTTGGCCCTATAGTTCAACTTGCACTTGGATATGCAGGAAAAGCTGGTGGTGGATGTAATATTTTAAGAGGTCATGATAATGTTCAGGGTGCAAGCGATATGGGGTGTTTGAGTGAAAATTTACCTGGGTATTATGGATTAAACGAAACTAGCTGGAGACATTTTGCAAATGTGTGGAAAGTTGATTATGATTGGTTAGTTTCAAGATTTGTTAGCAAAGATATGATGCACAAATCAGGTTTTACTCTTTCTCGTTGGTGGGCTGGCGTTTTGGATGGAAAAGATGGAAATGATAAAATTCATAATGCAAACACAAACATAAAAGCTTTTATAGTTATGGGAAATGGCGTTACTTCAACTGCTCAACAAGCTAAGGTTCAAGAAGGTCTTGATAATTTAGAACTCTTAGTTATTACAGATCCTTTTGTAAATGAAGCTGCAGTTATTACAAACAAACAAGACAATATCTTTATACTTCCAGCTGCTACTCAGTTTGAGACTTCAGGAACTGTTGTGGCTACAAATAGAAGCTCGCAATGGCGTTTTAAAGTATCAGAGCCACTTTTTGAGAGTAAAACAGATGAATACTTTTTATTTGAGTTGGCAAAAAGATTGGGATTTTATGATGAGTATGTAAGAGCTATGGGCGATGGTAAGGGAAATTTTGTGTGGCCTGAAGATGCTACTATAGAGATAGCAAGAGGAATAAAGACTATTGGTTATACTGGAATTTTACCTGAAAGGCTAAAAAAGCACACTCTAAACTGGGATAAATTTGATCATAAAACTCTAAAAGGTTTTGGCGAGTGTGAGGGTGAATATTATGGATTACCTTGGCCTTGCTGGACACAAGAACATTGTGGAACACCAAATTTATATGATATAAGCAAACCCGTAGCAGATGGCGGAACTGGTTTTAGAAATAATTTTGGCCTAGAAAGAGATGGTGTAAATTTACTTGCAGAAGATGGAAGTGCTCCTGTTGATTCATATGTAAACGGCGGTTATCCACAAATCACAAAAGCTAATATAGAAAGCGTTTTAGGAATCACACTAACTGAAGAAGAAAAGAGTGTTATTGGAAATTCATGGACAACAGATATAAGTGGAATTATTGCTAAAAAATGTATAGAAAAAGGTATGGTTCCTTATGGTAATGCAAAAGCAAGAGCAAGAGCTTGGAATTTTGTAGATCAAATTCCGCTTCATAGAGAGCCACTTCATTCAAGAAGAGGCGATTTAGTACATAAATATCCTAGTTTTGAAGATAAGGTTGATCATTTTAGGGTTGATACTAAATTTAAGAGTGTTCAGTTAGAGAAAGATTACAGTAAAGAATTTCCTATAAATTTAATTACAGGAAGACTTGTAAATTTAAATGGTGCTGGTATGGAAAATAGAGCTAGCGTGTATCTATCTAGATTAAGTCCTGAGATGTTTTGTGATATTAATCCAAATTTAGCCAAAAAATATGATATAAACAATGGAGATATGATTTGGGTACATTCACCAGAAGGCACAAAAATAAAAGTAAAAGCTAGATTTACTCATTCTGTAAATGAAGTGTCTGTATTTTTACCATTCCACTTTACAGGAATTATGCAAGGTGTCGATATGACAGGCAATTATCCAAAAGGAACTAGACCTTATGCGGTCGGGGAGAGTGCAAATACTGTAGCAAACTACGGATATGATATTTTTACTCAGATTCCAGAAACAAAAGGCGGTTTATGCCGTATAGAAAAAGCTTAAAGGATAGATATGTCAGTAAGTAGAATGAAATTTTTATGTGATTTAGATAGATGTATTGATTGTAATGGTTGCTCTGTTGCTTGTGATAGCGGACATGAGCTTCCTCTTGATGTAAGAAGAAGAAAAGTTGTTACTTTAAATGAAGGTAAGCCAGGCGAAGAGTTATCTGTATCGATTGCTTGTATGCATTGTCCTGATGCGCCATGTGCTCAAGTTTGTCCAGTAGATTGTTTTTATATAAGAGAAGATGGTATAGTTTTGCACGATAAAGATATTTGTATAGGTTGTGGATACTGTTTATATGCATGTCCATTTGGTGCACCGCAATTTGCTCGTGGAGGCATATTTATGTCAAAAGGCGTAATGGATAAATGCACAATGTGTGCAGGTGGCCCTAAGCAAACAAATAGCAAAGATGAATTTCATAAATATGGACAAAATAGAATAGCAGAAGGAAAAGTTCCTCTTTGTGCTGCTATGTGTTCTACAAAAGCACTTTTAGTTGGTGAAAGCGAAGTTGTTGATAAAATTTACAACGATAGGATCGCTCTTAGAGGCTATAATAGCGGTGTTAGTCAAACGCCAAATGCTTACCCTGGCAACCAATGGTAAATTTAAGAATGATATGCTATAATTTCATATTTATGATAATATAAAAGGATGGAAAAATGAAAAAAATTATACTTTTTTTAAGCTCTTTTGTTGGACTTTTTGCTGTTGAAGCAGAGAAATTTCTTGATACTATACAAAGAGGCGATAATTCTATTTGGGGTCCTGGAAGAGTAGAAAATATACCTACATATTATAACGGACCTTTTGCTGATTTTTTTGTAACTTGGCAAGGAAATGAGTATTTTTCTATGCTAGCAGCTAGTGCTATTATGGCTGTTATCCTTGCATTTATTGGACATTATGCTATAGTTGGTCCAAAATCTTTTTCGCATCATCATGGTAAAATTTATGCTTTTAATGTTATGGAAAGATTAGTTCATTTGATTGCTGCTGTAGCTTGGGTTATACTTGTTCCAACTGGCATTATAATGATGTTTGGCGATGAATTTGGCGGTGGGGCGTTTGTGAGATTGTGTAAAAATTTACACGGAATCGCTACTGTTTTATTTGCTATTTCTTTACCTTATATGTTTTTTGCTTGGGTTTTAAGAATGCTCCCTGCTGCTTATGATATCAAATGGGCAATGATAGTTGGAGGTTATCTTTCTAAGAAAAAACGTCCAATTCCAGCTGGTAAATTTAATTTAGGACAAAAAGCATGGTTTTGGATAGCAACTGCTGGTGGTCTAGTTATGATACTTACTGGTGCTGCTATGTATTTTTTAGATACTGCAATTCCTGGGGCGAATGGCAAATTTTTTGGTATGGCTCAGATAGAATTTTTAAGACTTTCAGCAATTATCCATAATATTTTAGGTATAGCGTGTGCTGTATTTTTGTTGGTTCATATATATATGGCTGTATTTTGCATAAAAGGCTCAATACACGCTATTATAACAGGATATAAAGAAGAAGAAGAAGTTTATATACTTCACCATTATTGGTATCAAGAACTTCTTAAAAAAAATAAAATAACTCGTTCAGTTTTTGAAAACGACTATACAAATTTGAAATAAAATGGAGCCGATTTATTCTACAAAAATCACCAAATTTAAAAGTGGTGAAAAATTTGAAGTGGATGATATTTTAGTAAGAGAGGTTATGATAGATATCATTTTAAATGATGAAAAAATTGGTTCGGTTATGGCTACACCTGTTGATGAAAAAGCCCTTGTTTATGGATATTTGATAAGCGAAGGGCTTATTTTAAATGATATTAAAAGCATCGAGTCTAAATTTATAAATGATTTTCACACTGAGATTTACATTGAAGCTAAACAAAATGATGAAAATTTGGCTAGATTTAAAACAAGTAGCGTTATAGTTAGCGGTTGTGGAAGCGTTAGAAGTGCTAATTTAAATTTAGATTTAATAAACGCAAAAAAGCTAAATAACAACATTAAATTTAGCAAGAGTTTAATACTATCAAGAATGGCTATGTTTTATACTCAGTGTGATTTGTATGAGCAAACAGGTTGTGTTCATACGGCTAAATTATTCGTAAATGATGATGAATTTTACATAGGTGAAGACATTGCACAACATAACACAATAGATAAGGCTTTAGGAAAAGCTAGATTAAATGGTGCAAATTTAGAGAATTCTTTTTTGATGGTAAGTGGAAGACTTAGCTCTGAAATGGTTGCAAAAGCCGTTATGCACGGAGTTCCAGCTCTTATTTCAAGAACTGCACCTACTTATTTAGGCGTAGAGATTGCGAGAAAATTTAATTTAACTCTTTGCGGTTTTGCAAGAAATCAAAATATAAATGTTTATAGCGGAGCTTTATTTTGAAATTAGTAAAAGATTTGATTTTAAAATTTCAAAAAGATAATAAAATACCGTGCGGTGTAGCGTTTAAGATAGCACATATGGCAGGTGTTGATGTGAGTGAAGTTGGAAAAATGGCTACTTTAATTGGCGTTAAAATTTCAAATTGTGAGTTAGGGCAATTTGGTGAGTATAAAAAAGAAATTTCGCCACTTAGTATAAAAGCACTTTACGATTTAGATAAATTTGTCGATGAAAAAGATAGAGTTTTTTGCAAGGATGCTAGATTTGTTGCAAAAAAAGTTGGCTTAAAAAGTGTTAGAAGTGTTTTAAAAAGCAAAAATATAGATGTAAAATACTGCTTGCTTGGATGTTTTAAAGAAAAAAAAGGAAAGAAAATGTTAGTAAAAACTAAGACTTGGATAGAAAATGCAAAAGGTGAGCTTTTATTTGGAAAAGGCAAAACTGAAGTGCTAGATGTTATATCTCAGACAGGAAGTATAAAGGCAGCTAGCGAGATGCTGGATATGAATTATAAAAAGTGTTGGACTCATCTAAAAATTTTAGAAAAAAATTTTAATGATACTTTATTTGAAACAAAGCAGGGCGGCGGAGAAGAAGCTGGCACTAGATTAAAGCCAAAAGCGTATGAACTTATGAGTGCTTATAAACAGCTTGAAAAAGAGATTGATGAATTTGCAAATAGGCGTTTTAAAGAGCTTTTTTTAGAAAAAGATAGTTAAATTTAAATACTTTAGATATAATTTTTGAAAATTAGCTTTGAGTTTCAAAGATTCTAAAAATTTAAGGAAAATTATGAAAGTAGATTGTCGAAATTTAGAGTGCCCAGAGCCGATAATAAAAGTTAAAGATGCAATAAAATCTGCAAAAATTGGACAAGATTTGGAAGTTGTAGTAAATTCTTTAGCACCTAAAGAAAATATTTCAAGATTTTTAAAATCAAATGATTTTGAATTTAGTGTTGAACAAGACGAAGATTTAACGATTTTTAGATTGGTGAAAAATCATAATTTAAAAGATGAAAATGTAGAAAATTATCAGTGTCAAATAAATTCAAAAGTTATTTATTTAAATGAAGATAGAGCAGGGAGTGGCGATGTTGGAGTTAATTTGCTAGGTAAATTTTTAGGAGCTGTTTTAAATTTAGAAAATAAACCTAAAATGATAATTTGCGTTAATAATGCCGTTTTTATGACAGCAAATAGATCTCATCCAAATTATGCAATTTTAAAGAATTTAGAAGAAAATGGCATTGAAATTTATAGTTGCGGAAGTTGTTTGGAAGCTTATAAAATAGTCGATAAACTTAGTATTGGCAAAATAACAAATGCTTATGATATTATGGATATATTTAGTAAATATGAAGTGATAAAGCTTTGAAGTATAGAAATTTTAGCTTAACTAAATTTACAAAAGCAGCTGGTTGAGCCGCCAAAGCCGATCCGTGCGATCTAAACAAATATTTAGGCGGCATTTTGCAAAAAGATAAATTTCTCTTATCCAACATTGATTCAAATGAAGATGCTAGCGTTTATAAGATAAACAATGATTTAGCTTTAGTTCAAACTCTTGATTTTATCACACCTGTTGTAGATGATCCATATATTTTTGGTCAAATAGCAGCTGCAAATTCGCTAAGTGATGTTTTTGCAATGGGTGCAGAGGCTATAAATGCTTTAAATATTGTAGGTTTTGATAGTTGTAATTTTAGTGGTGAAATTTTGGCTGAAATTTTAGCTGGCGGCAAAAGCAAAGTGGTTGAATGTGGTGCTTTAATAGTTGGTGGTCATACTATTGAAACACCTCAAATGTATTATGGATTAAGTGTTACTGGCAGGGTTCATCCTGATAAATTTTGGAGCAATAATACAGCTAAAATAGGCGATGTTTTGATACTTACAAAACCTATTGGCACAGGGATTTTAAGCACTGCAATAAAAGGCGATTGTTTAAATTTAGATGATATAAAAGAAGCAGTTGAAATTATGAGGCTTTTAAATTTTTATGCACTAAAAGCTCTTCAAAATTTACACATAAACGCTTGCACAGATATTACTGGTTTTGGGCTTTTAGGACATGCAAGCGAGATGCTAAATGATAAAATTTCTATTAAATTTTATAAAGATGAAATTCCTATTTTAAATTCGGTCTCAAAAGCCTTAAATTTGGGTCTTATTCCAGAAGGTGCATATAGAAATTTAAACTTTATTTCTAAATTTTGCGACAAAAAACCCGATATAATTTTTTGTGATCCACAAACTAGCGGAGGGCTTTTGATTGCAGTTCGAGAAAAAGATGCAAATAAAGCTCTTATAAATTTAAAAAATTCTGGCTACACTCAATCAAAAATCGTAGCAGAAGTTACAGAAAAACGTGAAAATCGAATTTTAATTTAAAATTTTATATTAAATTTATATTTTTTAAATATAATTGATTTTGAAATTTTAAAAAGGTATTGCGATGAAAAAACTTTTTATATTATTTTTTGTTTTAGTTATTTTATTTATAGGTGGAGGTTTTTATCTTGCAAATCAAATAGAAACCAAAAATGAAGCATTGTTTCAAAATATATTTAACTCTACAAATAACTTTAAAAACTCATATAAAAAAGGATTTTTAAAAACTCAGATAAAAAGCAAATTTACAATCAAAAAAGATAAAATTAATTCCTTATTAATATATGAAGAAATTGTAAAAGAGGATTTGGAATTTGAGGCTATTTATAGTGTTGAAAATTCTGTATTAAATTTAATAACAGGCTTTAAAGCTAGTGGAGATATTGTATTAAAAAACCTTGAAGATGGTGTTAAAAAGATATTTGGCACTCAAAAAATAGCTACTTTTGAAACCATAATGGATACAAAAGGCAATGCAAAAACAAAATTCGCTCTAACGCCAGTAAATTTCAACAATCATAACGCCAAAATAACCACATCTTCAGCAATTTTAAAGTTTAATCACAATTATTTGGGTATAAAAGATTTAAATTTTTCATTAGATAATTTTAATTTTTTAAGTGGAGTTAATGAACTAAATTTAGAAAAAATGCATCAAAAAGTTGAGTATAAACAAATTTTTCCATTTCAAGTCTTTTTTGATCTAAAAAATTTTTATTTAATAGACGCCAAAAGTGAGCAGAGTTTTTCTGAAATATCCTTTAAAATTGGAAATTTCAAAACTTCACTCAAAGACTATACTGATAACTCTAAAGTAGAAGTAAATAAAGATAAATTTGGTGCAGAAATTTCAGGTAAGTTGCAAGAAATAGAAGTTCTTTTTGAAAATAAACCATATAAATTTTTAAATTTAAAATACGATATAGATTTAAAAGATTTAAGTAAAAATTTTTATGAAGAAATTATTTCTAAATCAAAATACGATAAAATTCATACCATAGATCTAGAAAAATTGGGGCTTAAATTTTTATCAACAAGCCCTAAAATTTACATTAACAACATAAATTTTTTAGATGACCAAAACAGAACCTTTAAAGCTTCGATTGGTTTTGGGCTTGAAGACTTTAATGTAAACAATCTCTTGACAATACAAGATAATATCTTTTTGAAAGGAATGATTGAGTTTTCTGATTCGTATTTAGATCTTATTTTAAATGGAGATAAGGAGGCAAAAAAGGCTGTTTTAGATAGTAAAATTTTATTGCAAAAAGATCAAAATTTAAGGGCTGATTTTGAATTTGATAAAAACAAGCTAGATATTATTTTAAATAATAGCATTGGATTAAATGAAATGTTTTATGGCCATAAATTTTAGAAATTTATAGCTTTAACCTAAATATAATTTTTTATTTTTATGTTTAATTTAAGGCATTTTTTTTTGTTAAATTTTTTAGTTTAATTGCCTTAAAACACTTTTTATTGGTTTTTTAAATCAATAGTTTTTCATCGATGAGTAAATAAGATATAAAAATTTTAAGTAATATAAGAGTAAATTTAAAAATATGGCTATATTGCAGAATTAAAACTAGTAATATCAATTATAAGCTTATAAAGGCTTAAATATATAAGAAGAGTTAGATATAACTCACGAATTACTAGCAGTTATGAGTATTTACATGGTGTTGCTATGGATAAACTAACTCATCCATCGTGCACACAATTTCCTAAAATGGTTCTTAGAAAATATAAATTTTAGCTATTTGCCAAATGGCTTGATTGTATAACTAAGCTATATTGTTTATAGCTTTGCAAATTATTTCGTAATCGCTACTATCAAGTGGATATCCAACTTGAAGTTTTTTCATAAATGGTGCAAAATTTTCCACATTTTTCTCCTTGTTTTTTGAAATTTGATTTAAATTTATAAAATTCTCAATGATTTTTTTACCATATTGAGTAAAAAAACTCTCAGGATGAAACTGAATTCCATAAATTTGCTTAGTTTTATGTTTTATTGCCATTATGACATCACTTTTTGCTAAAATTTCTAATTCATTTGGTAGATTATCAACATATAGTGAGTGATAACGCATAACTTCAAAATTTGAAGGTAAATTTTTAAAAATATCACCTTCATTTATAACGCTTATTTTTGAGCTTTTTCCATGAACTGGAGTTTTTAAAGTTTTAATGCTAGCACCAAATTTATACGCAATTGCTTGATGTCCAAGGCAAATTCCTAAAATCGGAACATTTAAATCAGCTTCGATTATCTCTAAACAAATTTCGCTATCTTTTGGATGTTTTGGACCAGGGCTTAAAATGATATGAGTTGGAT
>NZ_VWSJ01000003.1:29205-35744 GCF_009690845.1 Campylobacter portucalensis
TTAGTATTATACTCTCAAATTTACAAAGTAAGATTAAATACTACCTCCAACGCCTTTAAATTTTTCCACAAAAGCAATTATTTTTTGTAAAACACCTTGTTTTTTATTTAAATAGTTTGGATTTAATGGGCTCATTTTTGGCAAAATCTCATTTAACTCCATTCCTCTATCATCTGCAAAACCTCTTTCTAAAGAGTATTTTATATATCTTTTTGCTAAATCCTCTTTTAAATTTTCATCTTTTATTAATTCATTTGCCTCTTTTTTTTGAATTTCTCTTGCATATTTATAAAATCCATCTATTAAATCTGCTTTATCTTTATAAATATCTAGATTTGTGCTATTTATAAAGTCAATTATAAGATCTTCTTTTGCTCTTTGTCCAAGACTTGATTTTATCAGTCTTCTTGCTTCATCTATTAAAGAGTTTTTATCTTTTTTATCTTTATTTTGTTCGAAAATAAGCTCTAAAATATAGTCTAAATTTATCTCTTGAGACTTTAAAAGCTCTATTTCAAAAACAACATCATTCCAGTTGATTATCTCTTGATTTTTATTTTCTGAATTTTCTTGTTTATTTCTCCACTCTTTTATATCATTATAGGTTGATTTGTAGTCTTGAATTTCTCTTAAAGATGGTATTTTTATATCTTTCATTTTATCAATATCATCATCAGTTAGATAAAATCTTTCTTTAAATTCTTTTAAATCTTGAGTGTTATTTAAATCAATATTTTGAAACTCTTTAAGTGCTGTAAATTCATCATAGTTTTGTAAGATATTTTCTAGTTTTAAATATTCACCAAAAAGCTTTACAAACTCTTTTTTATCTTTTTCTAGTGATATTTTAGAAGGATCTGGAAATTTAATTTTTAATTCATTAACAACTTCTAAAAACCCTCTTTTGCTTTCATCTTTAAAGCCATTCATATACTCATCATAGCTTTTTTCTAAAATAATATTTTTAGCATTGTCACCAAAAAGAGCTATAGCCTGAGTAGTTGCTTTTTCTAGATCTCTAAAAGTTATAATATTTCCAAATGTTTTTGTGGAGTCGTAAATTCTATTTGTTCTAGAGTATGCTTGTATAAGTCCGTGATATCTTAAATTTTTATCCACAAATAAAGTATTTAGCCTTGGTGCATTAAATCCTGTTAAAAACATTCCAACTACTATTAATAAATCTATTTTTTCATCATCTGGTATATCGTTACCATTACTATCTTTTCCATTAGTTCTTTTTGATACATCTCTATAATAGTTTTGAAACTCTTTGCTATCAACTGAATAATTTGTTTTAAACATTTCATTGTAATCATCTATAGCATAGCTTAAATACTCTTTTGCAGTTAAGTTCATCACATCAAGTTCAAATCCTTCATCTTCTATTTCTCCTTTTGCATTTTGTTCTTCATTTGCAGCGTATGAAAAAATTGTAGCGATTTTTAGAGGATTTTTGCTACCATTTTGTAATTCTTTAAATTTTTCATAGTATAACTTAGCTGCTTCAATATTACTTACTGCAAACATAGCATTAAAGCCTTTTGATGAAGTGTTAAGTCTGTGAGTTTTTTGATTAAAGTTATTTAAGATATATTTTGAAATTTCGCTAATTCTTTCAGGATGTAAAAGAGCTTGTTTTGTTTCACTTGCTTTTAAAATTTCTTCATTTTGTTCTGTTTCAATGCTTTTAAATTTAGGTCTGACATCGTTATAATCAACTTTAAATTTAAGCACTTTTTCATCTCTTATAGCATCAGTTATAACATATGAATGAAGTTTTCTTCCAAATACGCTAGCAGTAGTTTGGCCAATAAGTGCGTTCTCGGAAAATATAGGCGTTCCAGTAAAGCCAAATTGATAGTATTTTTTAAATTTTTTTCTTATATTTTTTTGTACCTCGCCAAATTGTGATCGATGGCACTCATCAAACATAAAAAGGGCTTGTTTATTGTAAATTTCTAAATCATCTTCGCTTTTTATAAGGTTATTTAGCTTTTGAATAGTTGTAACTATGATTTTATTATCATTTTTTAAAATATTTGCTTTAAGTTCTGCTGTGTTATTAGAGCGATTTACGCTATCAGGGCTAAATCTTTGATATTCTTTTATAGTTTGATAGTCAAGATCTTTTCTATCTACTACAAAAAATACTTTATCTATAAAATCTAAATTTGTTGCTAATCTTGCGGCTTTAAAGCTAGTTATAGTTTTTCCACTTCCAGTTGCGTGCCAAATATACCCACCACTTTCTGGCTTGCTATAAATTTTATTTTGATATGAGCTTTGTATTTTCCATAATATTCTTTCAGTTGCTGCTATTTGGTAAGGTCTCATAATTAATAAAGTATTCGTTGTATCAAAAATGCAGTATTTTATAATAATATCTAAAAGAGTTTTTTTCTCTAAAAAAGTTGCGGTAAAATCTTTTAAATCTTGTATGATATTGTTTTTAGCATCAGCCCAGTTTATAGTAAAATCAAAGCTATTTTTATCTCTTTTTGTAGTATTTGCAAAATATCTTGTATCAGTTCCGTTTGAGATAATAAAAATTTGAGTAAATTTATATAAAGAGTGTTCGCTATTAAAACTTTCTTTTGTATAGCGGTGAATTTGATTGAAGGCTTCTTTTATGGCTGTGCCTCGTTTTTTAAGCTCTATTTGAACTAATGGTAAGCCGTTAATTAAAATTGTCACATCATATCTATTTTCACATTTTCCTTTTTGAGTAAATTGTTTTATAACTTGAAGAGTGTTTTTTTGTGGATTTTTTTTATTTAATAAATATATATTTTTTATTTCTCCACTATCAAATATAAAGTCATATTTATCATCATCGTGAATTTTTCTAGTTTTTTCTATAATAGTATCGCTTGTTTTATCTAAATACTCATCTAAAAATCTTTTCCATTCGTTATCATTAAATTTTATATTATTTAGTTTTTCGAGTTGTATTTTTGCATTATTTAAAAGTTTTTTGGGTGTATTTAAATTCTCTAAAAACTCATAACCTTGATTTTGAAGATCTTTTATGAGTTCTTTTTCTAGCTCATACTCGCTTTGATAGGACTTTTCATTTTGCTCTATTTTTTTATAATTATCCAAAACTATAAAATTATTAGTTTGTGCTAATGTTTTCATTTTATATCCTTAAAAGTTAGTAATTTTTCTCTATAGTATTCATACTGCTTTTTTCGTAAATCAATCTCTTGTGGCAAGCCTTTTGTTAAATCACTTGTTAAAGTGTTAAATTTATCTAAAATATTAACTATTTTTTCTTGAGTTTTTAGGGGTGGAATGGGGATTTTAACTTTTTTTAAATCTCTATTGTATAATCTTTGAATAGTTCCTCCTGTTGTTGCATTCCACGGTTTTAATTGATAATAATAATATAAAAATTTATTTAAAACTATTTTTTCATTATTATTAATCCATACAATATTTGAATCTTGAAAATATGCAGGATTACCATCAAAAACAACACAGCGTCCGATTGTACCAGATGTTGAAATTAAAATATCACCTTTATTTGGAAAAGAAAATTTAGATTTATATTCAATAAATTTATCTTTTGAAATATAAGAATCTGCTTTTTTTCCAAAAGTTCCTATTTTGTAAAATGGAACTTCACCACAAGGACTTGTTTCGCTTTTTAAAATTCTTTTACACATGGAAATTTCACCAATTTCCCCTAAACTCATAAGCTCATACCCCCCCCATTTGTCAAGATTTTCAAAGCTTAATAATTTATCTCTATAATATTCATATTGCTTTTTTCTTGCTGTAAGCTCTGCTGTAAGCTCTGAAAACGCGTCAAGAATTTTTACTATTTCATTTTGAATTTCAAGTGGAGGGATGGGGATAGAAATTTCTAATATTCCAGAAACATTTAAATGTCTTATTGTAGTACCACTTACATTTTTCATCTTTTTTCTTTCAAAAAAATAACTATTCAATAAATACATTAAATAATCTGATGAAATAATATTTGATGGAGTTAAAGCTATAGCATCAGAACCTAAATAAATTTCTTTTACTTTAAGTACAGAAGCTTTTCCAATTTGAGCTTCTTTTGTAGTGCTAGATATAGGTAATAATAAACTATTTTCTTTAACTAATGTAGAAGATTTACATAATTTTTCATCAATTTTTGTTACAACATTATTTATATAATTTCTATACGTAGTGTATAGCTCTCCATATAATATTGCGGGTATTTCTCCTGTCCCTTTATCTTCTTTTTTTAATCCTTTTCCTCTTTTAAACTCGCAAACTTCGCCTAGCTTTTTAAACTCAACCCCATTTGGACATAATTTATTAATTAAATTTTCTATTTTATTCATAGCTTTAACTTTTATAAGTTTTTTACAATCTCATCGATTGATTTTCTTAAATCATCAACTTTTAAAACTATCTCTTTAATCTCCTTATTTAACTCATCTATATTTATAATCTCTTTTTCATCTTTAGCTTCTAAATATGAACTAACTGAAAGATTATAATCATTTTCTTTAATCTCATCAAAGCTAGCATTTTTACTAAAATGCTTAATCTCATCTTTTGAGTCAAATACTTGAATGATTTTTTCTATATGAGAGTCATTAAGTTCGTTATTGTTTGTTTTTTTATCAAAAAGCTCGCTTGCATCAATAAACTGAATATTCGTATCATTTTTATGTTTTGATAAAACTAAGATATTTACAGCAATAGAAGTTCCATAAAATAAATTTGGTGCAAGGCTTATTATAGTTTCAATGAAGTTATTATCAACTAGATATTGTCTTATTTTTTGTTCTGCTCCACTACGATAAAAAATACCAGGAAAGCAAACAATAGCCGCCCTTCCTTTAGCTGATAGATAGCTTAAAGCGTGAAGCACAAAGGCAAAATCAGCTTTTGATTTAGGTGCTAAAACACCAGCTGGAGCAAAACGATCATCATTAATTAAAGTTGGATCATCACTTCCTATCCACTTAATCGAATATGGCGGATTTGATACAATTGCATCAAAAGGTTTTTCATCTTTAAAGGCAGGATTTATAAGAGTATTGCTATGAAAGATTTCAAATTTATTATAGTTTATGTTATGTAAAAACATATTCATTCTAGCTAAGTTATAAGTTGTATGATTTATCTCTTGACCAAAAAATCCATCTTCGATTATGTGATTATCAAAATGTTTTTTAGCTTGAAGTAGGAGTGAGCCAGATCCGCAAGCTGGATCGTAGATTTTATTTACTGTTTCTTGTTTATGCATAGCAAGGATTGAGATTAGTCTTGATACATTTTGTGGAGTGAAAAACTCGCCACCGCTTTTACCTGCGTTTGATGCATAATTTGAAATCAAATACTCATAAGCATCACCAAAAAGATCTATTTTGCTATCTTCAAATTTACCAAAATTTAATCCAGCGATACCTTTTAAAACTGCACTTAGTCTGTTATTTCTTTCATCAACAGTATTTCCTAAACGAGTGCTTCTAGTATCAAAATCAGCAAAAAGACCTTTTATATCCTTTTGTGAATCATACCCATTTGCTGAGTTTTCAATATTTTCAAAAATATTTTTTAAGTCAATGTTTAAATTTTCGTTTTTATCTGCATTTTTTACAACATTTTCAAAAAGCTCGCTTGGATAGATAAAATATCCTTTAGTTTGCGTGGCGTCTTTTTTGATCTCTTCAGTGATTATTTCATCGCTTAACTCTGCGTAATTTATACTCTCATCACCCGCTTGCATATAATCACTAAAATTTTCACTAATAAATCTATAAAATAAAGTTCCTAAAACATACTGTTTAAAATCCCATCCATCGATTGAGCCCCTTACTTCATCAGCAATTTTCCAAATTTGTCTTTGTAGCTCATCTCTTTGTATGCTACTTGTCATAATTTCACCTCTTTATATAAATTTATATAACTTACTTTTTAAAATTTATAAATTAAGTATTTTATAAAAACTTATATTTTTTAACTTTTTCATTTTAATGCTTCTATCTCCTTAAAAGTTAGTAATTTTTCTCTATAGTATTCATACTGCTTTTTTCGTAAATCAATCTCTTGTGGTAAGCCTTTTGTTAAATCACTTGTTAAAGTGTTAAATTTATCTAAAATATTAACTATTTTTTCTTGAGTTTTTAGGGGTGGAATGGGGATAAGGATTGTTTTTAAATTTTTTTGATTTAGTTTAGGCGGCAATCCTCTTACCATATTGCTTATATCTGTAACTTGCAAACAATAATAAATAAATCTTAAATTGTAATTATCTAGTTGTTCTAATATGTGAGCATGATTATTAACCCAAATTTTACTAGTAGCCCAATTTAAAACCGGTGTCTTATCTTCATTTATAACACTACCATCTTCACCTAGTAGAATAAAAGTTCCATCAAAAATATAATCATCAATATAGTCAATAATGCCATTTGCTCCATAATAAGGATAAATTCCTTTTATTCTATTCTGTTTTGATATAGGCTTTCTTTCATTGTCTCTTATTTTGCAAATTTCCCCTAAACTCATAAGCTCATACCCCCCCC
>NZ_VWSJ01000030.1 GCF_009690845.1 Campylobacter portucalensis
ATACTAGCTGGAAATGGTAATGACACTATAGACTCAGGCAATGGAAATGACTATATAGATAGTGGAAGTGGAAATGATGAGATCTACGCAGGAGACGGTGATGACACCCTAATAGGTGGTAAAGGAAATGACACACTTCAAGGTGGTATGGGAAGTGATACTTATGTATTTGGTAGAGATTTTGGAAAAGATACCATTATAAACTATAACCCTGATAATAGTAAAGATACAATTAAATTTATAGATGGGATAGTAAAAGATGATATCTCTTTTAAAAGAGAAGCTAATAATCTAATACTTACTTTAAAAGATGATAATCAAACTAGCGATGATTTATTAAACAATAACTCATCAAGCAACTCTATTACTCTAATAGACTTCTTTAGAAAAACTAGGTCTTATCTAGATAATGCCATAACTAGCATAGAGTTTAGTGATAATGAAGAGTTAAGCCTAAAGGATATTACAAATATACTAGCTATCTCTAGTGATGATAACTCTAACACTATAGAAGCCCTAACTAACGATAGCTACACTATAGATGCAAAAGGTGGGGATGATTTTATAAAAACAGGCAGTGGAAATGATATTTTAATAGGCGGCAAAGGAGATGATACTTTAAATGGCGGACTTGGAAATGACACTTATAAATTTGATGATGACTTTGGAAAAGACATCATTATAAATTATAATCCTAACTTTAAAGATATAGATATTATAGAGTTTATGGGAAGCATAAATAAAGATGATATCTCATTTGTTGAAACTAATGGTGATTTAGTAATCTATCTAAAAGATGAACTAAACTCATACTTATCTAAAAATCAAGACTTAAAAAATCAAACCTTAACTGATATACTATCAAATTTAACTAATACTATTACTATAAAAGATTTCTATAAATTAGACTATAATGGATACTCAAACAATGCAATAACTACTATTAAATTTAAAGATAACTCTACTTTAAATATAGATGATATAAATATTCTTGCTATTAATAATACCAACTTATCAAATTTCATTAACTCTAAAACCATTATAAATAGCTCTAACTCATATACTATAGATGAAAGTAACTCTTTAGTAGGAACTAGCATAACCGCAAGTAGTGGAGATGATACTATAATAGGAAGTAATTTTAAAGACAGTATAAAAACATACAGCGGGAATGACAATATAGACTCTAAAGACGGGGATGATTATATAGATGCTGGAGCTGGTAATGATATGCTAATAGGCGGCAAAGGAGATGATACTTTAGTAGGTGGAAGTGGAAATGATACCTATATATTTGGTAAAGATTTTGGAAATGACACTATAGATAACTACGATATATCTAAATTTAGAAATGACACTATAGAGTTTAAAGACTCTATCACTAAAGATGATTTAATCTTTTTACAAAACGGTGATGATTTAATGATCTATTTAAAAGATGAAAACTACTCTAGCTTAAATGATATAAAAAATCTAAAAAATAGCATTAAAGTTAAAAACTTCTATAAAATGCAAGGAGATTTAGCCGCTAGCAGTATAGATCTAATTAAATTTGAAGATAAAACAACACTTAATAAATTTGATATCTCATCATTAGCTCTTAAAAACGTAACGAAAGATAGTAAAAAGCTAAGCGTTGTTACAAATCATAACTATAAAATCAATACTACTAGCTCATCTAATTTAATCGTATCTACTTTAGGTGGGGATGATGATATTACTCTAGGTGGAACAAATCACTTAGTAAGCTTGGGAAGTGGCAATGATACGATTACTATCCTTGATGGCAACTCTAAAGTTTATACTGGAAATGGTAATGATAAGATAGTGCTAAATGGTGGCAATAACTACGCTGATGCTGGCGGAGAAAACGACACAATCATTTCAGGTAGTGGTAATGATACATTAATTGGTGGAAGTGGTGATGATGCTTATATTTTTAATAAAGAGTTTGGAAAAGACATTATCATCAATACAAAGTCAATCAACACAGAAAAAGACATTATAAAATTTAGCGATGGTATAAGCAAGGAAGACCTTATATTTAAACAAGATAAATTTGACTTAGTTATCTATCTTAAAGATGAAAATTACTCTAACTTAAATGAGCTTAATAATTTAAGAAATAATATAATAGTTAAAAATTTCTATACCCTAAATGGAAATGAAGCTAAAAATATTATAGATAGTATAGAATTTACAAATGGTAAAAAACTAAATATAAAAGCTATAAACGAACTAGCACTACTCAATGCGACAAACGATAGTGAGTATTTAAGCGTAACTACCGATGATGATTATGTCATAGATGCACTTAATGGAAATGACACTATCACTACTCTTGGTGGAGATGATGTCATAAAAGCAGGAGATGGAAATAATATCATAAAAACTAACTTAGGTGATGATATTATCATCACGGGAAATGGCAATAATACCATAGATGCTGGAAGCGGAAATGATATTATAAAAGCAGGAAGCGGCAATGATACAATTACTGGCGGAGGTGGTAGTGATGTATATGAGTTTAAAAAAGATTATGGAAAAGATATCATTATAAGTAGCGGAAATTTGGCCATAGATAAAGATATTATAAGATTTGTGGATGAAACTACAGCAAATGATTTAGAATTTCATAAAAAAGATAGCTCTTTAATTATCTCTAAAAACATAGAAAATGCCATAGAAATAAAAGAATTTTATAAAGATAACTCAAACACTATAAGTAAAATAGAATTTAATGATGGCTCATCTCTTAGCTTAAAAGATATCATAAATAAAACTCTTTTGTTTGTAAGTGATTTAGATGATGATATAAAAGTTATTACAGATGATGACTACACTATAGATGCTCTTGGTGGTGATGATACTATTACGACTTTAGGTGGTGATGATCATATAGACGGCAATGATGGTAATGATAAAATATACTCAGGCAGTGGCGATGATACCTTAATTGGCGGAAGTGGTGATGATTTATTAGTGGCTGGAGCTGGAAGAGATACTTTAATTGGTGGAAGCGGCGATGATATATTAAAGGGTGGAAGTGGAAATGATACCTATAAATTTGATAAAAATTACGGAA
Source organism: Campylobacter portucalensis (assembly GCF_009690845.1). Taxonomy (GTDB): domain Bacteria; phylum Campylobacterota; class Campylobacteria; order Campylobacterales; family Campylobacteraceae; genus Campylobacter_B; species Campylobacter_B portucalensis. The sequence goes on from NZ_VWSJ01000030.1 coordinate 3,086, forward strand.
AAGATATTATAATAGATAATGAAGGAAACGATACGATTGAGTTCATAGATAGCAGTATAGATTTAACCTTTACTCAGCTTCCAAATAGAGATCTTTTAATAAGTGACAATTTAAATACCATAACAGTAAAAGAATTTTTTAAGTTAGATGAAAACAATAATAGATTAAGTAGTATAAACAGCATTAAGTATAAAGGACAAAAGCTTAATTTAAAAGAGATAACAGATCTTTGCTTAAAAAACACAAGCGATAAAGATGATGATTTAGTTGTTATTACAGATGATAGTTACACTGTTAATCTAAATGGTGGCGATGATAAGATTACAATGCTTGGAGGAGATGATTATATAGACGCTGGAAAGGGAGATGATATTATCAAAGCTGGCTTTGGTGATGATACAATTATGCCTGGAAGTGGTAACGATACTATTTACTCAGGCAAAGGCAAAAATAAAATTATATTTAAGCCAAATTTTGAACATGACGTTTTATATGCAAATGAGTTAGATGAAGTTGTGTTTAAAAATATATCAGCAAATAGCCTAGATTTTATCTATGATCCAAACTCAAAAGATTTAATTATAAACCATAATTTAGATAGTTTAACTATCAAAAACTTCGGTTCAAAAAACAGCTCTATAGATAAAATAGTATTTGATAACGAAAAAGCACTCGATAAAAAAGCTATCATAGAATTAGCAAGCATAGTTTCTAGTGATGATACTTTACTATTAAATGAAAGTGGTAAATTTAATGCTGGCATGGGAGATGATAGATATATCATTACAGATCAAACAGGCAAAGTAACAATAAATGATAGCTTTGAGCTATATGGAGCTACTAAATTTAGTGGAAATGACACGATAGAGTTTAGAGATGTAAAAACTATACAAGATTTAGAGTTTAGTATTATTAAAAATAATCTTATTATAAGTGTTAAAGAGAATAAAAATACATTTGTTACTATAGAGAACTTCCTTGATAAAGCAATTGAAAACTTAAAGCTTGGCGGTGGTAAAGTATTTAGCCTAAAAGATATTATATTTGACAAATTTAAACCAGTTATATCTAGTAGCGAATTTAGATTAGATGAAGATAGCAGCATAGATGCAAGCATAATAGCATTTGATCCACTCAATACAAAGCTAACATATGAAGTAGTTAATACTCCAACGGATGCTAAATTTACTTTGGATGATAATAAATTTACTTTTACTCCAAATGAAAATTTTAATGGCGTAAATACTATTTTTATTAAGGTAAGCAATGAGTATGGGATAAGTTCATTTAAAGAGATTAAATTTATCATTAATAGCACAAATGACGCTCCTAAATTTAATAGCAATACAAAAACTCTATATGACTTAAAAGATATAAGAGAGATTAATGGCAGTGTCTATGCAAACGACGAAGATGGAGATAACTTAACATATAGCATTAAATCAATTAATGGGATAGATGCAACACTAAGCATGAACTCAGATTTTATCTTAGATAGTAAAACAGGAGAATTTAAATACTCTTTAAAAGATAAATTTATAGGATTAGAAAAGGTAGAAATACAAGTAAGTGACGATAGCAATGCTAGTGATACTGTAGTTTTAAATTTTAACTCATACATAAGTACGCCAACTATTTTAACTAACAGCATATCTTTATATGAAGATGAGAACTTCTCTAAAAAAATAAGTATATCAAACCCATCTAATTCAAAGCTAACTTATGAGCTAATAGCTTCAAATAAAAATATAGAGTATCAATTATCTGGTGATAAATTATTTATAAATCCGAGCAAAGACTACCATGGTAAAGATAGCATAACTTTAAAAGTAACAAATGAGTATGGATTAAGTGACACTAAAGATATAGCTATAGATGTTAAACCTGTAAATGATGCACCACAATTTACATCACTAAATACAAGCTTTAGACTATTTAATGAGTTAAGCTTTACCTCCACTCTAACTGCAAGTGATGTCGATGGAGATATACTATTTTTTAATGTGGAAAACACTCCTAAATTTGGCAAGTTTGAAGTTGATGATAACGGCAGCTTTACATATACTCCAAACAAAGGTTATTTAGGAAATGATACAGTAATAGTTAAAGTAAGCGACAAAGAAGGATTAAGCGATACTTTAACTATAAACTTTAATGTAGATGCATCAAGTCCTATTATAAAAACTACTAGTATAGTTTTAGATGAAGATACATCTTTATCTAAAACTATAGATGTCGATAATTTAAGTAATTCAAATTTAACTTATGAAATAGTAAATAGCTCAAATAATTTACAATCATTAAATATCCAAGATGGAATACTTAGCTTTACTCCAAATCTCAACTACCATGGCAAAGACAGCATAACTTTAAAAGTAACAAATGAGTATGGATTAAGTGATACTAAAGAGATAGCTATAGATGTTAAACCTGTAAATGATGCACCAACTCTTTCATTAAAGTCTCAAACTTACACTCTTAGAAATATAAACAAAACAGTTTCTAGCATAGGTGCAAGCGATGTTGATGGGGATGATTTAACATATAAAGTTATATCTAATCCTAATAACTCAAACATAAATATAGATAAAAATGGTAATTTTACCTATACTGCTAATAAATACTTCTTAGGATATGATAAAATCTTGGTAGAGATAAGCGATTCTTCACTATGCACTACAAAAGAGCTTATTTTTAATAATCTTGGCTATAAAATAGATAATAGTGATACTGATTTAGTGATAAACAAAAATCAAAGCATAAGTAGCACAATAGATCTTACTAACTTTGATAAAGATGATATTGAATTTAGTAAAGATAAGGATAACTTAATTGTAAGCATAAAAGAGTCTAACATAACTTTAGAAGATTACTTTACTAAAAATCACTCTATAAAAGAGATTAAATTTAGCGATGGCTTTATAGATATCTCAAATGATAATCTAATAGAACCATCTAAAAAATGGTATCAAATTAATTCAAAAGCAAGGTTGAATAAAAAAGGCATAATAGTATCAAACCTAGATAATGCATCTCTTATAGGAAGTGGTGATAGTGATACTATCATCTCTTTAAATAAAAATGCAAAAATAAGCTCTAGCGGCGGCAAGAGTGACTTTATCTACGCTAAAAATGATAATAATATTATTAGCTCAGGTGAAGGTAACGACACTATAATAGCAAAAGGAGATAATAATCAAATTTACTCATATAAAGGAGATGACTATATAGTAGCTGGTCTTAGTGCATACATAAACTCTGGCTTTGGAAATGATGATGTTACAATGCTTGGAAATAACTCTAGAGCATATCTAGGAAGTGGGAATGATAAAGCAATTATAAACTCATCAAACTCCATAACTTACGCAGGAAATGGAAATGATACAATCACTTCTAATGGTAATAACAATACCTTAATAGGCGGAAATAATAATGACACCTACATCATAGATAAAAATGCTACTAATACTATCATAAAAGATAAAGAGCTAATAAACCTAATAGATGGTGGAATTGATACTTTAATAATCAAAGATACCAAAAAAGAAAACATTAGATTTAAATTTGATGGGTTATTTAATAAAGACCTAACTATAAACTATAAAACAAATAGTAGTGATGAGATAAAAAC
>NZ_VWSJ01000031.1 GCF_009690845.1 Campylobacter portucalensis
TTTATCAAACCCCCACACCATCGCACTTTTAAACATTTTAGTGCTTTTAAAAATTCTTATTTATTTAGTCATTTTACAACAACCTATGATAACAAAACTCTAAGCTTTGAGGGTTTAAATTTAAAAGGTAGTGGAGTATTAAAGAATTTACAAGATGAGATACAAGATAATGAAAAGCTATAGAAATCGGGATTTGCTAAAAGATATCTATAAAAGCACAAATGCAAATTTAAACTACATATAAAATAGTGAGTAGGGATAAAAATCGATATATTGCTACAATTATCAAAAAAGATTGCTATGCTAAATCCACATTATTAGTAAATTTACTTTTGTATGATAGCTCTTATCAATCCAGCAATCAACGAAATTAGCTTTATGATTACAATTTTAGCTTTTTGATAAAAACATTAAAATTTCTTTAAATTTAACTTCTAAATTTAAAGAAATAAAACAAATCCAAGCTTAATTGAACTTAATTTCCAAAAAAGTTTTAAATTATGATTAAAAGGATAAAATTATTCACTTAAGAATTTAAAAACTAATTTTATTTATAAAGTATTTTTACTTTTTTAATCGCTTTACAAAAAAATACTTTATAATTTTAATGATAAAGTTTACAAAAAAATATCTAAAACTAAGCGGTAAACATATGAATAATATTAATAAAAATTACAAAGATTTATATCACATTCTATTTTAAAAAATAGTGTTAAAATAATTAAAAATAGACTTAACTTATTAAGTCATATAAAAACTATTTTAATTTTAAAACCAAAAAGCTAGCAAATTTACACTATTTTTTGCTTAAATTTTTATATTTATATTGTTTTTGATTTCTAAGATTAAATTCATTTTTATATACAAATTTTAAAATATCTAACCAAATATAAACTTTTTTTAAATTTTAAATTAGTATAATTCTGCAATAACTTTTTAAGGAGGAGTTATGGAATTTCTTACAAATTTAAGTAATGGAACGCAGTTTTTCATACAACTTCTAATAGTTCTTGTATGTTTGTTTTACGGAGCTAAAAAAGGTGGTGTTGCTCTTGGAATGTTAGGAGGGATTGGTCTTTTAATATTAGTTTTTGGATTCAATATTAATCCAGGCAAGCCTGCTATTGATGTAATGCTAACCATTTTAGCAGTTGTTGTAGCTAGTGCAACACTTCAAGCAAGTGGCGGGCTTGATGTTATGCTTCAAATAGCGGAAAAAATATTAAGAAAAAATCCTAAATACGTAAGCATATTAGCACCTTTTATAACTTGCATTTTAACGATACTTTGCGGAACTGGACATGTTGTTTATACGGTTTTGCCTATAATTTATGATATCGCCATTAAAAATAATATAAGACCAGAACGCCCAATGGCAGCTAGCACTATTGCATGCCAAATGGGCATTATAGCTAGTCCGGTTTCGGTTGCTGTTGTAACTTTAACTGCATTTTTAATCAATGCAGATCACCACTTAGCAGGTTTTAATGGATATGTGGATTTATTAAAAATTACGATACCTTCGACATTTTGCGGAGTTTTTGCTATTGGTATTTTTAGCTGGTTTAGAGGAAAAGATTTAGACAAAGATGAAATTTTTCAAGAAAGATTAAAAAATCCCGAGTTTAAAAAATTTGTCTATGGTGATAGCATAACACTTCTGGATAAAAAATTACCTGCTAAACAATGGCTTGCTATGTGGTTATTTTTAGGTGCTATTGCTATTGTAGCTGTTTTGGGATATTTTAAAGATTTACGCCCTAGCTGGAATGTGACAAAAGAAGGAATAAGCCTGCAAATTATATCTGACAATAAAAAGGTGTTAGAAAATATAATTATAAAAGATGGTAATATTCAAGTAGATGGTCAAAACATAAAGGTTACAAATAGCAAAATAAATCCAAAACAAGATGCCTCAAATATAATAGTTACAAATGAAAATGGCAGTGTTTTAAAGCTATTTAAAGATGGTTTAAACGTAAATTACACAACATCTGATAAAAAAACAAAAAAGTATGAAAATGCAAAAATAGTCTTATCAAACAAAATAACTTCAAAATCAACACTTAGCATGACTTATACAATACAAATTTTTATGCTATTAGTTGGATCTTTAATTTTGATTTTATGTAAAACAGATGCAAATAAAATTTCAAAAAACGAAATTTTTAGGTCTGGAATGGTTGCTCTTGTTGCAGTTTTTGGAATTTCTTGGATGGCACACACAATGTTTTCAGTCCATACCCCGATGCTAAAAGAAGCATTAGGTTCAGTCGTAAATGACTACCCATGGACTTATGCAATTATGCTACTTCTAATCTCAAAATTTGTAAATTCGCAAGCGGCGGCGTTGGTTGCTTTTGTTCCTTTGGCTTTAGGTATAGGTGTTAATCCTGCTTTGATATTAGCCTTTGCACCAGCTTGCTATGGATATTATATACTACCTACATATCCTAGCGATTTAGCAGCAATTCAATTTGATAGAAGCGGAACAACTCATATTGGAAAATTTGTTGTCAATCATAGCTTTATAGCACCTGGATTAATAGGTGTTGTAACCTCTTGCATATTTGGCTATATTTTTACTATTATGTTTGGATACTTATAGTTTTAAATCCCTTTTTATAGGGATTTAAAATATCTTATGATAGCTTTTTTATCTATTTTGTGATTGGAATTTTTATATAAATTTTCTTCTAAATTTTGCAAAATTTTATCTATAAAATCGCTACTTTTTGCATAAGGTAAAAGAATATTAAAAAGCTCTTTATCATTTTTAACTTTTGAAATTTGCCAAATTATTGGCTTATCTTCTTTACTTAATCTGAATTTTTTAATCTTACTAAACACGAAAAAAGCTAAAAATCCACTCAAAATTCCAACCATTAAATATAATAAATTTTTATCATTTTGATGTGTAGTATCGAGTGTTTTATTGGATGAATTTTTTTGAATTTTTGGGGGCATAACTTGATTTAGATTGCTTTTTGATGGTTGGTTTTTTACCTCTATATTTATTGGATCGCTTTTTATGGTTTTTGTACTGTTTAAATCTCTATCAAAATAACTAAAACTAAAGCTAGGTATTGTAAAATTCATATCACTTACTATAGAAAAAATTTGCAAAAACTCAACACTATTTTCGTTATTTACAGATATAGTTTTTATATCAGGTTCATTGCTATAAACAACCCCATTTGGCAAATTTAAACTAAATTTTTCTATATTTTGCAAATTTCCTACGCCCTTTATTTGAAGAGTTAAATTTACAGGCTCATTTGCATTAACCACTTTTTTATCCACACTACTTTTTATATCAAATTTACCATATATTTTAGCACCATCTGGCAATGGCTTGACATTTAAATTTAGAGAATTTGAAAAGAATTTTTTATAATTTAAATTTGAAAAAATATCAAAAGGATAGCCATTATCTTCATAGCGTCCAATATAAGCTAATGATTTTAAAGAATTAAACTCTCCTGCAACAAGCGGAGTAATACTAAATTCAATAACGTTTATTATATAATCATCCTCTCTAGCTATGTTTGGTTTTGAAATTTGTTTTATACTAAGACCATCTACATTTAAAAAATCTAATTTAAAATCATCAATTTTTGCATCTATTTTATATTTAAATTTAAGATACAATTTAACACTATCTCCAAGCATAATCTCTTTCTTATCAACTCCAATCTCCAAAACAAAATCTTCGCCATCTTTTGTCGCTTTTGGCTCCACAACATCTATTTTTACTGGATTGGTATTAAATTTTTTACCATCAATCAAAACTTCAAAGCTAGGAATTTCAACATCGCCATCAGGTCTAAAACTATAACTTTTTATCTCTGTTTTTTTAACATCTCCATTAATTATAATTGTTTTATTAGAGTTAGATACACCTAAAATTTGATAACCGTCTATCTCTTTAATAGTAGGAAATTCTACATTTGAACCATTAGCGATTATGCTAAAATTTGCAATATCTCCTCTATAAATCGCTGGTTTATCTAATTTTATTTCAACATTTGCATATAAATTTATGCAAAATATAAACAATATAAAAATTTTACCAAGGTTTAAGATTTTCATTTTTCTCCTTTGAATTTTTTAGTGGAACTATGAAAGTACCAATATCACGCTTTTGCAGTATATTTTGCCATCTTTTTTGTTCAAGCTCATTAATGGCTTTTTCTTTATCATATTTAAAATTTTGTTCTTTTTGTTTGCTACCATTATTATCGCTTTTTTGATTATTTAAATTTTCATCATCGCTTTGAGTTTTGTGCTTATTTGGTTGATGATTTTGATCTTTTTCTTCTTCATTTTTCTTTTGATTATCGCTATTACTGTCTTTGCTATCTTGATTTTTTTGATTCATATTTTTATCGTCTTTTGAATTTTCATTATCTTTTGTATCATTTTTTTGCTCTTTTTTGTCATTTTTTTGCTCTTTTTTGTTTTTTTGTTTTTTTAAAAGCTCAAGGTTAAATTTTGCATCTTCATCGTTTTTGATTTTAAGAGCTTTTTCATAATTTTCAATAGCCTTGTCAATTTCTTCTAATTTTGCATATGAATTACCTAAATTATATAGTTTTTCAAATTTCAACTCCTCAGCCTCTACTTCTTTAAATTTTTCAATAGCACCAGTATAATTTCCATCTCTATATAAAGAAACTCCTTCATTATATTTAGCTTTTTGAGAATCAATCTTTGCATAACTCTTAGCAGCTTTTTTAAAATCTCCATCAAAATAAGCTGAATTTGCCTTATTTTCGTAATAAAAATCAAATATTTTTGCAAAAGATAAATTTAAAAAAATTATTAATAATAAAATTTTTCTCACGCTTTTCTCCTTTGCGGTAATGAAAAATTTGCCATAAAAAATAGGATTATTGCTAAAATAAGCGGATAATAAAATAGCTCTTTTTTATCTTTTATAATCTCATCTTCTTCGCTTTTTGCACTAAATTTAGAGCTTATAATCTTATTTAATTTACCCATATCTGAATTTTCAAAAGAATACTGCATAATATCTCCACCAGTATTTAAAGCCAAATCTCCAATCTTACGATTTGCTTTTAAAAGCACCATTTTACCATTTTCACTTTTTAAAAGCCCACCCTTATCAGTGGCTACTAAATATACAAAAACTTTTATGTTATTTTTATTTGCAAATTCTATCTCTTTTTCAAAATTCTCATTATCGCCACCATCTGTAAAAATAACCAAAGCCCCACCATCATTAGATAATGATTTTACCGATTCTAAAAGCGACATAACGCTAGTTCCTTTTAGTTTTAAGTGGCTAAAATTTAAATTCTTAAGCAAAAAAGATAAAGAATTAAAATCGTTAGTTAAAGGAGATATCAAAAAAGCTCTATCACTAAAACCAAGGAGTGAGATTTCTTTATCATTGGCATTTTTTAAAAAAGAAAAAATTTTATTTTTTGCAAACTCGAATCTATTTGGAAAAACATCATCAACTATCATTGAATTTGAAATATCAATTCCAATAGCTAAATTTATAAAATCTTTTCTAACCTTTATTTCTCCATTATTTAAAATCGGTCTTGCAAGAGCTATTATGCAAAAAATAAAAGATAAAATCAGTAAAATTTTACGTATTCTTTTAGAAAAACCTCTACTTTTTACATAAATTTTATCTAAAATTTCGGGTCTAAAATTTGATATTTTTGTTTTACTGATAAAAAATAGCAAAAAAAAGGCTATAATTAAAAGCCACAATACCCATAAATTTTCAAATTCTATCATCTTAAAAACCTTTTATTTTGCATAAAAAACACTAAAATTAAAAATATTAAACCAAAAGCCAAAAAATACTCAAAATAGTAAATTTTTTTAACATACTTTTGAGATTGTATCTCGCTTTTTTCTAAACTATCAATTTCATTATATATTTCTTGAAGCTCACTTTTTGTATTTGAATTAAAATATTTTCCGCCAGTTTCTTGTGCTATGATTTGAAGTGCCCTAGAATCATATCCGCCAGGTAACCCAATACCTATAGTATAGACCTTTATTCCCTCTTTTTTAGCTGAATTTAAAGCCACATCAAAAGGAACAGAATCAATAGTATTTTCTCCATCTGTTGGTAAAATTATTATTTTATTTTTAGCGGTGCTGTCTTTGAATAAATTTGTAGTTAAAAAAAGTCCTTCATAAAGTGCAGTTTTATTTCCAGCCATACCTATTTTAAGAGTATCAATCAATCTTTTTAAACTATTTTTATCATATGTTAGAGGAACAGCAATATAAGCAAAATCCCCATAAACACTAAGCCCAATAGAGTCATTTTTTCTTTTATCTATAAAGTCATTTAATATCTCTTTAATGATAGCAAATCTATTAAAAGATTTCATTGAGCCACTCATATCAAGCATAAGTGCAATCTCATAACCTTTTGTTTTGGAGTGCAAGCTTTCATTAATTTTCACAGGACTTGCAAGAGCTATACTTAAAAAAAGTATAGATAAAAATTTAAAAATTTCTAAAACTAAATTATCTTTTTTTGTGGCTTTTTTTAGCATTTTGACATTTGAAAAATACAAACTCTGTCTTTTTTGCTTAAAAAATTTTAATGCAAAAATATAAAATAATGGTATCAAAAAAGCTAAATAATTTTCAAATTCTAGCATTTTATCTCTCTTATCATCTCTATCATCTGATTTTTTAAATCTTCATCTAAATTTGGAACTTCTTTTTTATATTTATAAATTTGAAGCTTTTTATCTAAAATTTTAAATTTTTCTGAGTTGTTTTCATCTAAAAAATACACAAAATTCATACAAAATTTATATGCACTACTCTTAGCATCCAAATAATTAATATTTTTTAAATTTTTTAATGCTAAATCTTTTTGTGTTAAATCTCTTGATTTTTTATGTTTTTTAAATATCATTTTATATAAAAAAATCAACAAAACAGCTAAAAATATAAAAATAATTAAATACAATCCAAAAAAACTTGAGTTTATTTCAACTATTTCTTTAATATCTTTTAAATTTTCTATAGCTTCCATCAAGCTCTCACTATTCTAAGAAGGCTTAAAATCGCATCTTCATCTGTGTAAATCTTACCAAAATTTATTTTATTTTCTAAAAAATGCTCTATCATTTTTTCATCGTGGGCTTTTAAAATTTCTTGATATTTTTTTATGCTACTTTTTGTTAAATTTAACTCAAAAGACTTAAAATTAGAAGCATCTATAAAATCCAAATCGCTAATAATATCCAAATTTTCTTCAAATTTATCCCTCAAAATCAATGCATAAACATCATTTTTAAAAGCAATTTTACTTAAATCAATATCATCTAAAAAATCACTTACAACAAAAACTGCTGCTTTTTGCGAAAAATATTTATTAAGCTCAAAACTATCGAAATCAACACTTTTTCCTAAAATTTCAAAATTTAACGCCTTTTGAATCAAGTCATAAATTTCAACCTCATCTTTTAAATTTAGATAAAATTTTTCATATTTTTGACTTAAAAACATCGTATGAAATGAATTTTTTTGATATATGCTATTAAGACCTATAAGCCCTAAAATTTCTGCACCAAGTTCTATTTTTAACTTAAATGATCCAAAATTTAAACCGCCACTTAATAAAAATATAAAAACAATATTCATCTGTTTTGTTTCATTAAAAACATTTGTTTTTAAACTACCGCTTTTTGCTGTTGATTTCCAATTTATGCGTCTTAAATCTTCATTTTCATACTCTTTTATTTCTCTAAAATCAAGCCCATCGCCTTTTAATAGACTCTCATTTAAACCAAATTTAGAGTTAAAAATATTCTTTTTGGCTTTTAAAAAAATTTCTCTTGATGTTTGCACTAAGGTGCCTTTATGTCTGAAATTATATCATCTATAACATTATCAGGAGTGATTCCTTTAGCTCTTGCTTTATAATTCAATAAAATTCTATGTCTTAAAACATTTTTTACAACACTCATAACATCAAGAGGGCTTACATAATCCTTGCCATTAAGCATCGCATGAGCTAAACTTGCTTTCAAAAGATCAATGCTAGCTCTAGGACTTGCTCCAAATTCTAAAAATTCGCTTATTTTTAATGCTTTATCTCTAGTGCTAGTTATGAGTTTAATTATATATTTTTTAACTTCATTATCGATATGCACTAATTTTAGTTGCTGTTTTAAATTTAGTATTTCATCCCTACTAGCCACTTGCTTAATATCTTCAAATCCATTCAATACAACTCGATTAATAATTTCAATCTCTTCATCAAATGTATTATAATCAACCATCACTTTCATCATAAAACGATCAAGCTGGGCCTCTGGAAGCCTATATGCTCCTTCTTGTTCTATTGGATTTTGAGTAGCCATAACTAAAAAAGGATCATCAAGTTTAAAGGAGTTATCGCCTATAGTAATTTGTTTTTCTTGCATAACCTCAAGTAAGGCTGACTGCACTTTTGATGGAGCTCGATTTATCTCATCAGCCAAAAGCAAATTTGTAAAAGCAGGACCTTTTTTTATGCTAAATTCGCTTGTTTTGATATTATAAATTTCAGTGCCAATAATATCACTAGGTAGTAAATCAGGCGTAAATTGAACTCTTTTAAAATTTAGCCCTAAACTTTTTGCAAGAGCATTTATGGCTGTTGTCTTAGCAAGTCCAGGAACACCTTCAACCAAGATATGTCCATTAGAAATAAGACCAATCAATAAAGAATTTAAAAGCTCATCTTGACCTATTAAAACTTTTTTAACCTCGTTTTTTATATTTTGTAAAATTTCACTCATAAATTTCCCTCATTTAATCTGCAATTAAAAAAAATTATAGTATTTATAGATTAATAAAACATATATATTTTTAAAATATCATAAATTTTATTTAAGAATTATAGCCAGGCTATTAAAAAAATTTATTTAAATTCACAATATATATTTTTTCAAATTTGATTTATTTTCTCATAAGCCTGTATAATAATATCCTTTATAAAAAATAAAATTTTAAATTCATTTCGAATAAAATATTATGCTAACTGATAATATTTTATATAATATAAAAGAGTGTATGAGATAATATATCCCAAATACTATATGAAACCACAATAAAAAATCTCTACCAAAATAAGCTGATAAGAAAAATAAAAAATAATAAAAATATTTTACTCTAAAAACAAATCCAAATTTGATATTTAAGCTATTTAAAATTGTGAGTAAAAATATCTCTATTATATAAAACATACCAAATAGATACGCAAAAACAAAATTCGTATCAAAATATAAAACACTTAAAATAGGCAAAACTATTACAGCAATTTGATCTGTCATAATATCTATTAAACTTCCTGCTTTACTTTCAATCTTTAAGTATCTTACAAGCAGTCCATCTATTCCATCTAATAGGCAATAGGTTAGAAGTAAAACTCCGCCTAGTAATGGATATTTTATAATAATAAACAAGATATAAAAAATAAAAACATCCCAAAATAAGTAATATAATTTGGTTTTATTCTTAAATTTGATAAATATATAATTGGTTTTTGTAAAAAATTATCTCTTTTGTCTTGAAATATTTTTTGTTTAACTTGTTTATTATCACCAAAATAATTAAACACGGCTAATTCCTTTTTTTAAGACAGAATGATAAAATTGCATTTAGTTATTTGTGTAATGGTTATAGATTTCGTATAAAAACTATCTAAATAACTATTATGTGTGGCTAATTTTTTAATTTTTAAAATCTATATCCGTAATAACATTACCTATTATCTTTATCAAATGAGCGTCTGTTGAAGTTGTTAAAAATTTAGATGTTCTTACTCCTAAATTTAAAGCTTTTGTATTTGATTTTAATTCATGGATGCATTTATTACTTCTATTTCATCTACAAAATTTAACATCTTATTAGATAACTCTTTGTTTCATTCTACACTTTTATATAATGGTCCAAAGGATGTGAGATTACGCTAAAATAGATATTATATTCATCTTTTATACCATCATCTAAAAATTCCCACATACTCCTACTTATTCTTGTCATTTTATTTGTTCTAAATTTTTCAATCTCTTTTATGTAAAAATTTTCAGCATTTTAAAAGTATATTTTAGTTCATTTTCTTTAAATAACAAAATATATGACTCTAGGTTTTTTTTGGACACTCACAGCCAAAAAATCATTAATCTCACAAATGCATTGTGGTGTAAAATCTAGATCATACTTTTTAAATCTATAATAGTTACTACCATTATCTAATAAATTTATTATCTCTCCTTGTGCATTTCCTTAAACTCCACTTACCCACTCTATTACCAGTATAAGGTTTGCACCTCTGTTATTTAAAAGCATTATGACACCAATCCCCTAAAGTTAGCTTACAAAGGGCATAAAAATTTTTATATCTTGATTTAATAAAATTTTAAATAAATTCAAATTTCAATATTAAAATAGTAGAGAATTATTTTATAAAAACTCCTCTTTTCTATTTTTTGTGTAAAAAGATAGTGGCAAAACTATTAATTTTTTTTAAAAGGGGGAGGTAATGAAGAAAAATTTTTACATTTAAAAGTGCTGGTTTTATGCAAACAATATATTAAAGAGAAAATAGGATTTTGTTTTGTTGAGCTTCATTTATCTTAAAAATTTTTAAATTTATTTGCAAATAAATCTAAATTTTCAAATTTTCAGCAAAATTTAAAACTTCAAAATATTCATTTTCCATTTTTACTAAATCGCCTTTTTTTTCTTCCAACTCTTCAAAAAGTTCTTGAATTCCTTGATTTTGATAAATTTCAGGTGTAGATAGTGCTATATTTAACTCTTTTATACGAATTTCTAAATTTTCAATCAAACTTGGATACTCTTCTAAAATTTTATTTTGTTTAAAGCTTAATTTTTTAGTTCTAGTTTTATAACTATTTTTCTCTTTCTCTTCTAAAATTGCTTCATTTACTACTTTATTTAACTCTGAAATTTCATCTTCTACTTCTAAATACTCGCTATAAGGAATGTAAGTTTGATTTATTTTTTTGTCTTCTTCGAAAATCCATAATTTATTAGTAGTTTTATCTACAAAATACCTATCATGACTTACGATTAAAACAGCACCTTCAAAACTCATCAAATAATCTTCTAAAATATTTATCGTAGCAATATCTAAATCATTAGTAGGCTCATCTAAAACTAAACAATCATAATCATCAGTAAATAATTTAGCAAGTGCTAGACGGTTCTTTTCGCCGCCACTTAAAACGCTAACAGGTTTTCCTAAAAATTCTTTAGGAAATAAAAAATTTTTCAAATATCCATAAACGTGCATATAATGCCCTCTTACCATTATATGATCCCCACCATTTGGACAAAAAATTTCTATTAAACTCTTATCATCACTAATGCTTTTTCGCATTTGATCAAAATAACCTATCTTGATCAACCCTCTTTTTATTTCTCCGTTATTTGGCTCAACTTCTCCAAGTAGAATTTTTAAAAGCGTAGATTTTCCGCTACCGTTTTTACCTACGATACCTATTCTTTCGCCCTGCAAAACTCGTGCATTAAAATCTGAAAATAAAATTTTATCACCAACTTTTTTAGATAAATTTATACACTCAAAAAGCATCTTTTTTTTATTGTCGCTAACTTGTTTAATCCCTACATTTGCTCGCTCTAGCTCTAGTTTAATCTTTCTAATTAAGCTTGGATTTTTTTTTGCCTCTTCACGCATTTTTAAAACACGCTCTTTTCTGCCTTCATTTCTTTTAAGTCTTGCTTTAACTCCTCGTCTAAGCCATTCTTCTTCACTTTTTAGCTGTTTTAAAAGAGTTTCATGGCTCTTTTGCATAGAAGCCAAAATTTCTTGCTTTTTTGCAAGATAGTAAGCATATCCGCCTTCAAAATTTGAAATTTTTCCATCTTCAATTTCAATACTTCTAGTTGCAATCTTATCTATAAAATATCTATCATGGCTTATAAAAACTATAGTTTGTTTTGAGTTTATCAAAATATCTTCTAAAAATTTAACCATATAAACATCAAGATGGTTTGTAGGTTCATCAAGAAGCAAAACATCTGGTTTTTTTAACACCAAAATACCAAGTGCTATACGGCGTACCTCTCCACCACTTAATGTAGAAATTAATCTATTTTTATACTCTCTTAAGCCAAAATTTTCTATAACTCTTTCTATATGATTTTCTATACTCCAGCCATCTTTACTTTCTATAAATTTAATTAACTCGCTCTCTTTTTGCATAAGCTCTTTGTCGTTGTGATTTTTCGAGATTAAATTTAGGGTGTTTTCATACTCTTTTATAGCATCAAAAATTTCTCTAAGCTCTTCTATCATGGCTTGTTTAACTGTCAAATTTTCATTAAATTTTGGATTTTGATCAAGCATAGCTATATTTATACCATTTTGTGTTATAACTCGCCCACTATCTACATCATACATTCCAGACAAAATTTTCATAAATGTAGATTTACCGCCACCATTTTTTCCTATTATAGCGACTCTTTCTTTTTCATTTAAGCTAAAATTTACATTATTCAAAACCGAGTTAGAACCAAATTTTTTACTAACTTCTATTAAATCAATAAACGCCAAAAATTACCTCTAAATATAAATTTTTATTAAATTTTGCTATTTTACACAAAATTTAATAAAACTATAATAAAAATACATTTAAAATAACTAAAAATAAAATTTTTATCTAAATTTTTATTATTTATAAAATAAAATTAGCTATAATTCTTCGTTAAAAATTTCAAAAAGAGTTTTAAATTTAATTATGGAAAAACAAGTTTCACTTATAAGTATTTTTATACCAGTTTATTTTAATATGCTTTTATCAATCATAACTTTAATGATAAATACATATATGATTAGTCTAATAGATCATAATTTAGTAGGAGCAATGGGTGCTGGTAATCAAATTTTTTCACTTTTTATAAATATATTTAACCTTTTAGCTGTTGGTTGCTCTGTTTTAGTTTCGCAAGCAATAGGAGCTAAAGATAAAAAAACTGCTATTAGAGCTGTTCATATTAGCATTATGCTTAATGCGGGACTTGGGATTATTTGTAGTATTTTTATATTTTTCTTTGCAAATTTAGTATTAAAACTTCTACAAGTTCCTCAAGATGTTTTTAATGAAAGCTATAAATATTTAAGAATCATCAGTCTTATATTTGCAATAGACGCAACTGCTGTTGTTTTAATAGCTGTAATTAGGGCTTATGGTTATGCTTCTCATACTATGTTTGTTTCAATCATAATAAACATTATAACAATATGTGGCAACACAATAGCTCTTTTTGAACCATTTGGATTGCCGTTTTTTGGGTTAAGTGGAGTTGGAATTTCTACGATAACAGGTAGAATTTTAGGTGTTTGTATGCTTTTATTTGTACTAATAAAGGTTGTAAAAATTCCTCTTTTTATATCTTTATTTGTAAATATAAGATTATATTTGCTTAAGAAAATTTTATCTATTGGAATTCCTAGTGCTGGTGAGAATTTAATATGGGTCATTCAATACCTAATAGCTTTTAGTTTTGTAGCAAGTATGGGCTCTAATAGCTTAACAACTCAAACCATATATTTTCAAATTTCAGCTTTTATATTTTTTGCAAGTTCTGCCATTGGGATTGCAAATGAGGTTATAGTGGCTAGATTAGTAGGTGCAAAAGAAAACGAAAAAGCATATCATCAAAGTTTTAAAGCTTTAAAAATAGGATTTTTAATAACTGCTATTTTTTTGGGTGTAGTTTTTTTAAATAAAAATTTAATAATGAGTGCTTTTAATCTACCAAATTCCGTAAAAGAACTAATGCTTCCACTATTTTTCTTATCAATCATTCTTGAATTTGGCAGAACTCAAAATGTAATTATGGTAAATGCTCTTAGAGCTAGCGGAGATGCAAAATTTCCCTTTTACATGGGTATAATTTTTATGTGGGGCGTAAGTATACCGCTTGGATGGTTTTTAGGAATTTATCTTGAAATGGGAATTTTGGGCGTTTGGATTGGTTTTTTGGCTGATGAGTGGCTAAGAGGAAGCATAAATACGCTTAGATGGAAAAGCAAAAAATGGCAAGAAAAAAAATTAATTTAAAAGGATAAAAATGCACACTAAAAAAGTAACTATTAACTACTTAAAAAACTCAAAACAAAAGCTTACTATGATAACAGCTTATGATGCGCTATTTGCTTCTATTTTTGATGGATTTGTGGATATGATTTTAGTTGGAGATAGCTTAGAGATGAGCTTTGGCGGGAAAAATGATACTTTAGAAGCCTCAATGGATAGTATGATTTATCACACAAAAGCAGTTTGCAATGGAGCAAAACTTTCATATATCATTATGGATATGCCTTTTGGAAGTGTTATCTCAAAAGAAATTGCTCTAAAAAATTCAGTTAGAGCCTACAAAGAAACAAATGCTGATGCTATTAAAATAGAAGCAACTTTTAATAACCTTGAGATAATTAAACATATCATTGATAATGGAATTTCAGTTGTCGCTCATATAGGACTAATTCCGCAAAACTCAAGATGTGAAAGTGGGTATCATATCAAAGGCAAAAGTGATAATGAGGCAGATAGTTTGTTAAATTTAGCTTTAAATTTAGAGCAAGCTGGAGTTACTATGATAGTCGTTGAAGGGGTTGTTGAAAGTGTTGCAAGTAAAATTACAAATTCTTTAAAAATACCTGTTATAGGCATTGGCTCAGGTGCAAATACAAATGGGCAAGTTTTAGTCTGGAGTGATATGTTTGGGTTTTTTGATAAATTTAAGCCTAAATTTGTAAAACGCTTTTTAAATGGTAAAGAGCTCGTTCAAAAAGCTTTAACAAATTATATTGATGAGGTTAAAAAAGGTGAATTTCCAAGCAAAGAGCACTATTATAAAGGTTGATGAATTTGAAATTTTTGTAATTAAAAAGCGAATAAAATATGCAAGAATTAAAGTTGATAAACAAGGCTTTATTAGTTTAAATTTGCCGCTAAATTATCCAAAAGATTTAGCAAAAAAGTTTTTAAATGAAAATTTAGAATGGATAAGATCAAAAGCTAATAATGCAAAATCAAAAATACTTCCAAAAAATAAAACTATGCTTTTAGGCAAAATTTATGAGTTTAAATTTGATGATAGCTTTAAAAGTGTTAAAATTATAGGTGATGAAATTCACACACCAAATTTAGAAAAATATCTTAAATTTAAAAAAGAATTTGCTAAAAATGAGTTTAATAAATTTATAGAAATCTATGCACCAATTATCGGTAAAAATATAAATAAAGTTACAATTCGCGATATGAAAACAAGATGGGGAAGCTGCAACTCTACAAAAGGATACATAAATTTAGCTATAAATTTAGTCGAAAAAAGCCCTGATTTGATAGAGTATGTCATTTTGCACGAGCTAACACACCTACTCTATCCACATCATCAAAAAAGTTTTTATAATTATATAGAAAATTTAATGCCTGATTTTAAAGCAAGAGAAAAAAAGTTAAAAAATTAAATTTAACATCTTAATAATAAAAACTCTCTTGCTTGCTTTACAATTAAATTTTTAATAACTTCATTTTGCTTGTTTTAAGCTTCGTTTATAACACAATTTACATACTCTTGTAATTAGGCTAAATGCCCTTTTTAGCCTTTCTTTTGTAATACTTAAGCAACCTATTTCCATCTACTCATAACAATAAAAGCTAAAATTTACTAAAGTTAAAACTCTTTTTTATAAATTACTTTTATAAATTTATCTATTTAACCATTATAAATTTATTGTCTTTTAAAGCTTTCATTGCCTTATCTGACTTAACTTCAACTATATTTGAACCCGCTAAAAAAACGCCAATTTTCATATATTGTTTAACAAAATAGTTTTTTCCCTCTTTAAAATCAATTTTTAAATGGTTATGTCCAAATTCAGATGTAGTACTAATTTTATGAATACCTGGATTTAAAATTATATATTTATATTGTTTGGGCCTCAAAACAGCGATGATTTCATCATCAATAAAAAGCGTTCTATAAACAGCAACTCCAAGCCCAATATCTCTATATAAATAAAGCCCAGATTTGCCAGCAGGAGGTGGATTAAACTGTTTAGTCATAAGAGTTTCTTCCTTATTAGCTAAAGGCATTCTACTATAGCATCCACTAAACACCAACAGACTAAAAATGCCAACTAAAAAAAATAAAAATTTATTTTTCATTACCTATCCTTTAATAAAAAATATTTTTATTTTATCAAAAAAAAAAAAAAACAATAAATCAATATCAAATACTAAAATTTAAAAATTTAGCCACTCTAATGGCACTACTAAATGCAAAATGCAAATTATATCCGCCAAGCATTCCGTTAAAATTTAGAGCCTCTCCTATAAAAAATAACCCCAAATGATCCTTGCTTTGCAAATTTTCATCAAGACATCTCAAACTCACGCCACCTTTTGTAATCTCTGCTTTTGTATAACCAAAAGTCCCAGCTGGTGCAAATTCATAGTTAAAAATTCTTGAAAGCCTACACAACTCATCGCTATTTAAATCACAAAATACCTTATCTCTTATATCACAAATTTCTAAAAATTCTTTTATAAAACGCTTTGGTAAAGGCAGGTTGGTTGAAATCTGCTTTTTTGAACTTTTTATAGTTTTAAAATCAAAATTTGGTAAAAAATTTAACATCATCTTGCCTTTATCCCAAAATAAACTAGCATTTAAAATAGCTGGACCGCTAAGACCTTTATGTGTAAAAAGCATATCGCCACGTATTTTTCTATCATCTACTAAAATTTCAACAAAAGTGCTAACTCCGCTTAAATTCTTAAACCAAAATTCATCTTTTTGCACGGTAAAACCAACCAATGCCGGCTTTAAAACACTCAAATTCAATCCAAATTTTAAAGCAATCTTATAAGCAATATCGCTAACTCCAAGCGATGGATAGCTAAGACCACCACTTGCAACAACTAAATTTTTAGCTAAAAATTTCTCATTTTTTGTAAAAATACAAAATAAATTCTTATCTTTTTTTACATCTATTACTTCGGAATTTAAATTTATTTTTGTAAATTTATTTTTATCTATAAGAGTTTTAAGCACAAAATTAGAGCCATTTTTGCAAAAATACTGAAAATTTTTAATCTTTATAAAATTTTTTGCTCCAAAAAAATCTAAAATTTCACTGCTTTTAAGTAAATCAAATAAAATCTCATCACCATTATAATTTAACTTATTTACAAATTCATTTGTGATATTACACTTCCCGCCACCACTAATAAGAATTTTTTTGCCAAGTTTTTCATTTTTTTCTAAAATTAAAACTCTTTTTCCTTTTAAATTTGCACCTAAAAATAGCCCGCTAGCACCGCCACCAATTATCAAAACATCATAAATTATAACAAATCCTTAATCTAAAAATCTCTTAGTTAAATCAAAATAACTATCAATTCTTCTATCTCTTAAAAATGGCCACCAACGTCTTATATCTTCACATCTTTTTTTATCTATTTTAACAACTTCGCAAACCTCATCGCTAGAATTTGATCTAAAAATTTCCTCTCCACCTGCTCCAAACACAAAACTATTACCCCAAAATCTAATACCGCCCTCATCTTTAGCACTATCTCCAATTAAATTTAAAGATAATTTATCGCCCTCAAAACCAATCCTATTAACTGCCACCACAGGAAGCCCATTTGCAATTGCATGCCCTCTTTGGACGCCAATCCAAGCTTCAAGTTGGCGAGATTTCTCATCTTCATCATCGCCATCAAACCAGCCAATCGCTGTTGGATAGATTAAAATTTCAGCCCCCTTTAAAGCCATAAGTCTTGCAGCTTCTGGATACCATTGATCCCAACAAATAAGCACTCCAAGCCTACCAACACTCGTATTTATCGGCTCATAACCTAAATCTCCAGGGGTAAAATAAAATTTTTCGTAAAAATTTGGATCATCAGGAATGTGCATTTTTCTATATTTTCCTGCTATTTTTCCATCAATATCAAAAACAACAGCGGTGTTATGATAAAGCCCTGCAGATCTTTTTTCAAACAAAGAAGTTACAATAACTACACCAAATTTTTTAGCCACTTCACTCCAAAATTTAACATCTTCTTCATAATCATTTGCCAAATCAAAAAGCCTCACATCCTCAACTTGGCAAAAATATTCATTTTGATGAAGTTCTTGCAAAACGACTAAATTTGCACCATTTTGAACAACTTCTTCTATTAAATTTAAAGTCTTTTTAATAGTTTTTTTCTTATCTCCTTCAAATTTATGTGCAACAATACCAATTCTAAATTCACTCATTTTTATAATCCTTTAAATTTAATCTAATGTAATTTATCTATTTCCTAAAAATCTATTTTGAGTAGCACAATGCAAAGAGCCATTTTGTCTAATAAACACTCTTGCATCAACGCCCACAATCTCTAAATTTGGAAGTTCTTTTTTTAATTTATCAAGCACAATTTTATCATTTTTATCATTATAAGTTGGTACTATTAAAGCGTTATTTACAAATATAAAATTTGCATAAGTTGCAGGTAAGCGACGATTTTCATAAAAAATTGGCTTAGGGATAGGTAAAGAAATTAGCTTAAAATCGCTCTTTTTAAGCTCCTCTTCCATTTTTTTAAGCTCTAAATAATGCTCATCATCTTCGTCCTCACAACTGCTATAAGCTATTGTATCGTGGTTTATAAATCTTGCCAATGTATCAATATGAGAATCTGTATCATCCCCTTTAATAAAGCCATTTTCTAGCCAAATAATATTATGCACACCAAAAATTTCTTTAAAAATTCTCTCAAAATCATCTTTTTTTAAATTTTTATTTCTATTATCATTTAAAAGACATTTTGTCGTAGTTAGCATAGTTCCATAACCATTAAATTCAATACTTCCACCTTCTAAGATTAAATCTATATCTCTTAACTCACCTTTGAAAGATTTAAAAAGCTCAAAATTTACAAGATTATCTTTACTGCTTTTAAATTTACCACCCCAAGCGTTAAATTTAAAATCATAGCTAATTATACGATTAGCATTTTCAACATCAATAGCACCATAATCTCTTATCCAAGTATCATCAGTATCAATTTCATAAAAAATAACATTATTGATATCGCTAAAATAGTGTTGAAAGTCAGATTTATTTGGTGAGATTAATATAACTTTTTGAAATTTTGCAAGAACTTTTACAAATTTAACATAACTTTGAAGTATATCAATCAGATATGGCCTCCAATCACTATTATAATGAGGCAAGGATAAAAATATAGCCTCTTGCCTCTCCCACTCTGCAAATGCTCGCATAAACTACTCCAGTAATAAAATTTTATTTAAATTTATATTTTTACTCATCTATTTGAAAAGAATTTTCAAAAACAGCTCCAAAGCTACCATCTATAAATCTTGTAAATTCTTTTTGATATGTAACCTCAACGGAACCTAAAGCACCATTTCTATTCTTACCAACTATAATCTCAGCCTTTTCTCCATTTGCATTTGGCACAAATTTAGGCTGATAATCTTGAATTGATTTACCTTCATTTATCCATTTTTCACGTCTTTCATCCTCTTCTTGTTGTGCATAAACATCACCTCTATAAACAAAAAGTATAACATCAGCATCTTGCTCGATTGCTCCACTTTCTCTTAAATCACTAAGCATTGGACGTTTATTTGCTCTGCTTTCTAAACCACGATTTAACTGAGAAAGTGCTATAATAGGAATTTTTAACTCCCTTGCTAATAGCTTTAAGCCACGAGAAATATCTGCTATTTGTAAATGTCTTTCACTAAAATTACTACTACTTGTCATAAGCCCTATATAATCAATAATACATAAACTTATCTCTTCATGTTTTGATTTTAATTTTCTAAGTTCTGTTCTAACCTTGTGGATATTAACATAACTCTCATCATAAACAAAAAGCTTCTTTTCAAGCATATCATTGCAAGCATCGCCAAATCTTGTAAATTCATCATCTGTCATTTTAGCTGTTAAAATATTTGAAAGCGATATAGAAGTAATAGCACTAATTAATCTCATCATTAATTGAGATGCTGGCATTTCAAGAGAAAAAAACACAATTCCCTTGCCTAAATTTAAACTTTTTTGCATTAAATTTAAAACAAAAGCAGTTTTTCCCATACCAGGACGAGCTGCAACTATTATAAGTTCTCCCTCCTTAAAGCCCTTTGTATATTCATTTAAATATCTAAAACCAGTGTCAAGACCAACTAAATCTTTATCTAAATTTTGTTTTTGTTTTTTTATCTCTTCAAGCAACTCACTAATTATTTGTGGTGATTCTTTGATATTTCCACTTTGAAAATTTTCAATCAAAGAGTATAGATTTGCACTTATTT
Organism: Campylobacter portucalensis; assembly: GCF_009690845.1. Classification (GTDB taxonomy): domain Bacteria; phylum Campylobacterota; class Campylobacteria; order Campylobacterales; family Campylobacteraceae; genus Campylobacter_B; species Campylobacter_B portucalensis. The sequence goes on from NZ_VWSJ01000031.1 coordinate 20,395, forward strand.
CATCAACCATATCTTTTGAAGCAATATTTTCATTTACTTTACTAGGAATTTTATGAGCCAATTTAATCAAAGATCTCTTTACGCTTTTTTCTTTAAGCTCATTTGCGTATTTTACAATATCAATAATGGAATTTGCAGCGATAACGTCACTAAAAATTTGTTCATCATATTTATTTGAAAGTCTTTTTTTGACAAACGCAAAATCTATAGGCTCATCATTTTTTACGCAATCATTAATTGCCCTAAATATATCACTATGACCTTTTAAATAAAAATCTTTTTCATTTATAAGACCTTGAATTTCACTATATCCATCTTCACTATAAAAAATAGAACTAATAATAGCTCTTTCCATATCTAAATCATATAAATTTGATGGTATTTCATTCATTTCTACTATTTACCTCATCTTCAACTTCTTCTAAAAATCTCTCAACCAGTTTATCTTCTTTTAGTTTTGCAACAACCTCACCCTTTCTCATCACAAGCCCCTGCCCTTTTCCAAAAGCAATAGCCACATCAGCTCCTTTTGCTTCTCCTAACGCATTTACCACACAACCCATAACAGAAACATTTAAAGGAGTTTTTATGTGTTTTGTCTTTTCTTCTACAATCTTTACTGCACTTACTAAATCGCTTTGCAATCTTCCACAAGTTGGACATGAAATAATATTTATACCACTTTTTTGAACACCAGAATCTTGCAAAATAGCCCTTGCAACCTTTATTTCTTCTTCCAATTCACCAGTTATTGAAACCCGCATAGTATCTCCAATGCCTTCTAATAAAAGCCCACCTAAAGCCATAGCACTTTTTATTGTTGCATGAAATGAAGTTCCTGCTTCAGTAACGCCTAAATGAAACGGATAAATACACTCACTTCTAAGACCTCTATAAGCTTCCATAGTACTTAAGACATCGCTTGATTTTAAAGAGATTGCAATATCGCTAAAATCAAAATCTTCTAGAAGTTTAAAGTTATATTTAGCTGATTCTATCATCCCTTTAACGCTTCTTCCATATTTTTCTTCAAACTCTTTTTCTAAACTTCCCGAATTTACTCCAATTCTAATTGGTAAATTTCTCTCTTTGCATGCATCAACTACAGCTTTTATTTTTTCTTTGCCGCCAATATTTCCAGGATTTATTCTAATTGCATCGATAAATGGTGCTACTTTTAGAGCGTGTTTATGATTAAAATGAATATCAGCAACTATAGGAAGTGGGCTTTGTTTTTTAATAACCTCCAAAGCTCTTGCATCTTCGCTACTTAAAACTGCACATCTTACAATATCACATCCTGCAAAATACAATCTATTTATTTGACTTAAAGTATGATCAATATCTTTTGTTTTTGAAAATGTCATTGATTGAACACTTATCTTTGCATCTCCGCCAACTGCGACATTTCCAACAAAAAGTTTTTTAGTATTAAATCTTTTAATCTCATGAGTATGCATATTTTTCCTTTAAATCTCGTATTTTACAAAAAATATCTTTAAAAAATAATTTAAAAATTTATATTTAATATAATATATTAAAATTACACAAAAATTTAAAGGCTATATAATGAGTAGAATTATTATTTTTATACTATCTTGCACTATAAGTTTTGCTAGCCAAACTTGCAATGATGACAAAATTTTAGATGAAATTTTTGGAAAAACTTGCCAAATAAAACCAAATTTTAAGCAAAAATCTTCATCTAAAGATATCAATAAAACTAATAAAAATCATAAAAATGATTGATAGGATTGCATCCGCTACCAACTTTAAAAGATTTATTTATAGCATTAAACACATAATCTTTTGCCAATCTTACAGAATCATTTAAAGTCAAGCCATTTGCTAAATTTGCAGCAATTGCACTTGATAAAGAACAACCAGATCCGTGAGTGCTATTAGTTTGCAGTCTTTTAGTTTCAAAAAATTTAAATTCGTCTCTACCTAAAAATAAATCAACTGAATTTCCATCTATTTCACCGCCTTTTAAAAATACAGCCTTTACACCAAAATTTAAAAGTCTTTTTGCAGCTTCAATCATATCATCTTTTGATTTAATCTCAAATTTCAAGATCTCTTGTGCTTCAAATTTATTTGGTGTTATAATTGTAGAGATAGGAAAAAGATATTTTACAATAGCCTCTTTTGCTTCCCCTTCTAGCCAAATATCACCATTTTTGCAAGCCATTACAGGATCGAGTATAATTGGGGGACGATTTTTTATCTCTCTTAGAGTTGAAGCAACAGCGTTTATAATATCCACACTAGGAACTACGCCTATTTTTATTGCATCAACTTTTATATCTTCAAAAATAGCTTTTATACCATCACTAATAATTTTAGAATCAACTAATTCCATACCAAAAATACCCTTAGTATTTTGAGAAGTTGTAGCAGTTACAACACCCATTGCATAAACTTTATGAGCGATAAACACTTTAATATCGGCCAAAATTCCAGCACCGCCACTTGGATCAACGCCTGCTATACTCAAAACATTTTTCATTTTACACTCCAAGATAAGAATAGTGGCAGATTATATCACAAAAATATAAATTTAAGGCCATATTATAGCCTTAAATTTACTCCTCTTCTTTTGCAAAACCATCCTTTGCGTGAGATTCTAAAAATCTTAAAATTCTAGCTTTTTCCTCATCATTTATCTTAGCAAAATACTGCATAGCAGATAAGTAAGCATCCCACTCATTCATTAAGTGTTCAGCTGGATGATGTCCTGCATGACAACTCGTGCAAGTATCATAATAAACTAATTCTATCTCCTCCCAAGCAGGGTATTCTCTATCAACTAAATCTGAACTTTTTACTAAATATTTTTGAGCATTTTTTGCAACTCCGCTATTTAATTTTAAAAAACTAGATAGCGGAGTGTTTGTATTTTTATCGTTTTTATAAACTAAAAATCTCTCATCAGCTCCACTTGTAACACCTTTTACTTCTATCAAGGATAGCTCGCCTTGATTTTTTATAAGTTTTACAGGGGTTCCTTCATAAATTTCACCAACAACTTCATTACTATTTGGATCTATTAAATTTGTTTTGATATTGTAAATCCACATATTTTTTCCAAAAGCAAAACTACTTAAAATTGCTAATAAAAATATCACTTTTTTCATACTATGCTCCTTTTACCACTGGTGCTTTTATGCCCTTATAAGGCTTAGCATTAACTTTTTTTATGTTTGCAAGGCAAGTATTTGCTGTAGTGGCTTGTGCCATTGTTGAAGTCGATATAGAGCTTGTTAGAACATTTACATGCCCTGCATTACATCTTGGATTATCAATACTTTCAGGATCATACCAAACCCCTTCTTGAATAGATATAACTCCACTCATTATATCATTACTTACAACAGCTCCTGCCAATAAACTACCCCTATCATTAAATACTTCAACCGTATCGCCATTTTTAATACCTAATTTCTTAGCATCATCACTATTTATCAAAACAGGCTCTCTATTTCCTACTTTATAAAGTTTTCTTACAAAACAATTATCAAGTTGAGAGTGAATTCTATAAGTTGGATGTGGGCTTACTACATGAAATGGAAATTTTGCCACTTTTTGTGAATCTCCCAACCACTCAGCAGGCTCTATCCAAATTGGATGACCTTTAAAATCATCTAATTTATAACTATCAAATTTATCTGAAAAAATTTGAAGCTTGCCTGTTTCTGTTCTTAGCTTATTATTGACTGGATCAGCCCTAAAATCAGAGTGTCTTATATATTTATATGCACTTTCATCTGGTGTAAAATTTACAAAACCCTTCTCCCAAAATTCTTCAAAACTCATATAATTTGGACAATCGCTTCTATCATAAAAACCTTGAATTCTTTGCATTTTTGTCTTTCCGCCTGTAAATTTACGATGTTCTCTTTCGCCAACGATTTTTGCCATTTCTGCAAAAATATCATAATCATCTCTTGCTTCATAAAGCGGCTCAATCACTTTTTTCATAGCATAAACATAATCTTGAGAATAACTTCCACCATAACTTATATCATCTCTTTCCAAAGTAGTTGTAGCAGGTAAAACTATATCAGCCATTTTAGCAGTTGGTGTCCACCAAGGCTCATGCACAATTACAGCCTCTAGCGTCCTTAAAGCTTTAATAAGAGAATTTGAATCTGGCTGATGACCCAATGTATTTGCACCCACATTATAAAAAACTTTAACGTTTGGATAAGTTAGCTCTCCGCCTTTAAATTTAATCTTCTTGCCTGGATTTAAAATTGCTTCACTTATTCTTGAAGCTGGAATTTTATCTCTAACTTTATTTTTACCTTGTGGAAGACCAGCTGGAAGCATAACCCCACTTGCTGCTTGACCGCCACCTGAATAGTGCATAGAAAATCCAAATCCACCACCTGCAAGACCTATTTGACCGATAAAAGCAGCTAAAACCATTAAAGTCCAATCAGCCTGCTCGCCGTGATGAGCTCTTTGCATAGCCCAATTGCCCGCTAAGAAAGTTCTATTTTTTACAAAAGTATCAGCTAAAGCTTTTATCACACTCTCCTCAACACCTGTAATTTTGCTAGCCCAAGCAGGTGTTTTTTCTACCATATCTTCTGTTTTTCCTAATAAATAAGGTATAAATTTATCAAAACCATAAGTGTAGTTTTCAATAAAATTTTTATCATATTGATTTGAAGCATAAAGATAATGCATCATTCCAAGCATTAATGCTACATCGGTATTTGGGCGAATTTTAATCCACTGTGCGTTTAGCTTTTTAGCAATTGGTGTAAGTTGTGGATCTATTGTGATAAATTTAATATTTGATTTAGCATATTTATCGTAATATGAGTTATTTGCACGATTTGCAACTTTAAAATCTATTTGATTACATTTTAAAATATCTGCTCCCCACATAACATAAACTTGAGTGTTTTCTAATATCATTTCATGGGCAGTTTGAAGAGAATAAACCTCTAAATCACCAACTATTGTTGTATTTACCTTGCCTGCTGCACCATTGCTATGTTCTCCATCCATTGAAATAGCACCACCAATTACGGTATTAAAAAATCTTCCTGCAGTTGCAGAACAATTATGCAAAAGTCCAGGATGTCCCCATCCACCATAACTTGCATTATAAATTTCATTTGGTTTTACGCTTCTTAATTTTTCTAAAACTAATTTAATAGCCTCATCCCAACTAACCCTAACAAATTCCTCTTTGCCTCGAAGTTCAGGCTTAGAATTTGCCTTTATCCCTCTAGCTTCAAGATAACTTTTTCTAACACATGGATATTTAATCCTTGTAGGACTATACACTCTATCTATCCAAGCTTCACTCCAAGGAATTTTTGGATCTTTATCAGAATCTTGAGGAGTGATTTTTACCAATTTTCCATTCTCATCAACTTCGCTCCAAAATGCTCCAACATTTGATGCAGTAGGAATTTTTTTATTTTTCTTTTGACTTGCCAAAAGCGGATTAGAACAAGCCATTAAGCCCGTTATGCCAGCTGTTTTTAGAAAATTTCTTCTTTTTTCTTGCATTATAGCTCTCCTAAATAAAAATTTTTAAAGTAGATAGATTATATCTTAACACTTCATCTAAAAATCATCTTTAATTTTAATATCAGCTTATTTATTATAAAATACTTTATTTTTCATTAGGAGTTTTAATGAATTTTAAATATTTAAATGCTTTTTTTGTTACAAATGATAAAAATTTAATAGAAAAAACTAGAAAAAATAGAGATAAATTTAAAAATTTATATATTTTAAATGAACAAAATTTCATAAATACCTACCTTAATATCAACCTTGCAATCGATATAATCGTGATTGATTTAGATATTTTTCTAAATACTGATTTAGATAATATTTTATCATTTAAAAGCAGTCAACAATTCTTATTTTTAGCTTCCAAAAGGCAAATTTATCTTAAATTTTTAAATAAATTTAACGGTGGAAATTCAGCAGTTCTCTTTAAGCCAATAAAATTTAGTGCAATAATAGATAATATATCTTTACTTATTTTAAACCAAGCCAAAAGCAGTTTAAATTTAGTAAATTTAACAAAAAATTTAGAAATAGATATAGAAAAACAAAGGATTTTTTTAAATAAAAATGAAATTTTTCTAACCCCAATGCTTCACAAACTTTTAATTTTACTTTCACAAAATTTAGGTAAATTAGTTACTTTTGAGATGTTAGAAACTTTTGTGTATGAAAATAATACAACAAATAGAGTCATAATACAAAATTTAGTAGGAAATTTAAAAAGAAAATTCCAACTAAATATTAAAAATATATATGCAAAAGGATATGTTTTAGAAAAATTTGACTAATTTTAGTAAAATCTTAATCAAAAATTAGCTTTAAATTTAACCCAAAAACTTCTACCTGGCTCATAAACTCTAGTAGTTGGTGCTATATCAAGAGTAGATATGGCCGCTCCATTTTTAGAGTTGTGGTAGCTATAAAGGGTATTATTTAAATTTTGTGCTAAAAGTAAAATTTCGTAATTTTTATATTTCACGCCAGCGTTTAAATTTAGAGTCCAAAACTTATCACTATATCCTAAATCTCTCCCCACTACATTTCCATAATCTTTTTTATATCTATGTTGAGAGGCATTTGCATAGATTTCAGAATTTATAAACCAAGTTGGCTTTTGAATTCCTAATGAAAATTTAAAACTCAAAGGTGAAATTTGAGGAAGAGGATCGCCTTTAGCTAAGCCGTTTGTGTTTTTTAAATTTTTAGCATAAGTATATGATAATCCTGCCTCTGCTTTTAGCATATCATAAAGTAAAATTTCTGCATTTGTTTGAAAACCCATCATTATAACATCGCTATTAAAGCTAATTATATTTTGATTCTTATAATGAAGCATAATATAATCATCAATCCTTGAAGCAAAAAGATTTAAATTTGCTGAAGTATTTTGCCCTCTATATGCACCACCAAAATCAACTTGAGTATTTGTCTCTTTCTTAAGCTTATATCCATTTTTTGCGCCATTAACTTTGCCATTTATCTCCCAAAAATCAGGTGCTCTTTGTGCTACACCAAGTCCTGCATATAATGTCAAATCATCAAAATAGTTTTCAAATCTTAAAAATCCAGAATATAAATTTTCATTTTTATCTATTTTTGATTTATGAAATTTTATACCAACTCTGTCATATCTCAATCCACTAAATATCCCAAAACCATCATATAATTTTTCGCCTTGCAAGAATATAGATGAATATGTAAAATCTGCGTTTTTAGAAAATGGTTTTGATTTTATCACATCTTGTGCTGATTTTTGTGAGTTTTGTTTTCCAGACATTCTTGAAATATGGCTATCTTTATAGTGTGAAATTCCAGAATAAATTTTAAAATCATTAAAATTTAACTCATTTTCTAATCTAAAGCCTTTGATTACGCGTTTTGGATTGCTAATCATAAAATCTTTTTTAGCAGGTCTAAGAGAGAAATTATCCATAACATGATCTATTTTATTATAATAAGCATCAAATTTAACTTGATGTTTATCAATATCTTGCACAACCCTTAAAGCGTATGAATTTCTATCAAATTTTGATCCATCCATCATCCTATCTGCATAACTAGCCTTACCTTTGCCGACTTCTGCACTAAATGATACTGCGGTGGTGTCAGTTGGGGTTATGGTTGCTGTTAAGACGATATTTTTTCTATCATAACTTGAATGAACTATTTTTGAGTTACCATCCTTATAATCACCGCTCTTATACAATCCACCAAAAATTTCAACACTGCCAAATTCATTACCAATTAAAGCATTTAAATTTAATTCTTTTCTATTAAAACTACCGTATAAAGCACTTAAATTAGCATTATAAGAAATTTTGTTTAAACGATTAATGCCTCTATCAAAAATAACTCCACCGCCTATAAGTGAGCTAAATCTTACATCTTGAGGGCCTTTGATTAGCTTTGCATATTTATAATTTTGTGGCGATATATAGGTGATTGGGGTATCCATCCTCCCACCACAACCACCATGCAAAAGAGAGTTATTTATAACTACTGGAAGCCTTGAGGCACCTTGGGATCTATAAAATATCTCACTTCCACCGCCACCTTTTCTAGCCATCGAAAATCCTGGTATATCTAAAAGTGATTTTGCAATATCTGAATTTTCTAAAATATTTTTATTGCTAGAAATTTTAACTTCCACTGGCTCATCGAATGTATATTGTTGAAAATTTTCTTCCACCACTACACTTTCAAGGGTTTTTTTCTGAACACCCAATAAATTTATAGAACTAAACAACAAACAAGATAAAACAAAAGATACCCTCATCAATCACCTCCATTAAATTTATACTGTATTTTACAATCAAATATGCATAGAATTCACAATATAGAATAATTTGAAAATAAAATATGATTTTATATAAAATATTGTGTAAAAAAGTAACAACCAGCAAGCAATTCTAATATCAACTACTCAAACAACTCTTTATGGTTAATCTTCATAAATTTTACCACTTCTAAAACTTCATCAACTCCATTAGCTTGGCTATTTTGCAAAACATCATCTATAATTTGCGTATAAATTTCAGCTGCTTTTTGTAAATTTTGCTTTTTAACTCCAGCAAAATACAAAACCCCCTCAAGTAAAATACTAACCTCATAATATAAATCTTCTAACTCAACATTATTTGGCGATTTCATTATCTGCCTCTTTCTCTATTTTTTGTGTCTTTTTGGATATCAATTCTATTATTTGTGATTTTATTTTATCATAACTATAAGCATCTTTAAAGGAGTTAAAAAGCCCACCGCTTGCATTTTTATGACCTCCACCGCTTATTAAATTTTTAGCCATCAAACTAACATCAATATTTCCATTTGCTCTAAAACTCATCGTTTTTCTTGAAGTAACATCTATAAAAAAATCAATATCAGAATTTTGAACCAAAAAGTCATTTCCTATAACCGAAGTATTTCCGATATTGTATGTTAAAATCCCTTTTTTATCAAAATAGCTTATCTCAAATCTTTCTCTATTATCACTTAATTGCTTGACTATATATTTAGAAACTAAATTACTTAATGTATCATCGCTATCTTTCATAAAAAATCTTTTTTTGATAGAGTGAATTTCCATATCAAGTTTAATATGAGCATCCTCTTGCCCCCAAAATTTAAGTGCTTGTGATAAAAGATAAAATATATACTCTCTGCTTTCATCACTAAAAATTACATTATTTATCTCTTTTGCTGATGAAACTATCCCCATACAAACCTTACCAAATTCAAACCAAAGCTCATCTTTTAACCAAATATCTACTGAATTTACTATCTTCACATACTCTTTTAACTCATTATCATCTTGAAAAATTTCACTAAAAAAATCATATGTTATTAAAGTTGCACAACGGCTACTATCTAAAAAATACCACGGAAATTTTTTTGCACATTCTAAGCCACTTTGATGATGATCTAAAAGCAAAATTTTAGAATCAAGTGCTTTTAAACGATTCTCAAAATTTTCGCACTGCAATAAATTTAAATTTAAATCTGTTATTAAAACTAAATTTTTTTGAGATGGATTAATATTTTTATTTTTTTCTATTAAAAGAAGTATTTCATCAAATTTTTCATCAATTTCTCTTCCATAATTTGAGTTAAAAAACAAAATATCATCAAAATAATTTTTAGTAACTATTTGAGCTGAGTATCCATCTAAATCTGTATGAGAAAGGTGATAAATTTTCATCCTTAAACCCTTTTATTTATAATATCATCAAGAGTTATTGTATCTAAAAAATCATCTACTTTTAATTGCAATGAGTTAAAAATCGACCAAATTTCACATTTATCATTTTTTTTAGGACAATCTTCTATAGAAATCGAGCATTCAAAAACTGTTGCTTCGTGTCTTTCAGCACTATTTATAATCTCTTTTAAATTTATTTTATCACGATCTCTAGCCAAAGCAAAACCACCTTTAACGCCTTTAAATGAATTTAATATCCCATCTTTTGCCATATTTTGCAAAATTTTAGCTAAAAAACTTTTTGAAATTTCAAGCTCTTTTGATATAGTATCTACATCTTGTGGTTTTGATTTTTTAGCTATAAAAATCAAAGAAAACAAAGCATACTCACTAGCTTTTGTAAAAAGCATTTACTCTCCTTATTTTTTCTGTATTGTAATAAAAATTTACTATCAAATAGTTTAAATTTAAGAATTTTCTCTAATTTTTTAATGAAATTTTTAAATTTATATATTCTTTAAGATTAAATTGCTATAATTTTGGTTTTTATTAATTACCTATTAGGAGGTCAAATATGGCTTTAGATAAGGCTCAAAAAACACAAATAGTTGCGAAATTCGCTAGAAAAGATAACGATACTGGTTCACCTGAAGTTCAAATAGCACTATTAACCACTAGAATTTCAGAATTAACTAAACACTTACAATCAAATCCTAAAGATTTTTCATCAAGACTTGGTCTTTTAAAATTAGTAAGCAGAAGAAAAAAACTTATGAAATATCTTAAAGCTACAAAATACGAAGTTTATACCAATCTAATAAATGAATTAAATCTAAAAGATAGATAGTTTTAAGCTCTTTTTAAAGGGCTTAAATTTTATTTTATAGCTAAAAAAGTTGCAAAATTTCCCCACTTAAAAATAGTCTCTACCATTTTAAAACCAGATTTTTTAAGCATATTTTTATTTTCATCTTCACTAAAAGGTATCAAAACATTTTCTAAAGCCTCTCTTTTTTGAGAAATTTCAAATTTAGAATATCCTTGATTTTCTTTATAATTTTCATAAATGTCAATAACTTGCTTATTTACTCGCTTATCTTCAAAAAAGATTTTTTCACTTAAAACAAAAACGCCGCCTTTATTTAGATTTTGATAAATCTTATCTATAAATTTCTCTCTTAAAAGCGGTCTAATAAATTGCAAAGTGTAGTTTAAAATAACACAATCACAAAATTTAAAATCACTATTTAAAATATCTGCACATATAAATTCTATATTAGCACCAAATGCCTTTGTTTTATTTTTTGCAATCTCTAGCATATGAAAAGAATTATCAATTCCAACTAGATTAAATTTACTATTTTTCTCAAAAAGTTTTAAAAGCATTGAAGCTGTCGAACAACCCAAATCTACAATCTTCGCATCGCTTTTTAGCTCTTTTATTAAAAAAGATATTATTAAATTTGATGAAATTTCATAGAAAGGAACAGAACGATTTATCATATCATCAAATACGCTGGCCACATTTTTGTCAAATTCAAACTGTTTTGAGATTGGCTGTTTAAAAATTTCATCCCTCATAATACTCCTTTAAAATTTTCTTAGATATCAAAATATCTTTTGAAATTTGCATTTTTAAATCATTTAAATCAAAAAATTTTTGATTTTCTCTTATAAAATCAACAAAAAAAAGCTCTACGTCTTCTACATTTTGCTTAAAAAATGGCTCAATTATGTGAGTTTCAATAGAAAATTTCGAGTCCGTGCTGTATCTTTTACCTAAAAAAGTTATAGAATCATAATTTCTTCCATCAACTTTTATTATGGTTGCATAAACTCCATTTTTAGGTAAAATTTGATCTTGTGTTTCTAAATTTAGAGTTGCAAAAAGCCTATCTTTGCCAATGCCTTGACCTTTGACAACTTTACCAAAAATACAAAATAATCTTCCCAGTAAAAAATTAGATTTTTTAATATCTCCATACCTCAAAAATCTTTTAATATCGCTAGAATGGACACTTAAGCTATTTTTTATAAACTCATCTACTACAAAAACATCTCCATCAAAAAAAATCTTTAAATCACTCACATCACACTTTCTTTTATGTCCAAATTTAAAATCATATCCAACAACTATTAGCTTTAAATTTGCAAACTCGTTTTTAATTGATTTTATAAACTCATCTCCGCTTAAATGCTTGATTTTAGAGATATTTTTATAAAAAATCGGTAAATTTATAAATTTTTCTCTAACTGGAGTTAATTTTTTTAAGCTATTTTCAATCACCAAAATCCCGCCCTTTTCATCTAATTGCTTAAAGATTTCCATATGCCCTAAGTGAATTCCATCAAAATGTCCGATTGCAAGAGAAGTAATAGCAGATTTATCCATTTATATTTAACCTAAATTTAATACATTTTTTTAAAAAGATAAAAAATTTCTTCATTTCCGCTTTTACCTTTTATCTTAGAATATCTTTTTTCAACAAAAATAAGCCCCAATTTAGCACAATCAAGCTCAAATTTTTGCATAGACTTCAAAATAGACTTTTGATCAACAACAACGCCATTTTTATCTCTTTTAACCATTTTTCCGACTTCAAACTGCGGTTTAAACAACATTATAGCAAATTCGCTAAATAAATTAATAAGATAAGGCATTATCAAATTTAACGATATAAAGCTTACATCGCAAGTTAAAATTTCGTAAATTTGATTGGTTTTAAAATCTCTAATATCTAAATTTTCAAAAACTTTCACTCTATCATTATCTCTTAAATTTTGATGAAGTTGATTTGAGCCAACATCAACACAAGTTACACTCTTTGCACCATTTTCAAGTAAAATTTGAGTAAATCCACCAGTAGAGCTTCCTATATCAATGCAGACTTTATCTTTTAAATTTATACCCACATTTTCTAAAAACAGCTTTAGTTTTAAAGCCGCCCTTGATACATAAATTTCATTTATGGCTGAAATTTTACCACTTTTTATATCAAAACTAGGCTTACTTAAAACCATATCATCAAGTAAAATTTGACCACTTCTTATAAGCTCAATTGCCCTATTTCTACTTATATTTAAAGCATTTGCAGTATATAAATCAGCTCTCACTTAAAGCCTTAAATTCATCTTCATTAATTATTTTGATATTTAAACTTTTAGCTTTTTCAAGCTTGCTTCCAGCACTCTCTCCGCAAAGTAAAAAGTCTGTTTTTTTAGAAACAGAATTTACTACATTTGCACCAAGTTTTAAAAGCTCATCCTTAAACTCATCCCTACTTTTACTTAAAGTTCCTGTAATTACAACATTTTTACCATTAAAAACGCTATTTTTAATCTCATTTTTTTGAGATTTTAAGTTTAAAAACTCCATTAAATTTAGAACTTTTTCTTTATTGATATCTACAAAATCAACAAAGCTTTTTGCCATAACATCGCCAAAGCCATCTAAATTTAAAATCTCATCATACGAAGCATTAAGCCAATTATCTCCAAAACTATTAGCTATTTTTCTAGCAGCAACTTCGCCAATATGTTCAATACCAAGTGCTGTTATAAAACGATAAAGTTCTTTAGTTTTAGAATCTTCAATCGCAGTTAATAAATTTGATATTTTTTTATCTTTAAAGCCCTCTAAATTTTCTAAATCTTCATATTTTAAATTATAAATATCAATTATAGATGAAATTTTTCCTTCTTTATAAAGTAACTCTACTATTTTTTCGCCAAGACCATCTATATCCATACAATTTTTTGAAGCAAAATAGATTAAAGAGTTTATAACTCTAGCTTTGCAATCTAAATTTTGACACTTTATCAAAACTTCTTCATTTAAAAGATGAGAGTCACATTCTGGACAGTTTGTAGGGCGTGTGATTTTAGATTGATTTCCATCTCTTCTATCTTTATAAACTTTTGTTATCTTGGGTATAACATCACCGCTTCTAATGACATTTACAAAATCGTTCTTCATAAGATCAAGCCTACTAATTTCATCAAAATTATGTAAAGTTGCATTTCTAACAACCGCTCCATCAATTTCAACTGGCTCTAAAACCCCAACAGGCGTTACAACTCCACTTCTACCAACTTGCAAAGCCACATCTAAAAGTCTTGTAGTTTTTTCAGTTGCTTTAAATTTATAAGCTACCATAAATCGTGGAAATTTAACCGTATATCCTAAATTTTGAGATTTCTCAAGGCTATTTAATCTAACAACCATCCCATCCATTAAGATCTCTTTTTCATCTCTTAAATTTACTAATTCTTTATAAGCTTGTGAAATTTCATCAAAGTTTTTACAAACTCTTTTAAACTTATCTTGTAAAAAACCTAAACTCCTAACAAATTCCATTATTTTTGAGTGAGTAGATAAATTTAGCTCATTATATCCCACTCCCCAAGGAATAAATTTAAGCTTTCTTTTGGCTGTTATGCTACTATCAAGTTGCCTCAAACTCCCTGCTGCTGCATTTCTTGGATTTGCTAATGGTGGTTCATTATCTTTTGCTCGTTGCAAATTTAGCTCATCAAAATCACCTTTTGCTATAACAACTTCGCCTCTTATCTCAATTCTACCCCTATAATCAATGCTTAAAGGAATGCTTTTTATAACCTTAGCATTTGTTGTAACATCTTCTCCAACCACGCCGTCCCCTCTTGTAGCTGCACTTACTAAAATACCATTTTCATAAAGTAAATTTAAACTAGCCCCATCAAATTTAGGCTCACAGTAAAACTGAAAGCCCTCTTTATCCCCTCTTTTAATCCAAGCTTTTAACTCATCATCGTTAAAAACATCTTCCATAGACCACATTTTAGCGATATGGGTTGATTTTTCAAATTTATCGCTTATAACACCACCTATTTTTTGAGTTGGTGAATAAGGTAAAATCTCATTTTCATTAGCTTTTTCATACTCTAAAACTTGATGATATAGCGTGTCGTATTCTTCATCACTTGCTAATGGCTCATCATAACTATAGTAAGCCTTAGCCCATAAATTTAGGGTTTTAACCGCTTCTAAATACTTCAATTTATCCACTACCAAACTCCAAAATCACTATAAATTTCGTGCATCTTAAACATTTGCATATGCTCTTTAACATCGTGAGTTCTAATGATTGTAGCACCATTTTCAAAAGCTTTTAAATGCAAATACAAACTTCCAGGAAGCCTATCTTTAATCTCTGATTTATAATAAAAATTTATAACACTTTTTCTACTAGCTCCAACAAAAAGCGGATATCCAAAGTGTAAAAAATGCTCCAAATGTTTAATCAAAAAGATATTATCACTAGCACTTTTTCCAAATCCAATACCAACATCTAAAACTATTTTTTTACAGCCATTTGCCAAACACTCTTTGATCTTAATTTTAAAAAACTCATCAATTTCATAGATCAAATCATCATATTTTGGATCTTCTTGCATAGTAGTTGGCTCGCCTTGCATATGCATTAAGCAGTATTCCACGTCATATTTTGCAGCAAGAGTGGCTAAATTTGTATTTCCTGTAATATCATTTATCATATAAAAGCCTTTATTTAAAGCATATTCCAAACAATACTCATCAAAACTATCAAGGCTAAATTTTGCTTTTTGATATAAATTTAATCTATAAATTTCATCAATTATCCCCTTAATTCGCCTAAATTCCTCATCTCTACCACAATATTTACTCCCAGGCCTACTTGAAACACCACCTAAATCAATATAACTAGCCCCATCTTCAATATGAGTTATAATTCTTTTAATTCCGCTATTTGTATCAACTCTACTTTGTGAGTTAAAGCTATCTTCATTTATATTTGTAACACCCATAATTTCAGGCTTTTTTGGTTTTGTAAAATTATTTTTTAAATATTTAGCTAACTCTTTTAGCTCAAAGTCTTGTAAAGCCTCTTTTTTAGATAAAATTTCAATTTGTTTATCATTTACTATTAAAAGTGCGTTACTTAAGCCACTTCCTAAAATCACACTTTTTTCACAAACTAGCTCAGCCCCAACACTCAAAGCATCTTGCTTTAAGATATTAGCAGCTGGTGCTTTTATATCTTTTATATAAAAAAAGTTCAAATTTGACTTTTTTTCCATCAGCTTTTGCCCTGCTTTTTCAGGTTTAATATCTTTGCAAATTTCATTAAAATCAGTTTGATTATTAATCTTAAAAATTTTCAACTCATCTCCTTGTTTTTTCGTTTATCATAAGCAAAAGAGGAGTTAAAACAGCTCTTGCTTTAGTATTTAAATTTATTAAAATCATAAGCTTGTTGATATACTCTAACTCTTTTTGGCTAAATTTAAACCCCATCTCAAAGCACTCAAAAATTATACTTTCTAAAATTTTTTTAAGATCATTTTTATCTAACATATCTTTTTTTTCTAACTCTATCTTTGCATTTATAAAATTAGTCAAATCTTTTAAGGTCAAATTTGCAAAATTTAACCCTGTTTTTTCAGCAAAAACTACTTGCAAACGATTTTCAACACTAAGCCTTGATATAATTGTCTTTAAAAATACACTCTTAGATGAACTAACTAGGATAAATTCTATATTCTTAGGCGACTCTTCCAATATCAAAAGTAGCGAATTTTGTGCTTCGTGTCTAAATTTATATCCCATCAAAACGATAGTTTTTAAATGATCTTCTGCAATATAAGCCTCTTTTATAGCATTTTTTGTATCTTCTAGCAAAATTTCACTATTTTCAAAAAATTTAACATCTTGTTTTTGACTCAAAAGCTCGTCTTTTAAAGCTTCAAAGTCATTTGTGATTATAATTTTATTCAAATCACAACCTCATCAAATAAAGCCGCACTAATACTACTATCAAAAAGCTTAAAAAGTTGAATGAGTTTAATATCTAAATTTTCATCATTTGAATCAAGATAAAAACCATTTTCGCACTTTTCATCTATAAGCCACATATAACTATCATCACTACTTTTTGCAATTCTAGCAAGTTCGGTATTTCCTCTACCTACATAAAACAAAACATATCCATTTAAAAAAGATAAGCTAAGCATATCAACTAATAACGCAATCCCCTCTTTTGAATTAATAGAGTCAAAATTTGGAAATAAAGATTTTAGAGAAAAAAATGGTAGTATCGGTCTTTCGTTGTCATTTTTATTTATATTTCTTAAAAAATAATCTTCAAACCAACTTCTATCATCATCACAAAAAAATATAAAAGAGCTTCCATCTAACAAAAGTCTGATTTTTGAAGATAAAAGAGGCGTCCATTCCTCTTTTCTATCCTCTAGCCAAGTTGCCATAAATGTATCTTTTCTGATCCTATCAAGGCTCCATTTATAAAGATCTTGCATTATTTATCTAACTCATAAGCATCATGCAAAATTCTAACAGCAAGCTCGCCATATTTTGCTTCTACTATCATTGAAATTCTTATCTCACTTGTTGAAATCATCTGCATATTTATATTGCTTTGTGCTAATGTTTCAAATGCCTTGCTAGCAATACCACTATGAGATTTCATACCAACTCCAACAATAGAAACTTTTACTATCTCACTATCGCTTTCTATGCTAAAATTTTCCCCTAATCCATTAAGAGCGTCAATAGCTTTATCTAATTCATTTTGTGGTACCGTAAAGCTTATATTTGCTATGCCATCTTTACCTGTATTTTGGATAATCATATCAACATTTATCTCTTTTTGAGATAAAATTTTAAAGATTTTAGCAGCCACTCCTGGCTTATCATCAACATTTCTAACTGTAACTCTTGCTTGATTTCTATCAAGTGCTATTCCGCTTACTATCGCACCTTCCATCTTTGTTTCTCCTATTATAAGTGTTCCCTCATTGTTATTAAAGCTACTTCTAGTAACTAAATTTATGTTTAATTTTTTAG
Source organism: Campylobacter portucalensis (assembly GCF_009690845.1). GTDB lineage: Bacteria > Campylobacterota > Campylobacteria > Campylobacterales > Campylobacteraceae > Campylobacter_B > Campylobacter_B portucalensis. Next base: position 38,016 of record NZ_VWSJ01000031.1, read on the forward strand.
CTAGCTCAACTGATCTATTTTGAAGCACTTTTGCCCCTAAACTAGCAAGCTCTAACATCTCATCGTAGCTAATTTTATCTAATTTTCTAGCCTTTGGTTCAATCCTTGGATCTGTTGTATAAACTCCATCAACATCGGTATAAATTTCGCACAAATCAGCATTTAACGCTCCTGCAATAGCAACTGCTGACAAATCACTTCCGCCACGACCTAAAGTCGTAACATCGCCATTTTTACTAATGCCTTGAAATCCAGCTATAACTACAATCTTGCCCTCTTTTAAAGCATTTTTGATTGCAACAGGATTTATAAATTCTATCTTAGCTTTTGTATGAAATTCATCAGTTATCATACCAGCTTGTCTTCCACTAAAAGCAACAGCTTCAAACCCTTTACCGCTTAAAGCAATGGCTAGCAAAGCACTAGTTATTCTCTCTCCAGCACTCAAAAGCACATCCATTTCTCTATCGTTTGGATTTTTACTAAAATACTCAGCCCACTCTATTAATTTATTTGTTTCTCCGCTCATAGCAGATACTATCACAACTAGATCATTACCCTTTTTTTTAGCCGATATAACTCTTTTTGCTACCTCATCTATCCTCTCAAGTGTTCCAACACTTGTTCCTCCGTATTTTTGAACTATTAACATTAAATATAACCCTCTTTTTTAAAATAATCTAAAACTTTTTTATAGATGTTTTTTTTGAAATGCCCTATGCAATCAAAAATTTCATCAACTCCTATAAATTTATACTCATTAAATTCTGGATGTTTTGTAGATAAATTGATATTTGCGTCCTCTTTTAGACGAACTAAAAAATATTTTTGTGTTTGCCCAATATAGGGCTTTAGTCTAACTCTTGCATTTTTAGGAAAATCATATTTAAGCCAACTCGGATACTCAGAAATTATCTCAATCTCATTAGTTCCAATCTCTTCTTTTAGTTCTCTTAAAAGTGCCATTTGAGGCGTTTCTCCATCATCAATACCGCCTTGTGGAAACTGCCAAATATTTTTAATATCAATACGTTTTGCTATAAAAATCTCCTTTTCTAAAGGATAATTTTTAGAAAGAATAACAGCTGCGACATTTGGTCTGTAACTATTTTGCATACTAAATCCTAAATTTTTTACAAGATTTTATCTAAAATTAATTTAAAAATCGGTAAAAAACCAAAAATTTAAAAGTTTTAGCTAAATTTAATAAAATTAATCTATAGGATTTAAATTGCATATTTATATTCATATTCCGTTTTGTTCTAGCAAGTGTCCATATTGTGCATTTGGTTCAAGTACTGATAGTTTTAATTTAGTAGAAAGGTATTTTGAAGCACTTTTATTTGAGATAAAAAACTCAACTCTAAATAAAATATCTACAATCTTCATAGGTGGCGGAACTCCAAGCGTGATAAGTGCTAAATTTTATGAGAAAATATTTGATGAATTTAGAGATTTTTTAGATATAAAAACTGAAATTACAACTGAAGCAAACCCAAACTCAGCGACGCTAAAATGGCTAAAAGATATGAAAAATTTAGGTGTAAATAGAGTTAGTTTTGGAACTCAAAGTTTTAATGATGAGAAGTTAAAATTCTTAGGTAGAAATCACTCATCAATACACACAAAAAAAGCAGTTTTAAATGCTAAAAAAGTAGGCTTTAAAAATATAAATGTAGATATTATTTATGATACTAAATTTGATGATAAAAAAATGATAGAATTTGAGCTTTTAAATTTAGCTAAATTAGATCTTACACACATTAGTGCCTACTCTCTTACTCTTGAAGAAAATACGCCATTTTATAATAAAAGTAGTTTTAAAAAAGATAGTGTAAATTTGGCTAAATTTCTATTTTTAGGGCTTGAAAATTTAGGCTTTAAACAATACGAAATATCAAATTTCGGTCAAATTTGCAAACACAATCTAGCATATTGGCAAGGTAAAAACTATCTTGGCTTTGGTGCTTATGCTGTTGGCTTTAAGGATGATAAAAGATTTTATTCTCCAAAAGACATTAAATCTTACATCAAAAATCCCACTTTTAAAAATATAGAAAATTTAACTAAAAGCGATTTAAAATTTGAAAAAATATTTTTAGGAATGAGATCAAAAATAGGAGTTGAGGCTAAAATTTTAAATGAGTTGGAACTAAAAAGGGCTAAAATTTTAGTTGAAGAAAAAAAACTTTCATATAAAAATGAAAGATTTTATAATCAAGATTATCTTTTAAGTGATGAGATAGTTTTGTTTTTAGTAGAAATTTAAGCCTCATAAATATATCTCTTTTTTAATCACTGATGGTTGCTTGAGCGTTCATAAGTAGGGGTAATAGAAAGTCTTTGAGAGATTCTAAGTATTCATTTTCTTTAGATTTTTTTTCTTTTAAAGACAGTAATTTATTTAATCTATTAAGAATATTTTTATCTTTAGGAATAAATACTGGGATATTTTCTATATCGTTTTTAGTTATAAATTTTACAATTGACCCTGTAGATTTAGATTTAAATGTATTTATTCTTTCGGCACATGATAGATATAATAAAGCATAATAATCTTTTTTTGGTGTTAGTACATATGTTCTTTGATAGGCATTAAATTTTCCTGTATAATGTTTTACATTAAAATCACCATTGCCAGCAATAAGAACAGATGAATTATTAAATTTATATTCATCACATTTTAAAGGTTCGTTTGAGCATGTAAAGAACTTATATCTTCCATTTTTAACAGAAAAATTTGCATCTTCCTTTCCAGTTATAACTTGTGTAAGATTTTTAGCAACAATAAATTCACCTTTAATTTTATTATTTGTTGATTTAGCCATAATATCTTTAAAAATGAGATGCATTTGCTTCTCTAAATTATCGTTTATTTTGTTGTTTAACTTAATTTTATTTTCAATATTACTTAAAATTTTTCCTACTTTCCTTTGTATATCTATTTGGGGTAAATTTATGTCTATATTTTTTATATCATTTGGTGTAATAGAAGGATATGATGTTGTGCTTTGCTCTGCTAAACTTTGCATTTTTTCTACCATAATATCCTGAGTAATATAATAATAAATAAAATCTGGGTCAGCAATATTATCATCTACATCTATAGTACAAAACCCAGTTGAAACCAAAATGTTTGAAAAATCAAGATTTTTAAGTATTCCAAAATGTTTTTGATTTGGTCTTACAGTTGAATATAATATGGTATTTTGTTTAACTTTCCTTTTAGCCCTACTAGGAATTTTTCCTTCACCAATTTTAAAAATTTTAAAATTTACTATTTCATTACTTATTAAATTACTTGTATCTAAGTATTTAACTTCTGTTATTTTATTTTTTCCCAACAATGAAAATGAATTTATTTTTGCTAAATCACTTAATTTATATTTTCTCACCTTATCGCCTCTTATCCTATATATTTTTGATGTGCTGTTTTTATATTGATTTGTGTTACCATTACATATTTTAATTTAAAATCTTTTTATATCCATTATAACATTTAAATCTGTTTATTATATAAGTTTTAAATATTTTTATAAATTTATGAAAATAAAATTTACTCATACTTCACCTTTTTTAGTTGCTCCATAATCTCTTTTTGTAGTTTTTCTCCTTCTGTAAAATATTCTTGTAATTGTTTTTTATATTCATTCATTTTTGCCTGAAATTCTTCTTGTGTTAATTCGATATATTCAATCTTAATATCAAAATATTGACCAGCTGAAAGTGAATACTTCTTTTCTTTTATTTCATCATAAGTAACCGCCACTGAAAAATCATCTACTGATTTTTTATTATTAAATGTATTTATAATTAAATTTATATCATCATTTGTAAGTCTTCTTTTTTTATTTTTTCCATCTTGATAGTCTTCACCAAGTTTTGAAGCATCTATTAAAATTACTTTATCGTGATTTCTTGCATTATCAAAAAATAAAACCGATACATTAGTTCCAGTATTTGCAAAAACATTAGACGGCATACTAACGCAACCATAAACGATTTTATCATCAACAATTTTCTTTAAAATTTTATTTTCTACGCCCGATTTAGAAGTTATAAATCCAGTAGGAATAACAATTGCTCCTTTTCCCGTTTTAGGCTTTAAAGAGTTGATAACGTGTTGAATAAATAGAGTATAAATTGCCATACTTTCTTTTTTCTTAGCTGGAATATTAGGAACTCCAGCCCAAAATCTCGCAGGCATTGCTGATATCTTTTCTCTTGTTTCTGAAAAATCCATTTTAAAAGGTGGATTTGATACAACAAAATCAAATGTTCTTAAATCTTTGCAATTATCGCTTTTATGATATGGAGCAACTAAAGTATCCCCTTGAATTGCATAATCTAAAGATGAAACTAAACCATTTAATATAAGATTTAATTTAAGCATTTTATTGCTTCTTTGAGATATATCTTGAGCAAATATAGTGCATTTATCTTCTCCAATTTGATGAGATAAAGCCATAACTAGCGTTCCTGTGCCTGCTGAAGGGTCATAAATCTCAATACTATGATAATCTTTTTTATCTCCAACCAATAATCTTGCCATAATGGTTGCAATTGATTGTGGAGTATAATACTCTGCATATTTACCGCCACCATTTGTATTGTAGTCTTTGATTAAATATTCAAATATTGCTGCAAAAAAATCGTAATGTTCATCAAATACTTCTTCAAATGAAAAATTTACCAATTTATCAATCAATGCTCTTGCAAAATTTGAACGCTCATTTTCATCAGTAACATATATAGTTAATTTTTCAAATATAGGAATTTTAGTATTTTGCACTGTTTGAGTGGCAAAAATATCTTCATTTTTAGTTGCAATCTTAACCATTGTTTCGTCAAAAATTGAAGCAAAATTTTCTTTTCCTTGTTGATTCCATAAATTAGAAATAAGATGCTCGGGATCAAGTAGTGGGATGTCTGCTGATAATTCATCTAATAAATCCTCTCTTGTATTTTTATCCATTTTATTATAAGCTTCTTCCCATTTTTTGGCAGTTTTAAGCTCGCTACTAATTTTTTTAATCTCATAACCAAATTTATCATTAATAAATTTATACAAAAAAACTTGTGTAATGATTTTATACTCATTCCCATCATTTCCCATTCCATAAATTTGACATATTGATTTTAATTCATCGATTAATTTAATAGTTTTTTCTTTTACTTGTAAATTCAAATCTCCCCTCCTTTGATTTAATAAGCATAAATTTCATTATATTGATTTAGATATTCAAGTTTTACTTTTTCCATAATAAATTTCTTATCCTCTTTGTTTGTAACTATATTTTTATTTTTAAAAGTCGATGTTATGCTACTAGTTATCGTTTTTCCAAAGTAAGCATCTTTTTTTAAAATATCATTTTTATCATAAACTTGTTTATCTAAATCTGATTTAATTACCCAAAGAATATCCATAATTTCAATATCTTTATCTGAAGCAATATAATTAAGATTTCTCTTTTTTCTTGATTGATTTTCCTCTCTTATTCTTTTGTGAATGCGTGTAAATTTTATATCTCCTTTATATTTTTTACTTAAGGTTTCATTTTTTCTATTTATTTCATCTAATTTTTTGATAATCTCATCTAAATGTTTTAAATACATTTCATATTCTTTCATACTCGATATAGTAAATCCTTTTTCCTTAAATCTCTGTTTAAATGCTTCAAAAATTGATATAAACTCTATATCTTCTTGATCGATATTTTGAGTAAAAGATAATATCGTTTTTTTTAATTTTTCATTTAAATCATATTTTGATACGATTTTTAATTCTTCTTCAAAAGATTTTGTAAAACTAAACTCAATATCCAACATCGCTTCATTAATCATCATTTTTATATCATCATTACCCTCTAAAGCCATCTTTTGGTTAATTATATTTATTCTACGGCTAACCTCAGAAATCATTTGCGGCAAACCATCAATTTGCATTTTATTAAATTTTTCTTTTAGTTCATCATCGCCAAATGTTTTTACGATATTAAAACAATCTCTTGCATCCATTAAAGCATTTTTTAATTCTAACAACACTTTTTTATCTTCAACATTTGAGATTTCACTTGAAAAATCTTCTAAATTGTCAGTTGTATAGTTAAATAATAGCTCTTTTACATTTTCTATTTTAGAAATTAATTTTTCTCTATCTTCTAATACATCGTTAAAAGTATCAATGACTATATTTTCATCTAATTCATTAAATCTTCCTAATTCTTCAAGATATGCTGCGTTTGTTTCATCAAAATTTTTCTTTATATCTGCAAAATCTATAATATATCCATATCTATTATCTTCATAAGGTCTATTAACTCGAGTTATAGCTTGTAATAAATTATGATCTTTGAGTTTTCTACCAAAATATAATCTCTTAAGTCTTGGAGCATCAAATCCAGTCAAAAGCATATTAAAAACAATTAAAATATCAACTTTTAAATTCTTTTTAAAGTCATTTATAATTTTCTTTCTTGTCTCTTTATCTTCGCTATCATAAAGTATTAAACCTGCTTTATAATGAGTTTGGTTTGAAGAATCTTCATTTAATTCTTTTTGCATTTTATCAAAGATTTCAAATATTTTTTTAGCTTGTGTGCTCGTTTCACAAATAACCATCCCACCTAATGTATCATCGCCTTTATGTAGTCTAAAATTTTTTAAATCTTCAATTATATATTTAGTAAGCTCTTTAATATATGATTCGTGCTCAATTATGTCTGATTTTTTTATATCTTTTTTTTGCACTAAGATATCTAATTTATCATAAATTTGTGTTAATTTTTCTCTATAAGATGTTTCAATATCTTCTCTTATAATTTTTAGCGTATATCCATCTTGAATAGATTTATCATAATAATATGTGTGAATGTAATCTCCAAAAATTTTCCACGAAGCCTTTTCTTCTTTTAATAATGGAGTTCCTGTTAAAGCAATTTTTATAGAATCGGTATCAGAATTAAATAAATTAGATAAAAAACTGCCTTCTGGTTTATATCCTCTATGTGCTTCATCTATAATAAAAATTCTCTGTAAATTTGTAGCATATTTTGGTAAATCAACTTTTGTTTTATCCTCCGCAAAACGTTGGATATTAACAACAATAATTTCTAAATTTCCGCTATTTCCCTCCATAGATTGATTTGTTCGAAATTGCTCCATTAATTCTTCTTTGTTGTTTGCAGTTTTAACTGATAATCCTCTAGCTTCAAATTCTTGTTTTGATTGCTCTAATAAATCTAATCTATCAACTACAAAATAAAATTTAGCTACCTTATTTTTATTAGCGAAGTAGTCTGTTAAATATTTTGTTAGATAGTAAGATAATGCTGTTTTACCGCTACCTTGTGTATGCCAAATAACGCCCGATTTTTTACCTTCATCTAGTTTTTCCTTGATTGCAAAACTAGCAAACATTTGCTGGTATCTCATAATGTGTTTTTGATTAATAGAAACTATTTTTCCATCTTCTTCTTTCGTAGAATTAACATATGCAATTCCATATTTAATGAGAAATAAAAGTCTTTTTGGACTACATATTGATGTTATAATTTTATTTGTGGGCGTCATAATATTTAAATTCTTTTGATATTCAGGGGCATTATGTAATACCTCGCAATTAAAATCACTCAAAATTTTCTTTTCAACATCAAAATCGATATCTAGATAAGGGTAGTTTTCGTAAAAATAATTTTCGTTATTTTTTATAGCATCTTCTCTAAAACAATTAAAAAAAGATTTATCTTTTGAAGCAGTGCAATAAAACGCCCCTTCTATTGGGACAATACCGCCTTTTGTAGAATATTCCATATTATTTGAAAATATCATTAATTGCGTGATATTAATAAATCTTCTAAATTTTTTATTAGGAAATCTTAAATTATTCATTCTTTCACTTTCAGCTATAATTCCATCTTTATTGTTTGGTATTTTTACCTCAATAAAAACTAGCGGCAATCCATTAATAAATAGTGTTATATCTGGTCTAAATTCATCATTTCCATTTTTACAAGTAAATTCAGCCGTAAAATGATAGACATTATTTTGAACGTTGTTAAAATCAATTAACTTCTTTTTGGCTGAAACTAATCTTTTATAAAAGCTTTTCCCTAAATCATCATTATTTAATTCCTGCTTAATTTCAGATAAAATTTGTTTTGCTTCACCTTTAAATTTAGGATTTAATTTTTGAAACTGCTTTTCAAAAACATTAACTAATATATTAGTATCGCCATCATATACTGTATCAAGATCATTTTCTGAAATTTTACCAAAATATTCATATCCTAATCTTGTAAGATGAATTAATGCAGGTAATTGAACTCTTGTATTTTCATTAAAATTTGATTCTATCATTTTATTACCCTTTCTATATTTGTTAAATTTTATTATAACATATAATAAAAATTAAAACAAAACTAAAAATCATCTATTCTTCTATATTTTACCGCATATATTAATTTTAATATTAAAATAACTTTTTACATTTTTTAAATAAAATTAAAGAAAATTAAGTAAAATAACCAAAAATACAAATTTTAGGAAAAAATATGTTTGGAATGAGCTTTTCTGAAATTTTAATCATCGCAATAGTAGCAGTTATCGCACTAGGTCCAGAAAAATTACCAAAAGCAATGGTTGAAATAGCAAAATATCTAAAAATACTTAAAAAAACAGTAAATGATGCAAAAAACAGTTTTGAACAAGAGATAAAAATAGCAGAACTCAAAGAAGATGCCAAAAAATATAAACAAAGCATTACTCAAACAAAAGATGAAGTTAGAAAAAAAATAACTTTTGAAGATCTTGAAGAGCTAAAAAATGGTGTAAATTCAGTAAAAGATGAGGTTAGTGAAAATTTAGAGCAAATAAAAAGCGGCTTTAATACTATAAAAGATCCATCAAATGCCATCAAACAAAGCATTAAAAATGAAATTATAGATAAAAAGGATTTAAATGTTTGAAGAGTTAAAACCACATATTGTAGAATTAAGAAAAAGACTTTTTATCTCTGTTTTATCGGTTATAATACTTTTTTTAGTGTGTTTTTCGTTTTGGGAAGCTATTTTAAATTTTATGCTATCACCGCTTAAAGAGGCTATGAAAGGCTCTAGCGAAGTGATTTTTACTCATCCTGCAGAAGCTTTTTTTACAGCAATGAAAGTTTCATTTTTTGCTGGACTTGTTCTTTCTATGCCTATAATTTTTTGGCAATTTTGGCTTTTTGTTGCTCCTGGACTTTATGATAATGAAAAAAAATACGTAATTCCTTTTGTTTTAAGTGCTAGCGTGATGTTTTTGGCAGGATCTGCATTTTGTTATTACTTAGTCGTTCCTGTAGCTTTTGATTTTTTAATAAATTTTGGTCACGGAACTTTTACTGCAATGCCAAAAATAGGTGAATTTGTGGGGTTTTTTATAAAATTAATAGCTGCTTTTGGTATTAGTTTTGAACTACCAATAATCACGTTTTTTCTAGCACTTATAGGGCTTGTAACCGATAAAAGTTTGATTTCTTTTTTTAGATATGGAGTTGTATTGATTTTTGTATTTGCTGCCATTATGACACCACCTGATATTTTAAGTCAATTTATGCTAGCAGTGCCACTTATAATTTTATATGCTATTTCAATATTAATAGCAAAAATAATCAACCCTCATAAAGATGAAGAGTTGCAAAATGATGAATGACTTAGATCTACTTAACACTTATGATTATTTCTTGCCAAAAGAACTAATCGCCACTAAACCGACTTTGCCTAAAGAAGAAGCTAAGCTTTTAGTATATGATCGTAAAAATGATAAAATTTATCATCTAAAATTTGGAAATCTACCTGAAATTTTACCACCTTGTAAAATTATTTTTAACGATACAAAAGTTATAAAAGCTAGAATCTATGGACACAAAGAGAGTGGAGGAAAGATAGAACTTTTAATCAACCGCCCTTTAGATGATAATAAATTTAGTGTTTTTATAAAAGGCTCTGTTAAAATTGATACTAAACTTATCTTTGAAAATGAGCTTTTTGCTAGAGTTTTAGAGCTTTTAGATGATGGAAGTAGGATTGTAAAATTTTATAAAAAAAGCGAAATTTTAAATACAGACAATGTTTTTGAAATTTTAGAAAAAATCGGTCATACACCACTTCCGCCATATATAAAAAGAGATGATAATAAAAACGATGAAATTTGGTATCAAAGTGTCTTTGCTAAAAATTTAGGTGCAGTCGCAGCTCCAACTGCTTCGCTTCATTTTAGCGATGATATGATAAAAACTCTTAAAAAAACTCATGAAATTTTTTATTTAACGCTTCATATTGGAGCTGGGACTTTTAAAGGCGTAGAGAGCGAAAATATACACGATCACAAAATGCATTCAGAATGGTTTAATATCCCTAAAAATACAGCTTTAGTTTTGGATAGTAAAGATCAAATTTTAGGCGTTGGCACAACTGTAACAAGAGCGGTTGAAGATTACGCTAGAAATCATAATTTAAGCAAAGAGTGCAATTTGTTTTTAAACTATGCAAATAAACCAATTCGTCAAAACTATCTTTTAACAAATTTTCACTTGCCAAAATCAACTTTAATAATGTTAGTAACAGCATTTATAGGATATGAAAAAACAATGGAAATTTATAAAATAGCTATAGAAAAAGGATATAAATTCTATTCATACGGTGATGCGATGTTAGTGATTTAATATTTTATTCTATGCTTTTTGTAATAATTTAAATTATATTAATATTTTTAAATATATAAATTTTATGTTGATTTTAAAATTCCAAATTAATAAAAATTAATTTGGAATTAAACTCTAAAAATCTATATTTTGATTTAGAAGTCATAAGAGTAGAAATAATCTTTAAATAAATTCTAAAAGAGTAAAAAGATATAGAGGTTTTTAGTAAATTTAGATTTAATTGTTAAATTTAATGAAAT
>NZ_VWSJ01000032.1 GCF_009690845.1 Campylobacter portucalensis
CTACCGCTTGAACTACCGCTACCGCTTGAGCCACCACCTAGGGCTGGGCTGTTTGAGCTACTATCGCCCTGTATGTTTAAATCGTCTTCGATAAGTTGTTTTTTAAGTTCTTCCAATTCTTTCTCTTGCTCCATTATGAGTTTTTTAGTGCTATTGTTATCTTGCATTTCTAAATGTTGTTTAATGTTCTTATATTGATCATCAAGTTCTTTCTGTTTTTGTTTTATTTGTTTTTTTAATTTTTCCATATCTGGTTGAAGCTTTTTAAACAACTCTATATTTTCATCTTTTACTTGTTCTGCTAGAACTTGAATTTTTTCTTCAATTGTTTCAATTTGTTTTATAAATTGTTCTATATTAGCATTTAATTGAGAGCTAACTGTATCATCACTAGAGCCAATTAAATTAAGTTGCTTAAAATTTTCAGAAGTTCTATGATATATTTCTAAATCATCATTTATTACTTGAAGCTCTTTTTCTGCCTCTTTTTCAAATTCCTTTAATACTTCTTCAAGAGCTTCTTTTTTACTGGGAGCCTTAGTTACTACAGGACTAGTTTCACCAGCAAACAAAGTTGCATTACAANNCATTTTTTTCCTTTCAAATAAATATAAGGACTCATTATAACCCCCCCCTTAAGGTTAGCTGAAGCTCATCTCGAGAAAGGAGAGCTAGAGAGTAAATTTTAAAAATTCATTTTCGATATCTAGTTTTGATTGTATTAAATAATCTTTGTTTTGGAAAGCAAATTTCAAATATGATGAGTGGAGCATTAATCTTTTTGATCCTGTTACTAAAAGTCTATCTTTATCGCTAATTTTTCCATCTAAAAAATCACATGCAAATTCATCACTAACACCATAAAGAGGGTCGCCGATAATTGGATGTTTCACATGAAACAAATGCACTCTTATTTGATGTTGACGTCCTGTTTGCGGAAAACATTTTAGTAAAGTAGCATTTAAATTTTCATAAATAAACTCGACTTTAAATTTTGTTTTAGCAAATTTACCGCCCTCTTTTACATAAATTTTATTTTTTAAAATTTGAGAATTTTTATCCACATCAAGAGGAACTATAACTTCAAAATTTTCTCTAATAACTCCACGAACCATAGCAAAATAACACTTTTTGACCTCTAAATTTTGAAATTTAAGCTTTATCGCTTTTTCAATTTCTTTATTTTTAGTAACCAAAAGCACTCCGCTAGTTTCTTTATCGAGTCTATGTGCCACGCTTGCATTTTTGCCAAATTTAGACCAAATTTCATCATTCATACTGTAATTACAATTTCTTCCGTTTGGATGAGTTAAAACTCCACTTGGCTTATCAAAGGCTGCAAAATTTTCATCTTCAAAAATCGGCTCAAGATTTTTAGGTTTGCACTCATAATCAATTAAAAAAACTTCACCTTGCAAAATTTGATTTTTATTTTCAACTACTTTTTCTAAATTTATCAATCTTTTTTTATCTATCAGTCTTTGAGCCTGACTCATACTATATCCTAAATCCAATAAAATTTGATAAGCTTTTTTTCCGTTAGAGTTTAAAATTTTTCTTTCTATATAAGCCAACTTTTACACACTTTTTGTTAAAATAATNNAAAATAATGATTTATTATTTTATAAAATTTTAGATTAAAAAAAGGTTAATTATGGTGCAAAGATACGCACGAAAAGAGATGGAAGAGAAATGGAGCTTACAAGCTAAATATGACGCTTGGCTAAAGGTGGAATTAGCAGCAGTAAGAGCTTGGAATAAACTTGGGTTGATTTGTGATGAAGATAGAGATAAAATTTGTAAAAATGCTAAATTTGAGATAGAAAAAATCGATGAGATAGAAAAAATCACAAAACATGATGTTATCGCATTTCTGACAAATATTAGTGAAAATTTAGGTGATGAAAGCAGATTTTTACATTATGGCATGACTTCAAGTGATTGTATAGATACCGCTGTTGCTCTTCAAATAAAAGATAGTCTAGAATTAATAATTTTAGATGTGCAAAATTTAAAAAATTCTATTAAAAAAAGAGCTTATGAGCATAAAAATACTTTAATGGTTGGCAGAAGTCATGGAATTCACGGCGAGCCTATTACTTTTGGGCTTGTTTTAGCAATTTGGTATGATGAGATTGATCACTCTTTAGATCTTTTAAAGCATGCTAAAAATTTAATAAGCGTAGGTAAAATCAGTGGTGCTATGGGAAATTTTGCTCATGCTCCGTTAGAGCTTGAAGAACTCGTTTGTGAAGATTTAGGACTAAAGCCTGCTCCTATTAGTAATCAAATAATCCAAAGAGATCGCTATGCACAAGTCTTATCAGCACTTGCAATTTTAGCCTCATCGTGTGAAAAAATTGCAGTTGCTATTCGCCACTATCAAAGAAGTGAAGTTTATGAGTGTGAAGAGTATTTTGCTGCAGGACAAAAAGGCTCAAGTGCAATGCCACATAAAAGAAATCCAGTTTTGAGTGAAAATATCACGGGGCTTTGCAGGATGATTCGCTCTTTTGTAATGCCTGCCTTAGAAAATGTGGCTTTATGGCACGAAAGAGATATTAGCCATAGTTCAGTTGAGAGATTTATTTTACCTGATGCTTTTATAACGGCTGATTTTATGCTAAATCGTCTTACAAATTTAATCGATAAACTTCTAATTTATCCACAAAATATGTTAAAAAATTTAAATCTTACAGGAGGACTTGTATTTTCTCAACGTGTGCTTTTAGAGCTTCCAAAGCGTGGAATTTCTAGAGAAAATGCTTATAAAATAGTCCAAAGAAATGCTATGAAAGTTTGGAGTGATTTACAAAATGGAAAAAATGCTTTAAATCAAGATGGCAAAAGCTTATTTTTAGAGTATTTATTAGATGATGATGAACTAAATTTAAGCAAAGATGAGATAGAAAAATGTTTTGATTACTCATACTACACAAAAAATGTAGATAAAATTTTTAAAAGAGTTTTTAAAGATTGAAATTTATTAAGGATAAAAATGAAAGTAATAAAAAGAAACGGAAGATGCGAAGAGCTAGATATAAGCAAGATTAAAAAATATACTAAAGAAGCTGTTCAAAATTTAGACAATGTTAGTCTAAGCGAGCTTGAAGTTGATGCAAAAATTCAGTTTCGAGATATGATTACAACTGAAGAAATTCAGCAAACTCTAATCAAAACAGCAGTCGATAAAATAGACATAGATCGCCCTAATTGGACTTTTGTTGCAGCAAGACTTTTTTTATATGATCTTTATCATAAAGTTACTGGATTTAGCGGTTACAATACTCTTACTGAGTATTTTGAGCGTGGTGAAAAAGAGGGTCGCATAATACTTGGCTTAAAAGAAAAGTATGATTTAGAAGATTTAAATAACTATATAGAGCCCACAAGAGATTTGCAATTTACATATTTAGGCGTTAAAACCCTATATGATAGATATCTTTTAAAAGATAGCGATGCAAAGCCTATTGAACTTCCTCAACATATGTTTATGGCAATAGCTATGTTTTTAGCACAAAATGAGCTTGACTGTCAAAATTGGGCTAAGAAATTTTATGATTTGATAAGCAAATTTGAAGTTATGCCAGCAACCCCTACTCTTTCAAATGCTAGAACTACGCGTCATCAACTCTCATCTTGTTATATTGGCTCAACTCCTGATAATATTGAAGGAATTTTTGATAGTTATAAAGAGATGGCACTTCTTTCTAAATTTGGCGGTGGAATTGGCTGGGATTGGGGCAAAGTAAGAGCAATGGGCGGAAGCATTGATGGACATAAAAACGCAGCTGGTGGAATAATTCCGTTTTTAAAAATCACAAACGATATAGCCGTTGCAGTTGATCAATTAGGCACAAGAAAAGGTGCAATTGCAGTATATATCGAGCCGTGGCATATGGATGTGGGTGATTTTTTAGATCTAAGAAAAAACTCAGGCGAAGAAAGAAGAAGAGCACATGAAATTTTCCCAGCTTTATGGATAAATGATCTATTTATGAAAAGAATTCAAAATAACGAAAAATGGACTCTTTTTGACCCTGTTGATGTGGCTGATTTGTGCGATTTATATGGAGAAGAGTTTGAAAAAAAATATGAAGAGTATGAAAAAGATGAAAATATCCCTAAAAATATCATTATGGCAAAAGAGCTTTGGAAAAAGATAATAACAGCATATTTTGAAGAGGGGATGCCATTTTTAGGCTTTAAAGATACAGCCAACCGCACTAATCCAAATTCACACTCAGGAATTATAAGAAGTTCAAATTTATGCACTGAAATTTTTCAAAATACTCAGCCAAATTACTATCAAATAAAAATAGTTTTTGAAGATGGTAGTATCGAAATTTTCGATGAAGAAGAGATTATTACAACCGATAATGGCATAGCTAAAAAAGCTAAAAAACTGACCGCACTTGATACTTTAAATGGTAAAAATATTTTTATAGTTGATAAAGATTATATTCAAGGAAAAACTGCAGTTTGCAACCTCGCTAGCATAAATTTAAGCAAAATCAATACAAAAGAAGATATCCAAAGAGTTGTTCCAACTGCAGTTAGAATGCTTGACAATGTAATTGAGTTAAATTTTTATCCACATGAAAAAGTTAAGCATACAAATTTAGCTTCTCGCTCAATTGGGCTTGGCGTAATGGGAGAAGCACAAATGTTAGCAACCTCAAAAATAGAATGGGGAAGTTATGAGCATTTAGAAAAAATAGATAAAATCATGGAGTGTATAAGTTATAATACCATTTTAGCATCATCAAATTTAGCTTTAGAAAAAGGAAAATATGCCGATTTTAATGGCTCAAATTGGAGCAAAGGTATTATGCCAATTGACAATGCAAATGATGAGGCTAAAAAATTAGTCCAAAGATCTAATCTTTTTGATGAGTGGATTTGTGATTGGGATAGTCTTAGAAAAAAAGTAATTAATGATGGTATGAGAAACGGCTATTTGATGGCTATTGCACCAACTTCAAGTATAAGCATTTTAGTTGGGACTACTCAGACTATTGAACCAGTTTATAAAAAGAAGTGGTTTGAGCAAAATTTAAGCGGAATGATACCAGTTGTTGTTCCAAATTTAACCCTCGATACTTGGAATTACTATATTTCAGCTTACGATTTAGATCAAGCCTTGCTTGTAAAAGCGGCTGCAATTCGTCAAAAATGGATAGATCAAGGTCAAAGCCTCAATATTTTTATCACACTAGATAAAGCAAGTGGCGGAACTTTAAGCAAAATTTATAATCTTGCTTGGAAACTTGGGGTAAAATCAACATATTATCTAAGAAGTCAAAGTCCAAATGCTGCTGAAGCCGAAAATACGGCTATAGATAGAAGTATAGAGTGTGAAGGTTGTCAATAAATTTTAAGGAGATACTATGATAAGATCTGCTAATTTTAATGATGTTATGGCAAGTTTTGAAATTTTAGAACTTGCCATGAGCGATTTTAGTGACGCAATTTTTGGAACAAATGATAAAATTTTAAAATTTGATTTATACAAGAAATTTTTCAGAGCCAAAAATAATCGCTTGTCTCATGAAAATGTTTTTATTTACGAAAATGAAATGGGCGAAATTTGTGGGGCAATTTGCCTTTATAATGGCTATGATAGTGATTTTTTAGATTTAGTTTTTAATCAAAGATTAAAAAGCATTAAAGCTAAAAATTTAATCAAAAAAGAGTGCGAAGATGATGAATTTTATATAGATAGCGTAGCAGTTTTACCTAAATTTAGAGGTTTAGGGTATTTTAAAGATATGATGAATTACGCTATTTTAAAAGCTAAAAATTTAGGATTTAAAAAAGTTAGTCTTATAACTCAAACGCCTAATTATTACACAAATTTTGGATTTAAAGTCGTAAAAAACGATGTTTTTTATGGCGAAATTTACATAAAAATGGTTAAAAATATTTAAATTTTAATGTTTTAGCTCATAATTTTCATATACAATAAAATTTTAGAAGCTTAATTAATACAAAAATAAATTATTTTTAAGATGCAAGCATTAAATTAATAGTGTTTAAAATACGGATAAATTTTATAGATAATAACTCTTATAAACCACACAGAAAGCAAAATAGAAGATTTAGAATTAATTGATTTTACGCTACTTCAAAAGGTATTGAATGATTTTTTAGTGGATGCAGAGCTTATAACTTAGAAGCTATAGCTCTTGTGGGGTAAGCAACTGAAACA
>NZ_VWSJ01000033.1 GCF_009690845.1 Campylobacter portucalensis
TATTTCAATTTAATTATTTCAATTTAATTTTATATTTAAAACTATGTAAAAATATACTTAAAAAAATACATTTAATAATTTGATAAAAAGTTAAATATATACTATTTTTTATATTTTGTATTGAAAACTATAATTTTCAAATTTTTTAAAAAATAAGTTTTTATGGTATTTTATTTTATTTATAAATGTTGATTATATGGATATTTTAAAGACTTTACTTTTTGTAAAAAATAAATTTATCCATCAATTTTTACAGATAAACTTATGTAAAGCTGATTTTTTATTTGTTTTTCATCTGAAGAAATTTCGCCTATTAAACTATTGAATCAAGTATGATTTTTAACTCATCTATCAAAAGCCCTCTTCTATAATAAATAAACAACTTAGATATTTAACCATCGCTTCAATCATGACAAGGTCGTTTAAGGTCGTTTATAGTTCCACAAACTGCTATTTACCAATATCTTCGCCACTAAAATATCGGCTCTACGACACAACTATCATACATCATTAAATTAAAAATTTAATTTTATTTTTAGTTAATATTTATAATATTTTTTATAAATATTTATTATTTATTAAAAAGCATAAGGATGATTGTTTATTTAAAGCTTATGATGATTTAAAAGATTTAAAGAGTAAAACAATTTAAATATGAGGATAAAAGTAAGCATATTTTTTAAAAGGAGAAAAGTCTTTGCAGCCAAATGGAGCACAACCAAATTTAACTTTTTTTATCTCTTTTATCTCATCATCGGTGGTTGCTTTTTTATTTTTTTTAAGCCACTCTCCATCTAATTAGATTTGTTTTATAAAATTATATAGCTTTATTAGTCATACTTTTACATAATATTTTATGTATTATTTTATGTAAATTTCTATTTATAGGAATGCATCACAACTATATAATATGAATTTGTAACTAAAATATCTATTAAAGGTGATGCCCTAAAGGTTATTTAAAAAACAACATTTGTAAAAACAATAGTTGCAAAAAACCATCCCAGTAGACAAAAAAATAAATAAAGATGAAAAGTTAAGAAATTTTTTAAAAAAACAGTGGGGATACAAAATCCCCTACTTGTATTTAATTTTGCTCTAAATTTAAAGTGCTTTGATTTTTATCTTATCATCAACCGCATCTATTAAAATCTCATCTCCATCTTTAATCTCATCTTTTAAAATCATCTCAGCAATCTCATCTTCAACTAACTCGTACATCGCTCGTCTTAATGGTCTTGCACCAAATTCAGCATCAAATCCAACTTCTGCTATTAGCTTTTTAGCGTTATTAGTTAAATTTGCTTTAATATTTCTATTTTCTAAAGTTTTTTCTAAACTTTTAAACATTATGCCAACTATTTCTATTAAATTATCTTCATTTAAAGGATTAAAGATGATAATATCATCAAGACGGTTTAAAAATTCAGGTTTAAAATAACCTTTTAAAGCCTCTTTGACTAGATCTTGCTGTTTTTGCTTATCATCATTATAAAGCATAATCTCGTTTGATGCGATATTTGACGTTAGTATTATTATGGTGTTTTTAAAATCAACAGTAACGCCTTTATTATCAGTAGCCCTGCCATCATCTAAAATTCCAAGCAAGATATTAAAAACATCTTTATGAGCTTTTTCTATCTCATCAAAAAGCAAAACTGAATATGGCTTTCTTCTAACTGCTTCGGTAAGTTGCCCTCCTTCATCATATCCAACATATCCAGGAGGTGCTCCAAGCAATCTTGAAACGCTGTGTTTCTCCATATACTCACTCATATCAA
Organism: Campylobacter portucalensis; assembly: GCF_009690845.1. GTDB lineage: Bacteria > Campylobacterota > Campylobacteria > Campylobacterales > Campylobacteraceae > Campylobacter_B > Campylobacter_B portucalensis. Next base: position 1,782 of record NZ_VWSJ01000033.1, read on the forward strand.
ATCTAATCATAGCCTTCTCATCATCAAATAAAAACTTCGCTAAAGCCTTTGCCGATTCAGTTTTTCCAACTCCTGTTGGACCTAAAAACAAAAAACTTCCAATAGGTCTATTTTCGCTAGAAAGTCCAGCTTTATTTCTTTTAATAGCTCTTGATAATGCATGCAGGGCCTCATCTTGCCCTATAACACTTTCTTTTAAGTGATTTTCAATATTTAGATATTTTTCTTTTTCACTCGTAAGCATTTTTGAAACACTAATGCCTGTCCATTTACTTAAAATTCCAGCGATTAAATTCTCATCCACTTCATTTTTAAGCAAAGTGCCGTTTTCTTGCATTTTAGCCCACTTTTCTTCAAGAGATTTTATTTCATTTTCTTTATTTGGAATTTTTCCATACTCTATCTCAGCTGCTTTATTTAAATCCCCATTTCTTCTAGCTATTTCAGCCTCATTTTTTAAGCTATCAATCTCTTTTTTGGCTATACTTATATCGTTAAAAACACTCTTTTCGTTTTCAAATTGAGAATTTAGGGCATTTTTATTTTCATTTAAATTTGCAAGCTCTTTTTCTATCTCTTCTAATCTTATTCTATTTTTTTCTGCACTTTCCATTTTTAAAGCCTCTTTTTCAACTTGTAAAGTTAAAATTTCACGCTTTGCTTTTGCTAATTCAAATGGCTCACTTTCAATTTGCATTTTAAGTTCAGCCGCCGCTTCATCTATCAAATCAATCGCCTTATCAGGTAAAAATCTACCACTTATATATCTACCACTTAATTTTGCAGCTGCTACTAAAGCACTATCAGTTATGCTTACATTATGATGAACTTCAAGCTTTTCTTTTATGCCCCTTAAAATTTGCAAAGCTTCATTTACACTTGGCTCACCTACATTTACAGGTTGAAATCTACGCTGCAAGGCGGCATCTTTTTCAAAATATTTTCTATACTCTTTTAAAGTTGTTGCTCCTATTGTATGAAGTTCGCCTCTAGCAAGGGCTGGTTTTAGGATATTTGCAGCATCCATTCCGCCCTCACCTGCTCCAGCTCCTACAATTGTGTGAATTTCATCTATAAATAAAATTATATTTTTAGCCTTTATAACTTCGTTAATTACTGCTTTTAGTCTATCTTCAAATTCACCCCTATACTTAGCTCCTGCTATTAATGCACTCATATCAAGGGCAATTAGCTTTTTGTTTTGAAGGCTAGTTGGAACATCATTTTTTGCTATTTTTTGTGCTAAACTTTCAACTATGGCAGTTTTTCCAACTCCAGGCTCACCTAGTAAGATAGGATTATTTTTTGTTTTTCTAATTAAGATTTGCATAACTCTTTGAAGTTCTTCATCTCTTCCAATTACAGGATCAAGCTTTCCTTCTTTTGCTTTTTGTGTAAGATCAATTCCAAATTTAGCTAAGCTATCCATCGTTTCATCAGCTGTTTTAGAGTCTATTTTTTGTCCCGCTCTTAAAGCTTCAAGCTCCTTTTTTATCTCATTTAAATCAATAAATTTAGATAAAATTTCTTTTAATGGAGAAGTTTGTAAATTTGCTAAAATCCACGTATCAATAGCTATAAAACTATCGCCATTTTTTGCCATAAGTCCTTTAGCATTCTCAAGTGAGTTTATCATATCCATACTTATTTTGATATTTTCTTTACTAGCATTTGAGCTAGTTGGCAAATTTGATATTTTTGATTTTATCTCAAGCTCTAAAGCCTCTTTTGAAATGTTAAATTTATTTAAAATTTGATTTAATAAAGAACTGCTATCTGCACTCAAAGCCCATAAAATATGAAGTGGCTTTACTTCAATATTTTTAGAATGGATAGATAAAGAAATAGAGCTTTCTAATACCTCTCTCATCTGATCTGTTAAAGTTTCTAATATATTTTTCATTTTTTATCCTTTTAGTTTTATAGTGATGACATTATATAACTTTAGTGTATTAATGTCAAGTTTTTTTAGTAAAAAGTATCATATATTTTTAAAATTATTAAAATTTTAGATTTAAAATTTAAATACTTTTTAAAATCTTTTTTATTTTTTACCTAAATTTAACCATAAATATGATAAAATCAAAACCAAATTTTAAATTTTGGAGATTAATTTTGATATATAATAAATTTTTTAAATCAAGTCTAGTGTTTGCTTTTAGTGCTTGCTTGGTTTTGATTCCACCGATAAATGCAAAAGAAACTAAAAAAAAAGATGAATCAAAACTTGAAAGTTTAGCCAAATTTACAAGAGTTGTTACAACTATCGAAAATAGCTATGCAGATGAACTTAAATTTTCTGAAATAATAAATAAAGCAATAGCTGGATTGATGAGTAATCTAGATGCACACTCAAGCTATATGGATGAAAAGGCTTTTAATGAGACAAAAATTCAAACAAAAGGGGAATTTGGTGGTCTTGGTATAACAGTTGGTATGAAAGATGGTGCTTTGACAGTTGTAGCACCAATAGAAGACACTCCTGCAGATAAGGCCGGGATTAAATCTAATGATGTTATTTTGAGGATAGATGGTAATGCAACGCTTGGTATAACTCTTGATGAGGCTGTTAATAAAATGAGAGGCGAACCTAAAACACCTATAACAATCACTATTTTTAGAAAAGGTGAAGCAAAACCTTTTGATGTCAATATCACAAGAGATATTATAAAAGTTGATTCTGTATATGCTAAAAGCATAGAAGATGAAGATATTTTGTATTTAAGGGTTACAAATTTTGATCAAAAAGTAACAAATGAAGCAAAGAAATTTATAAAAGAACATAAAGATGCAAAAGGTATAATTTTAGATCTTAGAAATAATCCAGGAGGACTTTTAGATCAAGCTATAGGACTTACAAATTTATTTGTAGATAAAGGCATTATAGTGTCTCAAAAAGGTAGAGATAAAAAAGAAAACATAGAATACAAAGCAGAGCCTAAAAATAAAATCACAAATTTACCTTTGGTTGTTTTGGTTAATGGAGGAAGTGCTAGTGCAAGTGAAATTGTTAGTGGGGCGTTGCAAGATTTTAAAAGAGCTGTCATTATAGGAGAAAATACTTTTGGAAAAGGAAGTGTGCAGGTAATTCTTCCATTAAACGAAAAAGAGGCTCTTAGAATGACGATAGCAAGATACTATTTACCAAGCGGTAGAACTATACAAAATACTGGAGTTAAGCCTGATTTATTAGTATATCCAGGAAAAGTTCCTGATGATAATAAAGACTTTGATTTTAAAGAAAAAGATTTAAAAAAACATCTTCAAAGCGAACTTGAAAAGATTGATACAAACTCAACAAAAAAAGAAACCAAGAAAAAAAACAATAATAAAGATAAAGTAATTTCTAAATCTGCTGTTTATAAAGATATACAATTAAAAACTGCGGTAGATACAATTAAAATTCTAAATTTAACAAAGGATAAATAATGAAAGCTACAAAAAAAGAGATGATTTATGAAGGTAAGGCTAAAAAAATATGGTCTATAAATGAAGATGAAAATCTTCTTTTAGCTGAATTTAAAGATAGTTTAACAGCATTTAATGGTATCAAAAAATCGCAAGAGTTAGGAAAAGGTGCTTTAAATAATAAAATTTCTACTCAAATATTTAAAATTTTAGAAACCAATGGCATAAAAACAGATCTAATTGAAACAATTAGCGATAACGAACAAATAGTTAAAAAATGCACAATTATTCCACTTGAAGTTATTGTTAGAAATATTGCAACAGGAAGCTTGACAAAAAGATTAGGCATTAAAGATGGAACTGTTTTGCCATTTGCTTTGGTTGAATTTTGCTACAAAAATGATGACTTAAATGATCCTATTTTAAATGATGAACACGCCCTACTTTTAAATGCGATAGAAAATCAAGATGAGCTTAACTATCTTAAAAATGAGGCTAAAAAAATTAACTCTATTTTAAAAGAATTTTTTATAAAAAAAGATTTAAAATTGGTTGATTTTAAGATTGAATTTGGCAAAGATGTGGATGGAAATATAATTTTAGCTGATGAAATTAGCCCTGATAGTTGTAGATTTTGGGATGCAAAAACAAATGAAAAGCTTGATAAAGATAGATTTAGACAAGATTTAGGCAATGTAAAAGTAGCCTATGAAGAGGTTTTAAAAAGAATTTTATCGTAAGGACAAATATGAAAGTAGTAGTAAATGTTAAATTAAAAAATGGCGTTTTAGATCCACAAGGCAAGGCGGTTGAAAATGCTCTTATCTCGCTTGGTTTTAAAGATGTTGATAATGTTAGGATTGCAAAACAAATAGTTTTTAATATAAATAAAGATGATAAAGATGAGGTTAAAAATGATGTTGTTGAAATGTGCGAAAAACTTCTTGCCAATACAGTTATTGAAGAATATGAGATAGTTTTATGAAAGTAGCAATTTTAGATTTTCCTGGAACTAATTGTCAAAATGATACAAAATTTGCTTTTGAAAATTTAGGCTATAAATGCGAAATTATTTGGCACAAAATTGAAAAAATAGAAGCTGATTTAGTTATTTTGCCAGGCGGATTTAGTTATGGCGACTATCTCAGAACTGCTGCGATTGCAAAATTTAGCCCTATTATGAATGCAGTAATAAATCACGCCAAAAAAGGTGGCTATATTTTAGGAATTTGCAATGGTTTTCAAATGCTTTTAGAGTTAAATTTATTAAAAGGTGCTATGAATAAAAATATAAATTTAAATTTTATATCTAAATATCATCATCTAAAAGTTATTTCAAACAACAATAAATTTTTATCACAATGCAAAAAAGATGAAATTTTAAACATTCCAATAGCTCACGGCGAAGGAAATTATTTTGTTGATGAAAATACTCTTAAATTTATGCAAGATAATGATCAAATTTTATTAAAATACTGTGATAAAGATGGAAACTTTAAAAATCCAAATGGATCGGTTGATTATATAGCTGGAATTTGTGATGAAAATAAGAAAATTTTCGGTCTTATGCCACATCCAGAGCGAGCAATTGATAAGATTTTAGGCGGAGATGATGGAGTTAAAATCATAAAAGGATTTATTTGCTAAGGCTTTTAGTATTATTTTTATTTATTTTTAACTATACTTTTTCAAATGATATCGAGTATTTAGAAATAACTAAACCAAACTCATCAAATAAGAAGCAAATTTTAGAAAAAAAACATTTAAGTATTGATGATTTAAAAAAAATTGCTCCAAGCGATGAGGGAAATTTAGATATGGATGATAGCAAAATTTATCAAGATATAAGAGTTACTGATTTACTACTTTCTACTACAAATATGCCAAAATCTGTTTTTAAAAATCAAATTTTTAGTCTAAATTTGATAGCTGATATACAGCAAGATATAAATTTAGACCTAAATTTAAGTATGGAAAAAAGTCCAAATTTAAAATGGTTAAATCAAAAAGTTGAATGGCAAAAAAATGGCGGTATTTTTAAAACAAAGCTTTGGTTTGAGTCTAATTCTACAAATATTGGAAATTTAAAATTAAACGTTTTAGCTTTAAGAAATGGTGAAGTTTTTCAAAAAGCTAGTATTTCACCAAGATTACCAAAAGTAAAATCAGTAGAAGATAGATTAAATTATGCTAATATTGTAGCTGATGATTTAGAGATCATAAGTTATAAAACTTCTAAATTTGATGATAAATCAAATATTATGACAATCTTTTTAAAAACTAAAAATTCTAATATTGCATCTTTTTATATAGAAAATGATGAGATATTAAAACAAGGTGTTAGTTCTATTAAAGGAATATATCCAGATCAAAGTGCTTATTATTTTGTAGTTTTTAAAAACGATAAAACCAGTTTAAATTTTAGCTATTTTAATGCTAAAACAAAACAATTTAGCGACTTTTCACTTGATGTTAAGTTAGAAATTGATGATTTAAGCACTCAAACAGAGATAAATCCATTAAATGACCCATTTTTAATTCAGAAAAAATTTTTAATATATTTTCTTGCCGGGATACTAATTTTTATATTTATTTTAAGCAGAAATTCAACACCGCTTATATTTGCAATTTTATTAATAGCATATCAAATATATTCACAAAATTCATACTCTACAGGAGTGATTAAAGCAAATACAAAGGTAAAAATTTTACCAATTGAAAAATCAACTATATTTTATATATCTAAAAATGATGAAAATGTTAAAATTTTTGATGAAAATTTAGACTATTATAAAATTATGGTTGAAAATGGGAAAGTTGGCTGGATAGAAAAAAGTAGCTTAAAAATAGAAAATAATTAAAAATATTAATCACTTTACGGTATAATCTGCTAAATTTATTATAAAGGATATATTATGAAAAAACATGAATTTCAAACTGAAGTAAGTGATTTATTAAATTTAATGATTCACTCACTTTATTCGAATAAAGAAATTTTTTTAAGAGAACTTATTTCAAATTCCAGTGATGCACTTGATAAATTAAACTATCTTTATCTAACAGACGAAAAATATAAAACATTAAATTACACTCCAAGAATCGATATAAAATTAGATAAAACAAATAAAACTTTAATAATTGAAGATAATGGCATTGGTATGGATGAAGATGAGTTGGTTTTAAATTTAGGCACGATAGCTAGAAGCGGGACAAAAGGGTTTTTATCTCAAATCAGTAAAGATGCTAAAAAAGATTCAAATTTAATAGGTCAATTTGGTGTTGGTTTTTATTCTGCTTTTATGGTTGCTGATAAAATAGAAGTGTTAAGCAAAAAAGCACTTAGCGATGAAGCGAATTTATGGATAAGCGATGCTAAGAGTTTTAGTGTAGAAAAAAGCTCGAAACAAAGTAATGGAACTAGCATAAAACTTTATCTTAAAGATGATGAATTTTTAAATGAATTTACAATACAAAATATTATTAAAAAATACTCAAATCACATTCCATATCCTATTTTTATGGACAAAGAAGAGTATGTTTCATCGAAAGATGATAATAAAACCCCAAAAACTGAGATCAAAAATACTCAAATCAATAATGCAAGTGCTTTATGGCAAATGCAAAAAAGTAGCTTAAAAGATAGTGATTATAATGAATTTTATAAACAAATAAGCCATGACAGCACAGATCCTTTAATGCACATCCACACAAAAGCTGAAGGCAAAATAGAATACACCACCCTATTTTATATACCTAGTATTCAACCTTTTGATCTTTATAGAGCTGATTATCAAAGTGGAGTAAAGCTTTACGTAAAAAGAGTTTTTATAACAGATGATGAAAAGGAACTTTTACCAACTTTTTTAAGATTTGTAAGAGGCATTATAGACATAGAAGATCTTCCACTTAATGTTAGTCGTGAAATTTTACAAGAAAATAGAGTTATGGCGAGCGTTAAAGACGCAAGTGTCAAGAAAATTTTAAGCGAGCTTGAAAAAATACTAAAAAACGATAGAGAAAAATACATAAAATTTTACAAACTTTTTGGCAAAGTTTTAAAAGAAGGACTTTATGGATTTAATGCACACAAGGATGAAATTTTAAATTTAGTTCTTTTTAAAACAAGTAAAAGAGAGGATTTTATAACTTTAAAAGAGTATAAAGATGGTATGAAAAAGGATCAAAAAGAGATTTATTATATTAGTGGGAAGAGTTATGAAGCTTTAAAAAATTCTCCTATTTTAGAAATTTTAAAAGACAAAGATATTGAGGTGTTGATTTGCGATGATGATATTGACGCTATAATTTTACCAATGATTTTTGAATACGATAAAACACCTATAAAACCTGCATCTGAAGCTGAATTTAGCGAAGAAAAAATAGATCAAAAAGAGTATGAAAACGTAATTTTAAAATTAAAAGAAATTTTAAAAAATGATGTAAAGGATGTAAGAGTAACATCGAGATTAAAAGAGTCTATTGCTTGCTTGGTTTATGATAAAAATGATCCAAATTTTGAAACTCAACAAATTTTAAAACAAATGGGGCAAGAAAATTTACCTGAAATTTTACCGATTTTAGAGATAAATCCCAACCATAAAATAGCTACAAAACTATTAAATAATGAAGAAAATTTAGATGATTTAGCAAAAATTATCTTAAATATAGCTAAAATTCAAGAAGGTTTAGAGGTTAAAAATCCTAATGAATTTGCAAAAATTTTAACAAATTTAATAACACAATTAGCGTAATATAAGTAGCTTTTAAGCTACTTATAAGCCCTATTGATTAGTAAAAAATATAAAACAGCACCCATTCCGCCTCCAGAAATTCCAAGTAAAGCTATCATAATTTGATATCTTACAGCAATCAATGGATCAACTCCTGAAATGATTTGTCCTGTCATCATACCAGGAAGAGTTACTATCCCAACGGCAAGAAGGGAATTTATTTGCGGTATTAATGAGGCCTTAAATGCGATATTTCTAGCATCTTCAAAATACTCGTTTCTTTGTATTTCTTTTTCAAATCTTTCAATCGCTAAACTAAGAACATTCATAGTATTTGATAAAACCATTCCAGCAATTGGTATAATGTATTTTGGTTCGTATATATATTTTATTTCTAAAATAACATATACAATAATAAATAAATTTAAAGAAGATGAGATAAAAGTTGCAAAAAATATGCAAAAATAATTTTTAAAATTTTTATTTTTAGTGTTTCTTAAAATAATTATAGTTGAAAAAATTAACATAAAAATCAAAATAATTCCACCTAAGAACATATTTTTATTTTTAAAAATAAAAACCAAAACATAACCAATTGCAATTAATTGCAAAATCATTCTGATTGTAGAGTAAGGAATTTCTATGAAATTTTTAGTCCATTTATAGTAAAAATACCAAACAAAACTAACAGGAAGTAACATTATAATTAAGTTAATTAACGAAATTTTAATCATAGTTGCAATTATACTAAAAATACATTAAAAAAATTTTATATTTTAGTATAAAATTTAATTCTGACATAACAAAAAAATAAATAATTTTAATTTAAATTTTTCAAGTTATATTAATGTATTTGTAGTAAAATTTTTAATTATAGATAAGGAGATGATACAATGACAAGAAAAGAACATGATTTTATAGGTGAATTAGAGATTGAAAATGATGTATATTATGGAATTCAAACTTTTAGAGCAATTGAAAATTTCAAAATGACAAGAAGAAGATTAAAAGACTATCCTTTTTTTATCAAAGCTTTTGCTCAAATTAAAAAAGCTGCAATACTTGCAAATAAAGAAGTTGGTGTTTTAGATAAGAAAAGAGCAGATGCTCTTATTTTAGCAGTAGATGAGTTGATCCAAGGTAGATACATTGATCAATTTATGGTCGATATGATACAAGGCGGTGCAGGAACTTCAACAAATATGAATATAAATGAAGTTTTGACAAATATAGCACTAGAAAAAATGGGGCATAAAAAAGGCGAATATAATTATTTGCACGTAAACGATCACACAAATTTAGGACAAAGCACAAACGATACATATCCTAGCTCCGTCAAGGTTGCAGTTTATGCCAAACTATCAGATTTATTAAAAGCGATGAAAATTTTGGTTGAAGAGTTAGAAAAAAAAGCAGATGAATTTAAAGATATTATAAAAATGGGTAGAACAGAGCTAGAAGATGCTGTTCCTACTACTTTAGGAAATTCATTTAATGCTTTTGCAACTTACATAAAATTTGATATCAAAAATATAAAATTTGCTATGGAATTAATGAAAAGCTTAAATTTAGGTGCAACTGCTATTGGTACGGGGATTAATTGTCATCCAGATTATAAATTTATAGTAATAGAAAAGTTAAAGCAAATTACAGAGATTGATTTCAAACAATCTGATGATTTTATCGCTGCTACACAAGATACAGGAGATTTTGTAATGGTAAGTGGGGTTTTAAAAACTGCTGCTGTTAGATTGAGTAAAATTATAAATGATTTAAGACTTATGAACTCAGGTCCTAGATGTGGTTTTGGTGAAATAGAACTTCCACAAATGCAACCAGGTAGTTCAATTATGCCAGGGAAAGTAAATCCAGTTATCTGCGAGGTCGTTGGTGAAGCTTGTCATGAAGTAATAGGAAATGATACTACAATTATGCTTTGTAGTCAAAGAGGAGAGTTTGAATTAAATGCATTTGAGCCTGGCATTGCTTATGCATTATTTAATTCTTTAATTCTTTTAGAAAATGCTTATAAAACTTTAGCTAATAAAGCCATAAAAGATGTTAAAGCTAAACCTGAAAACTGCTTAAATTTAGTATTAAATTCAGTCGGTATAGTTACAGCTTTTAATCCAATAATTGGTTATGAAAATTCAGCCAGTATAGCAAAGGAGGCACTGCAAAGTGGGAAATCGGTGGGTGAGATTGCGATTGAACGAGGACTTTTAACAAAAAAAGAAGTTGATGATATTTTAGATCCAAAAAATATGTTAAATCCAAAAATGCCATCTATAAAAAAATGATTTAGATAAATAAATTTAAAGCCCATAAAATTATATAAATATTTTATGGGTTGATTAAATTCCTAATAAATCATACTAATTTATATAAATTAAATAAATTACCATTTATAATAATTGATGTTTAAAAATAAATTAGTAAAAAAGTTAAATTTAAATAGTTGCATCTAAATTTAGACAC
>NZ_VWSJ01000034.1 GCF_009690845.1 Campylobacter portucalensis
GAAATTTATTCTGTTTTATTTAAGGGTTGGATAAAGTGGATTTTTTGTAAAGATATTTAAAATTTTTTATGAATTTAGTATTGATAAATATCGTATTTTGTTATGATTTCATAAATCATATTTTTTTGTTTTTCTAAATTATCAACACCTTTTATTTCAAATATCTTTTTTATGGTCGCAGGTCTTCCTGATAATATATATACTATATCGCATAAATGCAAAACTTCTTCGATATCGTGGCTGATAATTAAACTAGTTAAGTTCATCTTATTTTTTATATCTAAAAACCACTTATGTATTTCGTGTTTGGTAAAATAATCTAATGCCGAAAAAGGTTCATCCAAAAGTACTATATCATCACTAAACATATATGTTCTAAGAAGTGCTGCTCTTTGTCTTTCTCCACCAGATAGTGAATTTGGATATTTATTTTCTAAACCTTTTAGGCCAAAAATTTCTAGTTTTGATTCTATTTTTTCTTTTATATATTTTTTGCTTTTTTTTTGTATCACCAAAGGCAGTGCAATATTATTATATACAGTTTTAAAAGGAAGCAATAGATCTTTTTGCAACATATAGCTTATTTTGATATTTTTATCATATATTATTTCACCCGATGTTTGTTTTAATAAGCCCGCTATTATATTAAATAATGTACTTTTACCTATTCCGCTAGGTCCAATCACTCCTATTGTTTCGCCTTTTTTAACGCTTAAATTTATATCTTTTAGTATCTCTTTATCATCAAATTTATGGCATATGTTTTTAATATTCAAGATAGTCATTATTCATTCCTTCTCCGCTTTTCATTTTTTTGTCTATAAGTTTATTTTCATATAGCCAATTATAAAAATCATCCCATCTTTTTTTATCTATATATCCAAATTTACCGTTTTCATCAAGATATTGTGTTGATATAAATTCTTGACTTAAATATATTAAATTCTTATCTGTTTCTGGAGCATTTTTTATGAAAATATCTGCTGCTTCTTTGTGATTTTTAGCTGCAAATTCATAGCCTTTTTTTATTGCAGATAAAATTTTTTTAGCTAATTTCGGATTTTCTTTTAAAAATGTTTTATTTGCTATTATTACTGGTGAATAATAGTCAAATTTTGGCTCAAAATCCCTTAAAAAGAAAAAATTGGTTTCAACGTTTTTTAGTTTTGAGTTCATATAATCCCACCCATAAAATGCCATAATATAATCAAATAAATTCATCTTCAATGCAGTTACTGCATCTGTTGATTCTCCTGGTATAAATTTAATATCATCTCCTACGATATGCTTAATAATCGCATCATCAATCTTATCATCCCAAGTGGAAAATCTAAGCCCATTTAAATCACTAGGTTTTTTTATATCATCTTTTCTTAGACTCATTATGCCCATTGTATTGTGTTGTAAAATGGCAGCGACAGCTATTATATCTGCACCTTTATTTAAATATTTAACTAAATTTGGTTGAAAATGAATACCAAATTCCGCTCTTTTTGCAGCCACTATCTTTGCAGCACTATCTTCTGCAGGTTGAACTATATTTACCTTTATCCCTAATTCTTTAAAATACCCTTTTTCTTTTGCGACAAATAGCCCTGTATGATTAGTATTTGGAACCCAATCTAGCACAAAAGTAATCTCTTTTAAATTTGATTTTTGTTCATCTTTTTCTTTGCAACCTATAATAAACATAAATGCAATTATAAATATTAAAATTTTTCTCATTTTTATCTCCTGTTGTTTAATATTTTATTATTTTTTTCTCTAATTTATCTATTAAATTCATTAAAATTAAACTAAGAAAGCTTATTAGAAATATTACTGCAAACATCTTATCTATAGCAAATGCTTTTTTTACTCTAGTCATATAGACACCCAGTCCATAATATCCACCTAGCCACTCTGCTATTACAGCAGAAATCAATGCATAAGACATTGAAACTTTCAAACCCGATAAAAAATATCTAAATGAACTTGGTATTTTTAAGTGTTTGTAAATTTGAAATTTACTAGCACCCATTGATTTAAATAAATTTAAACTATCTTTATCTATTGATTTATATCCCTCTAATAAAGAGACTAAAAGTGGAAAAAATGTAGATAAAATGACTAACACAATTTTAGGCTTCATATAATACCCAAGCCATATTATGAGCAATGGAGCAATTGCGACAGTCGGTATGGTTTGGCTAAGTAGGGCTATTGGATATATTAACTCATACACAATTTTATATCTATCCATAATTAAAGACAGCATAAAGCTAAATATTATAGATATACCAATCCCCAAAAATGCAACCATTAGAGTATGATAACTATGCATCAGTAGTAGATTAAAATCAGTAATAAAAGCCTTGATTACATCCAAAGGCGATGGTAAAATTAGTCTATCAATTATATTTAAATTTACGAAAATTTCCCAAATAATCAATATAAAATACAGTAATATGTATTTTTTAAAACTTTTCATATTTGCCCCTAAATTTACAAACAATAAATTTCTCATAGCATAATTGCTAGTAGATTTAAATTTACTTATGAAGCAAATGCTATAAATTTATTTGAATTAAATAGACAATGCCTCAAATTTAAAACCATCAAAGTATCACAGTTACTTTTAATAACGATATTATACTAAAAAATATTATCAATCTTAAATATTTATCAAAAAATTTGCAAATTACCACTTGTGTCATATCGCTAAATAGTGATTTATTATCCTAAATTTAAAATGAAATCTATTTTTAAATCAATAAATTTCATTAAATCCTATAAAAATTATCTATTTTATAAATTTAATTTTACTAAGAAATTTAGTGAGTTTTTTCTTATAGTTTATGGATTATTATTTGAAATAATTTTATAAAACAAAATCTAAAATTATTGTTTTGTTTGATATTTTAAAGATGAAAGATTTTGAAGAAGTAGTAAAACTACTTCTTTTATTTATTTTGCATTCGCTTCAATTTCGATTTCTAGCTTAACTTCACTTCCAAGAGCCACACTTGATTCTCCAACACCAAAAGCCGTTCTATCTATTTTTCCTTCTAAAGTAAATCCTATTTTATCGGCTTTATCATTTTTTATTTCTCCTCCAAAATCATAATCAAGTGTAATTGGCTTTGTAACACCTTTGATTGTCAAATTTCCTTTAACCTTTCCCTCATCTTGACTCTCTGCGATAAATTCAGTCATTTCAAATTTCATTTCTGGAAATTTTTTAGCATCAAAATAGTCTGCTTGTTTTAGATGATTATCTCTGTTATTATTATTTGTATTTACTGAATCAATTGCTATTGTAGCGTTTAATTTTTTTAATTTTTTTGTATTTTCGTCAAAATCTATATCGCCAGAAAATTTGTTGAAATTTCCCTTAACATTACTAATTTGCATATGTTTGATTTTAAAACCAACTTGAGAATGTGCAGTATCGACTACATAATCTTTTGCGTTTGCAAAATTTACGATCAGCAAAGAACTAGCCGCGATTGATAATAAAATTTTTTTCATAATAGATCCTTTTCTTAATAAATTCAACGAGTATTTTACATTTATAAATTAAACAAAATTTGTTTTATTTAAATTTTTGATTAAAATTTCAAGTAAATCTTTGAAATTTAGTAAATTTTAAAAGCTATTTTTATTTTGACTTATTTGTTTTAAAGTTAAATTATAAATTTAATGATTTACAATAAGCCAACTTTTAATTTATGACTATCAAAATTTAATCTTTTTCCATCCAAAAGATCTAAAAATTCATTGCTTTTTAATACATAAAAATCATGCAAGCTTCTATTTTTAACATATTGTAAATCTTTTTTGAGCGTGTCGAACATAAAAAAATCACTCTCATTATTTACTAGTAAAAAATCAGCTCCGCTATCAAAGGCATCAAAAATTATATTAGAAGCTACTTTAATAGCTACTTCTTTATCAAATTTATAAATTTCATATCCACAATCTCTTTCTTGAGAGTTGAATTCTTTTAAATTTGCTATTTTTTTGATAAAATTTCTTGCATCCTTATCGTTATAAACTGCTATATTAAATTGGCTAAAATCAGTTTTAAAATTTTTATTTTTTATATCTGCAAAATTAACTATTTTTTGTTTTGAAAAATCTTTTAGATTTAGCATTTTTCTTAAATTTTGAATTATATTTTCTGTGTTAAATGGATCATTTAAAAGAAATTTAGGCTTTTGATAATAATAAATTTGATCTTTTATGAAATCTAAAATTTTTTCCTTTTTATTAGGAAATTTTTGAATTAAATTATAGGCAAAAACAAATGCAGAATTTCCTAAAAAATCATCCTTAAAATCTCTAATATCGCTAGAATAAAAAAGAGGTTCTAAATTTAAATAAAAATCTTTTTCATCTAAAATTTCATCTCCTAAATTTTGACTAAATTCATCAAACACGCCCATAAAATCATCATTGTTTATAATCTCATCTTTTATAGATCTTTTTTCAATTAAAGGAGAAATTTTTATAAAATTTCCAGTTTTATTTAAAATTTCATTAAAATTTTCATCTAAATTTACTAAACAGTCATTTACTTTTACAAATTTAACACCCTTAAATTCAAAATACGGATCTTGTTTTTTTATGTCATAAAAAAGCTCTTTTAAGTCCTTAAAATCAGCATTTTTATATATATACGGCTTAAAATAACTTGCCCAATCCATCTTAATATCATAACGATAAATTTCAACCTCTAACATATCACTTCCTTTAAAAATTTAAAAAAAATTATATCAAAATTAATCTTATAAAGAGTTTTTAACAAAAATTTATATAAAATACTTTATTATGGATAAAGAAAAATTTATTATTTCGAAATTTGAGAATAAATTTATAGGCGATGATGGCGCTGTGGTTGGAAATTATGTTTATAGTAAAGATATTTTTTTAGAAAATACACATTTTAAAAGAGGCTGGCTAAGTGATTATGAAATCGGCAAAAAGGCTATGTTAATTAATATTAGCGATATAATCGTAATGAATGCAGTACCAAAATACGTACTTTTAGGGCTTATGATACCAAGAAATATGGAATTTGCAAAAATAATAGAGCTTAAAAAAGGTATTAAAGAAGTTTGTGATAAATTTGGAGTTGTGATTATTGGTGGCGATACAGTTGGCTCAAATTTGCTTGGCATTAGTGTTAGCGTTATTGGTTTTAGTAAAAAAGCTATTTTTAGAAATGCTATGAAAAAGGGCGAGATACTGGCATTTACTGGAAATTTAGGTTCAAGCTTAAAAGGACTTAGAGCCTTACAAAATGGCGGTAAAATCGGTAAAAATTCAAGATTTAGAAATATTATTTTAAGGGATAAATTTTTCTATAAAGCATCAAAATTTATAAACTCAGCAATGGATATAAGCGATGGTTTAGCTAGTGATTTACCTAAATTTATTCGAGATAAAAATATAAAATTTCTTAAAAATTTAAGCAAATTTGAGTTTTTAAGTGGCGAGGAGTATGAGATTTTATTTAGCTTTAATAAAAAGCATAAATTTAGAATAATAAACGAAGCAAAAAGAGCAAGGATAAATTTAAAAATTTTTGGAGAAACGACATATGGAAAATATAAAAAAAGAGCAAGAAGTTGGCATTTTTAAACCACTTTATGTATTAGATCATACACCTATAAATGCCTATTTTAGCAAAAATTCAGATGATTTTGTGGTAAGAGAAATTCCTCTTTATGAATTTAGCGGCAATGGTGAGCATTTGATTTTAAATATTGGTAAAAAAGATTTAACTACTTATGAAGCACTTAGAATTTTAAGCGAAATTTCTGGAGCAAAGATGCGTGATTTTGGATATGCTGGATTGAAAGATAAAGAAGGCTTTACTACTCAGTTTATCTCAATGCCTAGAAAATTTGAAGAAAATTTAAAAAATTTTAGTCATGAAAAGTTAAAAATTTTAAATACAACGACTCATAATAATAAATTAAGAATCGGACATTTAAAGGGGAATGCATTTTTTTTGCGACTTAAAAAAGTAGATAGTGTTAATGCTTTTAAAATTCAAGAAGCTTTTTTAAATATCGATAAAATAGGCTTTGCGAACTATTTTGGATATCAAAGATTTGGTAAATTTGGGGATAATGCAAAACAGGGAGAGGATATTTTAAAAAACAAATTAAAGATTAAAAATCCTAAAATTAAAGATTTTTTAATTTCTGCTTATCAAAGTGAGCTTTTCAATAAGTGGCTTAGCAAGAGAGTAGAAATTTCTAAATTTATACGAGATTTTAGCCCTAAAGAGATAAAAGAAATTTATAAATTTAGCGATTTGGATATAAAAAAATTAAAAAATCAGGATAGTTTTTTTAAAATTTTAAGTGGTGATGTGCTTGGGCATTATCCGTTTGGCAAACTATTTTTATGTGAAAATTTAGAGGATGAAATAAATAGATTTAAAAATAGAGATACTACTGTATGTGGGCTTTTGGTTGGTAAAAAATCATTTCGAAGTATTAATTTAGCTAAAAATTTAGAGGATGAAATTTATAAAAATGCTTATGAGTATGAAAATTTAATGAGTGGTGGAAGGAGATTTGCTTGGAGTTATTTAAAAAATGCAAATTTAAAGTACAATCCACAAACAGCACAAGTTAATTTATCATTTGAGCTTGATAAGGGAAGTTATGCAACTGTGATTTTAGAAGAAATTTTGCACAAAAATATTTTTGATTAAATTTATATTTCATCTAAAATTTATTAAAATTTAGCTAAAATACGAGCTTTGGTGTGATGAGTAATCGCGTGAAAACGAGGAAAGTCCGAGCTGCTTTAAGACAGGGTTCCATCTAACGGATGGCTAGGGTAACCTAAGGGATAGTGCAACAGAAAGCAAACTACTGCAAATGCAGAAAAGGTGAAACGGTAGAGTAAGAGCCTACCAGCGTTTTTGGCAACATTAACGGCTATGTAAACCCAACTCGCAGCAAGAAGGGGCGGTTTAGTCTTATATAAAACCCTTCGCTTGAGCTAAATTGCAAAATTTAGCCTAGATAAATGATTACTTGAAAAACAGAACTCGGCTTATAGTTACACCAAAATTCTTTATTAAATGAGATAGATTAAAATTAAAAATTTGTATAATATTAATTTTTATATTATACAAATCATACTATAATACAAAAAAATAGTGAAGGAAAAAAATGGAAAATATTTATGATTTAGTTATAATTGGCGGTGGTCCATGTGGGTTGGCTTCTGTAGTTGAAGCAAAAGTTGCTGGCATTAAAAGTGTTTTATTGCTCGAAAAAGGAACTAATCACTCTCAAACTATAAGAACTTTTTATAAAGATAATAAAAGAGTTGATAAAGAATATAAAGGCTTAGAGAGTCAAACAAAAGGAAGAGTTAAATTTGAAACAGGCACAAAGGAAGACGTTTTAAATTATTTTGATTCTCTTTTAGATAGTGAAAATATCGATGCTTTTTTTAATACCGAAGTAGAAAAAGTGATAAAAAATGGCGATATTTTTGAAATTTATACTTCAAATAAAATCTATAAATCAAAATTTGCAATAATAGCAATTGGCAGAATGGGAAAACCAAATAAGCCTAGTTATAAAATTCCTCCATCATTAAATGGAATTGTAAATTTTAATCTTGATAAGTGCGGAAATAATGAGAGAATTTTAGTAGTAGGTGGCGGAAATTCTGCCGTAGAATATGCTATTAGTTTATCAAGAACAAATACAGTAACTCTATCTTATAGAAAGATGGAATTTACAAGATTAAATGATATAAATTTAAAAGATATAAAATATGAAGAAAAATATGGAAATTTAATTCTTAGATTGGGCACTGATGTAGAGAGCTTGGAAAATGAAGAGGGTAAAATTTTAGCTAAATTTAAAGATGGTCGAGAATTCATTTATGATAGAGTTATTTATGCTATTGGCGGTTCAACACCTGTTGAGTTTTTGAAAAATTCTAATGTTGAGATTGATGATAAAGGAGTTCCTATTGTGGATGAGTATTGTCAAACAAAAATAAAGGGGCTGTATATAGGCGGAGATTTAATAACAAGAAGTGGTGGTTCTATAGTTTTTGCACTAAATCATTCAAACACTATAATAAATCACATTGTAAACAAATAATGCTTATATATCAATTAAAAGATGGATATAGATACAATAGTGATACGATAATGCTTTATGATTTTGCTCTTAGCTTAAAACCTAAGGGCGAAATTTTAGAAGTAGGGGCTGGTTCTGGCGTGCTTGGGCTTTTATTAAAACGAGATTTAAAAGATATAAATTTAACTTTGATGGATATACAAGAGCAAAATATAATTCTTTGCAAAAAAAATGCTTTAGAAAATGGTCTGGAGTGCAAAATTTTACATGCTGATTTTAGTAATTTTAAGTCATCAAAAAGATTTGATTTTATAGTTTCAAATCCACCTTTTTATCATGATGGCGTTATAAAAAGCAAAAATTCTCACATCAATATAAGCAGATATGCATCAAATTTAAGCTTAGAAATTTTAATATCAAATTCAAATTCTCATCTAAAGCCACATGGTTCGATTATATTTTGCTATGATGCCAAGCAAATTATGGACGTGATTTATGTTTTGCGTAAAAATAAATTTTGTTTAACTAAGTTGAAATTTATACATCCAAAAAGCAAAAAAAGTGCAAAAATTGCATTAATTGAAGCAAAAAAAAGTTCAAAATCTCTGTGTGAAGTGTTGGAGAGTTTTTATTTAAATGATGATTTTGGATACACAAAAGAGGCTGACTTAATATTTAAAAATCTAAATTTAAAGAGTCAAAATGTGTGAAGTAAAGAGCGGATTTAAATACTCATTTGATCCTAAAAAATGTGAAATTTGTAAAGGTAAGTGTTGTATCGGTGAGAGTGGATATATTTGGATAAATGATGATGAAATTTATAGGTTATCAAAACATTTAAATTTAGAAGTAGAAGATTTCAAAAAAAGATATCTTATAAAAATTGGCTCAAGATATAGCATAAGAGAAAAACCATATAATTTTGGGTTTGCATGCAAATTTTTTGATGAAAAAACTTTAAATTGCTCTATATATGAATTTCGCCCTAATCAGTGCAGAACTTTTCCATTTTGGGACTATTTTAAGAAAAATTTTAAAGAATTGGAGTTGGAATGTATAGGTGTAAAATTATTGTCAAATTAATATTTTGTCTTTTATTGAGTTTAAAATTAAATGCTAAAAGCTTTGAAGAAAAGATGAAATTTGATCAACAAGAAAATTTTTTGATATTAAAAGCTTTATTTTTAGATAAAGAATTAAAGCATCAAGAAAGCGTGGAAACTTACAAAAAACTATATAATCTTACTAAAAATCAAGAATATCTTCTTGAAGGATTACTGATTGCTTATGAAAAAAATCTTCCAAGTTTTGTTGAAATTTTTAAATTAGGCGATAAAAATTTGCAAAATAGCGTAGAATTTTTAAAAATTAAAATAAATCATTTAGTCAATATCAATAAATTAAGTCAAAGTTTAGAGGTTGCAAAAAAAATAGTTGCATTAGAAAAAAATTCTGAAAATTATCATATTTTAGGCAGTATCCAAGAATATATGGGGCTAAATAGCAGTGCTTTGCAAAATTATAAAATTTCTTATGAAATGGATAAAAATCAAGATAGTTTGCTAAAGATGGCAAAAATGTTTTTATATAAATTAAATGACGAAAAATCAGCAATTGAGATTTTAGAAACGCATAGAAGATTAAATGGATGCACGCAAGCAATTTGCACGGTTTTGGCTGACATTTACCAACAAAACAAAAACTATCCTTCGATGATTGAAATTTATCAAGATCTTTATGAGGTTACTAAAAAAACGGTTTTTTTAGATTATATTTTGGAGTTTTATTTATATTTTAAAGATACAAAAAGGGCTAAAAAAATTTTAGAAAAATATAATTATCAAAATAAAATTTTAATTGAACTTTATGGATACGATAATGAATTTGACAAAGCCATAAAAAAAGCAAATGAGAGTTTTAAAAATACAAACGATTTGGAATTTTTAGCTTTAGAAGCTATGTATTTATATGAAAAAAATATACCAAATATCAGCGATAATGACTTAAAAGAAGTGGTAGATAAATTTTCAAAATCAGTGCCGAATTTAGATATGGATATTTATGATAATTTTTATGGATACGTGTTAATTGATCATAATATTGATATCAATAAAGGGATGGAATTTGTAAATAAAGCTCTTTTAAAACAGCCAAATTCGCCTTTTTATCTTGACTCTTTAGCTTGGGGATATTATAAATTAAATGATTGTAAAAAAGCGTATGAGGTTATAAAAAACATTAATCCAAATGAGAACAATTTTTTTGAACATTTAGATTTCAAAGAGCATATGAATGCTATAAATGAGTGCTTAAATAAAAAATGAGGCTGATATGATACTAGATGAAATTTTAATTAAAACAAGATATGATTTAGAAAAAAGGAAAAAAGATCTTCCTTTTGATTTATTAGGTAGAAGTTTGGCTTCTAATGTTTATATTCCAAGAGATGTTATAAAAGCTTTAACTACAAATTTAGATGATCCATTTAAAATAATAGCAGAAATCAAAAAAGCAAGTCCTAGCAAGGGGGTTATTAGAGAAAATTTTAGCCCTGTTGATATAGCAGTTGAGTATCAAAAAGGTGGAGCTAACGCTTTTTCTATCCTAACCGAACCACACTTTTTTCAGGGAAATTTAGAATATTTAAGCGAAGTTAGACACTACTCAAATTTACCAATTTTAAGAAAAGATTTTATAATTGATGAGTATCAAATTTTAGAGAGTTTAGTTTATGGTGCTGATTTTATTTTGCTAATAGCTAAGGTTTTAAGTCAAAAAGAGCTAAAAAGATTGCTAGATTTTGCAAGGAGATTGGGGCTAGAGGCTTTAGTTGAAACTCACGATGCAAGAGATGTCAAAAATGCCATTTTTGCTGGAGCAGATATAATTGGTATAAATCATAGAGATTTGCAAACTTTTGATATGCATATGGATTTAACTCAAAAGCTTATTCCTTTGATTCCAAATAATAAAATTATCGTCGCCGAGAGTGGATTAAAGGATAATTTGCAATTAAGAGAACTAAACAAAATCGGTGTTGATGCGTTTTTAATAGGTGAAACATTTATGAGACAAGATGATGTTTGTATGGCGGTTAAAAAGATGAAAGGAGATATTTGATGAAATATCTTTGTGCTCCGTGGAGAAGTGAATATTTTAGTAAAAAAAGAAGTGATTGTGTTTTTTGTGACGCATTAAATTCGCCAAAAAACGATGAGAAAAATGGAGTTTTGTTTAGGGCTAAAAATTGCTTCGGGATAATGAATTTATATCCATATAATCCAGGGGCTTTTATGATTATACCAAATTTACATATTGATAATATTGAAAATCTAGATAATGAAATTTGGCAAGAGATGAGTTATTATGTAAAGATCGGTGTTGAAATTTTAAAAGATAAAATCAATGCAAATGGTGTAAATATCGGTATGAATTTAGGTGCTGCGGCTGGAGCTGGAATAGCTGAGCATGTGCATTATCATTTAGTGCCAAGATGGAGTGGAGATACGAATTTTATAACCACAATATCTTGCGTAAGAGTAAATGGCGTTCCATTTGCAAATTTGTATGAAAAAATAAAAAGTGGATTTTTAGAAATTAGAAAAAACTTATAAAAATTAGTATTTATAAATAAAATATTTTGATATAATTTTTATTTTTAGTATATTTTAAGGATTGAAAGTGGCATTAGTTAGCGTAGAAGAAGCGATACAAGATATAAAAAATGGCAAGATGATAGTAATTGTTGATGATGAAGATAGGGAAAATGAAGGCGATATAGTTTTTGCTGGAGCTTTTTGTAATCACGAAAAGGTAAATTTTGCAATTACTCACGCAAAAGGGGTTTTATGCACCCCTGTTAGTAAGGATGTGGCTAAAAAATTAGGATTTGAGCCGATGGTTAAAGATAATACTTCAAATCACGAAACAGCTTTTACTATAACTGTTGATGCTAAAAATGCAACCACAGGTGTTAGTGCATCTGAGCGTGATATGACGATAAAACTTATTACAAATTATAAAATTTCAACACCAAATGATTTTGTAGCACCTGGACATATTTTTCCTCTTATTGCTAAAGATGGCGGAGTTCTTGAAAGGATTGGTCATACTGAAGCTAGTGTTGATTTATGTATTTTAGCAGGACTTGCACCAGTGAGTGTGATTTGTGAAATAGTAAATGATGATGGAACGATGGCAAGAAGGGATGATTTGGATAAATTTTGTGAAAAATTTAACTTAAATATGCTTAGCATAGCAGATCTTGTTAAATATCGTTTAAAGCATGAAACTTTAGTTAAATTTAGTCAGATTAAAAATGGATTTTTAGCAGGGAGGGAAGCTAAATTTTATGAAATCAAAGATCATAAAAATAGAACTCATAAAGCCTATATTTTTGGCGATATACAAAAAAATACAAATGTTAAATTTTACCAAACAACAAGCGATTATGAATTTTTAACTACAGAAAAATTTGATGAATTTCAAAGAGCTTTAGAAATTTTAAAAACTCAAAATGGGGTTTTGATTTTTTTTGATAAGCAAAATGACGATGAGATTAAAAATTTTGGCATTGGAGCTCAAATTCTAGCACATTTAAATATAAAAGATATAGTAGTTATAAGCAAAAGCAAAGATCAAGAATTTGCAGGACTTAGCGGATTTGGGTTGAATATTATAGGATATAAATAAAAGCTAAATTTAAAATTTTTTATTAAGGATAATTATGAAAGTAAAAGATATTTATGCAATGATTAGCATAATTTTTGCTACAAATTTTAAAAGCATTATAGAAAGAGATAAATTTGATAATATTGCACCAAATTGGATATTAAAAAATGAAAGCGATGAAAATAAAAAAGCTCATGAGTTTTGGCATAAGGCTATAAATAGCGATTATGATGAAATTTGTAAAGATTTTGAAAATTTAAAAGATTGTTTTGATATATCATTTTTTAAACTTGTAAATGATACTGATTTAACGCTATTTTATGAAAAAATTCGCTACAAAAAGCCATTTTTAGATCTTCCATCTAGCCATAGTGCAAATATGTTAGCACTTCTTGGAGCTATATTTAAAAGCGATGATAATGATAAAACTCATAATTTTTTGGGATTATATCTAAGCAATTATTTTGTTTTGTCATTTAGAGCATTAAGCGAGCACTTGAAAATTTATGCAAAAAGTGATTATTATAAGGCGATGGGCTGGTTTTTGGATGATTATTTAAAGATGATAAAAATAACATTAGGGCTTAAAATTTGAGTAGTTGGAATAATATTTATAGCACATTTGACCCTGTAGCGTTTGAAATTTTTGGACTTAAGGTGCATTGGTATGGATTGATGTATGTAATTGCTCTTATTTTGGCACTTTATTTAGCTAAATATTTTTCAAAAAAAGATAAATTTCCTTTTAGTGAAAAAGAGCTTGATAGATATTTTATTTGGGTAGAAATTGGAGTGATTTTAGGAGCAAGGCTTGGATATATTTTTATTTATTCTAATGCTCAAATTTATTATTTAACTCATCCGTGGGAAATTTTTAATCCTTTTTATAATGGCAAATTCGTAGGAATTAGCGGAATGAGTTATCATGGTGCTGTCATTGGATTTATACTAGCAACATTATTTTATTGTAAAAAATACAAAACAAATGTCTTAATTTTGCTTGATTTGGTTGCTTTAAGCATACCTCTTGCTTATTTTTTTGGAAGAGTTGGAAATTTTTTAAATCAAGAACTTTTTGGAAAAGTTACAGACGTTTCTTGGGGAATTTATGTAGATGGGGTTTTAAGACATCCTAGTCAAATTTATGAGGGAATTTTAGAGGGAGTTATAATATTTATTATATTATTTATATATAGAAAATATAAAAAATATAATGGAGAGCTTATATGTTTATATGGATTTTTATATTCAGTTATGAGATTTATAAGTGAAATTTTTAGAGAGCCAGATGCAGGGCTTGGAACTTATGCTTTTGAATTGAGTATGGGGCAAATTTTATCTTGTATTATGATAATTTTTTCTTTAATTTTATATGCTTATATAATTTTTATAAATAAAATCAAAACAAAAATTTAAGTATTCAAAAAGCATATAAGTTGTATAATTGCACATGATTTTATCAAAATAAGGAGTTTTTATGGAAGGTGTGATTGAAGGGTTTTTTGGAAAAACTGCCGATGGTAAAAAAAGTCGAATCCCAGCCCTGCAAGATAAGTTGCAAAGTTTAAGCGGTTTAATTTTGGCTGTTTTTATGCTGTGTCATATGATTTTTACAGGTACAATTATTTTTGGAAAAGAGGCTTTTAATGGAGTTGTGAGTTTTGCTGAACCTTTTGGAATTCATCAAATAACAAATTTTATAGCTTTTGTAATTTTTATTATTTTTTTGATTCATGCTTTTTTAGCAATGCGAAAATTTCCAGCAAATTATAAAGCATACTTAGCTTTTAAGGCACATAAAATTCGTATGAAACATTGCGATACAACTCTTTGGTGGTTTCAATTTTTAAGTGGATTTTTACTATTTTTCTTTGCTAGTGCTCATTTGATTGCTATAATTTTTGGTGAAAAAATAGATGCCAATCTATCAATTGCAAGATTTCATCAACTCCATATTTTTTATATTTTGCTGTTGATTGTAACAGTAACGCACGCCAGTATCGGTACTTATAGGCTTTATATTAAATGGATAAGCATAGATGGAGTCAAGAAAGAAGAAATGATATCAAAAAGACATAAATTTAAAAAACTAAATTTCTTAATTTGGGGCTGTTTTTTGGCTTTTTCTATAGTAGCAGATATAATTTGGCTTATAAGATAAGGAGAATTTATGAATGTAGTTTATTGTGATGCATTAGTTATTGGGGGTGGCTTGGCTGGTCTTAGGGCTGCTATAGGTGCTTCTAGTAAAGGAAACACTACTATTGTTTTAAGTCTTTGTCCTGTTAGAAGATCTCACTCTGCAGCTGCTCAAGGCGGTATGCAAGCAAGTTTAGGAAATTCAAAAATGAGCGAAGGCGATAATGAGGATATACATTTTGCAGATACTGTAAAAGGAAGTGATTGGGGATGTGATCAAGAAGTTGCTAGAATGTTTTGTCAAACAGCACCTAAAGCTATTAGAGAGCTAGCAAGCTGGGGCGTTCCTTGGACTAGAATCAAAAAAGGGAAAAGAAGTGCTGTCATAAATGCACAAAAAACTATTATTGAAGAAAAAGATGAAGTTTATGGACTTATCCACTCAAGAGATTTTGGTGGAACAAAAAAATGGAGAACCTGTTATACGGCTGATGCAACAGGACACACTATGCTTTTTGGGGTTGCAAATGAGTGCGTAAAGCATGATATAGATATTAGAGATAGAAAAGAAGCGATTGCTTTAATTCATAAAAATAATCGTTGCTATGGTGCTGTAGTGAGGGATTTGATAAATGGAAATATTGAAGCATATGTAGCTAGAGGGACTTTAATAGCAACTGGCGGATATGGCAGGGTTTATAAACACACAACAAATGCTGTGATATGCGAAGGTGTTGGTATAGCTATAGCTCTTGAGACTGGAATTGCGCAACTTGGTAATATGGAAGCAGTGCAATTTCATCCAACTCCAATTGTTCCAAGCGGAATTTTACTAACTGAGGGATGCAGGGGTGATGGTGGAATTTTAAGAGATGTTGATGGACACCGATTTATGCCTGATTATGAACCTGAAAAAAAAGAACTTGCTAGTAGGGATGTTGTAAGTAGACGCATAATGGAGCATATCAGAAAAGGTAAAGGCGTAAAAAGTCCATATGGAGATCACGTTTGGCTTGATATTTCTATTTTGGGTAGGGAGCATATAGAGACAAATTTAAGAGACGTTCAAGAAATTTGTAAAATTTTTAACGGGATAGATCCTGCTGATGAAGGTGCAAAGGGATGGGCACCGATTTTACCTATGCAACACTACTCAATGGGGGGAATTCGCGTTAAGCCAAATGGAGAGAGTCAAACTTTAAAAGGATTGTTTAGTTGCGGTGAGGCGGCTTGTTGGGATTTGCATGGATTTAATAGGCTTGGTGGAAATTCTGTTGCTGAGACTGTTGTTTCTGGTATGATAGTAGGGGATTATTTTGGTGATTTTTGTAAAAATAATGAAATAGATATAAGTACTCAAGATATCGCTAAATTTGTAGATAAACAAGTTGATTATATACAAAATTTGCTAAACAAAAAAGGCAAATATAACGTTTATGAAATAAAAAATAAAATGAAAGAAATTATGTGGGAACATGTTGCTATCTTTAGAGTGGGCGAGGGGCTTCAAAAGGCTGTAAATGAGCTTGAAGAGTTGCTAAAAGAGTGTGATAGCATTGAAATTAAAAATAAAGCCAAATTTGGAAATCCAGAGCTTGAAGATGCGTATAGAACTCCAAAAATGATAAAATTAGCACTTTGTGTAGCAAAAGGAGCGCTTGATAGAACAGAAAGCAGAGGTGCTCACTATAGAGAAGACTATCCAAAAAGAGATGATGCTAATTGGTTAAAAAGAACTCTTTCATCTTGGAAGGATGGCGATACAATGCCAACTATCACGTATGAAGATTTAGATATTATGAGTATGGAGATGCCGCCAGCATTTAGGGGATATGGTGCTAAAGGCAATATTATAGAAAATGAAAAAAGTGCTATTAGACAAAAAGAAGTTGATGAGATAAGAGAGAAAATGGAAATTGAAGGCAAGAGTAGGGCTGAAATTCAAAATGCTTTAATGTATTATGAACTTCAACCTAAATTTAAAGCACCAAATGAAAGAGTAGGAGTAGATAATGAGTAGAAAAATAACTATAAAAGCTCTAAAATATAATCCTTTAAGCAAAATTTCAAAACCACACTTTGCTACATATGAGCTTGAAGAAACTAGTGGAATGACTCTTTATGTGGCTTTAACTCAAATAAGAGAGAAATTTGATTCTGATTTAAGTTTTGATTTTGTTTGTAGGGCTGGAATTTGTGGAAGTTGTGCTATGGTTGTAAATGGCAAACCATCGCTTGCTTGCAGAACTTTAACAAAAGACTTTAAAGATGGCATAATAGAGCTTATGCCGCTTCCTGTTTTTAAACTTATAAAAGATTTAAGCGTAAATACTGGCGAGTGGATGGCAAGGATGAACAAAAGAGTTGAAAGCTGGATTCATACCAGTAAGATTACAGATATTTCAAAAATAGAAACAAAAGTAGATCCTGCTTTAGCACAAGAAACTTTTGAACTAGATCGTTGCATTGAATGTGGAATTTGCGTGGCTTCTTGCGGAACTGCTTTAATGAGAGAGGATTTTTTAGGTGCTGTTGGATTAAATCGTGTTGCAAGATTTAAAGCCGATCCTTTGGATGAAAGAAACGATGAAGATTTTTATGAATTAATAGGCGATGATAATGGAATTTTTGGTTGTATGAGCTTGCTTGGATGTGAAGATAATTGCCCAAAACACCTGCCTTTACAAAATCAAATCGCTTTCATTAGACGAAAGTTATCTAGCGTGAATTAGATTCTAGTCCTAAATTTAGGACTAGATTTTATAAATGCACTCTTAAAATTTAAATCAGTGTTATAAATTAAGCTGTTTTTTTTAATATTTTGATAAAATTATCCAAAAAAGGCTAAATATGAATGAATTTTTAGATCAGATTTGGGGTATTGAAAGGCTTTATATAAAAAATTTAGACACGATTAAACTAAATCCGCAATGCGCTGCCATTATTTTATCTTGCAATGCTAAAAATTACGACAGATTCATAACTCTTGCAAATTTTAAAAATATAGTAAATGATATATCTATTTTTGGTGTTCAAAATTTACAAATTTCAGTAATAAATGGAATAAAAAATCTTGAAATTTCTAAATTTGAAACCCTTGGATATCTTAAAATTTTAAATGATGAAAGAATAATTGATAAAGATTTTTACGAAATTATTTATAAATTTTTAGATAATTTAGAACTTGTTGATAGCGAGATAATTTTTGATAAACGAAGAAGAAGTAGTAAATTTAAAATAGAACTAGATAATTTAAATTTAGTGGCTGATGAGTTGATAAAATTTGATAGTAGCATTAAATTTTTAAAAGAAGATGTGCTAAATAATAAATTTACAATCTCTATTACGGGTGTTATAAATTCTGGCAAATCGAGTATGTTAAATGCTATTTTAAATAGAGAAATTTTAGGCACTTCAAACATACCAGAAACTGCAAATTTAACTGTTTTATCATATGGAGATGAAGAAAAAGCAGAAGTTTATTATGAAGATGGCGCTTTTGAAGATATAAAATTATTTGATGTGCAAAAATTTAGTTCCGCAAAATTTGAGATTTCAGATAGTGTAAAATATATAAATTTAAAACTAAATAATTATTTGCTTAAAGAAAATATTATTATTGTTGATACTCCAGGTCTTGATGATGATGTTTTTAAACGAGAAGAGCTAACTATGAATTTTATGAAAAATAGCGATGCGATTATTCACTTAATGAATGTTTCTCAAAGCCTTACAAACAAAGATATAAAATTTATTAAAAATATTATTAAAAATACAAAAAATAGCACCTTTATTATAGCCTTAACTCACTCTGATAGCATTAGCAAAAGCGATTTGATAGAGGTTTTAAACTATACTAAAAAAAATATAAATGCTTTTTTGGATGATGTAAGCTTTTTTGCTATAGATAGTGTTAGTAAAAATGGAATCAATGAACTTGTAAATTTTATATTTGAAAATTTTTTTGGAAATGAGAGTAAAAAGGCTAATTTGATCATCCAAAACTATAAAAAAGCCCTGAATTTAGCTATATTAGATAAAATTCAAAACATAAAAACAAATCTTTCAAATTTAAATAAGAGTATAGTTGAGTTAAATTCTCAAAATATAAATTTAGAAAATGAGATTAAATCTATAAATTTAAAGCATAAAAATATAAAAAATGATTTTGATTTAGCTTTAAAAAGCTTAGATTATAGCGATTTAAAATTTGATATATCTTTTAAAAGCGGACTTATTATTATAAAAGATAGAATAATTTCTGATTTAAAATATAATAAAATTTATAATAAAAACACTGATTTAGATAGAATTTATTTTATGTTTGAAAATGGTTTTAAAGATTTAATGAGTGATGTTTTGAGAGATTTTTCATATAGAATTTTTAAAGATATAAAAAATACAGCCCTAAATTTAAATATAAAATTAGATGATGAGTATAATTTTGATGTTAGAAATTTTTTGCAAGATTTTACTTTTAAATTTGATGATATAAAAATTTCATTAAAAGAAGTTGTAAATTTAGATCCTTTAAGCGCTAATAAAATTTTAGAAGATAAATTTAATGATTTTATCAATAAACTTGATTTAAAAGAGATTTTAAACAAACTTTTTATTGAAAATACGAAAAAATTTAAACAAACAATTGAACAAAAATTTCAAATTTTAGAAAATGAGTTAAAAGAAAAACAAATTCTTTTGCAAAACATAGCTTTATCAAAAAATTCTCAAAATCAAGATGAATTTTTAAAAATAAATCAATTTAAAGATGATTTAAGATCTTTAGAAATCTTGCAACAAAGGATAAATTAGTGCTAGATGAGTTTATAAAAGAGTATAAAGAGAAATTTTTAAAAGAGTATAGGAGTTGTTTTTGGGGTAGGGTTGATAGAGTGTGTTCTATCTTGCTTGATCCAAAAAATCACGCTAGTTTTTATTTAAAAAATAGATTAAAACATTTAATGGGTTTTGAAAATAAGCCTCTTGAAATCGCTGTTGTTGGACAGTTTAGTAGCGGAAAATCTACTTTTTTAAATTCACTTTTTAAATCAAATTTATTACCAACAGGCGTAGTGCCAGTAACTGCAAAGGTTATAAAAATAAAATATTGTTCTTTTGAGATGATAAAAATAAAACATCTCAATGGTCTAGAAGAGATTTTAGAAATCACAAATTTATCGAATTTTGTGGATCAAAGATTAAATTTAAAAAGCATTCAATCTATAGAAATATATGCTAATATCGATATTTTAAAAAAATTTACCTTTTTAGATACTCCTGGTTTAAACTCTATAAATATAAATGATACAAATGAAGCTATTGCAATTTTAAATGATGCTTGTTCTATTGTTTGGATTAGTTTGATAGATAATGCAGCAAGAAGCAGTGAAAAGGATGGGCTAAATTTAGTTTCTAAAAGCGTTTTAAATAATTCAATTTGTCTTTTGAGTCAAAAAGATAGATTGAGTAATGCTGAGATAGATAGGGTTTTGGAGTATTCAAAAGATGTTTTTAAGGACTATTTTAAAAATATAGTAGCAATTTCTTCAAAAGAAGAAAATATGGGCTTAAAAAATAGCGGTTTTGATGAGTTTATAAATTTTTTAGATAAAATTTATATCAACAAAAATGAAATTATAAAAGATAAATTTATCCAAATCATCAATTTATTGAAAGATGAAAGAGAATTTTATATAAAATTTTATAATGATTTAATGAAAATTATAGAGTTTAATTTAGAAAAAATATTAAATAATTTAGATGATAATCTAAAAATATACTTATATGAATTTGAGAAAATTTATGCAAATATTAAAGAAATTTCAAACTCATTTAGCACTATTTTTGAAAATTCTATAAAAATAGAAAAGGGGTATTTTTTAGTTCAAAAAAAAGGTTTTTTAAATAAAAATTCATATGAAAAAGTCGTGTATGAATTTCCAAATTTTAATAAAGACTTTGCTTTTTCAAAAATGATATACAATAATGATGGTCTGATTTTTAGAAGATTAAAATCAAAATCTATAAAATTAAGGGATGAAATTTTAAGTAATTTAAATTTAAACTACAATATTTTAATGGATGAAATTTTGCTGTTTAAAGCTAAATTTGAAACATATCAAAAGAAAAGTCAAATCCATTCTACAACACAAACATCTAAAATTCAAAAACTTGCAAGCGAAGTTTATGAGTTTATCTTAAAAGACTATGAAAATAAATTTCAAAAAATCTCGCAAAAAATTATGTTGTTTTTTGAGAAAGTTGATATAAAAATAATTTCTAATTATGAAAATTCCATCTTATTAACAGGGCATTATGTATCAGATAGAATTTTAAACTCAATCAATGCTTACAAAAGCGATCCATTAACATTTTCGATTTTTTATCCAAATTTTAATGATTTTAATGAAAATTTGCTTAAAAATTTACATTATTATGAATTTGAAGATGATTTTTTAGCTGAAAAATCATTTATAAAAAAATGCATTATTGAGCTAAAAGAACAACTAAATATCAATCTTCAAAAAAATAGAAATTTCCTTATAAATCACATTGATAAACACAAGGAAATTTTAAAAGAACTAGACTTTTGTATTGGTATTATCAACAATGAATCCATATGAATGAATTGTAGCTACAAATAGCGTAACTATTGCAGGTCCAAGTATAATGCCCCAAAATCCAAAAGTAGAAAGTCCTGCAAGCATAGAGAAAAATATAATTAATTCATTTATATTTGCTGGTTTATCTACGAGTTTTGAATTTATAAATTTAATGATAAAAGGTTTTATGAAATTATCAGCTATGGTAGAGATTATAATAATAGAGTATAAAAATATCACGATACTATTATTTATGTTGTGGTTAGCGATTTCATATATGCTAATTGGTACATAAACCAAAGCTCCACCAACGATTGGAATCATTGAAGCAAAAGCATATAAAATTCCAAGTAAAAATCCATTATAATCAAAAAATATTATCATAGAGCCAAATAAAAACCCTTGCAAAACAGCATTTAATATAGTGGAGTATAAAACAACACTCATTGTATTTCCGACTTCACCAAATATATAGTTAAATAAAGAATTTTCTATAGGCAGGGATGATTTTGCAAAATTAATCAACGGCTTTCCATATAAATTTGAAAAGAAATAAAACACCAAAATTAAACCCAAATCAACAATAAAATTTGCACTTGATTTACCTACACTCGATGCATAACTCATACATTGTTTTATAGTGTCATTTATATCAATTGAGGTTATAAAATCTTTTATTTTTGGTTCTAAAAATTCAATCGCAGAAGGTAGTTTAAAATCGTAATTTTTTATATAATCTAATATTTGTGTTATATAAGATATATCAAAATTAGATATATATTTTGCTAGTTGAATTACTGCATATATAAAAGGTATCAAAAACAACAAAAATACCGTTAGGGTTGTCAAAA
Source organism: Campylobacter portucalensis (assembly GCF_009690845.1). GTDB lineage: Bacteria > Campylobacterota > Campylobacteria > Campylobacterales > Campylobacteraceae > Campylobacter_B > Campylobacter_B portucalensis. The sequence goes on from NZ_VWSJ01000034.1 coordinate 22,372, forward strand.
TAGCACTAATAGTTTCTTTATTGTTTGTGAGTTTTAGGAATTTTATATTTATGTTGGCTGTTGAAACTGCTAGCAAAATACCTATTGATATGGTTAGTAAAAATGGACTAAAAAGATAAATAAGCCATCCAAAAACAAATAAAATAAATGATATAAAAAAGTATTTACTAGTTTTCATCAAATAGTCCTTTTTGATATGAAATTTTAAGAGTATCATATGTTTTATATGTAGCGATCCTGCCTTTTGCTGTTCTTTGAATATAGCCATTTGCAAGTAAATAAGGCTCTATAACATCTTCAATAGTGCCTTCATCTTCACTAAGTGCAGCTGAAATAGTATTTAAACCAAGAGGACGTCCGTTTTGTTCGGTTAAAATTTCTAAATATCTTAAATCCATTTCATCAAAACCAAGCTCATTTACTCCGAGTTCATTTAGTGAAATTTCTGCTCTTTGTTGCGAAATTTCACTCTCATTATTTACATCAGCATAATCTCTTATTCTTTTTAGGAGTCTAAGAGCAATTCTAGGAGTTCCTCTGCTTCTTTTAGCAATTTGTAAGGCGGCGTTTTTTGTGGATGATTTGTTTATTTTTAGGCTAGCTTTTTGTAGAATTTGAGATAGTTCATCAGGTGTATAAAATTGTAGTCTAAACGAAATTCCAAATCTATCCCTAAGCGGTGCAGAGATCATACCTGCTCTTGTTGTGGCACCAATTAGAGTAAATTTAGGAATGTCTATTTTTATAGTTTGTGCAGCTGGTCCAGAGCCTATAATTATATCAAGTCTAAAATCCTCCATCGCTGAATATAAAATTTCTTCAATAGCGGAACTTAAGCGATGAATTTCATCTATAAAAAGCACATCGCCAGCTTCTAAATTTGTTAAAATGGCTGCTAAATCCCCACTTTTTTCAATCATAGGAGCTGAAGTAATTTTTATATTTGATTCCATTTGTGTTGCTATAATGTGTGCAAGTGTTGTTTTGCCAAGTCCAGGCGGTCCATAAAACAAAGTATGATCTAGTGGTTCATTTCTCATTTTGGCAGCTTGGATGAAAACTTTTAAATTTTGCTTTATTTTTTCTTGTCCTATATAGTCATCAAAATTTGAAGGTCTTAAACTTATTTCATACTCATTTTCAAAGCTGATTTTTTCTATTTCAACTATTCTATCCATAATTATTTCTCTTTTAAGCCTTTTTCTAGCATAATTTTTCTAAGTTCAGTTTCAAATTCACACCCTTTTTTATATTCTAAATCACACCCTTTTTGAAAATACTTTAAAGCACTATCAAAATTTATATCAACACCTAAACCATTAAAATATAATGTTCCTAAATTTGAGCAAGCTTCGCCTTCATTTAGTTCACACGCTTTTTTATAAAATTCAAATGCTTTTGCGTGATTTTGCTTTACCCCATCTCCATTTTCATATTGATAAGCAAGTTGAGAACAAGAAAAAGCATTATTTAACTCACACCCTTTTTGAAAATATTTAAAAGCCTCTATAAAATTTAAATCGACCCCATCACCCCTAAAATATAAAACGCCTAAATTTGAACATCCAAGCCCATCACCTAACTCACACCCTTTTTTGTATAGCTCTATAGCTTTTTGCTTATCTACTTTAAAACCAAGACCATTATCGTAAAAATAGCCTAAATTTGTACATCCCTTAGCATTATTGTTTTTGCATAAATTTTCATAAATTTCTTTTGATTTGTCGTATTTTTTATCTTCAAAAGCACTAAATGCTTCATTAAAATAATCTCTTTTTGATGAATTTTCATCTTTTTTCATCGAATTTGCATTGCTAAAAATAATAATCAAGCTTAAAAATATTAATTTTTTCATAAAAATCCTTTTTGAAATTTGAAGCCATATTTTACCAAATTTTCTTGAAAAATAGTAAAATTTGACTTTTTTTTTGAAAAACAGTAAAATACCGCCTATATTTTTTTGGGGGTGACTTGGCTTCGACAGGAGTGGAGTGATCACAGTGGCATGTCGCTTTGAACAAAGCGTTAAAAGTTCAAATTAAAATTAAACGCAAATAACGTTAAATTTGCTCCTGCTTACGCAAAAGTAGCGTAAGTTCAGTTGAGCCTTGCTAAGTGCTGATACTATTTAGGTGCTTGTGCGAGTCATTTTTAATAGTGTAGTTTAGGTGTTTGACGAGCATTTAGATGAAATTTTAGTCTTAGTCTAAAAGTATGGTTTTGGAAAGTGAGCCTTTTTAGATGAATTTTTCACTTTTGCTAAACATGTAGAGGCTTTGAAATTTTGCTTTTGGACTGCGGTTCGACACCGCACACCTCCACCAAAAGTATTAATCTTATATATTGAAAATCTAAAAAAATCTCTTTAAGCTCCTTAGAAAAGGTTATTTTAAAGCTTTTAAAAAATGTTGATTGCTTCATAAAAATCTCATACTATTTCTAAAATTTTAGAAATAGTATAAAAATAGCTAAAATGATACTTTATAAAGTAAAAGAGTTGCAGTTATGAACAAAGAAAAATAAAGCATTAAAACTAATATATTATGATAATAGTTCTTAAGGTAGAGCATAAAAACATAATGATAGCAATAATAGAACTTTTGGTATGTGCATAAATGCTAGATATATTTAATAAGATTGGAAATGCAAACGTAAAATATTTTAACTGATAGTTAAATGTTATAAGTAAAGTTATTAATATTTTTTTCAAATGTAACAGTTTGAAAGCGTGGCGATCTTAGCTAAGTAAAATTAGAAATTCTTTTAAATAAATATTAAGACGGAATTTTAGATAAATATGAGTAGGATTTTAGAGATTTTAAGTGGATGTATCTTGATGAGATAAAATAGTTTTTTGTTTTATTGAGTCAATTAAAATTTAATATTTTTTCATTATATGCAAACAACTTCTTACTCTACTAAAACCAACATAAGAATTTAAAATATCATCACTGCTTAAATCAATACAAATTATGATATCATTTTCTAATCCTTTAAAATCCTTAATCGTTGAAAAGCCTATTTTTCTATCTTGCTTGCAACCAAAATCATCTAAAACGGTAATTAAATTTTTATATTTTTGTGATAAATCTTTAACCATTGAATCAAAATATAAATTTGGTGATAAGATAGTAATATCGCCTAAAAATATATTTTTTGATATTAAATTTTCTATTAAATCTTCTAAATTTTTTAATAGAACTATCCATAATTACAACTTCCATTCCATCACCAATTTCACTGTTTCTAACATCTGCTTTTAGGTTATTTTGTATAAATGATAGAATTGGAACACCTCTATCATTTCCTTTAATAAAAATTCTATCTAAACATAAATTTGAGTATGAACAACTCACCTCTGAAGTTAGCACACAAGCATGACAAGCCGCCATATTTAACCACGCCACGCCTTGACCGGTTTGTTCGCTACAAACTGGATCCATAGAACACCAAAGAGCTCTTTGAAGTGCTTTATTTAGTAGTTTTATAAAATTTTCAGGTTTTGCGTTTTGCTCTATACCACCAAGAGTGCCTATCTCATCTGCAACTGAAGTGTATATTAATATACCAGCCATATTGTTTATTTTAGAACTATAAATTCTCTCTTTTAATGATGCTTCTGGGTAACCCGAGTTTATAACTAACTCTTTTATTATAAGATGTGATAAGGTATGAAGTAGTAAAAATCTAGGTTCAATTACTACATTTTCAAAAGCGGAGTTATGGCTATCATTTATTCTTTTTTTAAATTCACTTGTTCTATTTTTTATAGTGCTATTTTCTTCCCAAATTTTTAAAAATCTCTCATCTAAACTAAAAAATATCCCCTCACCAAATAACTCAATAGCAGGTAGGTATTTAGAACTTCCATCAATATCTGGCTTTACTAAATTTTCTTTAATATCAGCTTCTATCCTATAAAATCCATTAAAAATTACAATCTCTCTTAGTTTTTTTACGGATACTAAATTTGATACTATCTTTACTAAAAATTTAGCATCTTCTATGTCTGATAATTTTTTAAAATCATCTGTATAGTGTTTTGTAACAAAATCTTCACTATCGTCCATATCATCAAATTTAGTAGTTAAAGCTTTATATTCTTCTTTTAATAGGTCTAGTTTTGTAAAGTCCTTGCCATAATCTGGATAGCCATTTTTTATATCGTTTATAGCATTTATTAACTCATCTTTTGTGCATTTAAATTTATGCATATATATTTCAGGTCTAAATTTAATTTTATTAATTATTAATTTTTTATAAAGCTCTTCATTGTTTAAAATCATCTCTCTTAGGTCGTTTTTGCTAATTCTAGATTCTGGTGGTATTACAAGTGCTGCTGTTTTTTTAGGTATGTAAATTCTAGAATCATTTATAGATAAAATTTGTGCTTTTTGCTTATCATCTAATTTTTTACTTTGAGAAATCCAGGGCTGAATTTTGCTAAAATATTTAGGAAAATAACTATCTATTTTGCCACTTGAGCCACATTTTTTACAAGTTATAGTAGGTGTTTGTTCGTGATTATTAAATTTAAGATAAGCGTTTTGTAAATCACGTTTGCAATTTCCATCATTATTTTGATGTGCAACATTATGCCATAAAACATCGTCCATATAGCCATTTGAACTAACTTGACAATGTGGAATTTGTTCTAAATTACCACCGCATTTGCATTTTAATTCTTGGTTATCTTTAAAAGGATTTTGATATATTAGCCCACATTTTTTACAAAAACAAGATTTTGGAAAGATGGTAGATTGCAAATAAGTTCCAATTAATTCTCCTTTGTTGTTAATATCTCCAGTTGGTGGAAAAATTAGCTTTTTATTTATACCTAAACTGTCTCTTATTCTTTTTGTATGTTTTATCTCTAAATCATCTGAAATTATCCAAGATTTTATATCTTTTAAAGTTGTAAAAAATTTGTTATTATCTCTTATTATAGAGCCTATACCAGCGTATGAAAGTAAGTGTGAAAATCTTCTTTTCATATAGTCATTATTCATCAAGACTCCTTTTTCATAGTTCTTATAAGTGCATTTTTTTCTACATTTCTCATAGATCTAAGTGTTTTCCAAAGTCCTTTTTTAGGATCATCATCAAAACCTCTTAGTAAATTTAGGCTTGAGTTATATGTATTTGAGTAGCAAAGTTTATAGTTTAAAGAGAGTGCTTCTTTTTGTTTTTCTTGCCACATTAAAATTAGCTCATCAATGTGTTTTTGGGTATTAATTATTTGACTATCACTAGTTCTAGCAATTCTTTTTATGAAAGTTTTAATAATATCTTTTACTAAATCGTCATCAAAATTAATATCTTTTGGTGCATCATTTGGTGTAAATTTAGAATTTGAGTGTCTTATACAAAAAATTAAAGCCGCATGTAAAGCCCTATCTCTTGCTTGTTTAGTAAATGGTGTTATGCTAGTTGGCTCAACAAAAGTGTAAAAATTACTATGATAACTAATAAAATTTTCATAAAAAGAGATATTTCTAGCTTCAGTTTTATGATAATTTGTAAAAACAATTCCTGGAGTTGAAGCTCTACCAACTCTACTGCTTGCTTGGATATATTCAGCTGTAGTTCCAGGCTGACCATTGATAATCATAAGTCCTATTTTAAATTTGAGATGGAATTTAGCATCCTTTTTGCAGTAATTTTTTGTTTATTTACTATATTTTTAGCAGTTTTTTTATCGTTTTCTAAATTAGCTTTTTGGCTTTGATTTTCTATCCATTCTATATAATTTTTTACAAAATTATTTAAACCTATAAAGCTATTTTCATCTAAATTTTTAAGATTTTTAAATTTTAAAATTTCATTATTACCATAGTTACTTGCACTACTTACTGGAATTTCAAATTTAGGTAAAAAATCAGCTTTTAGTTCAATTATATTATTTTTATGAAATTTCCAAGAAGCAGCCCAGCCATGCCCTACAGCATAAATTTCATTATCTTGATATCTTAGCTTTAACTCTTTTTCTTCATCATCTAAAAAAATATCATCATTGTTTGGATAGTTTCCTATTTTGTCACTATCTAAAAAGCATTTTAACTCAACCTCAAATAAACTTAATCTATTTTGATCAAAAGTAAGAGTTTTTATATCGCTATCAAATAGTTTTTGTTGATTTATAATAGTTATGGTAAAAATATATCCATTTTTTATTTTTCTAGGTAGAATTTCTATACTTGCCTTATTGTTAAAAATGTTATATCTTGTTTTTTCTTTACTAAATTTATAGTTTATATACTCGCCATCTGTTGAAAAATAACTTTTTTCCCATCTAGTTGTTTTAAATCTACCAAACTCATCTCTTAAATCTTTAGTATAATAAGCTGCTTTAAAGTAAATATCAAAATCAAGTGATTCTTCACTACTAAAAAATGAAAATCCAACACTAGATGGTGGTATATAATATCTTGTTTTTTTATCTTTTTTGTCGCTTGCATCTTCATCTGTTTCATCTTCTTCTAAATCTTTAAAGTTATCTAATAACTCATATTTTTCTCTTTCAGTGATGGGAAACAAAAACCCTGTAAAATATCTATCTAGTGGATTTATATTTAATATAATATCATTACCGCAACCAGTTAATTCTTTTTCTATAAAATTTACAAACTCTTCTCTTTTTTGTGAAATTTCTATCATTTCTTGACTTTTTTATAAATTTGATTTCCCGTCATTTGCACTATTTGAACCATAGCAATTAAAATTATAACCGTATAAAGCATAATGTCGCCTCTAAATCTTTGAAAGCCATATCTTATAGCAACATCTCCAAGACCGCCACCACCTAAAGTTCCTGCCATAGCTGAAAAGCCAATAACTACGATGATAGTTAGAGTTAAAACATTAATTAGCGATGGAACCGCTTCAACTAACATAACTCTAAAGATAATTTGAGTTTTACTAGCTCCAAAGCTTTTTGCCGCTTCAATCACCCCTTTATCAACTTCAATCAAGGCATTTTCTATAAGTCTAGCCATAAAAGGAGCCGTACCAATGGTAAGTGGAACGATAGCAGCGTCTGTGCCAATGCTAGTTCCAATAATTAGCCTAACAAAAGGGAAAAGCACGATTATAAGCACGATAAAAGGAAAACTTCTAAAAACATTAATGATAAAATCAAGTACATTATAAATAGGTCTGTTTTCCAACAAGCCATCTTTTCTGGTAAAAACTAAAATAATTGCTAAAAATAAGCCTAAAATAGCAGCAAAAACAGTAGAAGTTATAGTCATATAAAGAGTTTCCCAAGCAGCAACTAATAGTATATCTATTAATATTTTATATGATTTGTTTCCTAAAATTTCTTTTAAACTAACCGCCCAGCCATCAAAAAGCGTCCTAAAAAAAGGAGTTTGTTTAAAAAATATCTTGTCAATACTTTCAAAAATATTTTCACCCATAAAAAAAGGATAGATAAAAAATAGCCCTAAAATTAAAGTTAAAAATATAATTTTTTTCATAATAGCTCCTTATTAAAATTTATTTATTACTTCCCATAAAACGCCAGTTTTTTTGAGATAATTTACTACTTTTCATTTATCAAAATTTAATAAATTTAATAACCTTTTTTATTTAATTTAGCGTATTCCTCACAACCTATTTGAAGCCCTAAATCGCAAGCTCTACCAAAATACTCTTTTGCTTTAATATGATCTTGTTTAACACCTTCACCAAGGTTATACAAAAAACCAATAGCAACACAATTATTGGCATTTTTACCATCACAAGCTAATTTTAAATATTTAAAAGCCTCTTTATAATCTTGTCTTATGCCTTGACCATTGCCATATAAAAATCCAAGTTTACCGCAACCAAAAGCATCTTTACCATCGCAAGCTAATTTTAAATATTTAAAAGCCTCTTTATAATCTTGTCTAACACCTTCGCCATAGTAGTATAAATCCCCAAGACCAGTGCAACCAAAAGCCTCTCCACCATCACAAGCTAATTTTAAATATTTAAAAGCCTCTTTATAATTTTGTCTAACACCTTCGCCATAGTAGTATAAATCCCCAAGCCCAGTGCAACCAAAAGCCTCTCCACCATCACAAGCTAATTTATAGTATTTAAAAGCTTTTTGGTAATTAGCAGTTTCGTAAGCCTTGCGTGCAATATCAAAATCATCTCCAAAGCTAAAACCTACCACTAAAAGCATACCTAAAGCTATCTTTTTCATCATCATATCTCCAAATTTTATTTTTTCACAATTTCCCATAAAACGCCAGTTTTTTTGAGATAATTTACTACTTTTTCTTTATCTTTTGGATCTATGTTTATAACTAAATGTCCTAAAACTAGGTCGCTTAATTGCTCAATCTTACCCCAAACTATATTAAAATTAATATCCAAATTTCTTGCCATCTGAGTTATAACGCACTCAAAAGCAACATCTTTTGGAAAATAAATAGCTATATTAATACCATCTTTTGGAACTATCATCTTTTCGCCTAAAAATTCACGCATATTTTCATCGGGTTTTAAGAAAAGTTCGTGAATTTCGCCTTGATTTGTTATAATGCCTTTGCTTAAAAGAACGGCTTTATTTGCTATAGTTTTTACAACATCCATCTCATGAGTAACTAAAACTATAGTAATGCCAAATTCTTTATTTATGCGTTTTAGAAGTTCTAAAATTTGATTTGTTATATTTGGATCAAGGGCTGAAGTAGCTTCGTCTGAAAGTAAAATTTTAGGATTTAAAGCTAACGCTCTAGCAATTGCAACGCGTTGTTTTTGTCCGCCTGAAAGCTCGCTTGGATAGCTGTATTTTTTATCGATTAAGCCAACTATTTCTAAAAGTTCATCTACTCTTTTTTGAGTATGATTTTTATCATATCCCCAAAAATTTAGTGGCATTGCAACATTATCAAATACATTTTTTCTACTCATTAATGCAAAATGTTGAAATATCATACCTATATTTTTTCTAAGCTCTCTTAAATCTTTACCTTTTAGATTTTTAATTTCAACGCCATTTACTTTTAAGCTTCCATCTTGATAATTTTCAAGTCCGTTAATTAGGCGAAGTAGGGTGCTTTTGCCAGCACCGCTATGTCCAACTAGACCAAAAATTTCACCTTGATTTATGGTAAAGTTAATATCTTTTAAAACTTCTACCTCTTTATATTTTTTACTTAAATTTTTAACTTCTATCATTATAGCTCTTGATTAAAATTTAGAATTTACTTAATAATAGCGTTAAAGATTTTATCTTGTGCTTTGCTTAGTTTCTCTACCGCGTCGCAGTTATTTAAATCATATCTTTTTGATATATTTTTGATATCTTCATACGCTATAAAAGTTTCATTGTTTTTATTATAAATTAGAAATTTTAAAGGTAGCTCAAGAGAAATTCTTGTATCACACTGCATAAGCAAAGTGCCTGCTTTTGGGTTGCCAAATATCACAACAGTAGCACCGTCCATCTTAAGTCCGACATCTTTAGCTAGTTTTGAATGTTTTATTACATTAAAAACAGTAAGATTGTTTTCTTTTAAGATATTTTCTAATTTTAAAGTAGCTTCATCTAAACTAAAATTTACCTTTTTTTCTTTTAGTATGTTTTCTGCTCCAAAAACACTAATAGCTGAAAATAAGAATGTGAAAATAACTTTTTTCATAATTTTTCCTTAAATTTGATTTTTAAATGTTTATTATACACAAAATATTTCTATTTTATAGTAAATTTAAATTATACTCATTATTCTTTAAAGATAAAATAAACAGCTAGTATTAAAAAAATAAAACCAATTAGATGATTTAACCTAAAAGTTTCATTTTTAAAAACCAAAAGTGTAAAAATGCTAAACACACTTAAAGTTATAACTTCTTGTAAAACCTTTAATTGCCAAATGTTAAATGCCCCGCCATTTTCTACAAATCCATAGCGATTTGCTGGAACTTGGAAGCAGTATTCAAAAAACGCTATCCCCCAGCTAATTACGATTATCCAGATTAAACTAAGAGAACTAAAAGCAGGAATTTTACTAAATTTCAAATGCCCATACCAAGCAAGTGTCATAAAAATATTTGACATAATTAAAAGCATAATTGTGTAGTGTGGTTTCATTTATTACCTTGGATAATGTAATTTAAAATCTCTAAACAGTCGTACTTATGAGCTTTGCTTAAAAGTCCAAATATCTTAAAAATTTTTATAAAAATTAAGATATTGTTGTTATTTATCTCTAAATATCCACTTTCCTTACTATTTATTTTTCTACCTATAAAACTAAAATTACCGTTTTTATCTTTGATGCTTGCCAAACTTATACAAAAATAAAGCATAGGTATTGTGCCAACTGCTCTTTGCTTTTCACGAACAATAATTTCACAAAGCAAATCATCGTTTTGAAATTTGCTAATTAGAAGTGGGTAGCTAACTTTTGATTTTAAAAATTCAATATTATTTATAGTTTCTGGCACAAAATGAGAACGAGTAATTGATTCTTTTTCATCTATAAAAATTTTGTTATCTCCAATTTCATTTTTTAAATTTTCTAAAATTTCAAATGATATAAGACTATTTTCTAGCCCAAATTTTAAAAATTCACTTAATTCATAAATTTGTTTATTTTTACCATTTGCACCGATAAAATGAATATTTTCGCCTTTTTCTATAACTCTATCATAACCTATTTGCCATTCTATATAATGTTTTGGAGTTATAATAGTTTTAGTTGGAGCAATAGGTACTCCATAATCATTAAAGGCAAGTCTTTCTTTTATTCTAATTTTGCCTGTTATTTTAGTGAGTGGAAATTCATAAATTAAATTTGGCATATATGTCCTTTAAACAGATCTTTAAAGTAATTTTCTATGATTTGTTTTCTTTTTAGTTCTAAAAATTCATCTGATATTTTTAAAAATTCACTATTGTTTATAAAAATATCTAAATTTCCAAAATAATATGGAAGCTTATTAGCATATTGTTTAAAATGATGAATATAGCAGTAATATTTCAGATTTTCTTTAAAGATTTTAATGGAATTTGAGTTTTGTTTTTTTTGAAAAGTTTGATTTCTTTTTAAAGCATTTATGTCTCTTAAAGTGTGAAAATACGCAACAGCTTCTCTTTTATCGTTTGGATTTGGATACTTTCTAACATAATTTGTTATAAAATCAAAGTCATTTAGCCTAAATTTATGTTTTTCTAAGGTTTTAAACTCAAAATTTTTAATAAAATCATAAGTCATTGCGTGATTATCTTTTTTATATAGTGCGATAATTATGGGGAAAAATGTGCTTGAATTTGGTGTAAAGATTTCACTGCTTATAACTAAGCCGTCAATTAAAGTATAATTTTCTCTAAATTTAGCCAAAGCATTGAAATTTGTTTCTTTTATAAGATATGAAAGTGGGTGCAAAACGCAAACAAATTCTGGCTTTAAAACTGCATAAGAGCGTAAAAATGAAATTCCTAAATCTCTAAAAGCTAAATCTTTATCTACTTCAAAAAGTGATTTTTTTATGCTATTTCTAATAATTGAAGTTTTATCATTGTATGGGGGATTGCCTATTATTATTAGTTTTTGATTAATGCTAATTTGAAATTTATTTCTGCTAACATTTTTAAGTGAATTTGTGTGAAGTGTGGGAATTTTAAAAGGCACTTTTGATAACGCAATCTCATCAATATCAGCTCCTAAATAATTTATATCATCGTAAATAAAAAAATCTCCATATCCGCAGCTACTATCAAAAAGCAAAAATTCTTTTAAATTTAGCCTAGACTCAAGCAAATCATAAGCTTTTCTAACGATAAATTTAGGAGTGTAGAAACTTCCTAAATTTATGGTATGAAAACTATTTAAATGAGATTGAACATTCATTGCAATCCTTGTATAATCTGTGCAATAAAAATATTAAAAATTACCTTTATTAATAAAATAATAAATAAAAAATTTACTGATAAAAGTGCAATCAATATGGAGAATAATATCATATTAACAGAATAAATTTTCAAAGAATATGTTAATAAAAATAGTATTGATAACATAATAGTTATTAAGGCTGTATAGATAGAGTTCTTAAAATAAGCACTTAATGTATGAATAAGTCTTTTAGTTTTTATTTCTACATCTTCTTCTTTTAAATTATGCATATATTTTGATGAAAACAATATTGATATACTGGTAAAGTAAAAACCTAAAATTATGGCAAGAAATGTTATTATATTTGAAACTAATTCTTCAAAAATATGACTAAAATCATAAAATTTAAAAGCAAATAAAGAAATAATAAAAAATATTAAAAATACTGAAATTATTAGCATTATATGATTATTTCTCATTTAATCGCTCTAAAATAATATTTTTTATTGTATCTGGATCAAACATTCCATTTTCATCTTTTTCTATATTTATGGATATTTTTTTTATAAAAGTATCCAAATTAAAAATTTTTTCCATATTTTTATCATCTTTTCCAACACAAATTACTCTATCGATTTCACCGTTTTCTTTTTTATTTTTTAAAATTAAAAGTGTATCTTTTAATTTTTCTAAAATAAAATTATTTCCTTTATATTTTGCTTCGATACTAAACGATATAGGCATATTATACCCACAAACATCAGCAACTTCACCAAAAATATCATTATTAAATAAAGTTCGATTTGTTGAAGTAAATTTTATGCTACTTATGCTATTTATTTCATTTGCAAAAGATTCTGGTTCAATATAGTATTTATTTATAGAAAATTCTTGATTAAAATGTGCTTTCAAAAAATTTGATAAGAATGTATTTTTTCTATAGTCCGAAATATATAATACAGCATTCTTTGGATAATAAACACAAAAGAGCTGATTTTTTAATTCTAGCTCTTCTTGTGTACGTGGATTTGGTCTATCTTCTTGTGTTGTTATATCAAAGACGCTATCTGTATATGGTGTTTTATTGCCAAATTTAGCATATATCCACAAAATATCATCTTTTATCTCACATTCTAATCTATAAGTAGTATTTTCATATTCATAACTATATTTACTTTTTATACCATTAAACATATCAAGTGTAGGAATTTGTGAATTATTGGCAATTAAATTACACTCACTAAATGTTAAAGTACTTTTTAATCTCATTATATAACCTCTAAACTTTTTAACTCACTTAAAACCTTGCTGAGCTGATTTTGTGCATTTTCTAGCCCTGTTTTATTTGTTTCTATGACTGAAGCTGGGGCATTTGCTATAAATTTTTCGTTTCCAAGCATATTTTCTAGCTTTGCAATCTCTTTTTCAAGTTTGGTTTTTTGAGCATTAAGTCGCCTTACAAACTCACTCGTATCAACGCCACTTAGCGGCACAAATGTGCTTAAATTCTCGCTTACATCAGTAATAGAATTTTCTATCTTAGAATCTGTAAATTTAACATCTTCGCATTTTGATAAAAGTTTTATAAATTTTATAGCGTCATTTAAATCAATATTGCTACTTAACTTTACATAAGCAAGTGGAATTTTTGAATTTCCTAAATCAATCACAGCTTTTGCACGGCGAATTGAAATAACAGCTTCTATTAAAATACTAAAAAGTTTTTCTATCTCTTCATCATTTTTTGAAATTTTAGGATAGTTTGAGAGCATTATGGATTTAGAATTTTCTAAATTTGAACCACTTAATTCGTGGTATAAATACTCGCTTAAAAACGGCATAAATGGGCTAAGTAGCTTCATAGCTTCTTTAAAAATCGCTCCAAGTTCGCCAACGCTTTCTTTTTCAGCCTTACTTAACTCAATGCCCCAGTCGCAAAACTCATCCCATAAAAATTTATAAATAGTATTTGCTGCGTCGTTAAATCTATACTCATCAAGATTTTTTCTAGTTTCATTAACACAAGTTTGAAACTTATAAAGCATATAAAGCCCAAGCTTTGTTTTAATTTCTAAATTTTCTAAATCATCAAATTTATTTTCATTTAAAAGCAGGTATTTATGAGCGTTATAAAGCTTATTTGTAAAATTTCTAACTTGAATGAGTTTTTCTTCACTTAGTCTAATATCTCGTCCTTGTATGCATAAAAGCGCTAAAGTAAAACGCAAAATATCGGCACTATACTCATCAATTTTTACTAAAGGATCGATCACATTTCCTTTGCTTTTACTCATCTTTGAGCCATCAGCAGCCTTAACAAGGGCGTGAAGATAGATGTCTTTAAAAGGCAGCTTTTTTAGGGCATTTTCACTTTGAAACATCATCCTTGCAACCCAGAAAAATAAAATATCAAATCCAGTTATAAGCATAGTATTTGGATAAAACTCATCTAAATCACTAAGGGACCATTTTTCATCTTTGTAAGCTTCATTATTTCCCCAACCAAGAGTTGAAAAAGGCCAAAGCCCACTACTAAACCAAGTATCAAGCACATCAGGGTCTTGATGAAAATTTAAACTAGAACATTTTGGACAAGATTTGGGATTATCATCTTCGCTAGCCCACTCATTACCACACTCATTGCAGTAAAATACAGGAATTTGATGTCCCCACCAAAGTTGCCTTGAAATACACCAATCTTTTAACTCTCTCATCCACGCATTAAAGCTATTTATCCAGTGAGATGGATAAAATTTAGCTTCGCCACTATTTACAGCTTTTATGGCGTCATTTGCAATCTCTTTTTTTACAAACCACTGCTTTGAAATATATGGCTCAACCACATTTCCACAGCGGTAGCAGTATCCAACTTGATTGTTATAATCTTCTATTTTTTCAATATTTCCAAGATTTTGAAGCTTTTCTACTACCTTATCTCTTGCTTTGAGTCGCTCTAGTCCTTTAAATTCTCCACACTCATCATTTAAAATTCCATTTTCATCAAAGATGGTTATAAATTCCAAATTATGGCGATTTCCAACTTCATAGTCATTTTGATCATGAGCTGGAGTTACCTTAACAATACCTGTTCCAAAGCTCATATCAACATATTCATCAGCAATTATTTCAATTTCGCGGTTTATGATAGGTAAAATTACTTTTTTGCCAATTAAATCTTTATATCTTTCATCAGCTGGATTTACCATCACAGCAGTATCGCCAAAGAAAGTTTCAGGGCGAGTCGTTGCAACGACTATATAAGTACTCGTCTCGCACGCCATTTTTGAAAAATTCTCATTTGAGTTGAACTGTGAAGCACTATTAGTGCATCTTATTTGTTCTTCGCTCGAATTTTCCAAATTTAACGCCTTATTATTATCTGGTAAATTAACAAAATCAGATAGATAATATCTTAAATGATAAAGCTTTCCAGCGTTTTCTTTATGCTCAACCTCAATATCACTTAAAGCTCCATCGTGAGTACACCAATTTACCATATAATTACCACGAACAATCAGTCCAGCATTATATAAATTCACAAAAGCTTTTTTTACGGCATTTTTAAGACCTTCATCCATAGTAAATCTAAGCCTTGACCAAGCAGGAGTTATGCCAAGCTTTCTCATCTGCTTTATTATGGTATCGCCACTTTCTTCTTTCCATTTCCAAACTTCATCTAAAAATTTCTCCCTACCAAGGCTTTCTTTAGTTATGCCACGCTCTAAAAGACGCTTTTCGACAACATTTTGAGTAGCGATTCCTGCGTGATCAAGTCCTGGTTGATAAAGAGTTTTAAAACCATCCATTCTTTTGTATCTTGTCATAATATCTTGAAGTGTAAAAGTTAGCGCATGTCCGATATGAAGTACCCCTGTAACATTTGGTGGTGGCATCATTATACAAAATGTTTTATTGTTTTGTTTAGATTGGTTGCTGTTTATTTCAAAATATCCACGTTTTTCACAAATTTCATAGTATTTTTCTTCAATCTCTTTTGGGTTATAAAAATCTTTACTCACTTAAATTCCTTAAATAAAAATGGGCAGATTATAGCTAAATTTAGCTTTTAATTTTATAAAAACTCAAAATAAGGCTATTCCTACAAAATTTTACCTTTATAAATTTTTAGACAAAAAAGCAAAGAATAAAATAAATTTATTATAATTATAATTATTATTTAATTTTTATTAAAGTAAAATAAAGCTACAATAATATTAAATTTAATTTATAAAGGATATGAATGCCAAGAAATAAAAATTTAGTTTATCTATTTTGTGTAATTACTGCAAATTTAGCTGCAAATGAAAACTCTATAAACTTAGATGAGGTTGTTGTAACAGCTTCTGGTTTTTCCAAAACTTTACAATACGCTCCTGCTAGCATAGATATAGTCTCAAAAGATGTTATTGAAAAAAGATCATTTTCTAACATATATAATGTCCTTGATGATATATCTGGTGTAAGTATAGAAGGGGGAGGGAGTAGAAAGCTAGATAATAGCTCTGTTTATATCAGAGGGCTCTCGGGCGATTATACTCTTTTTATGTCTGATGGAAAACCACAAGGTTCAAATGATGCTTACTATAATGGTTTTGGGGTAGGAATGGAGGCAAATTGGCTTCCACCTGCTGGTATGATAGAGAGAATTGAAGTTATAAAAGGTCCAATGAGTTCACTTTATGGATCAGAAGCGATGGGCGGAGTTATTAATGTTATAACCAAGAAAGTTCCTAATAAATTTACAGGAAGTATTGGAAGCGAGATTACTTTGCAAGAAGATAAAAAAAGTGGAAATTATACAAATAATAGATTTTATTTAGGCACACCAATTCTTAAAGATAAGATTGGATTTATAGTTTATGGTTCAACTTTTAATCGAATTGAGGATAAATTTAGTGGCGGTTTTAGGCAAAAAGATAAATACGATATAAACTCAAAATTAAATTTTGTTATTACAGATGGTAGTAATTTAGAACTATTTGTCGGTTATGCTAAAACAAAAAATATAGGAACAAAAAATAAAACCGGTGATACTTTTTTAGAAAATGATAGAAGACAACTCTCTATAACTCACGATCACAATTGGGCAGATGGTGCAAATACAACAAGTTTTATAAGTCATGAAAATGTCCATATAGATAATGGCAAAACCACTAAATCAGCATATAAAAAGACCATTTATAATACAAAAACTCTTTTGCCATTCAGTAAGCATATTTTGACTTTTGGGGTTGATTTTAAAAAAGAAGAAACAAAACATGCAAAAGCTAGATTTCACGGCTCAAACAATAATACAAATTTAAAGAGGTGGCAAGGCGCTTTGTTTGTTGAGGATGAATTTAATATAGCGGATGATTTAATTTTTACTTTTGGTCTTAGATATGATAAAAATGAGCATTATGGAAGCGAATTTATACCTAGATTTTATGCGATATATAATCCAAATGATTATTTAACTATAAAAGGAGGGGTAGGTAAGGGCTATAAATCACCTAGCTTAAAGCAATCAGATCCAAAAATAGGCGAACAAAGCGGTGGTGGAAAGGCTCAAAAAATGGGTATAGGCAGTATAGATATAGGAAATTATGATCTAAAACCTGAATCAAGTATTAATTATGAATTATCTATGCTTTTAAAATTTAGTCAATTTGAAGCACAAACGACTATTTTTTACACAAATTTTAAAGATAAAATTGATAAAACTACTAACTGTGATAGTGGTGCAAAGAAAAAAGGAGATCTTCTAAAATGTCTATATAATGGCAAAAATTACAATAGAATTCATCAATATATCAATGTAGATGAAGCAAATATTAGAGGTCTGGAATTAGATTTATCATACAAATTTGACAAATTTAAAGCAAGTGCAAATTATACATACTCAAAAAGTGAACTTAAAACTGGAAAATATAAAGGTCAGCCGTTTTTTAACACACCAAAACATATGGCAAATTTAAAGCTTGATTATAATTATAATAGAAATTTAAATTTATGGACAAAAATTAAATACAAAGGCTCTACAAGAGAAAAAAATGGAAAAATGGTTAAGTCATATATTATTTCAGATATGGGAGTAAGCTATGGTATAAATGATAATTTTACAATTTTTGGAGGCATTTATAATGTTTTTGATAAGAGTTTAACTAATGAAGAATATGGTAAGAGCTTGGATGGAAGAAGATATAGCGTAGGTTTTGAAGCTAAATTTTAGAAAACTATAAGTTAAAATGGCTAGTTTATGCAAATTTATAGTATGTAAATTTTGATAAAATTAGCCAATGACTTGTAGTGAATTTATGAAAATCTATACTAGATGATAAAAAATTATATTTATCATTTTTAATTTTAAATTATCTTTTGGCTTATATAATTTTTAAACCAAACAAAATAAACCCAATTTCAATATATTTAATAAATTATTTTACTATTTAACACAACACCAAAACTCGCACTCTTAAATATAAAAATTTCTTCTCTTCATTCCTCTAAATTTAGTCATTTTAATCTTACAATCCCTAAAATTTATAAATTTATTTTTAAGATCACTGTGTGTAAAGAAGAAGTAAAGAGAAAGTTTTACTATATTAGTTAAAGTATTTTATTAAATTTAACAATTAAATTTACCACGACCCTTTTTTATGTAAAATAAAAATATGTTTCTATAAAACAACTTTTATCTATTTTACTTCTTAGTTTTACTCTTTTTTAACATTAATTTTTATTTATTTAAAGATTATTTAGTAACCATTATGACTTTAAATCAAAAAATTTCTTATGAATTTAAGAGATATCTATTTTAATCTTTTTGATAAAATTGGTATTTAATTGGCAATTAATCACATTATGAAATCATAACAAAATACGATATTTATCAATACTAAATTCATAAAAAATTTTAAATATCTTTACAAAAAATCCACTTTATCCAACCCCTAAATAAAACAGAATAAATTTC
>NZ_VWSJ01000035.1 GCF_009690845.1 Campylobacter portucalensis
TCGATACAATCAATCGCAAATTCACTGATGAAAGCGAAATAAATTTAACAGCCAATGACTTAAAAAGACCAAATTTAAAAGGCACAGGATTTTTAAGAGACTTAAGAATAGCAGCAGCCACAAACGAAGAACTCGCAAATTTACTTAAAACTTACTCAGTCGCCACAACCAAACAAGAACAAATAAATTTGCTTGATAGCGTTATATCAAACTGGGCTGAAACTAACCAAAATTTCAGTTTAAATTTCACTCTTTCAAAAGCCACAGAAAAGGGCGGCGGAAGTGGTAGAGTAGTTCGCCTAACTCCGAGCAAATATAACACCTATAAAAACTTTGTCATCACAGATGAAATGCAAAGCAAATTTGATAGCATAAAAGACAAACTAGCCATTATAAATTCTTTCACAGGCAAAACAAATACAGAGTTTTTTATAACTTCTAGTGCAGATTTGGAAAATATAATTAACCAAACAAATAAAACATATAAAGCAATCTTGGGCTATACTTATAAATCCCTTTTAACCCAAACAAGACTAAAAGATTATTTAAATTTAATCTCGCTTGATATAAATGAGAATGGGGATGGAAATTACGAATTTGCTTTGAATTATGACGGAGTGATTGCTAAATTTAATGAAGTAAATTCTTTAAATTCCGAAAAAGCCTTTGTTGATTTGGCTGAATTTATCGATTTATACAGCGATAAAAGCACTCTAAATGGCTTAATGCTAACGCTAAGCGAATTTGCTGTGTCTGCAAAAGAAAACGGGCAAATAGAAAACTATCTAAAACTTTTAAACGATGAAACTATCAAAAATCTCTCTACTCAAACAGGCTCAGATGGCGATGATACACTAATCGGCACAGATATTTTAAACGGCATTGATACACTTTACGGAAACGGCGGAAATGATAAATTAATCGGCGGTAGCGGAAATGATAATCTAAACGCCGGAAACGGAAGTGATATTTATGAATTCTCTGGCAACTTTGGAAATGACATTATAAATAACCACGACACAAGCAAAAAATAGATTTGACATTATTAAATTTAGTGATAACACCACAAAAGCTGACCTTAAATTCCAAAAACAAAACAATGACCTAATCATCAAAAAAGCCGAGAATTCAATAAATGTAACAGACTTCTTTAAAGATGATGTGAATTTAAGTTATATAATAAACGCTATAGAATTTTCTAACGGCGAAAAACTATCAAGTGAGCAAATCATAGATATTATCCTAACTCCAACAAACGGCAATGATAATCTCGAAATGTTTTTTGCAAACAGGGATTACACGATAAATACCCTAAATGGAGACGATAGTATCATCACCAAAAACGGTAACGACACCATTTACGCTGGAAGCGGAAATGATAGCGTAGATAGCGGTAGCGGAGACGACATAATATTTGGCGAAAGCGGAAATGATAACATTTACGGCGGAGACGGCAATGACACACTAATGGGCGGTAGCGGAGATGATTTCTTACAAGGCGGAGAAGGTAATGACACATATATCTTTAACAGCAAATTTGACAATGACACAGTGCTAAATTTCAAACCAAACAAAGATGAAACAGACACTATCAAATTCATAGATCTAAAAGCAAAAGATTTAAATTTTCATAGAGTTTTTGACGGCAAAGACTTTTCAAACGACTTACTCATCACCACCAAAAACGGCAGCGTAAAAGTGCAAAATTTCTTTGATGAAAGCTCTATAAATGAAAACTATAAAATAGATAAAATCCACACAAAAGATAAAATTCTAACCCCAAACGAAATCAAAGAAATTCTAACTAAAAAAAGCATTTATAATGACCAAATCCAAGCTTTCAACAATCAAATCCAAATCAACGGCGGATTTGGAGATGACATTTTAAAAGCAAGCAAATCAGGCACAACCCTAAATGGTGAAATGGGAAATGATATAATTATCGGCA
>NZ_VWSJ01000036.1 GCF_009690845.1 Campylobacter portucalensis
AAATTCATTATTATTATTGAAAGTAGTTTGGAAAATTTGAAAATGTGTTAAATTTATAAATTTAGTGATATAATTACGATTTTTAAAAGGAGTATTATGAAAAGAGTTGGAATCATTGGCGGAATGGGATCTTTAGCAAGTGTTGATTTATACAAAAAAATAGTATCTTTAACTCCAGCCAAATGTGATCAAGATCATATATTAATAACTATAGATAATAACGCCAAAATACCAGATAGAAGTGCATATATTTTTAGAAAAGATGAGAGTGTGCAAAATCCATTACCGTTTTTGATAGATAGCGTAAAAAGGCTTGAAAATTCAGGTTGCGATGGGTTTTGTATAGCGTGTAATACGGCTCACTTTTTTGCTGATGAGTTAGTAAAATACACAAAAATGAAATTTTTAAATATGCCACAAATCACAACTAAAAATATTAAAAATAGCTATCCAAATGCTAAAAAAGTAGCAGTTATAGCGACAATTGGTACAAGAAAAACAGGAATTTATAATAAATTTTTAGATGAATTAGGGCTAGAGAGCATAGAAATTTCTAATCAAATAGAGCAAAACATAATGGATTGCATTTATAAAGGTGTAAAGGCTGGCAGGATAGATGAATATAAGGAAATTTTTAGAGATAGTATCAAAAAAATAGAAGCTGATGTTTTTATAGCTGCTTGCACTGAAATACCGATATTAATGCAATATTTAGATGATGATTCTAAATTTGTGGATGCAACAAATGAGCTTGCAAAAGAGGTTGTTGAATTTGCAAATAGTTAGAGTTTGGAAATAGTGTTAAATTTGGGCTTTGTTTTGTAAATTTGCTTTAATATATATAGAGAATATAAAATTTATTTTATAAAGATAATCTCAAATTTATGCTTTAAATTTAAACACTCTTTCAACAAAAAAGTGTTTAAATTCTGCTTTTTTTGTGTTAAATTTAAAGGCTCTAGCCTGATTCTATAAGTATATTTTTGTTTATCTAAACTCACGCTCTTTAAAATATGATTTAAATTTTCTCTAATGGCATTAATTTAAAAATCTTTGCTCTATTTGCAGTTGTGCGTAAAGCGAAGTTATTGGCTAAAATGGCTTTAATTTAACTCTATATAAATTATCTATCTAAAAATAGAAAAATAATTGTTTATGATGTTATGATTGATACTTGCAGTATTGATAATTTTTATTATATTATAGTGATTAGTTTAGACTTTTGTATTATTTTTAAGGATTAAATTTGTTATATTGAGGATAAAGGATTTTTTATCTTTATCATATAAAACAGATTCCTTTTAAATTAATGCATATTATTGATAATTTTTAAAAGCTTATAAAATTAAATAAAATTATAAATTTTGATAAAAATAGTGATAAAAAGAGTATTATAAAAATACTCTTTTATGATAAAATTTTTATTTATCATTAACCTCTTTTATAGTGCTTGAATTTACACTATTTTAATACTATTTATCTTATCTCCAGCTCTTATACTATCAACTACGTCAAGACCTTCAATTACTTTGCCAAATACCGTATGAACGCCATTTAAATGAGGTTGTGGCGAGTGGCATATAAAAAACTGACTCCCACCTGTATCTCTTCCAGCGTGAGCCATAGATAAACTTCCTCTTTCGTGTTTTTTAGTTTGGTTATCACATTCACATTTTATTCTATGTCCTGGCCCACCTGTACCAGTGCCATAAGGACATCCACCCTGAATAACAAAATTTGGTATAACTCTATGAAAATTTAATCCATCATAAAAACCATCATTTGCTAAATGTATGAAATTTGCAACCGTTTGTGGGGCTTCATCAGGGTAAAGTTCTAGCTTCATTTCCCCTTTTTCTGTTTCAATGATAGCAAATTTGCTATTCATAACCTCGTCGTTTATCTCATAAGTTTTTAAATTTTCCATTGTTTTTCCTTTTTGAATTTAAGCTATATTTGTATAAACAGCTTGAACATCATCGTCATCTTCAAGTTTGTCTATTAATTTTTCTATATTTTCAAGATCTTCATCGCTAAATTTATGCTTATCATTTGCTATAAATTTTAACCCCGCACTTATGATTTCAAGACCCAATTTTTCTATGCCATTATTTAACTCGCCAAAGCTTTCATATTCGCCATAAATTATTAAAGAATTCTCACCATCTTCATCTTCATTTTTTTCTAATAAAGTCATTCCATAATCAATCAATTCTAATTCCAACTCGTCTAAATCGCTTATTGGTATTTTTACTTCAAAAACTGCTTTTCTTGAAAACATATATGAAAGGCTTCCGACTGGTAAAAACTCTCCTCCATTTTTAGAAAAAATTGATTTTATATTTGCAACTGTTCTGGTTGAATTTTCAGTTGCACACTCCACTATAATAAGGCATCCATGAGGACCTCTGCCGTCGTAGTGGATTGTTTGTATATTTAGACTATCTTTTTCGCTAGCTCTTTTAATTGCAGCGTCTATGTTGGCTTTAGGCATATTTTGTGCTTTTGCAGTAGCGATTGCTGATCTTAATTTTGGATTCATATCAGGATCGCTTCCGCCTTCTTTTGCAGCTAGTGTAATTGCTTTACCAAGTTTAGGAAAAATTCTACTCATCTTCCCCCATCTAGCTTCTTTTGCAGCTCTTCTATACTCAAACGCTCTTCCCATTTAAATTCCTTAAATAAAAATTTGAGAAATTATATCACACAAAGTCTTAAATTTAGTAAAATGAAATTAATATTAAAAAATAGTTTAAGCAATAAATTTATAATTATGAGAAAATTTAAAGGGGCTAAAATGAGAAGATTTAAGGCTTTAAATATACATTGTCAAAATTGTGCAAATACCATAAAAAACTATCTAGAAGATGATTTTGGAGATGTTGAAGTAGATGTTCAAAATGGTGTTGTGAATTTAAAAATAGATGATGAAAACGTGGAAAATTTTAAAAACAGTATGAAAGAAATAGGTTTTGAAATAGAAAAGGAAATTTGATGATCATTAGATACAACATCGTTGGTATGAGTTGTGTAAATTGCTCAAACGCAGTTGAAAAAGTCGTTAAAAAAATAGATGGCGTATCTAATGCAAATGTGAGTTTTGCTTCAAGCTATGGTGAATTTGAAGTAAGAGATACCAAAGTAGCAGATAAGGTAAGACAAAAAATAGAAAAACTTGGTTATGAGATAGCCACAAATTATGAAGAATTAGAAGAAAAAAAGGCAAAAAATTTAAAAATTTTACAGTCAAAATTGATTTTATCAGTTATTTTAAGCACTGTTTTAATGGTTTTGCATATGTTTTTGAATCATAGTTTTTTAAATTTAATGCTTCAATTTTTAATATCTTTTGTTGTGATTTTTTATTGCGGTAAAAATTTCTTTACCAATGCTTTTAAAGCCCTTAAAAATATAAATTTTGATATGAATGTGTTGGTTAGTTTAGGAGTTTTTTCATCTTTTACTTACTCTACTTTCGTGTTGGTTTTTAATAAATTTATTGAACAAAAATTTATAAATTTTTACTTTGAATCAGCTTGTATGATAGTAACTTTTATTTTAATAGGCAAATTTTTAGAAGAGAAATCAAAACTAAAAGCAAATGATTATATTAAAACTCTTCTTGATTTAACCCCTAAAATAGCACTTTTAATTAAATCTGATGGAACTAGTGAAGAAATTTTGGCTTCAAATTTAAAATTAGATGATGTTGTGATAGTAAAAAGCGGTATGAATATACCTGGAGATGGGATTATTATAGAAGGTGGTGCAGAGATAGATACCTCTATTTTAAGCGGAGAGAGTATGCCTGTTTTTAGGGGCGTGGGGGATTTTGTGAATGCGGGCTGTATTAATACAAATGGAGTAATTAATATAAAAATCACAAAACAAAATCACGAGACTTTGCTAGCTAGAATGACTAAGCTTTTGAGCGAAGCAAATGCAAAAAAAATGCCGATCTCAAGGCTTACTGATAAGGTTGCAAATATATTTGTTCCATTCGTAATTTGCATTAGTTTTTTTACATTTTTGATTTGGTTTTTAGTGGGAAATATCTCAAATGCTATTATGTGTGCAATATCTGTTTTGGTTATTTCTTGCCCTTGTGCTTTGGGTCTAGCAGTGCCAATTTCTATAGTTTGTGCTTTATCAAATTTAGCTAAAAATGGCGTTTTGGTTAAAAATCCTGAAATTTTAGAAAATTTAAAAGATGTAAAAAATATCATTTTTGATAAAACAGGTACTTTAACTAAGGGCGAAATTACGGTTTATAGCACAAATTTAAGTGATGATATTTTAAATGAAGTGGCAAATATAGAGCTTTTAAGCGAGCATTTGATTTCAAAAGCTGTTGTAAATTTTGCAAAGAATAAAAATTTAAAGATAAAAAAACCAAATGTTGAGTTTGAAAATTTGATAGGTTTTGGTATAAAGGCTGGAGAAATTTTGGTTGGAAATTTAGAACTATTAAATAAATTTGGAGTTATTGTAAAAAATGATTTTCAAAGATACCTAGATAGTGGTTTTGGGGTTATTTTGGTAGCAAAAAATTTAAAATACGAAGGATTTATAATCTTAAGTGATGAGTTAAATAGTAGTGCAAAAGAGCTTTTAAATTTTCTAAGAAAAGAAAATATAAACTCAGCAATGCTTACAGGAGATAATGAAAAAGTAGCAAATTTTATAGCTGAAAAACTAAATATAGATAAAATTTATGCAAACGCCCTACCTCAAGATAAGTCAAAAATTGTTGAGAAATATCGCCAAAATCAAGGTTTTACGATATTTGTTGGTGATGGTGTTAATGATGGACTTTCTTTAAAAATGGCAGATGTCGGTATAGCTATGAGCGGAGGTAGCGATATAGCAAAGGGAGCTGGAGATGCAATATTAATTGGAAATAATTTACTCGGAATTAAAAATTTAATTATCTCATCAAATAAAACTATGAAAATTATTAAACAAAATTTATTTTGGGCGTTTTTTTATAATATATTTTGCATACCTCTTGCTACTGGATTGTTTTTTAAATTTGGATTTTATTTAGAGCCGTATTTTGCAGCACTTGCTATGAGTTTTAGCTCTATTTTTGTTGTTTTAAATTCATTAAAACTAAAGTATAAAAAATTGTTGTATAGTTAATTTTGATGTTTAGAGATAAAGTTTGCATATTATTTTAAAATAACCTTAATGTAAAATTTAAGAATAAAATTTATGTAAAAATTTTAAAATATTTTGGTAGAATACGTATATTTTGATAAAGGATTTGATATGAAATTTCTTGATGATTATGAAAAAAGTGTAAAAGATAGAAAAGTTTTAAACATTCCGCCGCTTCCATTAGACAAAGAACAGACGATAAATCTTTGTGAATTATTAAAACAAAATGGCGAAAAACAAAGTTTGCTTATATCTTTGTTGAAAAATAGAGTAAATCCAGGCGTTGATGATTCGGCAAAAATCAAGGCTGAATTTTTAAATGAGATTTTAAATCACAATCTACAAATAGAAGGAATTTCAAAACAAGATGCTATAGATATGCTTCAAACTATGCTTGGCGGTTATAATGTTATAGTTTTGATAGCCTGTTTGAAAAATAGCGATTTAGAAGTGGCTAAAAAAGCAAGTTTGGCGTTGAAAGATACTATTTTTGTGCATGATTATTTTAATGATATAGTTTCTTTAGCAAAAGATGGAAATGAATTTGCACTTGATGTTATAAAAAGTTGGGCAAATGCTGAGTGGTTTTTAAAAAGACCCGAAATTTCACAAAAAATAGAAGCTATAGTTTTTAAGGTTGCAGGCGAAACAAATACTGATGATTTAAGCCCTGCAAGTGAGGCTTTTAGTAGAAGTGATATACCACTTCACGCAAATGCTATGCTTGTAAGAAGACAGCCTGGTAGTATTGATAAGATTAATGAGCTTAAGAAAAGTGGGCGAGAGATTGCTTATGTTGGCGATGTGGTTGGTACAGGAAGCAGTAGAAAAAGCGGTATCAACTCTATACAATGGCATCTAGGAAAAGAAATTTATGGCATACCAAATAAAAAAACAGGCGGAATTATAATAGGTACAACTATTGCACCGATATTTTTTAATACAGCCGAAGATAGCGGAGCCTTACCAATAATTTCTGATGTTTCAAATTTAAATATGGGCGATGAGATTGAAATTTATCCATATGATGGAAAAATAGTTAAAAATGGCGAAGTTGTAAGCAAATTTAATCTAATACCAAATACAATCTATGATGAAGTTAGGGCAGGGGGGCGAATTCCTTTAATTATAGGAAAATCACTTTGTAAAAAATCAAGAGAGTTTTTAAATTTAGAAGAAGAAGATATTTTTATTAAACCTTCTCAACCAAAAGATGATGAAAATTTAGGCTACACTTTAGCACAAAAAATGATAGGAAAAGCTTGCGGATTAGATGGCGTTAGACCTGGAATGTATGTTGAGGCTACTACTTTAACAGTTGGTTCTCAAGACACCACAGGACCGATGACAAGAGATGAGATAAAAGAGCTTGCTAGTTTAGGATTTGGGGCTGATTTCGTGCTTCAAAGTTTTTGTCATACAGCAGCTTATCCAAAGCCAAGTGATGCGATAACTCATAAAACTTTACCTAAATTTATGAGTGATAGAGGCGGAGTTTCTTTAAAGCCAGGAGATGGGGTAATTCATTCATGGCTTAATAGAATGGTTTTGCCTGATAGTGTTGGCACGGGTGGGGATTCTCACACTAGATTTCCAATAGGTATAAGTTTTCCAGCAGGAAGTGGGCTAGTGGCTTTTGCAGCGGTAACTGGAGCGATGCCTTTAAATGTTCCTGAGTCAGTTTTGGTTAAATTTAAAGGAAATTTACAGCCAGGAATTACTTTAAGAGATTTAGTAAATGCGATTCCATATTATGCTATAAAGCAAGGTCTTTTAACAGTTGAAAAACAAAATAAAAAAAATGTTTTTGCAGGTAAGATTATAGAGATTGAAGGCTTAGGGGATTTAAAGGTTGAGCAAGCTTTTGAGTTAAGCGATGCAAGTGCTGAAAGAAGTTCAGCAGCGTGCGTGGTAAATTTAAATAAAGAGCCTATTATAGAATATATTAAATCAAATATAACTTTAATTGATGCAATGATAGAAGCTGGTTATGAAAGCAAAGCTACGCTAGAGCGAAGAAAAGAAAAAATGCTTAAATGGCTTAAAAATCCAACTCTTTTAAAAGCTGATGAAAATGCTAAGTATTCAGAAATTATTGAGATAAATTTAGATGAGATTACTGAGCCGATTTTAGCGTGTCCAAATGATCCTGATGATGTGGCAACTTTGAGTGAAGTTTTAAATGATGAAAAAAGACCTAAAAATATAGATGAAGTTTTTGTGGGAAGTTGTATGACAAATATCGGGCATTATAGAGCTTTAGGAGAAGTTTTAAGAGGCGAGGGGCAAGTTCCAACTAGGCTTTGGGTAGTTCCACCAACAATTATGGATGAAAGAAAACTAAAAGAAGAGGGTTATTACTCATTATTTGGTGCAGCTGGTGCTAGAACTGAGGTTCCTGGGTGTTCATTGTGTATGGGAAATCAAGCAAGAGTAGCTGATGGGGCGATAGTGTTTTCAACATCAACTAGAAATTTTGATAATAGAATGGGGCTAGGAGCACAAGTTTATCTAGGAAGTGCTGAGTTAGCTGCCGTGTGTGCTATTTTAGGTAGGATTCCAACAAAAGATGAGTATTTAGAGATAGTTCCTAGAAAGCTTGATGGTAAAGAAGATGAAATTTATAGATATTTGAATTTTAATGAAATTTTAGAATTTACATTATGAGTTTTAATGCAAATTTAGCCATAATTTTATATTTTTAATTTTAAAACTCTATTTTTATGATAAAATAGCATTATTTTTTTAAGGTTTAAAAATGGTAAAATTTATGCTCTTTTTTATACTTTCTATAATCTTGCCTGCTAGTTTTTTAAGTGCAGGTGAGGTTTGTCAAATATTAAAAGATGATCCAAATTATTTTTTAAATAAGCAAGATTATGAAGATTTAGAATTTTTAAATGATGAAATGATTTGTGAGGCGGATTTTTTGCAAAATTTAAATGAAATTGCATTAAAAATTCGTGGTTTAAATGTAGATTGTGATGGAAGTATGGCATTTTTTTTAAAAAAAGAATTTAAACGAAAAATTCTAAAAGCTCTTTATCTTCCTGAAATTTATAAAAAAAGCCTAAAAGATACAGATTTTAGCGATGAAATTTCAAGCAGAAATTTTTTGCAAAGTTGGTCATTAAAAAGCTTAGATAATTATATTGCTTATCAGAAATTTAACTCTGCTTACAATACTTCTTTTCAATCATTAGTAAATTTTTATAAAAAAATATACGATGAAGCAAGTGCTGTGTTTTTAGCAAAAAAAGTAGCAAATGAGTTTTTAAAATTTGCTGGCGGAGATAAGATAAATTTCAAAATGGATGAATTTGAGGATATTTTATCAAGTAAATATCTGGATGAAAAAATGCTTATAGAATATATATATGAGCATAAGAATTTAAATTTAAACAAAGCCCTAAAAATCTCTATCTTAAAAAAGAGGAATTTTGATTTTATAAACTATATTTTAGATTTAGGAGCTGTTATAAATGAAGGTCACGAGAGTGCTTTATTTTACGCTTTGAAAGATTTAAATATGGTTAAATTTTTACTTAAAAAAGGAGCAGATATAAACTATAAAAATAGCTTTGGTAAAACTGTTCTTTTTTATGCCGTTGAATTTAAAGATAAAGATTTGGTTAAATTTTTGATTACAAATAAAGCAGATGTAAATGCTAAAATAATATCTAATTATGAAAAATCATCCATCAACTCATCAAATTTAAAATTTTGTGCGTTAAATCACACTTCAAAAAGCGTTTTAATGCACGCAGCAAAATACTCAAATTTAGAAATTGTAAAAATTTTAATACAAAATGGTGCAAAAATAGATGAAAGTGATGATATGGGTTATAATTTAGCTGATTGGGCGTGGCAAAATAAAGATAAGTATGTATTTTTGTATGTTGAAAATTTAGGAATCAAAAAAAATAAATTTAAAGGAGAATATGATGAGTAAAACTATTTTTATAACAGGAGCTACGTCTGGATTTGGAGAGGCGATTGCTAGAAAATTTGGACAAAATGGTTATAACTTAATAATTTTGGGGCGTCGCAAAGATAGACTTCAAAATCTTACTAATGAATTTAAAGATATCAAAATTCATCAAATTTGTGCTGATGTTAGAGACAAAGAAGCGATTTTTGATGCTATTGAAAATTTACCAGATGAGTTTAAAAATATCGATATTTTGGTTAATAATGCAGGTCTTGCTTTGGGGCAAGATAAATTTATGCAAGCAAATTTAGATGATTTTGAAGTAATGATAGATACAAATATAAAAGGCGTTATTTACGTTACAAAAGCTACTTTACCATACATAAAAAAGGGTGGTTTTATAGCTAATATCGGTTCTGTTGCTGGAAATTGGAGTTATGAGGGATCAAGTGTTTATGGATCGAGTAAAGCTTTTATTAGGCAGTTTAGTTTAAATTTAAGAAATGATTTAAAAGGAACAGGTATAAGAGTAACAAATATCGAACCAGGTCTTTGTAAAACAGAATTTAGTATAATTAGATTTAAAGGAGATATAAAAAAAGCTAATAGCATATACGAAAATACTCAATTTATCAAGGCTAGCGACATTGCTAGAATAGTTTTTGAGATATCTCAACTACCGCAAAATTTAAATATAAATACTATCGAAGTTATGGCTACAACTCAGAGTTGGGCTGGATTTTATAATGAAAAGTTGGATTAAATTTTGAGTTTTTGCAAACATTTAGGTGAGTGTGGGAGTTGCACTTTAAATTTATCCTATAATGAACAAATAAATTTAAAGCTAAGTTTTATAAAAGATAAATTTAGAGATTTGTATAGTGGGGATTTTGAGTTTTTTACTTCTAAGACAAAAGGCTATAGAATAAGAGCTGAGTTTGGAATTTTTCACGAAAAAAATGATCTTTTTTATACGATGAATGGCTTAAATACTCGCTATTTAAAGATTAATGAATGCCCAAAAGTGGATATTAAAATATCAAATTTAATGCCAAATTTATTAAATGCTTTAAAGGGTGATGAGAGGCTTAAATTTAAAGCTTTTGGGACTGAGTTTATCGCTACAAATCACGATATTTTAGTGGTTTTACTCTATCATAGAGATATTTATGAGATTAAAGAAAATTTAGAAAATTTAGCTAAAAATTTAGGTATAAATTTAATAGCAAGAAGTAGGGGCAAAAAGCTTATTTTTGGAAGTGAAATTCTAAACGAAAGCTTTTTTATAAAGGGGCGTGAGTTTAAATACACTTTTGAAAGTGGAGCTTTTATTCAGCCAAATAAAAGCGTAAATGAGAAGATGATTAGTTGGGTTTTAGATAATATTAAAAGTCCAAAAGATCTGTTAGAGATGTATTGTGGGCACGGAAATTTCACTATTCCTTTAAGTTTTAAATTTAATAAAGTCTTAGCAAATGAAATTAGCAAAAATGCCATCAAAAATGCTAAAATCAACGCTTTGCAAAATAACGCTTTAAATTTAGATTTTCTTAGAATTAGTAGCGAAGAGTTAATGAGTGCTTTTAATGGAGCTAAATTTAACCGCTTAAATGATATTGATTTAAATGAGTTTGATTTTAGCCATATTTTAGTTGATCCACCTCGTGCTGGACTTGATGGAAGCGTTATAAATTTTATAAAAAATTATGAAAATATAATTTATATTTCGTGTAATCCCCTAACACTGCACGAAAATTTAAAAGAAATTTGCAAAACTCATAAGATATTAAATTTTGCTATTTTTGATCAATTTGTTAATACAAATCATATTGAGTGCGGGGTGATTTTAAGGAGAGAGAATGATATTTGAAAAACAAGCTTACCAGCAAGAATGCATAAAAAACATCATAGAAGTTTTAAAAGATTTTAACTTTAAAACTCATTTAAATTTAGAAGAGTGTCTAAAAGATTTTTATAACTCAAATAAAACCTTAAATTTAGGCATTAGTCAAAACAAAAATCTTGATATTTTGATGGAGACAGGCACAGGAAAAACATTTACTTATATAAATGCAATTTATGAAATTCATAAAATTTATAACCAAAATAAATTTATAATTTTTGTTCCAAGAAAAGCGATTTTAGAAAGCGTTAAACAGAATTTAAAACTTACAAAAGAGTATTTTTATGCTATTTATAAAACTCATCTTAAAATTTATGAGTATAAAGATGAAAAAAGCATATCAAATATCATAAATCACTACATAAACGACCACAAAGAGCTAAGCGTTTTACTTCTAACAAGTAGTGCTATAAATAAAAAAGATAATCACTTAAACAGACAAAAAGAAACCCTTTTTCACAAAGGAAGCGTTTTAGATAGTATTGCTGATTTAAGACCTATCTCATTTATAGACGAACCGCATCTTTTAAAAGGAGATAAATTTAAGGAGTATTTTTTTAAATTTAACTCACTTTATTTTCGTTTTGGTGCTACATTTCCAGATGGAGATGATAGATTGTCAAATTTAATTTATGCACTTGATAGCATAAGTGCTTTTAAAAGTTATTTAGTTAAGCAAATTTCAGTCCATACGATAATTGATAAAAATTTTAAACCTATATTAAAAGATATAAACGCAAAAACTAAAACCGCTACTTTTGAAACATATTTAAATGGTATAGCAAAAAAGGTGGATGTAAAATTAGATGATGATTTAGGACTTAAATTAAATAATAAAAATTTTAAAGACATAAAAATAAACTCTATAAAATCAAATAAGCTTTATTTAAGTAGCGGTGAAATATTAGAAAAAAGTAGTAGCTACTTACTTAGCCAAGATCAAATTTCAATTATGCTAGATAAAGCTATAGATTTGCATTTTCAAAAAGAAGAGAGACTTTTTAAGGAAAATATTAAGGCATTAAGTCTATTTTTTATACCAAATATATCAGATTTTAGAGGAAAAAATCCTTTTATAAAAGATGAATTTACTAGGCTTTATAAGCAAAAAAGAGAAGCAATTTTAAAAAATCCAAATTTAGATGAAGATTATAAGAAATATTTAGAAAATGATTTTGACAAAAATGGAGATTTGCAAGTTCTAAATGGCTATTTTAGCGGCGATAGTAAAGCAAAAGGAAATACTGAAGATAAAGAAGCAGATGATATTAGGCTTATTTTAGAAGATAAGGTTAATCTTTTAAATTTTAAAACTCCTCTTAGATTTATTTTTAGTGTTTGGGCTTTACAAGAAGGATGGGATAATCCAAATGTTTTTACTTTAGTTAAATTAGCAAGTTCATCGTCTGAGACTTCAAAACGCCAGCAAGTTGGCAGGGGGCTACGCCTTTGTGTAAATCAAAATGGCAAAAGAATTACGCAAAATTTAAACCCTCATAACTTTTATGATATAAACGCCCTTGATGTTGTGATAAATGCAAATGAAGGAACTTTTATAGCTGATTTGCAAAAAGAGATAGAAGAAACGAGTTTAAGTTTTAATGAAGAGAATTTAAAAGATAGCGATTTGTTTATGCTTAATAAGAGACAAAAAGTAAGACTTTTTACTCATTTAGAAGATTTAGGTTTAGTTAAATTTGATGAGATAAATGATACTTTTGAAATCATAACTCCACTTTTTGAGATTTGTAAAGATGATGATGTCATAAAAGAGCTACTAAAAGATAAATTTGATGAGTTTATAAAATTCATAACTCCTAGTCAAAACAAAGCCACACAAATCATAGATAAAAATAAAAAATCAAACTTAACTACCATTAGAAAAAATTTAGCAAAAGAGTTTAAAGAGCTTTGGAAAAGTATAAACACAAAAGCTTTAATTAGGTATGATGACATTGATACAAAAGAGCTTATTAGAGAGGTTACAACTAAATTTGATGAGATAGAAATAAAACCTAAAACTATAAAAATCACAAAAGAAACTTTTATTTCACAAACAAATACCATCCAAAAAGAGGAAATTTTACTAAGCAAATATAAATTAGGAGATGAATTTATTTTAGAAAATTTATCAAATTTTGCTAGCGAAAATTTATATCCACTTAGCTTTATAATTAAAATTTATAACCAAATTTCAAACAAAGAAAATTTCAAAAACGATTCAAATTTAGCTTTTAAAAATCTTAATTTTATCATAAAAGATATCGTTCATAAAAATATCATACATAAAGTTTGTTATGATTTTCAAGCTACCAATATCACTACAAAAACACCATTTTCATATCTTTACGATGCCAATGAAATGCCCAAAGATGAGATTGAAATTAATAAGCTAGGAAGATATGAAAGCCAAAATTCACCAAAAAATCACTATTTATATGATAAAGTCATTTATGATAGCCAAATAGAAAAAGATGTGATTGAAAATGAGGTTGATAAATTCAGTTCTAACACCATAAAAGTTTTTGCAAAATTACCTAAATTTAGCATTCCAACCCCATATAAAGAGTATGAGCCTGACTTTGCATATTTGATAGAAAATGATAGCGGCAAAAAGATATTTTTTATTTGCGAAACAAAAGGCTATGATAAATTTAGTGAGATTCCAAAAGATGAAGCTAAAAAAATCGATTATGCAAAACTCTTTTTTAAGACCCTTGATAAATATATCAAATCTCAAGGCATAAACGCTGATATTAAATTTAAAACTAGAATTAATAAACAAGCATTAATTGATATTTTAGGAGATTTAAAATGATAAAAAAAGATGACGCCTTAAAATTAAATGTTAAAATTTTAGAAAATAAGATGAGTGAAAAAGAAAAATTTATTGAAATTTTAAAATCAAATTTTCCATCCACATTTAAAGATGGTGAGATTTCTTTAAAAAGCATAGCCACTATCTTAGGAGTTAGTGAAAATTTAAATGGTTATGAGTTAAACTGGACGGGCAAAGCCTTAGCCAATGCACTTTACCAAGCCCCTTGTAAAAAAGATTTGAGTCTAATAAATACCGAGCCTAATGCACAAAATCATATCATCATAGGCGATAATTTAGACGCTTTAAAAATCCTAGATAAGGCCTATCACTCAAAAATAAAGATGATTTATATAGACCCGCCTTACAATACCAAAAACGAAAATTTCATCTATCCTGATGATTTTAGAAAAGACTATAAAGAAATTTTAAAAAACCTTGATTTGATAGAAATTGATGATGATGGAAACGAAGTCGTAAGCGAAACTCTAAATTTCATAAAAAATATCCAAAGTTCTAAAAGTCATAGCGGTTGGCTAAATTTTATGCTTCCACGCCTTAAACTTGCAAGAGATTTACTAAAAGATGATGGAGTTATATTTATCTCAATTGATGATAATGAAATGGCAAATCTGAAAATTTTATGTGATGAAATTTTTGGCGAGGATAATTTTATTGGAACTTTAATTTGGAAAAAAACTGAAAATATAAAAATGGATAGCAAGTATTTTTCAGAAAATAAAGATTATATTTTATGCTATAAAAAATATGATTTAGAAGGATTTAATAAAATTTTATCGGATAAAAGTCGCTATAAACTTGAAGATGAAAAAGGAAAATATTATCTTAGAAAATTAGATAGCAAAAGCAGTAGTTATTCAAAAGGTATGGATTATATAATTGAGCACGATGGTGTTAAATATTATGCAGGTGGTTCTTTTGAAAAATGGGAAAAACGACAAACAAGTGGAGCAAATAAAAAAGATAGTATTTGGCTGTGGTCTAAGGAGAAATTCGAGAAAGGATTAGCGGAAAATGAGATAGTATTTAAAAATGGAAATGTATATAATAAAGTAAGATATAATGGTATAGCTAAAAAGCCATATACTGACTTTTTAGATGTTTCATCAGGACAATCATCTCAAAAAAATTTAGATAAACTTTTTGATAATCGTAGAATTTTTGATCATCCTAAACCAATTTATTTGATATGTGAATTGCTTAAAATGACTACAAACCCAAACGATAATGACATTATCCTAGACTTTTTTGCAGGAAGTGGCACAACAGCACACGCTGTGATGGAACAAAATTTAGCCGATAATGGAAATCGCAAATTTATCTTAGTCCAACTTGATGAAAAAATTGATGAGAAAAAGAGTAAAACGGCGTATGATTTTTGTAAAGATGAGTTAAATTCACAAAACCCAGTTATTAGTGATATAACGATAGAAAGAGTTAAAAGAGTTATATCAAATTTAAACACCGATACTAAATTTAGCATTTATGAGATGAAAGATAAATCAAATTTAGTTTTAGAAAACGAGCAAATAAAGCTTAATTTATCAAATTTAAGTCCATTTGACACGGCTAGAAATATGCTTTTAATGTGCGGAAAAACTTTAGATAAAAGTATAGATGAGATTATACAAGATAAGCTATTTATTTGTGATGGAATTTTAGTTGTGATAGAAGGCGGTAAAAAAGTAGTTGAAAAATTAAGAGAGTATGAAGATAAAGAAGTTATTTTAAACGGCTTTGCAGATATTAGTTTTAGCGACTTTGAAAATATAAAAGTTATAGTAGGTGATAGCTTAAGAGTTGTTTTTTAAGGAAATTTATGACTATAAAAGAGATTTTAAAATTTTCAAAAAATATTGCAGTTGTGGGGCTTAGTCCTGATAAGAGTAAGCCAAGTCATTATGTGAGTAAATTTATGCAAGAAAAGGGCTATAAAATTTATCCGATTTATCCTAAATTTGATGAGATTTTAAATGAAAAAGTATATAGAAATTTAAGCGAGATAAAAGATGATATAGATATAGTTTTGATGTTTAGAAAAGCAGAATTTGCAAGTGAAATAATCGATGATGTTATAAATAAAGGGGCAAAAACCTTTTGGCTTCAGTTAGGTATAAAAAACGAAGAAGCTAAAATAAAAGCCCTAAATAAGGGCATAAATTTTATTGAGGATAAGTGTATAATGGTTGAGTATCAAAATATATTTTTAAAAAAATATATTAATATAGTGTAAATTTAAATAAAGGTGCTAAAAGCTAAGTCTATTTTGGTATAATAAATTTTTATCATTATAATAAGGAAATTTATGGTTGATTTAAATAAAATAGTTCAAGCAAAACGAACTATTGCAAATTTTATAGAAACTACTCCATTTGCTAAATCTTCAAAACTTAGCGAGTGTTTTAGTGCAAATGTATTTTTAAAAGAGGAAAACCTCCAAAGAACAGGTGCTTATAAAATTCGTGGTGCTTATAATATGATAGCAAATTTAAGCGATGAAGATAAGAAAAATGGCGTTATAGCAGCAAGTGCTGGAAATCACGCTCAAGGTGTAGCAATTAGTGCAAGAGAATTTGGCATAAGGGCTGTTATTGTTATGCCTGAAGCAACGCCACTTTTAAAAGTAGCAGGCACAAAAGCACTAGGTGCAGAAGTAATTTTAAAGGGCGATAATTTTGATGAAGCTTATGCTTGGGCTATTGATTATGCAAATAAAAAAGGTCTTGTGTTTGTTCATCCGTTTGATAATGTTTTTGTTCAAGCAGGACAAGGCACGATAGCTCTTGAGATGTTAGAAGATGTGCCTAATTTAGATTACATCGTGATACCAGTTGGCGGTGGCGGTCTTGCAAGTGGGGTTGCAAGTTGTGCTAAGCAAATTAATCCAAAAATAAAAGTTATAGCAGTTGGAGCTAAAGGTGCTCCTGCAATGTTTGATAGCTTTAATGCGAAAAAACAGATTAACTCAAAAAGCGTAAAAACGATAGCTGATGGGATATCTGTTCGTGATGCAAGTATCATAACTTTAGGTCATATTTTAGAGTGCGTTGATGAGTTTGTTCAAGTTGATGATGAAGAGATCGCAGGAGCTATTTTACATCTTTTGGAAGCTCAAAAAATAGTAGTTGAAGGTGCTGGTGCTGTTGGAGTGGCTGCACTTTTAAATTCTAAATTTAGCTACAAAAAAAATTCAAACATAGGCATTATTTTAAGTGGCGGAAATATAGATGTTCAAACTCTTAATATCATTATAGAAAAAGGGCTTATAAAATCATATAGAAAAATGGCAATTAGCGTAACATTAGTAGATAAGCCAGGTGCTTTGATGGGCTTAACAAATGCTTTAAAAAATGCTAATGCAAATATCGTAAAGATTGATTATGATAGATTTTCAACTCAGATAGATTATGGAGATGCAGTTATTACAATAACTCTTGAAACAAAAGGTAAATCTCATCAAGATGCTGTAAAGGCTGTATTAGAAGAAAAAGGTTATAAATTTAGACAAATTTTTTAATAAAGGGTAATTAGTGGAGATCGTTTTTAGTATTTTAGTTATGGCTCTTTTGGCGGTGATTTTTGTTCTTTTAAGACAAAATAAAAAATTAAACTCTAGTCCTAGTACCGAAATTTCTACTAGCATTACAAAGCTAAAAAGTATAGGTGAATTGAGTGTTTTTAAAATTTACTCAAAAGAGATAGTTACTAAAAAAGATAGTGCTATTGGTGGATTTTGGGATAAAATTTTTGGGTGGTCTATGAGTAAAAAACAGATTGCTTTAATATTTGAATTCGAGATAAATTTTATATATGATTTAAGAAGCAAGGAGTTTGAAATAAAGCACTTAAACGACAATAGCTATAAAATCACAATGCCACCTTGCAAATATGAATTTTCTATAAAAGATATGAAAATTTATGATGAGAAAAATTCTAAATTTTTACCATTTTTGCTACCTGATTCTTTAAGCGGACTTTTTGGTCCTGGTTTTAGCGAGAGTGATAAAAATGCCTTAATTAATGAAGCAAAAGATGAGGTTAAAAATATGTCTGTAAAAATAATCGATGATCTAGAAAAACAAATTCATAAATCAGCCATTTTAACCCTAGAAACTATAGCTAGAAGTTTTGGTGCAGATGATTTGGAATTTGAGTTTAAAGATAGCGAGAAAATGTATGTAAAAGATAGTAAGGTAGAAATAGATAGAATTCTTCAAAAGCAATTAAGTAATTAATAATAAAAAATTCTTTCTAAATACAAAGCTTGCGGTGGTGCTGGAATTTTAGTAATTGGTTGATTGATATTAAAAATTTTTGAGTTATTTATTATAAAATTTTTATTATTTAGTAAATTTAGATCTAAATTTACTAAATAATCATACTCTTTTAATGCATTTGCTACCATTAATCTTACTTGAGATCTCAAAAATCCATTTGCTTTAAATTTAATAATCGTAAAATTTTTATATTTAAAAGAGTAAGCTTTTATCATATCTCTTTTAAAATTTTTCGTATCACTTCCTACTTTCATAAATTTACCAAAATCATTATATCCTTCAAATTTTTTAAGTGAGTAATTTAATAAATTTATATCTATATCTTTATAAAAATAACAAAAATTAGATAAGAAAGGGCTAAATTTACCGTGATTTAGGATATATCTATAACTTCTAGCTTTTGCATCAAATCTAGGATGAAAGTTTTCATCCGCAATTTCAATTTTTTTAATATACAAAAAAGGCTTAGTGTGTCTATTTAGCAACTCTTTTAATCTTAGTAAATCCCAAAAATCAGGACATTTTACAACGCTTATAGAATTTAGAGAATGAACACCTTTATCTGTTCTTGAAGCAGAAATGATTTTATTAAAAATCCCCACTCTGCTAAGTGCTATTTTTAATAAATCTTCAACGCCTTTTAAATTTGGTTGAGATTGTGAGCCGCAAAATTTAGAGCCATCAAATGAATAAGTTAGTTTTATAAGCATTAATATTTCTTAAGAATTTTGTTTTTAAAATAGTAAATAGATGCTAGAAAAAATATTAAAAATACAGATGGAATGGCTATTTTAGGATATTTTGCTAATAGCATCATACTTGTAAAATATCCAAATAAAACAGCAAAAATTCCCACATAAACAAAACCTTTTTCATATCTATATGTAACTATCCCAAAAGATATAGCAAAAAGCACACTTGCTAAAGGAAATAGCGAAACTAGCGTATATATGCTTATATTTTTTTGTGCATTTCTCCAATAATCTAAAATGGATTTTGGATCATTTAAATTTTCGCTAGGTTTTGTTCTGATTGTCATTTTGTTAAATAAAGTTACGTGTAATGTATTAGAAATCGTATAAATTTTACCATCATTTAAAATCATTTCAAATACGGAATTTGCACTCTTAAATTCGCCACTTTTTGCTAAAATTAATCTTTGATTTTCACTGTTTGGAGAATATAAAACTAAATTCTTATAAATAGTGTTGTTTTTAAGTTTTTCTTGATCTTGTATGTATAATAACCATTCGCCAAATTTCTGTCCCAATTCGCTAGATTTTAAATTTATTGTGGCTTGTGTTTTTTTGTATTCTATAAAATTATCTTTTAAATTTTCAGCTAAAGGCATCATTATGATTGATATAAAAAGCAAAATTATAGATAGAAAAGTTGCAATTTTAAAAAAAAATATACTAATTTTTTTAGGAGAATATCCAAAAGTAAATATAACGATACTTTCATTTTCTTTTGAAAGTCTAAAAAGTGCAATCGTTAATGCTGAAAAAAAAGCAATCGGAGTGGTAAATATAAGAATTCTTGGAAGCATAAAAATATATAATTTTAAAAGTTCATAAAGATTTATTGAGATTATAGACGTAATTCTTGCTATTTGTATAAAAAATATAATAGACATTATCAAAAATAGTGTGCTAAAAAGTGATGAAAAAGAGCCTATAAAATGCAAAAAAAGATATCTATTTATTTTATTCATCTAAAATAAATTTCCTTCTATAATCATTTTTAAAAATAATTGACACTTATCTTCAAAAACATAAACTACAAAAAGTCCAGCAGATAAAAAAGGAATGAATGGCATTTGATATTGTGATATATTTTGATTTTGTGTGTTTGATTTTATGTTATTTTTTTTAGATTTTAGTAAAAATAAAAAACTAACAAC
Source organism: Campylobacter portucalensis (assembly GCF_009690845.1). GTDB lineage: Bacteria > Campylobacterota > Campylobacteria > Campylobacterales > Campylobacteraceae > Campylobacter_B > Campylobacter_B portucalensis. The sequence goes on from NZ_VWSJ01000036.1 coordinate 20,014, forward strand.
CATAAAAGCAAAAAGAGATAAAATAGCACTTACAAAAACTGCTAAAAGTCCTAAATTTAAGCCTAAAACCGCACCAATACAAGCAAATATATATATATCAGCTTCGCCCATAGCCTCTTTTTTTAAAATTTTTGTAAGTAAAAAAGTAAGTATAAAAATTCCGCCTCCAAAAATTAATGCAAATTTAACCCCTTCAAAATTAAATTTATATAGTAGAGATAAAATTACTGCTACATACAAAAGTACGCTAGGAGCCGCTGTGTATCTAAAATCAATTACAGCCATTGCTAAAAGCACGATAAAAAGCACCCCTATCATAAAAGTTTTATAAATTTCAAAATAATCTACAATCTCAAAATTAGAAACTTCTTTAAACATACAAATTAACATTAAAAAGCCACAAATAAGCTCTATTAAAGGATATTGAAAGCTTATTTTTGTCTTGCAAAACGCACATTTTCCGCCTAAAAAAATCCAAGAAAATAAAGGTATATTGTGATACCATTTTAGAGGAGTTTTACATTTTAAGCAGTGAGAGGCGGGGAAATTTATACTTTTATTTTCAGGAAGCCTATAAATTAGCACATTGCTAAACGAACCAATACAAACACCAAATATAAAATAAAAAATTCCTAAAATCATAATCCACCAAAATTTCTCTTAATATTTTTAAATTCTAAAACCATTTTTTCTAATTCTCTTTCACAAAAATCGGGCCACAAAGTGTCTGTAAAAAATAGCTCAGCATAAGCGCACTGCCAGAGCATAAAATTTGATAATCTACTTTTGCCACCTGTTCTTATCAGCATATCCACATCGCAAAATTCGCCTAAAAAAGCAGTATCTAGTGCTTTTGAGATATTTTTTTCATTGATTTTTATATTATTATTAGCTAAATTTTGACAAGCCCTTGCTATCTCATCTTTTGAACCATAATTTATGGCTAAATTTATCGTTAGTTTATCAAATTTAGCCGTTTTGTCCTTTAAATTTTGTATTAAATTTAAAAGCTCTTTATCAAAAACACTTAAATCTCCTATTGTATGAAATCTTATAAAATTTTCTAAAAAAATTTCCTCTTTTGAGATTAGAAATTTTTTAAATAAATTTATTAAAAAATCTATCTCTTTTTTGGGTCTAGCCCAATTTTCAGTACTAAAAGCATAGAGGCTTAATATCGGAATTTCAAGTCTTATGCAAGACTTAGCTATATTTTCTATAGCATTACTACCATTTTCATGTCCTACGCTACGCAACAAACCACGCTTTTTAGCCCATCTTCCATTCCCATCCATTATGATAGCAAGATGATTTAGTTTATTCATTTATATGCTTTTTATGAGTTCTGCTAATTTAAAAGCAGTATTTGCTTTCGTGTCTTCTTTTAGCTCTATTTGATTATTTGGTGTTACAAAAGTAATTTTTGTGTTTTCACTTCCAAATTTAACTGTATTGCTTAAAATATTTAAACAAACTGCGTCTAAATTTTTATTATCTAAAGCTTCTTTAGCATTTTGCAATGCTTCTTTCATATCCACTTCAAGTTTAAAACCAACTTTTTTAACGCCTTCATAGTTGATATTTGCTATTATATCTTCGTTTTGCTTAAATCTTAGTGTAATTATATCTCCGACATTTTCTTTTGAGAGTTTGCCTTTTACTTTATTTGGAATATAATCACTAACCGCTGCTACCATTACAATAATGTCATCTTTTTTTAATTTTTGTGTTAATAATGCACTTTTTAATCCAAAAGAACTATCAAATTTAATGCTTTTATATGGAACCCTGAAATCTCCACTACAAACAAAAAGTACATCAGCACCTAAATAATAAAACACATCAGCTAAAGCTTTCCCCATTTTTCCGCTAGATAAATTGCTAATAACTCTTACATCATCTATTTTTTCAGTTGTAGATCCAGCTGTAATTAAAACCGTTTTTCCTACATAAAAATCATCCTTGCAAAGCTCTCTAATGATTATATATACGATATCGCTTTGATTTGCAATACCGCCCTTTCCGACATCGCCACAAGCTAAAATTTTCTCAACTGGATCAATTATTGTAGCACCATTTGCTTTTAAAATTTTAATAGAATTTAGCGTAGAAAAATGATTAAGCATTTTAGGATTTGCTGCTGGGGCTATAATTAATGGAACATTTGAAGCAGATATTAAAGTCTGCATAAAAACATTATCGCAAATTCCATTTGCAAGTTTATTTATTGAATTTACGCTAGCTGGTGCTAAAACAACTAAATCAACTTTTGAATACTCTATGTGATTTATGCCATTTTGCCAATCTTCGCTTTTAGAACAAAGAACTTTATGAGAACTAAGTGCTTCAAAACTCTCTTTTTTGCAAAATTTTAAAGCACCATCGCTAAGTGCCACATAAACATCAGCACCTAATTTTTTCAACTCCGATAAAATATCATAAGCTTTATAAAAACTCACGCTTCCACACACTGCAAGAAGTATTTTTTTATCTTTTAATATCATCTTTTTCTCCAAAAAATTTATAGTAAAATTTATCAATATTTGATTGCTTTTTTCTGCTTATTATTAACTCACCTTTTTTTGCATCTTTTGTAACTGTCGTGCCTGCTGCAATCATCACATCATCTTCAATTTTTATTGGTGCAATTAATTGGGTATCGCTCCCGATAAAAACATTTTTACCGATGATTGTTTTATGCTTTTTTTTGCCATCATAATTACAAGTTATCGTGCCACAACCGATATTTGTGCCAGACTCGATTTCACAATCACCAAGATAGCTTAAATGTCCAGCCTTAATGCCATCTACTTTTGCTTTTTTTAGCTCAACAAAATTTCCAATATGAGTATTTTTTATATCGCATCCTGGGCGAATGTGAGCAAGTGGTCCAATGTCTGAGTCTTGTATCAAACTATCTTCTATAACGCTACTGCTTTTTATGATACTATTTTTGATGACACAACTTCCTATAATACTTACATTTTCCTCGATTTCACAATCTCCTTCAAATTTTGCTTTACTATCAATGTAGATTGTATTTGGAAGTCTCATTCTAACGCCATTTTTCATTAAATTTTCTTTTATTAAATCTTGCATTAAATTTTCTGCTATACTTAGTGCAAATTTATCATTTATACCCATAAAATTTCTCTCATCTACCAAAACAGCTTCACATTTAAAACCTAAATTTATAGCTATTTCAATGCTATCGGTTAGATAATACTCTTTTTGGTTATTGTTATTTGAAATTTTAGGCAAAATCTCTTTTAAAACTTCACTTTTAAAAGCATAACACCCAGCATTTACTATTTTGATATTTTTTTCTTCATCTAAAGCATCTTTTTCTTCTACTATTTTTAAAATTTCGCCATCTTTAATAACAACTCTTCCATATCCAAAAGGATTTTTAGTTTCAAAGACGCTTAATGCTACTTCGTGTTTTGAATTTATTAAATTTTTAAGTTCATTTATTGTAATAAGTGGCATATCTCCGCAAAGAATTAAAGTTTTTTTGGAGTTTAGTTCTACATTTTTTAACGCACCAGCAGTTCCTGGAAAATTTTCTATATCTTGTTTGTAAATTTTAGTATTTGGAAAGTTGCTTAAAATTTTTTGCTTTATAGTATCAAAATCATAGTTTAAAATGACGCTTACATCGCTACTTAACTCATAAGCTTTTTCTAAAATATGAAAAATCATCTCTTTTCCAGAAATTTCAAACAAAACCTTTGCTTTATTTGATTTCATTCTTGTTCCAAAACCAGCCGCTAAAATAATTATTGAAATATCGCTCATAAAAAACCTTGATTTTAAATAAAAATATAATTTTAGCAAAAATTATCTAAATTTAATATATTTTTTTAAAATTAAATGTAAAATAAGGTATAATTTGACCTAAATTTTTAAAATAGGGTTTTTTAATGAAAAAATTAATTATAGTTACTTTTATTTGGGCTTTTTCTTTTAGCTTGATTGGAAATTATCTAAAAGGGGTTGATAGTAGTTTTGCAGCACTTTTACGGGTTGTTTTGGCTTTGATTTGTTTTTTACCGTTTATGAAATTTAGGGGAGTTGATAAAAAATTAGCAACTCTTACAGCTTGTATTGGTGGCGTGCAAATTGGTGCTATGTATCTATTTTATTATGCTAGTTTTAAATATCTAAGTGTTGTTGAAATCGCTTTATTTACTATATTTACACCATTTTATGTAACTATTTTTTATGATATTTTAAATCGCAAATTTAAATCTTTATATTTAATTAGCGTTTTTATCGCTGTTTTTGGGGCTTTTGTAGTAAAATACAATGAAATAAATAGCGGATTTGTGATGGGATTTTTGATTTTGCAAGGAGCTAATATATGTTTTGCAGTAGGTCAAAGCTCTTATAAATTTTTATTAGAAAAATACGATTTTAAAGCACAAAAAGAGCTTTTTGGCTACTTTTTTGTAGGAGCTAGTTTTGTTTGTTTATTTGTATTTTTAATATATGGGGATTTTTCAAAATTATCTTTAAATTTAACTCAATATTTAGTTATTTTATGGCTTAGTGTTGTAGCTAGTGCTGTTGGGTATTTTTTATGGAATAAAGGTGCTTGTGAGGTTGATAGCGGAGTTTTGGCTATTATGAATAATGCTTTAATTCCAGTAGCCATTATAGTAAATTTAATATTTTGGGGAAGCCCTGTAAATTTAACTAAACTCATAATTGGCGGAGTTATGATTTATGTATCTTTAATTTTGCATGATTACATTATGAGATATTATAAAAAAATAGAGAAGATATGAAATTTATATTTAGGAAATTTATGAAAAAAAATGTCAAATTTACTGTTTTTTTATCCGTTATTTTGGTTGTAGGATTTTCATTTTATTATAATCTTAATAAAAATATAGATACAAAATATCTAACCACAAAACCAATTCGTGGAGACTTAACAAATTCTGTTGTAGTTGCTGGGCAAATTTGGGCTAGAGATTTAGTAGATATAGGCACTCAAGTTAGCGGGGAAGTTCAAAAACTTTATGTAAAGATTGGAGATAGTGTAAAAAAAGGTGATTTTATAGCTAAAATTGATTCTATAAAGCAAAAAAATGAAGTAGAAAAGAAAAAAGCAGAAAATCAAATTTTAATGGCTGACTTAAACGCTAGTAAGATATCTTTTAAAATAGCTAAGCAAAAATATGAAAGAGAGCAAAATTTATATAAAAAAGGTGCTAGTTCAAAGGAAAATTTAGAAAATGCTTTAAATAATTTAACGCTAAAAAAAGCAAAAATAGAACAGTTAAAGGCTCAAATTTATCAAAACAAAATAGATCTTGATACTGCTATGAGAAATTTAGACCTTACAAATATCAAAGCACCATTTGATGGAACTATTGTTTCTATTATAGCAAAAGAGGGGCAAACCCTAAATGCTAATCAAACTACTCCTATAATTGCTCAAATAGCAGATTTATCAAAACTTGAAATAAATATGCAAATTCCTGAAGGTGATTTACCAAAAATAAAAGTTGGTATGAGTGTAAAATACTCAATATTATCAGATCCTGATTTAAAATTTGATGGAGATATTGTAAAAATTGATCCAGCTTTGAGTGATTTAAGTGATGGAAAATATGCTAAACATGGTATGCAAAATATTCAATCTAGTGGTGCTATTTATTATTATGCTAAGATGTTTATAAAAAATCAAGAGAACTTATTTAAAATCGGTATGACAACTCAAAACGAGATAATAATAAGTCAAAGCAAAGATATACTTTATATTCCGCAAAATGCTATTTTTAGAGAAAATAACAAGAGTTTTGTTAAAATTTTAAAAGATGGTAATGTCTTAAAACAATATGTAAATTTAGGAATTAGCGATGGAATTTATGTTGAAGTAGATAATATTAATGAAAATGATGATATTATTTTGCAAAACGATGAATCCAATAAATCAAAGTCTTAAATTTTATTAAATATAAAGGAATAGGTGTTGATAAAATTACAAAATATAACAAAAAGTTATATGATTGATTCTAATTCTTATACGGCTTTAAAGAGTATAAATTTAGAGATAAAAAAGGGTGAGTTTGTAGCTATTATAGGACAAAGTGGTAGCGGAAAATCAACCTTAATGAATATTATTGGCTGTTTGGATACTCCAACAAGTGGTAAATATTTTATAAATGATAAAGACATAATTGGGCTTAGTGGTGATGAATTAGCTAGTTTAAGACGTGAATATTTTGGATTTATTTTTCAAAAATATAATCTCATAAGTTCAATCAATTCTCTTCAAAATGTCGCTCTTCCTTCTCTTTATGGAGGTGTTAATAAAAATGATAGAGAAAAAATGGCTTTAGAGTTATTGGATGATTTGGGTCTAAAAGATAAGGCTAATCAAATTCCAAATAAGCTTAGTGGCGGCCAACAACAAAGAGTGAGTATAGCTAGAGCCTTGATTAATGGTGCAGAAGTGATTTTAGCAGATGAGCCAACTGGTGCTTTGGATAGTAAAAGTGGTAAAATGGTTATGGAAATTTTGTCAAATTTACATAAATTAGGTCATACAATTGTAATCGTAACTCACGATTTAAACATAGCAAATCACGCAAATAGAGTTATAGAAATCAAAGACGGTAAAATTTTAAGCGACACAATCAAAAACGACGAAAAATTTATCTTAGATAAAAAACCACAACTTAAAAAAATGAGTTTAAACTATACTCTAAATTTATTTATAGAATCTTTTTTAATGTCTATAAATTCGATATTTTCTCACAAATTCAGATCCCTATTAACTATGCTTGGCATAATAATTGCTATTGCTTCTGTGATATGTGTAGTAGCATTAGGGGAGGGCTCGCAAGAAAAAATTCTCTCATCCATAAAAGCCGTTGGTACAAATACAATCACAATTTATCCTGGTAAAAATTTTGGTGATTTAATGGCTAGAAATATAAAAACTCTTAGCGTAGATGATTCTAGAATTTTAGGAAATGAGTTATATTTAGATTATTCTACGCCAAATATAGCTACAAGCGGTATTGTAACTTATAAAAATTTAAATTTAAATGCAAGTTTAAGGGGCGGGGGCAAAGATTCTTTAAAAGTAGATAAAATTGAGTTAGAAAGTGGTAGAAATTTTACGAAAGATGATATTTTTAGATCAAATTCGGTTGTAATTATAGATCATAATGCAAAAAAACAGCTTTTTAAAAATGAAAATCCAATAGGAAAAATTATATTTTTTAATAAAATTCCTGCTAAAATTATAGGCGTAGCTAAAAAAGATGATTTTTCTAATAGTGATAATATTAAAATTTACGCTCCTTTTAGTTTTGTTATAAGCAAAATAACTGGAAATAGGCATATTAATAGCATTACAGTTAAGGTTAAAGATGAAGCAGATGCACAAATAGCAGAAAAGAATTTAGTAGAACTTTTAACCAAAAAACATGGAAGAAAAGATTTTTTTACAAGAAATTCTGATACTATCAAAAAAACAGCTCAAAGCACACTAGCTACTATGAATTTACTTATTTTATCTATTGCTGCAATTTCGCTTTTAGTTGGCGGAATTGGAGTTATGAATATTATGTTAGTAAGTGTAAAAGAAAGAACAAAAGAAATAGGCATAAAAATTGCAATAGGTGCAACAACATCAAATATTAAATGCCAGTTTTTAATAGAAGCTATTATTTTGTGTTTAATAGGTGGAATTTTAGGTCTTTGTTTGGCTTATGCTTTAGGTTGTGCTTTTAATTTTTCAAATAGCGATTTTGATATGAAATTTAGAATTTTTCCAGCACTTATTTCTTTAATGGTTTCAAGCATTGTTGGTGTGATTTTTGGTTATATACCTGCAAAAAATGCAAGCAAATTAAATCCAATTGATGCACTTTTGCAAGAGTGAATTAAAAATTTAGCCCAATTTTAGCATATTAAAGCTATTTTTGTAAATTGTAGAGTATAGTTGATAATGTGTTTATATGAAATTTATAAGCTTTTATACTCGCTTTTTAAGCCCTTAAATTTACTTAGTGGTTAGCTAGAACTTAGTGATGTTAATAAATTATTTCAAAAATTTAAATGTTTGTAAAAGTAAAAAACAAATGAGATTATATTAGTAAAATTGCCATATTTAAGAAAATTAATGCAAAATACAAACAAAATTATCTTTTATATAAAAGAATGTTATACTAAAAAGAGAAATTTTTTAGAAAAATATTATCTAAAATACATAAATAAAGTAGAAAATTTAGTCTTATGCTACCCAACCGCCAAAATTTAAAAATCCATAAATTATAAATTAAATTCATTTTTCTAACTTAAATTCAACCACCAATTAACCATTTATTGATATTAATTATCTATAATCTTTGAAATTTATTAAAGGATTTATTATGAAAAAACTACTTTTA
>NZ_VWSJ01000037.1 GCF_009690845.1 Campylobacter portucalensis
TTGAGTAATTATCAAAATTATGCTTTATTTTTTCTAAAACAGCTTCAAATTCTTTAGCTTCTAAAAGCTTTAAATTTGGCTCAATAAATCTAAACCAAAATCTTGCAAAATGGCTTTTAAAGTTGATTTTATTATGCACTACATATCGTCTTAAATGTTTTGGGAGTTTTTCATTTTTTCTAAGTGGAGTAGGCTTTTTCTCACGGCTTAATTCTAATTCTAAAAAGCCAGTTTCTAAAAGCTCATTTATGATTTTTTGTGCTTTATAGCGAGGCAGGATTTTATTTACACCAAATTTTTTTCTATCGCTTTTAGCAAGTTTTATTAGAGCTTTTTTGGTATCACTATCAAATTCAAATCTTTTTGAAATCTCTTTAAATTTATATAAAATTTCAGTTTTTATAGCCATAAAAATATCGTTGTGTTTATCGTTTAGTTTTAAATCATCAAAAATTATATGAAATTTAAATATATCATCGATTTCTAGGTGGTTAAATCTGTCAAAACTACTTTTAAAACTATAAATTTCAAACTCCTTCAAAAGTTAATTTTACCATTTTTTGATATAATTTCAAAAAATTTGAGGAAAAATAGTGGATTTAGAGCAAATTAAAAAAAATATAATTTTAAAGCAAGGTGTGTATTATTTTGATTATACTGCTTCAAGTCTTGCTTATAAACCGATAGAAGATGAAATTTTAAGAATTTTACCAACTTATTCAAATACGCATTCAGAGGCTAGCGAACATTCAAGACTGACAAGTGAGTATTATGAGAGTGCAAGAAATATATTAAAAGATTTTTTAAATCTTGATGATAAATTTTATCTTATGCCATGCGGAACAGGTGCAACAGCTGCGATTAAAAAATTTCAAGAGTTGATAGGAATTTATATCCCACCAGCAACTAGAGATTTTTTAAATTTAGATATAAAAAATTTATCAAATTTACCGCTTGTGCTTGTTTCTCCTTATGAACATCACTCAAATGAGATAAGTTATAGATATGGATTGTGTGAGGTTAAAAGAATAGGGCTTATGGATGGTAAGATTGATTTTGATGATTTAAACAATATTTTAAAACAGAACAAAAATAGAAAAATTATAGCCTCATTTAGTGTAGCTTCTAATATCACAGGAGTTATTAGCGATTATATGAGACTTTTTTTGATGGTAAAATCATATGGCGGGATAGTTGCACTTGATGGATCATCTTTTATCTCTCATGATGACATTGATAGCGGATTTTATGATGCTTTATTTTTATCATCGCATAAACTTTTAGGCGGAGTTGGTGGATGTGGGCTTCTTGCTATCAAAAAAGAGCTTTGCAAAAGCGATGAGCCAACTTTTGCTAGCGGTGGGACTGTTAGATATGTAAGTAGAGTTGGAGAAATTTTTAAGATTGATAAAGAAAAACTTGAAGATGGTGGAACACCAGGGATTATTCAACTAATTAAATCTTTTTTAGCTTTTAAATTAAGAAAAGATGTCGGGATTAAATTTATCAAAGAGCGTGAAAATATGCTTAAAGACTATTTTTTAGAAAAAATTTTAAAAATAGATGATATAAATTTATACGCTAAGGATGTAAATTGCAAATTACCTATTTTTTCTTTTAATGTAAAAGGCTTCAATCCTTATGATTTTAGTGCAATTTTAAGTCAAAAATATAGCGTAGAAACTAGAGCGGGGTGCTCTTGTGCTGGACCATACGCACACGATTTAATGGATATAAAAGATGGAATTAGCGTAGAAGAAAAGCCAGGATTTGTTAGAATCAGTCTTCATTATACTCACTCAAAAGATGATATAGATTATTTAATAAGTGCTATAAAAGCAGTCGTTAAACAGCGTGGAAAGATTAAATTTTCTCAAGGAAGTTATTTGTGTTGAGCTAAATTGCATTATTTTTTTGTTTTTATTTAAATATTTTTAAACTTAAAATTGTTGCAAATACAAAATACAGATCTAA
>NZ_VWSJ01000038.1 GCF_009690845.1 Campylobacter portucalensis
CTATTAGTTTTAATATTTTTGTTGCTCCTTTTTCTTTGCAAAAATACTTAATATTTTTCTAAATTTAACCTCTAAAATTCTTAAATGATATATTTTTTATCGGTAAAATTATAAATATTTTGTTAAAAATTAAATTGAAACTAAAATAATTTTATATCTTTAAATTTAAGTCCGATTTTGCAATATTTTAAACGTTTTTTATAATATTATATTGATAAATTTTATTCTTAGTTTATTTTACTTACCGAATTTAACTATTGTGCAGCATCTATCTTTTTTAAATATAGATTTTACTCTATTAAATTCTAAAAACAAATAATATACTCTATAATATTTTAAATTTATTGGAGTAAACTAAAAAATTTAAAATAATAAAGATCCTCCAGTTCCATGTTCATAATTTGTATCAGGCAGTGGAGATGTTTTTGTATATATTTCATCTTTACCTCTATAAATTTTATGATACACTCCTTTTGGTTTAGTAAAACGTCTTTTTGTTTGAGGATATAGTTCTAAATAGCTTTGCATAAATTTTTGAAATACAGGAGCTGAGCTTCTGCCACCAACTTCAACATCTCTCATTGGAGTGTGATTGTCATTTCCATACCAAACTATCACTAAAATTTCGGGCGTATATCCGCAAAACCACGCATCGATGTTGTTATTTGAAGTTCCTGTTTTTCCAGCTACTTCTATTCCTTTTACTTTTGCTCTAGTTGCTGTGCCTTTATTTACAACATCTTTCATCATATCCACCATTAAATAAGCTTGCTCGGGTTTTGTTATAACCTCTTGTTGTGGTTTAAAATCTATTTCTTTACCATAAAATGATATAGCATTTATTATAAATTTAGGAGTCGTTGCAACCCCACCTCCTGCAAATATTGAGTAAAATTTAGAATACTCAAGTGGTGAAATTCCATAGCTTCCAAGTGCTACAGAAAGAGCATATGGCATATTTTTAAATCCCATCTCTCTTAATTTATTTACAACATTTTCAACACCTAAAGAGTGCATTAAATTTATAGTGGCTAAATTTCTTGATTTTAATAGAGCTGTTCTCATATTTATATAGCCATCATAGTTTTTACCATAATTTTTAGGCGACCAAATTTTATCACTCCCATCATCAAATTCTCTTGGTATATCGGCCACTTCACTCATTGGAGAGAGCCCTGAATCAAGAGCTATTTGATATATAAATGGTTTAAAACTTGATCCTGTTTGACGGTTACTTTGTGTTGCACGGTTGAAATTGCTTTTATAATAATCAACTCCACCAACTAATGCTAGTATATCACCATTTAATGGATTTGTAACTGTTATAGCACCATTTAAAATAGAAGCATTTGCGTCTTTATTTCTTTTTAAAATTTCATTATATCCCCATATCAGAGAGTCTCTTGCTAATTTTTGAATTTCTAAATCTACACTAGTATAAATTTTATACCCTCCAGTTTTTAGATCTGGTAAGAATTTTGAAGCTTCTTTTGTTACTTCATCTGTTATATAAGGTGCTTTATTTTGTGTTAGGCTTTCATCAAAAATAGTTGGTTCTTCTTTGATGGCAAGATCATATTCTATTTTACTTATCCAGCCTATCTCATACATTCTTTCAACAACTCTATTTGCACGAGATAATGAAAGGTCTAAGTGTTTTGTAGGATCATAGCTACTTGGTGCTTTTGGAAGTCCAACTAATATTGCTATTTCTTTTATGCTTAATTGATTTAATTCTTTCTTGAAGTATCCTAAAGCGGCGGTTTTTATGCCGTAATATCCATGCCCAAAATAAACTTCATTTAAGTATCTTTCTAAAATCTCCTCTTTTGTGAGTTTATTTTCAAGTTTTAGTGATAAAAAAATCTCTTTTATTTTTCTATCTATTTTTTTTTCATTTGTTAAAACTGTATTTTTTATGAGTTGTTGTGTAAGAGTTGAAGCTCCTTGTGCAAAACTCATAGTTTTAATATCTTTAATCAAAGCCCTTATGATGGCTTCTAAATTTACACCGTTATGTTCAAAAAAATCTGTATCTTCAATAGCAACTAAAGCTTCAATTATTTTTCCAGGAATTTCATCATATTTTGCATAAACTCTATTTTCTTTATCAAAAACATTGGCTATTAATTCTTTATTTCTATCAAAAATTTGTGTGGTAAGTTTTGGTTTGTAGTTTATAATTTGTTCTAAGTCATCATCTGCTTGATTATAAAAATACATAAAAATACCACAAATAGCAAAAATACACATCATCAAAAAGCCAAATAAAACTCTAATCATAAATAAGCCTTTAAAATTTCAGCATTTAGCCCCATTGCAGTGCTTGTATTGCCGATTTGTTTTTGTATGTATTTTTTATTAAAACCTTCAATCATCATCGCTCCAGCTTTACCGATATACTCTTTTGATTTTATATAATTTTCTAAATCTTTTTTATTAAAATCTTTAAATTTATATGTCGTTATGCTTAAATTTGAAATATTAAATTTCTCTCCTTTAAAAAACATAGCTGTTAATATGTGTGCAAAATTTCCACTTTGACTTTGAAGCATTAAAAAAGCTTCATCATCACTATTTGCTTTGCCATAAATTTTATTATCAACCACAACACAACTATCAGCAAATAAAACATTATTTAGCTCTTTGTGGACATTTGTGAATTGTTTTAATTTTTGCATAACAACCATATATGGATAAATTTTATAGTTATCTTTTTTTATGCCACTTTCATCGTAGCAAAAATTAATTTGCTTAAAATCAAAACCAAAATCTTTTAAAATTTTAGCCCTAGTTTTAGAACTTGATGCTAAGTATATCATTTAAATTTCCCCACAACAATTCCTAAATACATAGCTATTAATATTATACAAATATCAAGAACAATAAAATACCTTATGGCTACTATTAGATGCTCATTTACTTCGTCAAATTCTGAAATTTTGTATGCTTTTTGTGCCAATTTTAATCTATAATGTATATATAAAAAATTACATAAACAAAATATAGACAGTGCAAATTTAGTATGAATAGCACCCTCAATCATTGGATCTGAAAATTTAAAACTATCTCCATTTGCAAGAACTATTCCAGTTAGTATTATAAAAAAAAGTGTTGTAAAAAATATAATCTCGCCGGTTTTTAAAATTTTAAACAATTGTTCGTATTTTGTTAATCCATTTTTTAAAAAATGGTTAGTAGCCAATATAAGGACTACTTGAGTTGATATTAACGTTATGACAAATATTAGATGAAAAAAAGGAAAAATTTGTTCAAATTTAAAAAACGACGCATCAAGCATTATAAAATTTTCTCTTTTATGTATTTTTTAGCAAAATTTAGTCCATCTTCGAATTTATCTAAATTTTTTCCACCACCTGTAGCAAAATCATCTCTTCCACCACCATTTCCACCTAAAATTTTAGAAACTTCTTTTACTAAATCTCCAGCTTTTATAGGGGCGTTTTTAACTCCTACTGCTAGAGTAATCTTATCATCTTTAGCATTTATTAAAAGAGTTACAACTTTTTCATATGAATTTTTAATCTCATCTATTTTTGTTTTTATATCGCCATTAAATTTGCTTATTATAACATTTACGCCATTTATTTGCAAAACTTCTAATTTGCTTTCATTGGATCTATTTTTAAGCTCATTTTTTAGCTCTTTTATCTCATTTTTTAATCTCTCAATCGCTTTTAAAGGCTCGTTTGTTTTAAGCTCATCGTTAATTAAAGCGATATCTTTTCTTAAGTTATTTGTAAATTTTAAAACCTCACTTGAACAAATCGCTTCAATTCTCCTAACTCCAGCACTCACTCCGCTTTCTTTTAAGATAATAAAACTTCCAATTTCAGCACTGTTTTTAACATGTGTTCCACCACAAAGTTCTTTACTAAAATCTCCAAAACTTAGCACTCTAACTTCGCTATCATATTTTTCACCAAATAAAGCAATAGCACCACTTTTCTTAGCATCATCAATATTCATAATCTCTATTTTGCTATCTTTTGCAAGGAAAATTTCACGATTTACTAAATCTTCAATTTTTTTTATTTCATCGCTAGTTAAAGCTTTTGGATGAGTAAAATCAAATCTTAATTTATCAACTTCAACGCTACTTCCAGCTTGAGTTACATGAGTTCCTAAAACCTCTCTTAATGCTGCATGAAGCAAATGTGTAGCACTGTGATGGCGTTTAATTAGCTCTCTTGAAGGACTTACTTTACAATTTACTAAGTCATTTGCTTTTAAAATTTCATTTGCTTTTATTTTAGATAAATTTAGATCAAAAAACTTTTGAGTATCTAAAACTTCGTTTTTGTTTTCTTTATAAATTTCACCTTGATCGCCACATTGTCCACCACTTAATGCATAAAATGGAGTATTATCAAGCATTATCCAGCCAGTTTCATTAGGTTTTAACTCATTAATTTCTTTAAAGTTTTCATCTAAGATAGCTAAAATTTTTGAATTTGAAGTTAAGTTTTCATATCCTATAAATTTATTTTTACCAAATTTAGTAAGCAAATCTTTAAAATCACCGCTTTGTTTTGATCTATCTCCGCTTCCTTTCCAGCTTTTTTTAGATCTATTTTTTTGCTCGTTCATTAATTCATCAAATTTAGTTTCATCAACTTTTAAATTTAGCTCTCTTAGCATATCAGCTGTTAAATCAAGTGGAAAGCCGTAAGTATCGTAAAGCTTAAATGCTATTTCGCCACTAAAAATCTCTTTTGTATTTTCAAGTTCAGTGTTAAAAAGCTGGGTTCCAGCCTCAATTGTTTCAAAAAACCGCTCTTCTTCAAGTTTGATAAGCTTTTTTATAAAATCTTTTTTTTCATTTAAATAAATATAATGTGATCCCATAATCTCACAAACCTTATCAACTAATTTATACATAAAAGGCTCTTTTAGTCCTAACAAATAGCCATGTCTTACAGCTCTTCTTAAAATGCGACGAAGCACGTAACCTCGTCCTTCTCTATCAAAATTAACCCCTTGAGCGAGTAAAAAAGTAACCGCTCTAATATGATCGCTTATAACTCTATAGCTTGCTCCGCTTTCATACTCATATTTTTGCTTTGTTAAATTTTCTATTTCTTTAATTAAAGGCATAAAAAGCGATGAATCAAAGTTGCTATAAACTCCTTCTTTTATAGCTACAACCCTTTCTAAACCCATTCCAGTGTCAATTGATGGTTTTGGAAGTTTAGTCATATTACCTTTTTCATCTCTAAAAAACTGCATAAAAACTAAATTCCAAATTTCTAAAAATCTATCTCCATCTCCACCCATATAATCTTCATCTGAGTTAAAATGCTCGCTTCCTTGATCATAAAATATCTCGCTACAAGGCCCACAAGGTCCAGTTTCTCCCATAGCCCAAAAATTATCTTTATCTCCAAATTTGTAAATTCTTTTCTCATCAATATGTTTTTTCCAAATTTCATAAGCTTCATCATCTTTTTCATGCACAGTTACATAAAGCCTATCTTTTGGTAAATTTAAAACTTCAGTTACAAATTCCCACGCATAAGCAATAGCTTCATTTTTAAAATACTCTCCAAAACTAAAATTTCCAAGCATTTCAAAAAATGTATGATGGCGTGCTGTGTATCCGACATTATCTAAATCATTATGCTTTCCGCCAGCTCTTATGCAAGTTTGACAACTTGTTCTAATAGGTGGATTTGGGCGTGGAATTTTTCCTGTAAAAATATCTTTAAAAGGAACCATTCCAGCGTTTGTAAAAAGTAGTGTATCATCATCAGGCACAAGTGGGCTAGAAGCTATCACTTCGTGACCTTTGTTTTTAAAAAAATTTAAATAAGCTTTTCGAATATCCATAAAATAATCCTAAATTTTTAAAATTTTATGTGTAATTCTATCAAAATTTCTTAAATTTAAGCTTTTTAAGAAAAATATAATAAATTTTTCTTAATTTTTTATATGTTTATTAAGGTTTGATATAATGAGAAATCAATAAAAATTTGGAGTGATTTAAATGAAAAAAAAGATAGTCTTAATCGGACTTGACACATTCGGTAAAAAACATCTTAGCGAGCTTAGAAGATCTGATTATTTCGAGCTTGTTGGTGTTTGTGATTTAAAAAAATGTGATGATTTTGGAAGATTTTCTTTTTTTTACGATATAGAATATATGTTTGCTAGCACAAAACCACAAGCAGTTATAATTGCAACTCCACCTAAAACTCATAAAGAAATAATTTTAAAATGTATGAAGTATGTTAAATTTATATTTGTTAAAACACCTTTTGCTCAAAGTGTAGAACATGCCAGGCAAATGAGATATTTATCCAACTCAAATAATGCTAAAATAGCAGTTAGCTTCAATGATAGATTTAATCCAGTAGCAATATCTTTATTAAAAGAGTTGCAAAAAGAAGATAGAATTTATTCTATAAATATCATCAGATCTAAAAAATGTGATGATATAAGTGATTTAATTTTAAATGATCTTGATTTAGTTAGAGTTTTAAGCAAATCAGAAATAAATAGTTTTGATATGAAAAAAGTTACTTATAGCAAAAATTTAAGCGTAGCCCACTGTGTTTTAAAAACAAAAAATGAAATTTTAGTAAATATTTGTTCAAATTTATTTTATCCAGATGATAAAGCATATATAGAAATTTGTGCTACAAATGGCGTTTATTTGGCGGATTTAGTTGAGTTATCATTGTATAAAATAGCTAAAAATTCAAGGATAAATTTAAGAGTTGATAGAGATGATTTTTCTATCAGATTTGAACATAAAGAATTTTTTAATATATGCAATGGCTTAGAATCTAAAAGCCTAGCAGATATTGAAGATGTTGTTAGAATTAGGGAAATTTTAAAATGAAAAAGGTGATTTTACTTTTGAATATGGGCGGTCCAAATAATTTAAATGAGGTTGAAATCTTTTTAAAAAATATGTTTAATGATCCTTGTATTTTAGGGATTAAAAATAGCATATTAAGAAAATTTATGGCAAATTTAATATCTTGTTTTAGGGTAAATTCAGCCATAAAAAACTATAAAGCCATAGGTGGAAAATCGCCTATAGTTGATATCACAAAAAGCTTAGTTGATAAAATTTCTAAACAATTTGAATGTGATTTTATAATGCGCTACACTCCGCCTTTTGCATTTGATGTTTTGCAAAAATATAAAGATTACAATGAAATAATTTTAATTCCTCTATATCCTCATCATTCAATTACAACAACCGTTTCAAGCATAGAAGATATTAAATTTAATTTACAAAAATTAGGTTTTAAAAATCGTCTTAAAATTGTTGATGTTTTTTATGATAATTTATATTACAATAAAATAATATTAAATTTAATTAAAGAAAAGGTTGTAAATTTAACACAAGATGAAATTTTACAAACTACATTAATATTTTCAGCCCACTCTTTACCTAAAAAAATAGTAAAAAATGGTGATTTGTATGAAAAACATATAGTAGAACATTTTGAAATTTTAAAAGATCTTTTACAAAAAGATGGATTAAATTTTAAAGATATAAAATTAGCTTATCAATCTCGACTTGGACCAATTGAGTGGTTGGGTCCAAATTTGAGTGATATTTTGCCAAATATTAAGCCAAAAAGAGCGTTGATTTTTCCGCTATCGTTTTGTATCGATAATTCAGAAACTGATTTTGAACTAAATATAGAATATCGACATTTAGCGAGTGATTTTTTGTATTATGAAGTTTGTAAATGCCCTAACGACTTAGATGAATTTGCTAAATTTTTAATATTAATTTTACATTAGTAAAAAGTAAATAATTTTTATGATATAATCCTGCCGTTTCAGTTTTTTATAATCTGATAGTATAAAATTATCATAAAATAAGGTGAGCGAGTGCTGTATAAAGCTATAAAAACAAAACAGATTAAAAGATTAAAAATCTTTTTTCTATTGATTTTTGCTAATGTAATTTATGCTAATAATTTTAATAAAATTGATATTTTGGGAAATCATCCAGCAAAGTCAAATTTATTAAATAAAGCAAAGAAATTTTTAAATAAAGACATGAATCAAAACTCAGTTTCGCAGCTATACTCTGAATTATCAAATAAATTGCAAGATGATGGATATATAACCGCTAAATTAAATATCGTTGAAGGCAATATAAATGATGGCAATATAATTTTTGATATTGAGAGTGGAAAAATAGGAAAGATATATTTTTATGATAAAACATTTAGTCCTAGGATGATAAAAACAGCTTTTGATATAAAAGAAGGCGATGAATTTAATATAAAACATTTAGATCAAGGGATTGATAATTTAAATATCGGAGGAAAGGATTATAAATTAGAAATAGTAGATTCAGATAAGAAGAATTATTCCGATGTTATTATTTATGATAATGGTTATAAGTATCCAAATTTTATAAATATGACTTTAGATAACTCTCCTGGTAGTCCATATACTAAGCTAGAGTTAGCTACTCAAAAATATAATTTACTGAATTTGAATGACACGCTCGGAGTTTCAATTAATACAAAATTATAAAAAAACGAAAATGCTGTTAATGCTTTAAAGAAAATGGATGATTTAAACAAATTAGAGCAAGAAACTTTAAAAAAATTAAGAGAAAAAGATGTAGATATTGATGATCTAGACGATATTGAAGGATATAATAAAGAACAAAAGCAATTAATTGAAAATTATAAGGCTATAAGAAATGGATTAAATGATACAAGGATGGATTTTTTTGCTGAAAAAACTAAATTAATTGCGAAAAATACTCTTAATAGCGGCGGAACAATTTACTTTGCACTTGATGGTTTAGCAACAGATTCAACAAGATATAATAAAGAAAAAACTAAAATAGATTTTGAAAAATTAGATGAATTATTCGATCATAATAATAAATTTTATAATTCAGTTACTTCAAAAGAAATGAGATATCTATATGATAATTTTAAAGATCATCCAAATATTAAATTTACAATAAAAGATCAAGTAATAGAAAATCCTTTTAAAACCATAAATTCAAAAAAAATGGTAGATTAAACTCTACCATTTTAATGGTTTAAATTTAAAATACCGTACAAAAAACAAATAAAGATGGTAAAAATTTATTTAAATAGCTAAATAGATGTTTTTATGAAATTTTAAGATAATTTTAGTATAATGTAAATCTTTTTTCTAAAATATAAGGAGTTTAAATGCCTACAAAAAAATCATCACCAAAAGATATATCAAACGAAGTAGAAGAGCTTTTTAAAGAGAATGAAAAAGGCTATATAACATATGAAAAACTTATCAAACTTTTCGATAAAGCACCAACTGCTACAAATTTAAAAAAAATAGAATCTTTTATGGCTAAATATAGCGTTATTTTAGCCACATCATCTGAAGTTGCACAGATAAAAAACAAAGAAGATGCCAAAAAAAAAGCATTACAATCTAAAAAAATTATAGAAGATGCGAGTGATGAAGAATTTGACATAGCTAATGATAATGAATTATTAGAATGGAGTAAATCAGATAGCCCTGTTAGAATGTATTTAAGAGAGATGGGTATGATTTCACTTTTAACAAAAGAAGAAGAGATTGAAATTAGCAAGCAAATAGAGCTTGGAGAAGACATCATTATAGATGCATTTTGTTCTGTTCCTTATTTGATAGATTTTATATTAGACTATAAAGAACCGCTTCTAAATAGAGAAAGAAAAGTAAAAGAGCTTTTTAAAAGTTTTGATGATGAATCAAAAGAAGATGAGGATAGTTTGGATGATGATTTTGAAGAAAGAGATGATGAATTTGGAGAGGATGAAAATTTAAGTGAAGAAAATATTAAAAATATCAAAAAAGAGCCAAAAGATAAGCGTTCTTTAAAAGTTATAGAGAGTTTTAAAGCTCTTGAAAAAGCTAAAAAAGATTGGCAAAAATATGCAAATAAAAATAAAGATGATTTAGAAAATGATACCTTACAATCAAAATTGAGTTTAGCTTTTAAAAAGAAAATTTTAAAAGAAAAACTTATGGATTTAGGCCCAACAAGTAAACTTATCAATGAAATCGTTAAATCTATAGAAACATCACTTAAAAGCGATGATGTGTTTGAAAAAGAGTTAAAAAGATTGGAGTATAAATTACCTCTTTTTAGTCAAGAACTAAAAGATAATCATAAAAAATTATTAAAAGATATTATAAAATTAAACAAAGATGATATTACAGAAAGGGTCCCAGAAGCGACTATGGTCTCTACTTATGTTGAGATAAAAAAATTATTTCAAACAAAAGAGGCTAGTAAAGATAGTTTTGATATGGAGCCAACTAAATTAAAAGAAATTTTAGAACAAATTAAGCGCGGAAAAAACATATCAGATGCGGCCAAAGGTAAAATGGCTAGATCAAATTTAAGGCTTGTTGTAAGTATTGCAAAAAGATACACAAATAGAGGTTTGCCATTTTTAGATTTAATTCAAGAAGGAAATATTGGATTAATGAAGGCGGTTGATAAATTTGAGTATAAAAAAGGTTATAAATTTTCTACTTATGCTACTTGGTGGATACGCCAGGCTATTTCTAGAGCTATTGCTGATCAAGCAAGGACGATTAGAATTCCAATACATATGATAGAAACTATAAATAAAATTAATAAATTAAATAGAAAATATATTCAAGAAGAGGGCAAAGAGCCAGATATCAGCATCATTGCTCAAGAAGTTGGTCTTAGTGTAGATAAGGTTAAACAAGTGATAAAAATCACAAAAGAACCAATAAGTCTTGAAGCACCAATAGGAAATGAAGATGATGGTAAATTTGGTGATTTTGTGGAAGATAAATCTTCTATTTCTCCGATGGAAAGCATATTAAAAAATGATTTAAAAGAGCAAATTGATGAGGTTTTAGATCAGTTAAATGAAAGGGAAAAAGCAGTTATTAGGATGCGTTTTGGACTTCTTGATGATGAAAGTGATAGAACTTTAGAAGAGATTGGAAAAGAGTTAAATGTAACTCGTGAAAGAGTTCGTCAGATAGAGAGTTCAGCCATTAAAAAATTAAAACATCCAAAAGTAGGCAGAAAGCTTAAAAATTATATAATGGAAGGATGATTTTATAAAATTTAATTTTAAATTTTTATATTAAAAATAGTGTAGATTTGGTGGGTTTTATAATGGCTATAGTGCTTAGTATTTGGATGCGAATATTTGTATCGCATCAGCAATACTCTTGCTTCTTTAATGGTTTTATAAGCATATTTTTTATCAATCTAAATTCTACTCTTTTAGATGCAATTCGAATTTACTAAATTTAACAGTCTTTGCAGTTATAAACAAAGCGAAGTAAAAATACAGGTGTTTGATAATTTTTTTAATTTGAAAATTCTTGCAGTTTTGAAGCTAACAAAGCTGAGTTTATAAAATATTCATTTAAGCTTTATATGTTTTATTAATCTTTTTTTGAAGTCTTGTTTAAATATAGAGATGCTTGTTTGTAGGGTTTTACTTAATAATTTAATTGTAGTGCTAAAACTTAAAGGATAGAGCATAATACTAGAAAGGAGCCATATTTGTTTATAATCTTTATATTATTAAATACTGATAGTTTCTATAAGATCTAACTCTTTATTATTTAATATTTTTAAAAATTATTTTATTTTAAGGGAATTTATCATAAAATACTTTCTTCAAAATGATTTATAATATCATTATTTGTATTTTAGGAACCATATTTGAATAAAAGTTTGATTTTTCTTTGCATATTGTTATTTTTATTGTCTATAGTTTCATTATTTATTGGGGTTTATGATTTTAGTTTAAAAGGGTTGTTAAGTGGTGATTTGACCGATTTAAATTTAATTATCATAAGTAGACTTCCAAGGCTTTTTGGCATCTTAATAACAGGGGCTAGTTTAAGTATAGCTGGATTGATTATGCAAACTATTACTAATAATAAATTTGTTTCTCCAACCACAATCGGCATGATGGAGTGGGCTAAATTTGGCATTATGATAAGCATTGTATGTTTTGGTGATCAAAATCAATTAACTAAAATTTGCATAGCTTTTGCTTTTACTTTATTTGGGACTTTGTTGTTTATGCAAATTATGCAAAATTTAGAATTTCAAAATAAAATCATTATACCTTTAATGGGTATTATGTTAGGAAGCATTGTATCTAGCATAACTGTTTTTGTGTCTTATAAATTTGAGATTATTCAAAACATAGAATCTTGGATGCAAGGAAGTTTTTCTCTTGTTATTAAGGGCAGATACGAGCTTTTATATTTAGGAATTCCGTTTTTAATTTTGGCTTATTTATATGCAAATAAATTTATTATTGCAGGTCTTGGTAAAAATTTCTCTGCAAATTTGGGTTTAAATCATAAAAAAGTTATTTTAGTGGGTATTATTATATCATCAGTAATTTCAGCTTGCATAGTAACAACAATTGGAAGTATTCCGTTTATAGGGCTTGTTGTGCCTAATATTATAAGTATTTTTATGGGCGATAATATTAAAAATACTCTTCCTTTAAATGCTATATGTGGTGCTTTATTTGTGTTAATTTGTGATATTTTAGCTAGAGTTTTGATATATCCATATGAAATTTCAATCAGTGTTATAATTAGCATAATAGGTAGTGCTATATTTTTAGGGTTAATTTTAAGGGGCAATCGTGGTTAGTTTAAGACAAAAACTTATTTATAAAAAGCTAATTATTTTAAGTATTTTAGCACTTTTGGGTGTTTTTGTTTTTGCATTTTATGGTATAAATTCTAATAATTTTGATTTTTTTATGCCAATGAGAATTACAAAAATTTTAGCCATATTAATTGTTAGTTATTGTATAAGCTATACAGCCGTAATTTTTCAAACTATAACAAATAATAAAATTTTAACTCCTTCAATAATGGGGCTTGATAGTTTATATCTTTTTATACAGACTTTTGTTGTATTTTTTTATGGTGCAAAAAAAATTACTATGCTTAGTGATATTAAAGGATTTATTACCACCGTTTTTTTAATGGTTATAGCATCTATTTTTTTATATATTTTATTATTTAAAGGAAGAAATAAAAATATATATTTTTTGATATTAGCAGGTATGGTTTTGGGTGCATTTTTTAAAGGTCTTGCTAGCTTTATGCAAATTCTTTTAGATCCTAATGAATTTTTAGTTTTGCAAGGCAGTATGTTTGCTAGTTTTAATAATATTAATTTTTCTTTGCTTGGAATTTGCATTGCAATATCTTTGATATGCTTTTTTGTAATGCTATTTGATTTTAAAAAATTTGATATTTTAAATTTAGGAGAAGAGGCTGCTATAAATTTAGGTATTGATTATAAATTTTTAGTGTTTAAATCTTTAATAATAATTTCTGTGTTGATTTCAATATCTACTGTTTTGGTTGGACCTGTAACTTTTTTAGGAATTTTGGTTGTATCTATTAGCAGAGAGCTTTTAAAAACATATAGGCATTCTTATATGAGTTTAGGTGCTTTTTTAATATCAGTAATATCTTTAATTTATGCACTTTTTGTTGTGGAAAAATTATTAAATTTTGCTACAACAGTTAGTGTGATTATAAATTTTATAGGTGGAATTTATTTTATTTATATAGTTTTAAAAGAGGCAAAAAGATGATAGAACTAAAAAATATATCTAAAAAGTATGCAAATAATTCTATTTTAGATGATATATCAATTAAATTACCGCAAAATAAGCTTATTTCTATAATTGGCAGCAATGGTGCAGGAAAAAGCACTCTACTTTCAGCTATAACTAGAACTTTATTACTTGATGAAGGTGAAGTTTTATTAGATGGTAAATCAATTTATAAATGGGATAAAAATGAGCTTGCTAAGCAAATTTCTATCCAAAAACAAACAAATACTTTGAATGTAAAATTAACAGTAAGAGAGCTTGTTAGTTTTGCTAGATATCCATATAGTAAATCAAAACTTACCGAATTTGACAATAAAATAATAGATGAAGCTCTTGAATATATCGATATAAAGCATCTTGAAAATAGATTTTTAGATGAGTTAAGCGGCGGTCAAAGACAAATGGCTTACATAGCTATGGTTATAGCTCAAGATACTAAATATATATTTTTGGATGAGCCTTTAAATAATCTTGATATGAAACACTCCACTATGGTAATGAAAATTTTAAAACGATTAGTGCAAGAGAAAAACAAAACTATTATGGTTGTAATTCATGATATTAATTATGTAACTTCTTACAGTGATTATATAATATCGCTAAAAAATGGAAAAGTAGCTTATGCTGGAGATGTTTATGAAATCTTAAAAGATGAAATTTTAAGTGATATTTTTGATATGAAAATGAGTGTAGTTGATATTAAGGATAAAAAAATTTGTTTTTATTATTAAATTTTAATAGAAAGGCGTGAATATGAAAATTTTTAAATTTTTATTTGTAGTTGCACTAGGTTTTAGTGCTTTAATTGCTAGTGATAGCGTTACTTTTAAATCATCAAAAGGAGATGTTGTTATCAAAAAAAATCCTAAAAAAGTAGCCATTTATGATTTTGGTGTGTTAGATACTATTGATGCTTTAGGTGTTAATGTAGAAGTAGCGATCGCAACAAATGTTATACCAAAAAATCTTCAAAAATACAAAAATGCACCAGGCATTGGAAGTTTAAAAGAGCCAAATTTTGAGAAGCTTTTTGAATTTAAACCAGATGTTATTTTTATAGGTTTAAGAACTTTGCCAGCTTATGAGAAGTTAAGCAAAATAGCCCCAACTGTGTATGTAGAGCTTGATTATGTAAATTATCTACAAAGTTCTAAGCAAAATATAGAAAATTTAGCTAAGCTTTTTGATAAGAATGTAAAAGATGAGTTTGTAAAATTAGAAAAAGAGATAAACGAGGTTAAGGGTCTAGCTCAAAATTCTGATAAAAAAGCTTTGGTAATCTTAACAAATGATGGTAAAATTAGTGCTTATGGAAGCGGTTCTAGATTTGGATTTTTACATAGTGATTTAGGCATAAAAGAAGCTGACTCAAATATAAAAGCTTCAACCCATGGTCAAAATGTAAATTATGAATATATTGCAAAAATTAATCCAGATATTTTACTTTTTGTGGATCGAACATCGGTTGTTGGTGGATCTAAATTTGGTAAAGATACTCTTAATAATGACTTGGTAAATAAAACAAAAGCAGCAAAAAATGGCAAAATTATAGCACTTAATGCTGATTTATGGTATTTAGTAGCAGGTGGATTAAATACTATAAAAACACAAATACAAGAAATTAAAACAGCTTTACAATAAAAGGGGACTTTATGATATTTGATTTTTTAAAACACAATGTTGAAATTTTTATAATAATAATACTTGGGATTATGAGTTTTATAGCACTTTGGTATTTTGTTGAAAGATTAATTTTTTATAAAAAAGTTGATGTAAGTATCTATAAAACACAAACGCAACTAGAAGAAGATCTGACAAAAAATTTAACATCGCTATATATTATTTATTCAAATGCACCTTATATAGGGCTTTTAGGCACTGTTTGCGGTATTATGATAACATTTTATGATATGGGTGCAAGTGAAGGTATAGATGCAAAAAGTATAATGGTTGGGCTATCTTTGGCTTTAAAGGCTACTGCACTTGGGCTTTTAGTAGCAATTCCTACTTTAATGATATATAATGGATTGCTTAGAAAAGTTGATGTAATTATAAATAAATTTAAAGTAGAAAAAGATGAAGCTAAATAAAAAAGATGGTCTAAATGTTGTTCCTTTTATAGATATTATGTTGGTTTTACTTGCTATTGTTCTTAGTATTTCAACTTTTATAGCACAAGGTAAAATTCAAGTAAATTTACCAAAAGCACCAAATGCTACTAAAAGCACTCAAAATGATATTAAAAAAGTAACAATTTTAGTAAATTCAGATAATGAAATATATATAGATGATAATGTTACAACACCACAGGAGCTATCTTTAAAATTAAAAGATATACTTAAAGAAGATACTTTAGTTGTTATTAAAAATGATAAAGATAGTAAATTTGATATGTTTATTAAAGTTATTGATGTATTGAAAGAATTAAAACATGAAAAATTCTCAATTATCACCCAAACAGAATAAAAACGGAAATTTAATAGGCTTTTTTGTATCTTTTTTGGTGCATATAGGTTTTTTGTATTTATTTTTACATATACCAAAAATTGAAGCAGTGAGTGATAGCGTGTTAGAGATGGATATCGCAGCCTTTGATGCAAAAACAAGCGAGAGTGTTGCAACAAGTCAAGATATACCAGAAATTCCAGATGAAATCTTAGAAGCTCCAGATGATGAAGAACAAGAAGAGGTTGAAGAGGATGTGGAACCTGTTGAAAATATAGAAGTTGATGAATTTGCAGAAGTTGTAAAGCCAGAACCAAAACCAGAACCAAAAAAGAAGCCAGAAAAGAAAAAAGAGAAGCAAAAACAAAAAATAGCCGCTCCGCCAAAACCAAAAGCATTAGTTAAAGGTCCTGAACAAAGTGGAGATTTAGCAGCTGCTGTTGGTCCTAAAAATAATGAGCCTATAAGACTTGCTTCAGGTGGAGGAAATCCAAGTCTTTGGGGTGCTATTTTAGCACATATAAAAGCACACAAAAACTATCCAAAAATAGCTAAAAGACTAAGGCAACAAGGGACTGTTCATGTGGAATTTTTATTAAAATCAGATGGCACTACATCAGGTATAAAAATAGTAAAATCATCAGGTTTTCAAAGCCTAGATGAAGCCGCTTTAAATACTGTTAAAAAAGCAAGCTCTAAATTTCCAAAACCTGATAAAGACTATATTTTAACTGTTCCTATAGTTTATAGTATAAATGTAAGATAATACTCTTTCGCCAATAAGCGAAAGAGTATAGTAAAAAATAAATTAAGATTATTATAAAACCATTAAAAATCATATTTAATTTAAAATCATTTTATAAAATTTAAAATTTTATCTTGAAATTTAGGGCTTATTGTTAAATTTAGCTCTATAATTGATAAATTTATTTTATAATCTTTGATTTTGACATAGTCTTTCATCGTAACTAAAAGCGAGGTTGCTTGATATTTTTTTAAAATTTCAAGCAACTCTTTTTTATTAAAATCGTAGTGATCTGGAAAAATCTCAACTCCTTTACAGATGTCAAAATACTCTCTTAAGCGATTTGGATTTGCAATAGCTGTTACTAAAACCATATCTTTTGTAGGATTTTTGATAAAACTTTTTTTGATTACATCATTTAAGTCTGGTATAAAATTTGCATATTTATAAAAGCTAATTGGATATCTATATGCTCCACTTGGAATAGTAAAATCAAAAAATGGTTTTTTATGAGGCTGTAACAAAATATCAAATTTTTTAATATTAAATTTAGAAAATCCATCGTCAAAAATTATAAGTTTTGCACCCATACTTTTAGCTTTTTTGATAGCTAAAATTCTATCTTCGCTAACAATTACATTTGCATTTTTTAAGCTAATTGCATACTCCATAGCTTCATCGCCACTATTTTTAATATCTGTTAAAATCTTGCCATTTATTGCTACTTCTATCAAGCCGCAAGATTTTCTTTTATAGCCTCTTAAAATGATAAAAGTTTTCATATAAGGACTGCAAAATTTATAAATTTCTTTAACAAGGGGCGTTTTTCCACTTCCTCCTAAAATCAAATTTCCTACACTTATGATTTTAATATTAAAATCTATTTCACGAGAGAAAAATTTTTTAAATTTTATGATATTTGCATACATAAAACTAAGCGGAAGAAAAAAAACTGCTAATAGTTTTTGTAAAAAGCTAGGTTTATAAAAATATTTATAAACCCAATTATGAAATTTTTTATTTAAAATTTTTAGCATCATACGCTATTTTTTGCTATAAATTTAACCTTATCGCAAATATAATACGCTTCATCTTCTCTTAAATTTGCATATATTGGAAGAGATAAAACTTGCTGATAAACTTTTAAAGAAGATGGAAAATCATTAACTTTAAAACCATATTTTTGCTTATAATATGTTAGTAAATGAATAGGTATATAGTGAAGTGATACATTTATGCCAAAATCTTTTAATTGTCTTGCAAAATTATCTCTATTTTTATCGATTTTTATGATGTATTGAGTATATATATGCTCTGGAGTTTTGATTGGAATTTCAACGTGAGGACAATCTTTTAACTCTTGATCATAAATTTTAGCTATATTTTGTCTTTTTTGAATAAAATTGCTTGTTTTTTTAAATTGAGCTTTTGCAAAAGCTGCACAAATTCCATTTAAATCATATCTTTGTCCAATATCTACAACATCATAAATATAGTCCAAATTTCCATCTTTTGTTAAATTTGAAACTATACCATGGCTTCTAATTAATTTAGCTCTTTTCATAATTTCCTCATCATTGGTTGTAAAAAATCCAGCTGTTGCGATTGCTTTTTCGAATTGAGGATTGATTTGAAAACAAGATATGTGAGAATCTTTTATAGAGCCTATTTTTTGACCTTTATAAGTAGCACCCATTGCTCTGCTTGCATCATCTATGATTTTGATATCATATTTTTGAGCCAAATCGTAAATTTCATCCATTTGTGCACTAAGTCCTGCAACGTGAGTAATAAAAGCTGCTTTTAACTTTTTATGATTATATTTTTTTAAAGTCTCTTCAAAACTTTTTATGCTAATATTGAAATCATGCTCATTTATATCCACTAAAATTGGTTCAGCGTCAAAGTGCCTTATAACTTCTGCAACTCCAGGAAATGAATTTACAGAGCAAATCACCTTATCAGCCCTTTTAATATCCATTGCACAAAGCGCTAAGTGTTGTGCTGAAGTTCCGTGTGAAGTAGAAACTACAAATTTAGTTGAAAAATATTTTTTAACATCATCTTCAAAACTATCTATCATATCAATATCGCTGTTAAATAGTGATTCTTTAATTAAATCTCCTTCTGTCTGATCGATATCTGCCCTAAAAAATGGTATATTATTCATTGATACTCCTTATTTTTGCAATTGCTGGCATTTCTAATTTAAAGGCATTTTTAATAACTCTATTTTCTACAAAATTCACTAAATTTTTATCATAAATTTGACCTAGCTCTTTAAAATTTAACTTTTCATCATAAAATTTTTTTAAAATTTCATCTAATTTTTTATAGCTATATCCCAAATCATCTTCGTCATTTTGCCCTTCAAAAAGCTCAGCACTTGGTTTTTTGTTAATAATATTTTCATCAATATCTAAAAATTTAGCAAACTCAAAAAGTTCTGTTTTAAAAATTTCACCAATTGGATTAAAAGCACAAGCTAAATCTCCATAAATCGTCCCATATCCAAGAAGCCTTTCGCTTAAATTTGATGTTCCTACTACAACAGCATTTTTCTCTTCTGAATAATCATATAAAGCACACATTCTAAGTCTTGCCATTAAATTTCCACGCCTGTGAGTGCTTAAATTGTTAGCATTAAATTTTTTTAAAATAGGCTCTATATCTATTGTTTCTACGGGTATGCCAAATTTATCGCAATGTTTTTTTGCATCTATTAAATTTTTAGTAGATGAAATTTTAGTTGGTAAAATTAATCCATAAGTATTGCTAATTTCACTGCAAAGTGCAGATACTACCGCACTATCAAGCCCTCCGCTAATTCCAATTATAAAGTTATTTCTGCCAGTTTTTTCTAAATTTTGTTTTAAAAAATTAAGTAAATTTGCTTTTAATCTTTGAAAATTCATAGTTATCCTAAATTTTTATCTTAATTTTAACATAGATTTGATAAATTATATTTTAAATGCTTGATAAAGATCAAATTTAAAGGAACTTGTATGAAAATTGTAAAAAAAGAGTTTGGTTCATATATGACAAATTGCTATATTGTTGATAGTGGAGAGGTTCAAATCGTAATTGATCCAGGAGTTAATGCTTATGAATGGGTTATGAAAAATACCTCAAATTTAAAAGCAGTTTTTAACACTCACGGACACTTTGACCACGTTTATGACAATTATAAATTTATGAATGATGATTTAGAAATTTATATCCATAAAGATGATTCATTTATGCTTAAAAAAGATCCATTTAATCTTTTAAAAGAGGGCTCAAAAGCTAGTTTTTTAGCACAAGATAAAGATGAGTTTAGGGTTGGTGAAATTTTGGTTAAATTTCACCATTTTCCAGGACATACACCAGGATGCTGTATACTTGAAGTAGCCTGTAATGGTAAAAAAGCGATGTTTAGTGGGGATTTTTTATTTAAAAATACAATTGGTAGATATGATTTTCCTTTTTCAAATTCTAATGATATGAGAGATAGCCTTTTAAAAGTAGCTAAATTTAAAGATGAAATGCCTTTATATCCAGGACATGGCGAAAACTCAACCCTACAAACTGAACTTAAAAATATAGAGTTTTATTTAGCAAGAATGTAAATTTAACTTAGTATGATGCTTGCTGAGAGATTTTTTTATCTCTTTTGTAATTAAAAAGGCTAAATTTACTGGTACTGCGTTTCCTACCATTTTATACCCATCATTTAAATTCTCATAAATAAAGATAAAATCATCGCTAAAGCCTTGAATTCTAACACATTCTCTTATGCTCAATCTTCTATAATTATTATTTATAAATTTGAATTTGTCTTTATCTACTTTTTGCATATTAGGAGAATTGGGATGAATTTGAGTTTGCCTTCCACTTGCTTGAATAGTAAAAGCTGGTTCGTCCCAACCTCTAACTCTATTTCTGCTCATATAAATAGGAGAAAATGTGCCTATAAAATACTCATGATTTGCAATTTTTAAGTTTAAATTTGCTCTATTTTCATCAAGTGCTTTGATAGCATTATCTTTTAAATCCCAAATAATATCTTTTAAAGTAGGTATTTTTAGCTTAGGTTTTGGAAAATTAAAATTAATATTTAATTCTTTTTTAAATCCTATAAAAAAGACTCTATTTCTATCTTGAGGTGTATCATAGTCTTTAGCATTGACTGAATAAATTTCTGTGTTGTATCTAGCCTCATCAAATAAATTTAAAATATTTTTAACAGCATTTTTATGTCTAGCAAAAAGCATTCCAGAAACATTTTCAGCTAAAAAAATTTAGGGGAAATTTCTTTTAAAATTCTAATATATTCAAAAAATAACTTGCCTATTTTATCATCTATACCTTTTAAATTGCCTGCTTCACTCCAACTTTGACAGGGCGGACCACCGATAATTCCATCAAATTCATTATGTATTTTAAAAATTTTCTAAATCTTTAATATCCTTTTTTATAAGCGTAGTATCTGGGTGATTTTTCTCATATGTCTTCCAAATAGTTTTATCAAATTCATTTGCAAAAGGTATCTTAAAACCAGCTTTTTTAAAACCTAAATCAAGCCCACCCGCACCACTAAAAAGACTAAGTAAGTTCATTCTATAACTCATATGTTATTAGTTTAGCATCTTTGAGTTTAGCTGGATTGTTTGGATTTTTTATTGAGATATTTTTTAAATTTGCTCCTTTTGTATTGTTTATTAAATTTACAAAATCATCTTTATTGCGAAAAGAATTAAATTTCTCTTCATTAATTATACACATAAGTGAAAAATTTTTGCTAACATCTCTTTTATATGCGTAACTAAATACTCTTAATGGATTTTCTATATGCCACATTCCACAAATTCTTAAATATGTTATTCAAAGAGGGTCAACTTTATTAACTCTACCAAGCTCTTTAGTTTTAGAAAATTCTATATTTTGAATTGTTTCAACGCCATCTTTTATACCATCTTTTATTTTTTCATAAATTTCAAAATCTGCTGCATAATCTTGCCCATAGATGAAACTTAAAAATCTTAAAATTCCTTTTTGAACAACTCCAATTATATATAGCATATCTTTTTCTTGCCAATTTTCACAATCTCTACAAGATTTAGTTATCATCTTAGAATTTGCATATAATTTACATTTTGGATAACTTGAATTTAATGCTATTGCAGAATTGAAATTTTCAATTTTCTTAACCTCTATAGCATCACTATTTTTTAATATAAAATCTGGTGGATTAGCATTATTTCCAATATATGAAAAAATTTCTTCTTGTTTTTTAAATTTTTTATTTATATCTGTTTCATTTATATTGCCACAAAATATATCTGATATAAAACTTTCTAAACTATCGCCAAGTGCATTTATTCTATTATTTAAATTTGCCGTAATCAAACTACGACAAATTTTATATGTGAATTTGATTTACACTCCATAAATTTGTAAATTCTGTGAATTTGCTAAGTCATTAAATGCGTCTTTTATTTTAGGGTTATTTGGTTTTAATGCGGCAAGGGCAGTTTCTTTAAAATCTGTATCTTTTGCAGGAGCGTCTCCAAATATGAATATTCGCTTAACTGAATACTCACTCCAATTTGAGTTTGCAGCGTTATATATTCCATGATATGTCATCTCCTCATAATCTCCGCCGTCATTTGCGTAGAGTGAATTTATAGCTGAGATTACAGTGCCTTTATCGTTTGTGAGATCTGTAAATGTTTGAACATCTGGG
>NZ_VWSJ01000039.1 GCF_009690845.1 Campylobacter portucalensis
TTCAGCAAATTTTAGAACTCTTAGCATAAATGATATAGTAAAAGATGGTAATATAGCTGGTTTAAGACTAAATTTTAGTGATGGCTCAAACAACATCGGTCAAAATAAAAGTGCTATTGGTGGGGTTAAATTTAAATTTGGCGATTCAGCTTATATTGGTGCATTATATGGCTACTCAACCAAAAAAGTATCTCAAAAATATGAAGTTGGGGGGGGGAAAGGCAGTATAGATAAAAAAGGTTCTTTAAAAATAACAAACGGTAGATCTAATGGAATATCTTATCTAGAAGATTACGATGAAGACGATGAAGATGTAAAGCTTTTTATACCATACACGCCTGAAGATTTAAAACAAAAACCACAAAGTCATATAGCAAAGATAGAATACGGAGACGATTATAACACCTTAGCCTTACAGTTTAGAAACTATAAAACAGGCTTTATCGGTAGAAAACTAAGTCAAAACACATATCAACTAAACTACAACCTAAAAGACCCAAATCGTGATAATATCGACATAAATTTAATATACGCTCAAAATAAAGGCACACAAGATTATCAAAAAGGAGCTAAATTTACAAGTCTAGCTTTAAACGATGATTTAAAAACAATAAATAATAGTAAATTCTTTGATCTTAGCAACTCCTTTAAAAATCAAATACCAAATGGTTTTATAGAAACAAAAATTGGCTTTAATATCTTAAAAAATAGCTATAAAAAATCTCGCCATCCAACTGAGATTAGTTTTATAGGTCAGAAAAATGATGATTGTAGCGGACTTGAATGCTATAAAGAAGGATATGAGGCAAATACACTATATCCTGAAGGCGATCAAAAATTTAACTCAATCTATATAGACAATAGCATAAACTACAGCATTTTTACCCTTACTTCTAATTTTAATTGGACTAAATATCAATATGAGGGAGAGAGATATGATAGGTTAGATAAATTGAGATATCCAGAAGGACCATTTGAAAAATTATATGGAGATGATTTTTGCATTAATAGCAAATTTAAACATATAAAAGATAAATACTTTGAAAGCGGGGAAGACTATGATTACGAATGCAGACCATTAGACAATGCACATTATAGAAGTTTTGACTATGGAAATGATAGATTTTTAAACTACTCTTTTTCACTCTCAGCTTATGTGCATGATATGTTTATGCCTTTTATAAATCACTCTAAAACTCACCGTGCACCAAATATAAAAGAGATGTTTTTTAGTGAATTTGGTGCTACAGGTGTAAACAACAATCTAAAACCAGAGATGGCAAAAACTTGGCAAATAGGCTTCAACTCGTTTAGCGACGGTCTTTTTAGCGACGATGATAAATTTAGATTTAAACTCTTAGCATATAAAACCAAAATAAGAAACTACATATACAACAAAAAGCAAAGAAAGAAAGATGAAACACGAGAGCCTTTTTACATCAAACACAACAACTACCATAAAGATGTAAAAATCAAAGGTCTTGAGCTTGAGCTTGGCTATGATATCGGAATTGCTTATATGAATTTAGCATATGCTCGCCAAAATACGGATCAACCTCTAAATTTCACCGATGCAAGCCCTAATGTAAATAGTGTGAGCAATAGAGGTAAATGGTTTCAAGGATACGGCTTGACAAAACTCACAATGCTGCCAAAAGATTACGCTAGCATTGATATAGGGACTAGAATGTTTGATAAAAAGCTAACTATAGGAGCTAAAGCAAAATACTACGGCAAAAGTAAGATCACAACACTAAAAATTGAAAGCGTAGCATGCCCTGGAGTTAGTAAAAAACTTCATAGTCATGGACACGGAAATGATAGTTGTGGTTATATTAAAAAAGATGGGGATTTAGAAAGTCAAGGCTTTATATTTGACTTCTATACTATATATAAACCAACTGAAAATTTCATCATAAAAGCTGAAATTCAAAACATTTTTGATAAAGCCTATATAAATCCACTTGACGCAAATAACGACTCAGCAAGTCAATTTTACTTTGAAATGGGTGTGAGTGATGACTATCAATACCTAACAAGCAACTATGCAAGAGGAAGAACTGCTTTAGTTAGCTTTAGTTATGAGTTTTAAATTATATAGATAAAGACTTAGTCTTTATCTATTAATCTTAATTTTTTAAAGATATTGCTCTAAATTTAATCAAATTTGTTTTAAATTTTAAATAGCTAAATTTTGTTTTTAACTTCTAAAATCTTTTGATTTTAAATTTCAACCAAATACAAAACTAAATTTAACAAAAATTTCAATCAATATCCAAATTTGTTTTAAATTTAAATTATATTTTTAGATATCAAATGTTATTTAATAAAATTAATTAAGCGAACCAGTTTAAATTTGACTCAGGTCTTGGCGATTTTTTACCAGAACTTAGCAACTATGCAAGAGATAGAACTGCTTTAGTTAGCTTTAAATATGAGTTTTAAATTTAAACCTAATAAATTTAAATTAAAAAATAATACAAATTTTACAAAAACTACAAATTTAATCAAAAATTTAAAATAATACTTTAATCCAACTAAAGATAGTTAAATTTATCTTCTGATTTAAATTTAACTAAAATTTTAGTCTTTATTTATTTTAAATTTAATAATATCCTAAATCTAATAAAAATTTCAATCAATATTTTAACTCAACTAAAAATAGCACGATATTCATAAAATCCTATTTAATTATATTTACAAGCCTGCCAAGTCCATCTATTTCACAAACGACTTCATCTTTACTTTTTAAAAATTTAGGTGGTTCAAAACCCATCCCTACGCCACTTGGAGTTCCTAAAGCTATAATCGTTCCAGCTTTTAGAGTCATCGCCTGACTAAGTTCTGATATCACGTAATTTTCATTAAATATCATTTTAGAGGTATTTGAATTTTGCCTAAGTTCGCCATTTACAAAGCTTTTTATATCTAAATTTTTAGAATCAATCTCATCTGCTGTAGCTACAAAAGGCCCCATTGCACAAAATCCATCTAAACTTTTACCAAAATACCACTGTTTATGGCGATTTTGTAAATCTCTTGCTGAAAAATCATTAAAAATAGTGTATCCAAAAATATAATCTTTAGCATTTTCAAAACCAACATTTTTGGCATCTTTTTTTATAATCAAAGCAAGCTCTACTTCATAATCAAGTTTTTCAGTGATATCGCTATGACTTAGCACAAATTCGCCACTTCCAACAGCTTCATTTACACGTTTTGAAAAATAAACAGCTTCATTTCTAGTACCATTAAATTGAATTTTTTTGTATCTATATGATTCTTTTGCATGCTCTATGTAGTTGATACCTAGACAAATCACATCTTGATTTGGGGTTATTATCGGAGCTTTGATTTTTACATCAGATAGATTTAAATTTGCACTATTTTTACCAAATTTAGATAAATTCTCCATATCTTTTGATGTATGATTTATAATAAAATCATTTAAGTTCCTAAATTCATCTATACTTAAAATTCTATCATCAAATAAAAGCCCAAATTTTAAAGTATCTTGATACTCAAAAGTTATAAATTTCATTTTTTTAAATCCTTTAGTAAATTAGCCACTAAAAACGCTAACTCAACGGCTTGATCAGCATTTAGCCTTGGATCGCACTGAGTTTCATACCTCTTAGCTAAAGTCTCTTCTGTAACGTTAAAAGCTCCACCAGTACATTCTGTAACATTCTCGCCACTCATTTCAAGATGAATTCCACCAGGATGTGTGCCTTCGCTTTTATGAATTTCAAAAAAATTCCTAACCTCTTCTAAAATTTTATCAAATTCTCTAGTTTTGTAATCATTTGAAGCTTTCACGGTATTTCCATGCATCGGATCACTACTCCATAAAATATTTCTACCTTCTTTTTTTACCTCTTTTAAAATTTTAGGAAAATTTTGCTTAATTTTTTCACAACCCATTCTTACTATCAAATTTAATCTTCCAGCTTCATTTTCAGGGTTTAATCTATCACAAAGCTCTAAAATTTCACTAGATGTTACATTCGGCCCTACTTTTACACCGATTGGATTTTTAACTCCACTTAAAAAATGCACATGAGCATCATTTATCTCTCTAGTTCTTTCTCCTATCCAAAGCATATGAGCTGAACAATCATACCAATCGCCCGTTAAACTATCAACTCTAGTTAAAGCTTCTTCATAAGGCAAAAGAAGTGCTTCGTGAGATGTGTAGAGCTTTGTTTCATTTATAACTGGTGTATTTTTTATATCAATTCCGCAAGCACTCATAAAATCTAAAGCTTTTGTGATTTCGTTTGTAAGTTTATTAAATTTTTCATCCAAATCAGTTCTTTGCACAAATCCTAAATTCCATCTATGAATTTCATGCAAATTTGCATAACCTCCTCTTGAAAAAGCTCTTAATAAATTTAAAGTTGTAGCGCTTTGAAAATACGCTTTTAACATTCTATTTGGATCAGGAATTCTTGAGTTTGCATCAAAATTAAAATCATTTATAATATCACCTCTATAGCTTGGAAGTTTTTTACCATCTTTTTCTTCAAAATCACTACTTCTAGGTTTTGCAAATTGCCCTGCGATTCGCCCTACTTTTACAATCGGAAAACTTCCTGCAAAAGTCAAAATTACAGCCATTTGTAATATTACTTTAAACATATTTTTAATGCTATTTGCATTGTATTTTAAAAAACTCTCTGCACAATCGCCGCCTTGAAGCAAAAAACTCTCTCCCATTGTCGCTTTTGCTAACTCTTTTTTTAAGCTTCTTATTTCGCCCGCAAATACAAGTGGCGGAAGGGTTGATAAATTTTCTTCAACAGATTTTAACTCTTCTAAATTTAAATAAACAGGCTGCTGTTTGATATTAAAATTTCTCCAACTATCTCTATTCCAAGACATTTTTTTCCTTTTTCTAAATTTTTGGTCATTTTATCAAATCAAAATAAATATAAGCTTTGGTTAAACAAAAAATTGTAAAATTACAGTTAATTTATTTTAGGAAAATTTATGTTTAATATTGAAATTATGTTTGTTGTAGCACTTGTAATTGGAATTATTATTTATATACAAATTCAAAAAATCACACAAAATATAGACGATAAAGAGAGTCAAGTCAGTATCGATAAATACATAAAATTTTGCGATATCATAAGCGACACTATAGAAGAAATTTATAAAGATATAAAGCTTGAAAATATAGAGTTAAAAGATAATTTATCCAAAGATGAAGTATTGGAAAAACTAAGCATTTTGCAAAAAGAGTTAGTATTTTTACAAAATATGAGTAACGGAAATAAGAGCTCAAAATCTTGGGAAGAGCGTTTATTTGCATTTTTATCTAAATTTGATAAAATTATAGATGATTACATTAAAAATGGGCAAGAGAAAAACGATGAAATTAGAATTAAATTACAAAATAGCTATAAAGATTTAAAATGAAGCCAAAATATAGTTTTTTTAAAAATGCCAACTACGCTTTACAAGGATTAAAGCAAGCAGTCAAAAATGAAATGTCTTTTAAAATAGAGCTTGTTTGTGTTTGCGTGCTATCGATAATTTTAATATTTTTAGAAATTTCTATTTTAGAAAAGTTGATAATGTTTATCGTGTTAATTCTTATTTTAATAAGTGAACTCATAAATACCGCTATAGAAAACGTTGTGGATTTAATAACAAGTGATTACCAAATCTTAGCAAAAATAGCAAAAGATATAGCAAGTGCTATTGTATTTCTTAGTATAAATTTAGCAATAATTGTGTGGTGTGTGATATTGTTTTATAATTTCAAACAATACTTTTAGTTGAAATTATTTTTGTTTTAATAAATCATTTAAACTAATTTTAGGATTTTTACCATCTATAATTAAAGCCACTTCATTTGCTATTGGCGTATAAATTTCTCTTTGTTTTGCTATTTTTATTATAGCTTTTGAAGTTATCACTCCTTCTGCCACTTCGCCAATCTCAGCCATAATGTCATCTATTTTTTTACCACTTGCCAAACCAAGACCAACTCTAAAATTTCTCGAAAGAGTGCTAGAAGCAGTCAAAAATAGATCCCCTGCTCCACTAAGACCAAGAAATGTTTCATCCAAACCACCAAAAACATTACCAAATCTCTTCATTTCAACAAGACCCCTAGCCATTAAACTTGCTCTTGCATTGTTTCCTAAATTTAAACCCTCACAAATTCCGCTAGCTATGGCTATTACATTTTTATAAGCTCCGCAAATTTCAGCCCCTATAACATCACTACTAGTATAGGCTTTCATAAAATCTGGAAAAAAAGAAACAAACTCTTTAGCTAAATTTAAATTCAATGAGCTAATCACAACAGCACAAGGAAGAGATTTTATAACTTCACTAGCAAAAGATGGACCAGATAAGAAGGCTAAATTTTCATCACTTATAAACTCGCCAAAAATTTCATGTAAAAATTTACCACTACTAAAATCAATTCCTTTTGAAGCCACTAAAATTTTTTGATTGTTGTTAGAAAAATTATTTTTAAGCCAAGAATAAGAAATTTGAGTAGATAAAGAAAATACTAAATACTCGCTTTTTATCGCCTCTTTTAAATCTACAAAATTTTCTAAATTCCTAGCAGTTCTTGAGGTTATTAAACATTTATTGTTTTTATTAAAAGCACTATATAAAGCACAACCCCACTTGCCAGCACCTATAATTGATATCATTGCAATTTTATTTTCAATAAATCATTTACTTTTGAAGGATTAAAAGCACCTTTGCCAGCCTTCATCGTTTGACCTACAAAAAAACCAAAAAGCTTATCCTTGCCATTTTTATATTCATTAACTTTATCTTGATTTGAAGCTAAAATTTCATCTATAACAACCAAAATAGCACTATCATCGCTTACTTGTTTTAAGCCTAATTTTTCTATCACTTCATCAACACTAATTTGATTTTGCATTAAAAAATCAAGCACTTCTTTAGCTGCTTTTTGAGATATAGTTCCATCTTCTATTCTGGTTAAAATTTCACTCATTACAGAACTATTTACTGGGCTTTCTTCAATAGTTACACCATTTTTTAGTCTCCCTAAAAGCTCCACGGTTAGCCAAGTAACACAAAGTTTTGGTTCATGGTTTTTCGAAATTAAATCCTCAAAATACTTAGCCATTTCATAACTAGATACTATAACTTCTGCATCACTTTGCTTAATACCAAGCTCATTTATATATCTAGCTTTTTTATCATCTGGCAGTTCTGGTATTTGTACAGCCTCTTTCATTATCTCATCATCTATATAAACAGGCAATAAATCAGGATCTGGAAAGTATCTATACTCTGCACTATCTTCTTTGCTTCTCATTGATTTTGTAATTAATTTTACGGTATCAAAAAGCCTTGTTTCTTGAATAACTTGAGTATTATAACTACCATCTTCCCAAGCCTCTATTTGGCGACCAACCTCGTATTCTATAGCTTTTTGTATAAATTTAAAAGAATTTAAATTTTTTATTTCAACTCTTGTATAAAGCTTTTTATCTCCTCTTGGGCGAATGCTAACATTTACATCACACCTAAAGCTTCCCTCTTGCATATTTGCATCACTTATGTTAATAAATCTCAAAATTGAGTGAAGTTTTTTAAGATAAGCAACTGCTTCATCGCTACTTCTAATATCTGGTTCGCTAACAATTTCTAAAAGCGGTGTTCCTGCTCTATTTAAATCAACCAAGCTTCTATCATCTTCGTGATTATTTTTACCAGCATCCTCTTCTAGATGTGCTCTTGTAATACCAATTCTCCTAATTTCATCACCAACATTTATAAAAAGCTCTCCATTTTCAACAATAGGGACATTAAACTGAGAAATTTGATATGCTTTTGGTAAATCTGGATAGAAATAATTTTTTCTATCAAAAACTGAATTTTGATTTATTTTAGCATTAACAGCTACTCCAAAACTAATTGCTTTTTTAACTGCTTCTTTATTTAACACAGGTAAAGCTCCGGGCAAGGCCAAACAAACTGGACAAACATGAGTATTTGGCTCATGACCAAAACTTGTTGGACAAGAGCAAAAAATTTTTGTTTTAGTATTTAACTGACAATGAACCTCTAAACCAATAACCACTTCAAACATCGCAAATTTCCTTACTTAAAATATAAAATCTGTCTAAATTATAATTTTAATGTTCATCAACAGCTACTGCACCAGCCAAATAAACATAACTTAAAACCATAAAAATAAAAGTCTGCAAAATAGCCATAAATGTTAAAAGTGCATAAGGAACCATCGGCACAAACCAAGGTGCTAAAGTTAGCATAACAAGCAAGAATAAATCATCACCCTTTATATTTCCAAAAAGACGAAATGATAAAGATACAATTCTAGAAAGATGAGATACAATCTCAATTACAAACATAAAAGGTGCCATAACTTTTATCGGTCCAGCAAAGTGCTTCATATATCCTAAAAAGCCATTTTTCTTAATACCTTGATAGTGATAATAAACAAAAACACAAATTGTTAAAGCAAGAGTTAAATTTAAATTTGCAGTTGGAGACTCAAAACCAGGCACCATACCAATTATGTTTGAGAGAAACACAATCAACCCTAAAGTAGCAATTAGCGGTAGATATTTTCTAGCCAAATCATAACTTCCCATAGCATCCTTTCCAATAGATAAAACGCCATTTAAATAAGCTTCAAATATGTTTTGAACCCCATGAGGAACAAGTTGCATAGATTTAGTAGCAGCTTGAGCTAAAAGCACAATAATAGCAACAACTAAAAGAAAATGAAAAACATAAATAAAAGTGTGATTATAGCTAATCGCACTTCCAGCAAATAAAAATATATCCTTTAACATATTTACCCTTAAATCTAAAATAGCCGTTATTTTACAATAATTATGGTTAAATTTTATTTAAATTTTAACTATTTTTGAAAATATCTAAAAATATTTTTAAAATCGTAACTACAACCATCGCTAAAAAAAGAGTTTTTATAAATTTAACATCCTTTTTAATAACTAAATTTGAACCTATATAACTACCTAACATCTGAGCTATACCCATTAAAATTCCAATTTTCCACAATATTTCGCCTGCAAAAGTAAATACAATCAAAGCTGCAATATTTGAAGTAAAATTTAAAACTTTTGTATTTGCAACTGCATTTTTCATCGTATATCCTAAAATTCCCATCAAAGAAAAAGTCCAAAAACTCCCTGTTCCAGGTCCAAAAAAACCATCATAAAATCCCAAAACAAAACCAAATATGACAAAAAATGTGTTTTTATTCATTTTTGCTTCTTTTTGTATTTCGCCTAAATTTGGAGAAAATATCGTATAAAAAACTATACCTATAAGTAAAAATGGAATTATAAATTTTAAAAATTTATCATTTATAAAAAGCACTAGCCCAACACCCAAAACAGTCCCTAAAAATGTAAAAATAATGCCTAAATATATATCTTTAAAATTTATATAGCCTTTTTTTGTAAAAGTTATAGTAGATGCAAATGTGCCAAAACTTCCTTGTAATTTGTTTGTAGCTAAAGCCACATGAACAGGAATTCCTACAGCCATAAGTGCAGGAAGACAAATAAGACCACCTCCTCCAGCTATAGCATCTATAAAACCGCCCAAAAAAGCAGCCACAATCAAAATTCCAATCTGCCAAATTTCAAATTCCATCATCTCTCCATTTAAAAATTATTAATATTATTTAAAATTTCAT
This sequence comes from Campylobacter portucalensis, assembly GCF_009690845.1. Taxonomy (GTDB): domain Bacteria; phylum Campylobacterota; class Campylobacteria; order Campylobacterales; family Campylobacteraceae; genus Campylobacter_B; species Campylobacter_B portucalensis. Next base: position 9,701 of record NZ_VWSJ01000039.1, read on the forward strand.
TTATTTCGCCACTTTGACCAAGTCTATATAAAGCAAAATCATATTTAATTGGATCTTTTTTATCAAATTCTCTAAGTTTATGAGTAAGTAAATTTACAGCCTCAAAATCATAACTTTTTCTACTTATAAGCCCTAAATTTAATGAAACTCTATGAGTATGTACATCAAGTGGAATAAGAAGATCTTTTTTATCAAATCCCTTAAAAAGCCCTAAATCAATATCACTATCTCTTATCATCCATCTTAAAAACATATTATATCTTTTATATGGTGAAATTGGTTTTTTATCAAAACTCTTTCCAAAGAAAAATTTATAACCCATACTTGTGTAGGAATTCAACATATAAATTTGATCTATAAAGGTCTTAATCGCATCTATCATCAAATATCTTTTTTTATAGCCTTTTTTAAAAACTTCTTCAATATCTAAATCATTTCTTAGACGTTTTATGGTTATGAAAATTTGTGTAATATCGTCTGAGTTTTGAAATCTATATTTGTGATTTTTATAAAATTTTTTAATCTCCTCTTCTCTCTCATCTAAAAGGCTAAAATTTAAAGACTCTAAAAATTTAACTATAAGTTTAGCATTTCCATATCCAAATAAAGCACAAATCAAAGCTATATTTGGCTCTTTAAATTTAGTAGCTATCCAAAGCGGATCTTGTGCGTTAAAGAGATTTTGATTTGAATTTTTTAAATTTACTTGATTATCAAGAAAAGCTTTTAAATTCATAACTCAATCTTATAATAACTTAAACTCGTTGAGCCAAATTTTTTTGTTTTAATCTTCTTAAATTTTGAAATTTTTTCATCAAATTTGATTTCGCTATTATGTTCGATTGCTATTAAAAATATATTTTTAGCACTTAAATTTTGTATAAAATTTGCAACTTTTTCATAAACATCTAAAAATCCTTCCCTTATATTAAAAGGCGGATCTATATATAAAATAATCTCATCATCTATTTGCATTAAAATTTCATTCATCAACTCAAAAGCATCCCCATTATAAGCTTTTAAATTTTGCTTTAAATTTATAAAATTTTCATTTAAAACATTAAAAGCCGATCTATCTTTTTCAATTGCAATGCCAATTTTTGCGAAGTTACTAACAGCTTCTGCTGCCATAGAACCGCTTCCACCAAACATCTCAATAAATACCCTATCTTTTAAATCAAATCTAAAAGAGTTAAAAAATGAACCTTTTACTATATTTTTTGTGCTTCTGGTTAAATTTAAACTTGGCAATTTTAAAATTTTACCTTTTAAAAATCCGCTATTTATCTTAGTATAAAAACTACTCATAATGCTCTCTTATCGTTTTTAAAATCTTAAATTTAAACTCATCAAAAATATTTGAAATTTTATCTTCTAATGCTGTTTTTTTAATATCTTCAAAAGAATTTAAATCTGCAAAATCAAATTTTTCTAAAGCAATTATAAGCTCGTCTTTTGTAAAAGGTAAATTTAAATAAGGCGAATTCTCCCCTATAAAAAAAACGCCTTTTCTAGTCATATCATCACTTATAATAATATCTTTTTTATCGTCAAAATCTTCTAAAAAAAGTTCTAAAGTCTTTTGTAACAAAATACAATCACACTCAATTTTCATAAATATCCTTTTGTAAAACTAATCATATAAAATTTCTCGCCTAATTCAAAAACCAGCCTCTTAAACTGCATTAAAGCATTTTTATAGCCATTTTTATCACTAAATTTTAAAAACATTTCCAAAATTTCACTCCCGCCAAATTCTAAAATTGCTCTATTTTGCTTCATAAATTTATCCATTTTTACACCTTCAAAGCTTAAAAATTCATCTCTTAAAATACCAAAATTTACGCTATAAGTAATATCACTAACACCGTAAAAATCAGCCATTTTATCGATTTCAAAAAAACTATAAACGTTGTGATTTTTAAAAATTCTAATAGTAAAATCATTACAACTATTTTCAAATCCATAATCAAAAGTTAAGAAATAAAATTTCTTAGAACTTTTATAAATTTTAGAAATAAATTCATTTAAACCTAAAGGAATTTCGCCTTTTTTTACGCCGTATTTTTTAGATAATTTTAAAACTTCTGGCAAAATTTTATCAAATTTAGGTTGAAAATTTTCCATAAAAAGCATTTTATCGCCATTTATAATTTCAGGCTTAAGACAATCAAAAATTTCATTAGAAATAAAAAATATACTTTCTTCACTAATTTCATCTAAACTTTTATAGTGTTTTATATTAATTTCATTTCCAAAACGCTCATAAAATTTATTTTTTTGAATTTTTCTAAGCACCTCAAATGGCTCAACCACGCAAAATTCAAAATCATTTAATCTATCTTTATCAAATGTAAAAATTCCTTGGATTATATCACAAATCAAATATCCATCATTAGAACCTATTTCGATAATTTTCGTACCTTTTTCTAAATTTAAACTCAAAATTTTTTTAGCTATACAAATTCCAAAAAATGACCCAACACTAACAGATGTAAAAAAATCCCCACTTTTGCCTATTCTTACTCCATTTTTATAGTAATTTTCAAAAAGCCAAGATTCAAAAAATTCACTAAAACGCTTCATATTTAAAACCAAATCAATTTTAACTACGCTCTTCAAATTTAGGCAATCGCCAATTTTTCTTATAAGCAATCATTCTAAAAATAACCCCAAAAATAAACAAAACCATTATCCAAAACATAGATGTAAAGCCCATATTATGCATTAAAAAATATATAAAACCCACAACTATACTAACTGTGCCATAAAATCCTGTTTTCATAAACCAAGGAATTTCATTATATAAAATATCTCTTAGAATTCCGCCTCCAACACCATTGGCTAAAGCAATTATCAAAACTCCAAAAATATTAAACCCATAATCCAAAGCAACCATAGCCCCAACAATAGAAAAACTCACAACATCAATAGCATCTGTAATCACAAACGCTATACTTTTATCAAGGCTCTCTCTTTTTGTTTGAATTTTAAAAATCCAAGATATAATTATTACAAACAAAACTATACTAACTGGCATATAATGTGTAAATGAATACAAATCTCTTCCAACCAAAATATCACGAACCATTCCTCCGCCAAGAGCAGTTAAAAAAGAAGCCAAAAAAATGCCTAATAAATCACACTCTTTTTTGACTCCATATAAGTACCCACTAAGTGCTGCTGATGCTATACCGATATATTCTGTTAATAATAGTGCTGTCATTTATAAAACTTTATTAAAAATTTTCTGTATTTTACTATTAAAGTGTGTAAATTAAGTTTAAATTTTATAAAAAAAAATAAAATTTCTTATAGAAATTATAAAAATACAGCATAAGTAGATTTATAATTTCAAAATTTTTATAGTAAATTAATAAAAAATAGTTAAAAAACGGATAAATTTATAGTTTTATGCATAAATTAATAAAAATTTTTATAATAAAATCAAAATTTTCTTGCTATAATAACGTGATTTTTATTTTTTAAGGATAGAGGATGAAAAAATTACTTTTCTTTTTGGCTTTTTGTGTATGTTTAAATGCAGATGTATTTCAAAATCAACAACTATATGCTGCTACAAATGTTGTAAATGCTTTTGGTTGTGGTTCAGATAAGAGTGTTAACAAATACATTAAAAATGCAAAAGCAATTGCCATATTAACAGATGTTAGAAGAGGTGCAGCAGTAGTTTCTACTCAAGAAGGGTCTGGCGTTTTTTCAATGAAAGATGAAAATGGCAATTGGAGTTCCCCTATAATGCTTACCTATAAGGGCTTTGGTATTGGATTGCAAGCTGGATATGAGTCAAATGACGTGGTTTTACTATTTCAAAGCAGTAAATCATTTAGGGATATTTTCAAAGGTAAAGAGACTTTGGAAATAGGAGCTAGTGCAAGTTTTATAAATGGCAAAATGGCTGGAGTATCAACCGATATTCCTGAAATTTCATCATGGATTATAAAACGAGGAGATGTAACTGGAATATATTTTGGAGCCACATTAGATATAGGAAAAATCACTATAGACAATCAAGCTACAAATGATCTTTATGATAGAATTTATACCTATGAAGATATACTAAATAACTCACCAAAAGATACAAAATATATAAAATTATTTAAAGAAACATTAACTAATGTATTGAATTATGGTAGCAGTAAAAATTGTAACCATAAAAATGCTGCAAAAAAAGAGATGTAAAAACATCTCTTTATCCACCCCATCCATGCATTTTTTTAGAACAAATAAGTGTATGATTATCCTTTATTAATACTTCGTTTATAGCGACATAGTTTAAATTTAATAATATATCTTCATACTTATAATAATCATATCTTTCATCATATTTTGAAACGATTATTAAATTACCAGCTTTTTTTAGATTTCTATATATTTTTTCTAAAATTTCACAATGATTTTCTACTCTAAATAAATCATCAACACCCAAAATTACAATATCAAATAAAAAAGATGGATTTAAAAACTTAAAATCAATATTTTCTTCCAAAAAATCACAATTTTCAATACATTCAAGAAGTGCATCTCTAAACTGAAAATTTTCATCTTTAATTAATAGTAAAGATGAATCTGGATATATTAAAATTGTTTTTATAATTGATTGTAAATCGTTTTGCATATCAAAAACTTATCTCCTTTATATCTGCAACTCTTAAAAATGCTTTATAAATTTGACCTATTATGGCTATTCTATTTGTTCGAATTTTTTTATCTTCAACATTAATCATTACTTCATCAAAAAATTTATCAATATCATTTTTAAGATCAAATAAAGAATTAAGATAAATTTTACAGTCTTTTTCATTTAGATCAATATCGCAAAAAGTTTTATGAAGAGAAATTTCAGCACAATTTTCAAATAATTTCTCATCTACAAAATCTATATTTTCATCTTTTATTATGTTAGATAATCTCTTAAAAGTGCTAAATTTATCTTTAAAATTCTCTTCTTTACTAATAGCATTTAACGCTAAAATAGAACTATTTAAATCTTTTAAATCCCCATCAGAACTTTTTATACAAGCTGCAATTATAGAGCTATTGGCATCATAAATAACATTTAATCTATCAAAAATAAAATTTTCTAACCTATTAATATCAAATTTAGAGTAGTTTTTAGAAATACTAGCTAAAATTTCTTTAATATTAAAATTAATATTATTATCCAAAACAACCCTTATAAGTCCATTTGCTGCACGCCTTAAAGCATATGGATCTTTATTACCATTTGGTTCTTTTGATATAGAAAATAAACTCATTAAAGTATCTAATTTAAATGAAATATTAATAATAGAGCTAAAAAGAGATGTTGGAAGGTTGTCATTATTTGGTAAATACTGCTCCTGTATAGATTTTACAACAAAATTATTATATCCTCTTTCTTTAGCATAATATCCACCCATAATCCCTTGCAACTCTCCGAATTCACAAACCATTTGAGTTGTTAAATCTGCCTTACTTAGCATAACCGCTTGTTCTATAAATTTTACAAAATCTTTTCCGCACTCATTTTCAAGCTCTTTTTGATAAATTTTAGCCAAGTATAAAGCTATATCAAGCTCTCTTTTTTCTTTATCATAAATGCTTCCAAGTTCTTTCATATAAACTACATTTTTAAGAGAGTTTTCATTAAAGTCATTCTTTAAATCACTTTGCCAGAAAAACATAGCATCGCTAAGTCTAGCTTTTAAAACCCTTTCATTACCATTAATAATTAAATCGTTATCTTGAGTAATTGCATTACTTACGACTACAAAATGATTACTTAAATTTTTATCTTTAAAACAAGGAAAATATCTTTGATTTTCTTTCATTGTAGTTATGATAACCTCTTTAGGAAGAGATAAAAATTCCTCATCAAATTTACCTAAAAGCGGCTTTGGAAATTCAGTAATAGCTATAATTTCATTCAACAAATCATCATCTTTTTCTATAATTAAATTTGAGCTTTTTTCTATATTTTTAAATTCATTTTCTATTATGTCTCGTCTTTTTTTACATTCCAAAATAACGCCATTTTCATGCAGTTTTTGAAAGTATTCATCAGTAGAATTAAAATGAATTTTTTTATAACCATAATTTCTATGAGGATAAAAGGCCATTTGACTTTGTAAACCAAAACTATTTATATTTATATCTTTATCATCCAAAACGCAAATCAAAGATCTAATCGGTCTAATAAATTCAAATAAACCTTCACCCCATCTCATTGATTTACCAAAATTTAATGCAGATAAAAACTCATCTATTGCTTCATTTAATACATCTTTAGAATTTTTACCTTTTTGTATTTTTTGATAATATAAAACTTCCTTGCCTGAAATTTCTTTAAATTTTAACTCATTCTCGCTAATTCCACACTTTTGAGCAAAACTTAACGCTGCTTTTGTAAAAACTCCATCTTTAATTGCAATCTGCTTTGGAGCTCCAATTAATTCTATGATTTTATCGGCTTGATAAGATGGAAAATTTTCACTAAAAAAAACGAGTCTTCTTGGTGTAAATTCAAATTTAAAATCAGAATTTAAACTAAATTTATTTAATACTTCATACCACTTTGGTAAAATATTTTTATATTCTTTTAAAAATGGAATCGCAGGAAGCTCTTCTAATCCTATCTCAATTAATATCTTCATTTTTCATCCTATTTTGTTTTGATTTTTTATTTTTTTCTATCATTTGTTTATTAAAACCTATAACTAAAAATGCCATAAAAAGCACAAACATAAACGTCATTATAAATTTCATTTTACTATCAACTCTCTTTGTCCTTTAAATTTTGTAAAAAATGCTCTCTCAAAAACTTCATGCTCTGAATTTTTTAATTTTCTTGAGTAGCTATAAACTTTTATAACGCCAAATTCTCCAACAAGCTCCCCATTTATAACTTTGCCTTGAATTTCTCTTACAACATCGCCATGTCTAGCAATATTTATATTTTTGACATCCAGAAGATAATTATCTAAATTTTGAGCTGTTTTTTGGGTTTTTAAAATTTGATAATTATCAATTTCGTAATTATCCTTATAAATTTGTGCTGAGTATATCAAAACATCAACCAAATCTCCTAATTCTAAATCATTAATCTTACCATAAAAATAAAGCCCTCTGCCATTTTGATCCGATAAGACAAATCCATTTTTATCTTTATAGGTTAAAGCTAAATTTTTAAAGCCAAAGTTTTTACTAAATTTAGTTTTGCCATAAATTTCATCAATATTATTTAGCCAAATAGTGGTGGTTTTAAATTTCTGAGAATTGGTAGTTATCTTAAATACTAAAGGATAATGGTCTGAAATTTTAAATTTTGAATTAAAAAATTTACTATCATTAAAAATCTCAAAACTATTTTTTAAATAACTTATATCGTTACCATTAAAAAAATCACTACTTAAAATAATATGATCAATCGCACTGCCACTTATATGAGAAATTCTCTGCCTTGCATTTTTTTCTTGCCAAAGATTTTTATAATTTGAGAGATTATTTAATAAAAATTCATATCCATATCTACTGTTAAAATCCCCTAGTAAAATAGAATGCTTATCGTTTTTGATAAAATTCATAAACTCATTTGCAACTATTTTTCTATCTCGTTTTGAATTTTTCATAGCTGGAAAATGTGCTGTAGTGATTGTGAATTCTTGTCCATTAAAACTAAATCTAGCTTTTATGAAATCCCTAGTTTTAATACCTTTTATTCTGTAAATTTCCTTTGATTTGATGGGAATTTTTGATATTATTCCAAGACCAAAAGGAGATTTTTTATCTTTAGAAAAAACGTAATTTTTATAGCCTATATTTTTTGCTATACTTCTTAAAACTCCCTCATTTTCTATCTCTTGTAAGGCTATGATATCAGCATCAATTATTTTTAACAATTTAGAGACTAAATTTAGCTTTGTATCATATTTTGACTTATTCCAAGAAGATTTTCCTATCACAAAATTTTTATATTCACTGCCATTATTAACATCATCAAATAAATTTTCAACATTAAAAGTAGCTATTTTTAATTCCGCACAAAATACAGACAAACAAAAAACTATTAAACAGATAAAAATTCGCACTCTAAATCTCCATAATTTTGCCTAATAGCCTCATAAGCTATAATCCCAACACTCATAGCTAAATTTAAACTTCGCCCACCTTTTACCATCGGTATATTTAAAGCATTTTTAAAGTTTCTCTCCATCAACCACATCGGAAGCCCTGTGCTCTCTCCGCCAAACAATAAAAAATCATCTTTTTTAAATTTTTGCTCAAAATACGCTTTCTTGCTCTTTGTGGTAGCGAAAAAAAATCTATCAAACCTACTTTCGTTTTCTACTAAAAATTCATCCAAACTTTCCCAAATTTTAGGATTTAGCTTTTTCCAATAATCAAGCCCAGCTCTTCTTACTGCTTTTTCATCAAGGTCAAAAACAGTTGGTTTTACTATATGAAGATTAAGACCTGCATTTATACAAAGCCTTCCAATGGCACCAGTATTTTGAGGAATTTGGGGATGGACTAAAACGATATTTAGCATCAAAATATTACCGTTTTATTATCATAAACAAAAACTCTATCATCAAAAACCAAATCAAGAGCATTAGCTAAAACATTTCTTTCTATATTTCTTCCTGCTTTTCTCATCTCTTGCCAACTCATTTCGTGATTTACTCTAACAATATCTTGTGTGATAATTGGTCCTTCATCAAGATTATCATTTACAAAATGAGAAGTTGCTCCAATAATTTTTACACCTCTTTCAAAAGCCTGCTTATAAGGGTTTGCACCTATAAAAGCAGGTAAAAATGAGTGGTGGATATTTATTATCTTATTAATAAAATTTGAAACAAAATTTGACGATAAAATTCTCATATACTTAGCTAAAATTATATAATCAAAACTATATAAAAATAGTTTTTCTAATATCAATTTTTCGTGACTTTCCCTATCTAATCCATCGCTTTTTATACAAATAAACTCTATATTAAATTTCTCAACAAGATTTCTTAAATCATTATGATTTGCTATAACAGCTATTATGTTTGCGTTTAATTCATTGCTATCATGTTTAATCAATAAATCACCAAGGCAATGAGTTTCTTTTGTGGCCATTATGATTATATCTTTCTTTTTAGCCTCTTTTAAAACAATATTTGCTTTACCACCAAGCATAGCATTTAATGAGCCATAAATCGCCAATATATCAATCTCATTTTGAGCAATAATCTCAGCCCTGTAAAAAAATTTATTGACATTATGATCAACAAATTCATGGTTTTTCTCGATATTTAGATTAAATTTAAAAACAACATCTGAAATTCTATAAATAAGCCCTTTTTCATCTTCGCAATCTATTTTTAAAATATATTTTTTCATAAAATTAACTTTCTATTAAATTTAAATCTGTAATTTTACACAAATTTCTATAAATTTATGCTTTAAAATTTTCTAGAAATTTATGGATTTCATCTTTTTTTAATCTTGCAATTTCATCTGCTAACTCTTTTTTTTCAAAACCCAACTCCATAACATCTTCGCTTTTGATTTTTGATGAAAATTTATTATCATAAATGCCAAATTTTTTAGCTCTATTAATTAAATCTTTATTATCAAGTCCAAGCCAATTTTTTAATGGCATCTTTAAAGAGACTTCAAGTAAATTCAAATCTGTTATATTTTTAAAATATGGTTGATTTAAAATATCCTTATATACTTGATTTAGGCTTAATCTCTTTAAAATCTTTTTTTTATCTAAATTTAAAAAATTTAATGTTTTGTATAAAAAATACATCTCATTTTTTATAAATTTAGATCCATTTTTTATTAAATTTCTTAAATTTACATACTCTTCATAAGTTATTTTATATAAAAATAAAAAATAAAATAAATTTAATTTATATATTAAATCTAGCCCTAAAATTTGATATTTGGAATTAAAAAATTTTCTAAGTTCAGATTGAATTCTATAAACACTCAAATCACTCAAATCCATATTTTTCATTAAATTTAAACTATTTTTATCGACTTTTAAATTAAACCTTGATATAAATTGAACGCCCCTTAAAACCCTTAAACTATCCTCTATAAAAGTCTTTTCATCAACAACTCTTAAGATTTTGTTTTTAATATCAAAAATACCGCCATAAAAATCAAAAACTTCGCCACTAAAAATATTGATCATAATAGAATTTATAGTAAAATCTCTTCTTTTGGCAGCTGTTTTTTCGTCATTACAAATTTCTATTTCAAAACCCTTATGACCAAATCCAGTCTTATTCTCAATCCTAGGAAGTGATATATCGAAATTTTTATATTTATAAACATAAAAACTCTTTGCATTTCCAACAGCACCAAGTTTGTTCATCAAGACCTCAAAATCATCTTGTTTTATATCAAAAACCTCGATATCAACATCATTTGAGTGTTTTTTCATAAAAAAATCTCTCACAAAGCCACCAACAAAATAGGCTCTTTTTGTATATGGCTTTAGAAGTTCATAAATTTCAATAAAATCTTTATTTTGATAAATTTTTAAGTTTTTTTTCGATACTTGCAAGCAAAAATTCCATAAATTTTAAACTTAATTCAACCCTAGCTTCAATATCGGATTTATCAAAACTATTAAGCCCTTCAAACAAAACCAAAATTCTATCTTTTAAATTTATTAAAAAATCTTTTTGAGCGTTTTTTGATATTAAAATTTCATCATTTAATCTAGCGATTTCATCACTTAAAAAATCTAAATTTAACAAATCGCTACTTTCTTTATCACTTATGGATTCTTTTTGTAATTTATATTCATCATCTATTTGATTTTTGCTATTTTCTTCTAGCTCTTTAATTACAATTTGCGTTAATTCTTCTATTTTCATATTTGAGTAAGCCACCTTTTAAATTTATCGATATCATCTTTATTTTTACTAAAAAATAAATTTAACATCTCTTGATTTGGTTTATACTTTATACGCTCAACAGCCTTTAAAATTTCAATATTTTCAGGCTGTATTTTTAAAATTTCATTATAAATTTTTAAAGCATCGTTATTTAAACCTTGAGATTCATAAATCAAAGCTTTTGTTAATAAATCATTCATAATTGTGCAATTTTATCACTAATATGAGTGCCTATTTCATCGGTAGAACATATCTCTTTGGCGTTAAAATTTGCTATATCTTTTGTTCTATATCCCTCTTTTAAAATTTCTCTAACTGCTTGTTCTATTAAATTTGCAGCTTCATTTTCATCAAATGCATATCTAAGCATTAAAGCAGCACTCAAAATCATAGCAATTGGATTTGCTATACCTTGTTTTGCAATATCTGGTGCTGATCCGTGAATTGGCTCAAAAATTCCGACTTTTCCGCCTATGCTAGCACTAGGAAGAAGGCCAATCGATCCACAAATCATACTAGCTTCATCACTTAAAATATCGCCAAATAAATTCTCGGTTAAAATCACATCAAATTGCTTTGGATACCTAATCAACTGCATAGCCGCATTATCAACATACATAAACTCAAGCGATACATCACTATAATCTTTTGCAACTTCATTTGCAACTTCTCGCCATAATTGACTTGTTTCTAAAACATTTGCCTTATCAACTAAAGTAACTTTTTTATCTCTTTTTTGTGCAACTTCAAAAGCAACTCTTGAAATTCGCTCAATCTCAAATTTATCATAAACCATCGTATTATAAGCTCTATCTTCTAGCAACTCTCGCGGCTCTCCAAAATAAATTCCCCCCGTTAATTCTCTAACAACCATAATATCAACATCTTTTAAAATTTCAGGTTTAATCGTAGAGGCTTCGACTAACTCATCAAAAACTATAGCAGGTCTTAAATTAGCAAAAGCTCCTAAACCTTTTCTTAGCTTTAATAATCCGCTCTCTGGTCTTAAGTGTCTTTCTAAATTATCCCATTTTGGTCCGCCAATAGCTCCAAAAAGCACAGCATCTGATTTTAAAGCAACCTCAAGAGTTTGTTCTGGTAATGGCTCGCCAAAAACTTCAATAGCAGCACCGCCCATTAGCATATGCTCATAATTTAATTCAAAATTAAATTTATTAGAAACCGTATCTAAAACTTTAATAGCTTCATCTATAATCTCAGGCCCTATTCCATCGCCTTTTATAACACAAATATTATAACTTTTCACTATATTTCCTTTTGTTTTGCATAATTTATAAGCCCGCCAGAATTTAAAAGCTCTTGCATAAATTCAGGGATTGGTTCAAATTGATACTTTTCATTTTTTGTATTGTTTTTAATGATTCCAGTATTGACATCAATATCTAAATCATCACCCTCATCTATCTTATTAGTATCTTTACATTCTAAAATTAAAAGTCCAGTATTAAAACTATTTCTATAAAAAATTCTAGCAAAACTTTTAGCTATTATTGTTGAAATTCCAGCCGCTTTTAACGCTATTGGAGCGTGTTCTCTACTACTTCCGCAACCAAAATTTTCATCTGCTACTATAATATCACCTCTATTTATTTTTTTATAAAAATCTTTATCAGCATCTTCCATTATATGAGTTGCCAAAAATTCAGGATCTGATGTATTTAAATAGCGAGCTGCAATTATAATATCCGTATCGATATTATCGCCAAATTTCCATACTTTTGCCATAAATTTTTCCTTTTCATAAAATAATCTGAGTATTTTACCATAATAAAATTATATAAAACTGATAAAATATGCATTCTATAAATTTATAATCCATAATCTATATGTTTTAAAAAAATATTTAAAAATTTAAAATCTTTTTTATTACAAATTTACACTTAAAATCAAAATAAAATAAAAATTTAAAATTTTTATTTAAAACAAAAATTAATTTTAAACAAAAAAAGTTAAAATTAATTCAATTTTATTTTAAGGAGATACAAATGTCCAAACAAAAAAGTGGAATTTTAAGCTGGTATTTTAAAAGTAATCTTGCTTATAGAATTCTTGGTGCTTTAATAATTGGCTCTATCATCGGTATGGTTTTACCTAAAAATCCAACACTAATTAGTATAATACAGCCATTTGGTGATTTGTTTGTTAGGTTATTAAAAATGATTATAGTGCCTATAATAGCTGCTTCATTGATTGTAGGAACTAGCTCTATTGAGCCTTCAAAACTTGGTAGAGTTGGCGGAAAAGCTGTATTTTATTATGCCATCACAACACTTATTGCCATAATTTTAGGCTTAATGTGTGCTTTTATTTTTAAACCAGGAGCGGGTCTTGATTTAAGCGATAGTTCTATTGCTGTTTCTAAAACTTCAAATGCCCCTAGTCTTAGCGAAATTGTATTAAATATCGTGCCTACAAATCCAATCTCGGCTATGGCAAATACTCAAGTTTTAGCTATTATTTGTTTTTTTATATTTTTTGGTGTGGCTTTAGCGTTTTGCAGAGAAAATAAAGATGAAAGAATTAAAGAAGCAGCAAATGTGGTTTATAAATTTTTTGATGGTGTTAGTGAGGTAATGTTTAAAGTCGTGCATTGGATAATGCAATATGCACCAATAGGCGTTTTTGCACTAATGTTTGTAGTATTTAACAAAAGTGGTGCTAGTGCGTTTAGCTCTCTTGCCAACGTTACATTTACTGTATATTTAGGATTAGTGCTTCAAATCATTTTAGTTTATTGTGGAACTTGTCTTTTTATAGGATTGAGTCCAAAATCTTTTTTACAAAAGGTAAAAGATCCTATGCTAACAGCTTTTGTAACGAGAAGTTCAAACGCTACACTTCCAATTTCAATGGATACAGCAGAAAATAAAATGGGCGTTCCAAAAGGAATTTATAGTTTCGTTCTTCCTGTTGGTGCAACTGTAAATATGAATGGAACTACCGTTTATTTAGGAGTTTGTGCAATTTTTATAGCTAATGCTTGCGGACTTGATCTAAATTTAGGACACTATATGACTATAATCTTAACATCTATGCTTGCAGCAGTTGGAACGGCTGGAATTCCTGGAGCTGGAGCTATGATGCTACTTTTAGTTTTAGAAGCTATTGGATTACCAGTGGAAGGAAATGTTGCGATTGCTTATGGTATGATTTTAGGAATAGATGCGATTTTAGATATGGGAAGAACATCTATGAATGTTACAGGAGATGTGGCTGCTTCTATATGGGTTGCAAAAACAGAGGGTGAATTAGATACAGATAAATGGGATCGTGCATCTAAAAATTTATAATTTTTCAAAGAAGGAGTAAAATTTCCTTCTTTGAGTTGCAAAAAGTATCTATAAATTTTTATCGCTAAAACGGTGATGAAAATTTATAGATAAATATCAAATTTAGCTAAATGTATTAAGTAATTAAAAATTTCAATTAACCTAAACTCTAAAAAACTTAAAGATTATAATAATGAAAATATGATCCACTTAATAATTTTAAAGCATTTTTGCTTCTTAAATCGCTTTGCTAATATAAGCAAGTAAAAAGCTAAAATTTGCAATATTTTAAGGAATATTGCAAATAAAATCATAAAATATTTTAAATTTAATGATAAATGTTTGCAAAAATATACCTAAATTTAGTAACAAGACAGATAAGAACTTTTTACTTCACACAAATACTTATAAGCATAAGAAAAAAAGTAAAATCTTGTGTTTTTATTCGTAATTGCAAAAAAAAAAGGCATATTTAAGAGATGGATTTTACATAAGTCGTAAAACTACTATAGCAAAGGCTATTTTTAAGGAGCTAAGAATATTTTAGATTAAAGCATTGTAAGAATAATTTTTCTAATAGTAATATAAAATTTTTAGGCTTATTATGAACTAAGATTAAGTAAATTTAAGGATAAAAGAGATAATTTTTACTACATTTTAAAAAGCCATATTAATAAAAATTGCAAAAAATGTATATCAAATTTTATTAAAACCATAAATAAAAATTGACTTTATTATCTTAAGTTAAAAAATTAATAACACAAAAATAAAAAGCCATATTTTTATAGACTAATTTTCATCATATCTTAACTTAAAAATTAAACTATTGAATAAAAAATTTCACTCCAATAAAGTTCTTATATCCTTAAGTAGAGTAATTTTAAAGCTAAAATGTTTACCAAATCAATCATTTAAAATGCTTTTAAGATATTTTTATGCTATATAAACTTTTAAATATAAATTTCAAGCAAAAAAATCTTTTTTCATTTTAAATTTGCTTTTTGTGCAAGTCGCAAAAACAGTTTTATTTAAGACATCAAAAATACAAATATACTTAAAAAGTTATTTTACTAAGTGTAATTATGAGTCTTAAACTCCACTAATTAGTTCTAACTTCAACAGAAAGTTTATGAGCTTCAAGTCCTTCCGCATCAGCTAAAGCCATACAAGCCTTGCTTAACTCATTTAAGCCGTTTTTATTCATTGAAATAATAGAGCTTTTTTTAATAAAGTTATTTACGCCTAAAGGCGAGAAAAATCTAGCACTTCCACCAGTTGGCAAGGTGTGATTTGGTCCAGCTAAGTAATCTCCTATGGCTTCAGGTGTATAGTGTCCTAAAAATATTGCTCCAGCGTTTTTGATAAATGGCAAATAGCTAAAAGCATCATTAGTTGCTATTTCTAAATGCTCAACTGCTAGCTCATTCATCAAGGCGATACTCTCATCTTTGTTTTGAGTAATGATAATAGCACCTTTGTTTTCAATGCTTTTTTTTGCAATTTCATATCTTTTTAAATTTGGTAAAATTCTATAAATTTCATCTTTTAGTTTTAAAGCAAAATCTTTTGAATGTGTTATCAAAAAGCTACTTGCTAATTCGTCATGTTCAGCTTGTGAAAGTAGATCTATAGCTATATGATGAACATTTGCTGAGTCATCTGCTATTACTCCTATTTCGCTTGGTCCTGCTATCATATCTATATTTACATCGCCAAAAACTAGCTTTTTAGCAGTTGCAACAAATATATTTCCAGGTCCTGTTATAACATCAACTTTTGGAATGCTTTTTGTTCCATAAGCCATCGCTGCTATTGCTCCAGCACCACCTACTTTAAAAGCTTTTTTTATATCTAAGATATACATTGCAGCTAGTAAAAGCTCTGGAACTTTTCCATTAGTTGCAGGTGTACAAACTATGATTTGTTTAACTCCTGCTACGATTGCGGGAATAGCATTCATTAAAAGCGAGCTTGGATATGCAGCTTTTCCGCCTGGAATATAAAGTCCTGCTTTATCTATAGGAGTTATTTTTTGTCCAAGGATTGAGCCATTTTCCTCAAAACTTAGCCAAGTTTTTTCAAGTTGTTTTTTATGGTAGTTTTTTATCCTATCTTTAGCTAAATTTAAAGCCTCTTTCATCTTGTTATTTGTATTATTAAAAGCTTCTTTCATCTCATCTTTAGATATAGCTAAACTATCCCCACCATCCCAGCCATCAAATTTTAAAATTTGCTCTTTTAATGCTACATCGCCCCTGTTTCTAACGTCATTTATGATCTCTGTAACAATTGGCATTACATCTGCCATATCATTGTCGCTTCTATTGACAAGTAGATCAAACTCACTCCTAAACCCCAAATCCCTACTATACAAAACCTTCATATCATTCCTTTAAATTTATACCTTTGAAGTTGCGAAATATTTCCCAAAATTCCACCTTGATGAATATATAAAATATTTTCTTTAAACTCACTTAAATTTAAAAAAAGAGTTAAAAACCCAACTGGATCATATATCAAATCAAACTCTATGCTAGTTTCATTTAAAATTTCTTGCCAAATTTGAACTAGCTCTTTTTTTAAAGCACCAAAATGATATTTTTTAGGCGGATTTAAGATAGTTAAATTTGATAAATTGTTTAAATTTAAATTATTAATTTGTTTTTGTAAATAAATTTTATCTCCAACACAAGGAGTTGTAAAAACTCTAAATTTAGTGTGTTTTGCCAAGTAGGCTGCACTTGCACCTGTGCCACTTGGTAGAAAAATATCAAATTTAATTTTATTTTTATTAGCATAATCTTTTATTGATTTAGCTTGTTTTATAAAGCCTATCTTGGCTTCTTTTTGAGCAATACCTTCTTCTATAAATATACTTTTGCTATCAACTAAATTTAGTGCAAACTCGCGTCGATTTTTAGATACAAAATACTCCATCTTATTTTCTAAGGCAAATTTAAAATTTCCAACTGGAGTATCTTTTAAATTTGAGTTTAGATGACTCATTACATACTTAAATTTAAGTTTTTTTAGTTTTGCAAATACTGAAAGTGAATACATTGCATTTGACTGTGATGAGCCATAACTTACGATAGTATCAAATTTGCTTAAATCACTTTTTAAAAAATACTCTAATTTTCTAGCCTTATTTCCGTTAAATTCGCCTAATAAATCATCTCTTAAAACAAAAAATTCTAAATTTCTAAATTTTGTTTTTTCAAAAACTGCTTGCATTATAATCTAAAATTTTTTGTATTTCTTGCATAGTGTTTTTGTTTGAGAGTGAGAATTTGATCTCTATTCTTCTACTTGCGTCTTTGTCTTCAACTCCATTTTTTAAAATTGGCGACATAAAACTTCGTCCGCTTGCTAAAAGATATTTTTTAAGTCTTTCATCTGTGTTCCACGAGCTTATAAACTCCATCACAGAAAACGCCCTTTCTTGTGATAGCTTTAAGTTAAAAAGATATTCTCCGTCGCTATCGGTGTGTCCTTCTATAACGATTGCATCTAAATTCTGCCTAATTTCATCATTATTTAAAAGCACATCAAAATATTTTTTTAATGTAGCCTTAAGTGATGGCTTTGCTTCTTCTTTTAAAGCATAAGAACCTTTATCAAAAAGAATCGATGACGAAAGCCTTAAAGCCCCTGTTTCTTGATCTATACTAACACTTTCTCCTAAATTTTCCTTAATATCAGATATAACCCTCACGCCAATACCTGTTAAATTTTTTATCTTACTTCTTGTAATGTTTAAATCATTTAAAATTTTATTTATACTAGTATCTTTTGCAGAAATTTGCTCTAGCAAATAAGCAATTTTTAACTCATTTTGAGAAGCTGTTTTATTCATCTGGCTTACTAAATTTCTCTCTTTTTCAAAATCGCCATAGAGTTCATGCAAGGTTTTATTAAGATCACTATTTTGATCATTTAAGCTATCAACAACTCTTTTTAGCTCATCCATTTCTATAATATAAAATGAATTTTGCTGCTTTAAATTTTTAGTTTCTATATCAAGTTCATTTAATCTATCGCTAAAAATTTTATTTAAGGCTTCAAGTTCAGAGTTCTTTTTTTTCTGGCTTTTTAAACTTGATAATGTATTTAAAAAATTTGCTTCTTTTTCTTTTAATGCAGTTTGAGTAATAACATATTTTATGATTATACCACCTATTAAAAGTATAAAAACAAATAATAGTCCAGCCATTAAATCAGCATAAGCTATCCAAAAATTATCTTTTTCTTCTCTATCTGCTCTCATCTGCTTCCAAATTGTTTATAAATTTTGAATTTAAATCAATATTTTCAAGAGATTTTTTAAGCTCTTCTATAATATCGCTATTATCGATTTTTCTCGACTCTTTTATAATTAAATTTTTAAAATTATCAATATCTTCTTGCAAGCTATTTTTAAAATTTTGCATGGATTGATTATGTAAATTTAAAATTTGAGAATTAATATTTAACAATGCTTTTTTAAATTCTTCAATCTCATTTTTTAAAATTTGTATTGAGCTATTAAAATTTAAACTATTTTTTTCAAGAAATTTATGATTAGCTTCAAATAATTTAGATAAATTAATGTAAGTTTCTTCTAAATTTAGATTGAGTTTATTTGTTTTTAAAATTGAATTTTCTAAATCGGAATTCAAATTTGATGAAGATTTTTCAAATTTATAAATTTTTTCATTAACTTCTTTTAATCCATTTGATGAAATTTCAAGAGCTTTTTTTTGATAATTTACCATATTTTTAAAAGTCTCAAACTCATCATTTAAAGCATTGGATAAATTTTTAATAAACTCTGTATTTAAGGCATTTTCAAAGCTATTGACCATCTTTTTGTTTTGATTTAAAATTTCTTGCATTAAATTTTGAGAAATTTCATCTTTATCCCAAAAAAAAATCTTAGTAGCAGTTTTGTATTTAAACATCAATTTTTCAAATCTACTAATACCCTTTTTTTCAAAATATATCCACCATAAAGCTAGAAATATACCAAAAATTGAAACATAAAATGCAGTACCAACACCGCCTAAAAGCTGTGAAATTTCGCTTTCAAGAGAGTTTATATCAGATGATGAAAACTGCGGCATTGAGATAGCTATACTTATAAAAGTTCCTAAAATTCCAAGCATAGGAAAAACGCCTGCTGCAACTGATGAGTAGTTTTTATTTCTTATACCATTTGTAAAATCGCTAATAAAATTTTCAAATGTAGCATTTGATTTTTTTTTATTTCCAACGACAGTTAGGTGATTCATTATATAGTCTTTCAATCCGCTTTTAAAAACTAAAATTTGATCTTCAAATAAACAACAACCATATTCAGCACTATGCCTTGCAAAAATAAGTGCCATAAAAAGCAAAAACCCCATCATTAATATAGAATGCAGCTCAACTTTAAAATTTATAACATCAAAATATCCAGCTAAAAATACCAAATAAATCAATACAGGAACTATAATTATTTTAAAATATACACTAAAAAGTGATCTTGTGCTATCTTCTGGTAGGCTAAAATCAAATTCGTTTTTATTTTCCATATTATTCCTTAGTTTTTATTTAAACAATTTAAATCTTCAAAAGCTTCAAGCAAACGCCTTATCATACTCTCTTCCCCAGCTCTTAGCCATTTTCGTGGATCATAATATTTTTTATTTGGCTTATCATCGCCATCTGGATTTCCTATTTGACCTTGTAAATAATCTCTATTTTCAAGTTCATATTCTCTAACCCCGTCCCAAAAAGCCCATTGAGTATCTGTATCAATATTCATTTTAATCACACCATAACTAACAGCATCTTTGATATCTTTTAAATCGCTTCCGCTACCGCCATGAAAAACAAAATTTACAGGTTTTTGATCGCTTAAATTAAAACTATCTCTTACAAAATTTTGAGAATTTTTTAAAATTTCAGGTCTTAAAACTACATTTCCTGGCTTATAAACCCCATGCACATTACCAAAACTGGCCGCTATAGTAAAATTTGAACTAATAGAGTTTAATCTATCATAAGCTATTGCTACATCTTGAGGTTGTGTATAAAGAAGAGCGTTATCTACGCCTGTATTATCCACTCCATCTTCCTCTCCACCAGTAACACCTAATTCTATCTCCAAATTTATACCAAAATTTGAAAATATTTTTAAATATTTCTCGCAAGTATTTAAATTTTCATCCAAACTTTCTTCGCTTAAATCCAACATATGTGAACTAAAAAGCGGAGTGCCATATTTTTCAAAATTTAAACTACTTGCCTTTACAAGCTCATCTATCCAAGGCAAAAGCTTTCTGCTAGCGTGATCTGTATGTAATACAACAGGAATGCCATACTCTTTTGCTAGTAAATGCACATGTTTTGCACCACTTATTGCACCTAAGACAGCTAAATTTGGGCATGTTTTAC
Source organism: Campylobacter portucalensis (assembly GCF_009690845.1). Taxonomy (GTDB): domain Bacteria; phylum Campylobacterota; class Campylobacteria; order Campylobacterales; family Campylobacteraceae; genus Campylobacter_B; species Campylobacter_B portucalensis. The sequence goes on from NZ_VWSJ01000039.1 coordinate 30,315, forward strand.
CTGCCACAAAACTTGCCCCACCATTTGAAAACTGAATTATAACGGGTGAATTAACTTTTTTTGCACTTTCCAAAACTGCATTTATGGAATTTGTTCCTACGACATTTACAGCAGGAATTGCAAATCCTTCATTTTTTGCATAATCGTATAATTTTTTTACATCATTACCATACAAAACACCGGCTTTTACTATATCTAATACACCCATTTTAAATCCTTATTTATATTCTACTTTTGCTTTTGCTTTTAAATCTTTGAATTTTTTCTCAAAATTTTCTTGGAATTTGATTTGTTTAACTACATTTTCAATATAAGGTTTAACCTCTTCTAGACTTAATTGTTTTTGATTTCTTGAGTCATTTTTCAATATAATATGATAGCCAAACTGAGTTTTTACAGGCGTTTTTGTAAATTCACCATTTTTAAGCTTTTCAGCTGCATCGCCAAATTCTTTAACCATTTGACCTTTAGCAAACCAACCCAAATTTCCACCTGTTTGTTTAGCGATTGGTTCTATGCTTTTTTGAATTGCAATTTCAGAAAATTTTTTGCTTAATTCTTCGCCTTTTAGCTTGCCTAATGTAGATATAATATCTTTTGCTGTTTTTTCATCTTTTACCAAAATATGACTAGCATTCATAGCTGCTGGTTCAATAAACTTATCTTTATTTTTCTCATAATACTCACTTGTCTCTTTTGGACTTACTTTTGTGTTGTTTAACTCTCTAGCTTGCCATGCACGAAGTGCTATTTCATCTTTAACAATTTCTAGCTGTTTTTTATATAGATCGCTTTTTTCAATTCCACTCTTTTTTGCAGCATTGATTAAAATTCTTATATCAATAGCTCTATCAACTGCTTGTTTTTGAATTTCAGGAGGTAGATTGTTTAAATCAACACCAGAAACGCCAGCAAACATAGGAGCGATATCAACATCAGTAATCTCAATGCCATCAACTGTAGCAAAAACTTTAGCATTTAAGCTCATAGCAACCGCTAAGCTTAAAGCTCCAAATAAAATTTTTTTCATATAAAACCTTTCGTAAAAAATTAGGCAATTATACCTAAAAGTTTTTAAACCTTGATTGAATTTTCATAAATTTTAAGTTAAAATTACAAAATGAGAACAAAAAAAGAGATAAATTTAATAAAAAAATTGTTTTTAAAACACTTTGATAAGCCAATAACTGAGCTAAATTTCAGTAATATTTACGAGCTTTTGGTTGCTGTTATGCTCTCAGCTCAATGCACCGATAAAAGAGTAAATTTAATCACTCCAGCTTTATTTAAAGAGTATCCAGATGTCAAAAGCTTATCAAATGCAAATTTAATGAGTGTAAAAAACCTAATAAAATCTTGCAATTTTTATAATAATAAAGCTTCAAATTTAATCATAATGGCAAAATCAGTTATGAATAATTTTGGTGGTAAAATTCCTAGCTCAAGAGATGAGCTTATGAGTTTAGCTGGAGTTGGGCAAAAAACGGCAAATGTTGTGATGATAGAGTATTTTGGTGCAAATTTAATGGCTGTAGATACTCATGTTTTTAGAGTTTCGCACCGCTTAAATTTAAGCAAATCTAAAACCCCCAAAGAGACTGAAATAGATTTAACAAAAGCTTTTAAAAGTGAATTAAACTGGCTTCATCAAGCTATGGTGCTTTTTGGGCGTTATACCTGTAAAGCAATTAAACCAAAATGCAATGAGTGCTTCTTAAATGAACTTTGCAAAAGTAAGGATAAGGTTATTTAACATCTACTTAAAATAGCACTCTTTACCAGTTGCACCAGCGTTACTTTCAAGCAAAACTCTATCATTTATCAAACGACAATCCAAATCTTTTTTAATATTTTCTAACTCTTATCGCTAAAAGACTTATCATAAATATGTAAAATTCTTGCTATAAAGCCTGATTTTTAGGCTATAATTTTAGTTCTATCATCAAAATTTTCTATGCCAAAAAATCTAAATTTAGTAATTTTTCTTTTAAAATCTCTAAATTTTTATCGCTTATATTTTTTGGTAATATGCTTTTATAAAAATCTACAAGTTCATAAATTTCTTCTTCATTTTCATAGAAATAATCTGGAAAATTCTTGCTTTTTCCAGACATAAAAAATATAATGCAAAACAAGCACAAATTAAGATAAATTATTTTATAAATTTTTAAGCATTTTTAACTATTTCATCAACTGCTTTAAATATCAAATCCCCTGAAGCCATATCAAATCTTTCATTTATGCTATGTGGGCTAAAAATATTTGGTCCAATTGATGTAACTTTTAAATTTGGCTGTTTTGCTAAAAATACTCCACACTCAAGTCCTGCATGAACAGCTGTAAATTTAACATCGCTTTTATACTTTTTAAGAGAATTTAAAATATACTCTGAAAACTCGTTAATTTCAGGTTTCCATGGAGTTGTTTGATTTTCAGTTCTTACATCAAAACCAAAACTTTTTGCTAAAGCTATAGTTTCAAATTTAGAGTTTTCAAGTCCATCTTTACTCATAGATCTTGCAAAAAATAAAACCTCAAAAACATCATCTTTTTCTTTTGCAGTGGATAAATTTATACTATCTTCAGGAATATTTAATTTTGTATTAAAAGCCCTTACACCTTGTGAAAAAATACAAAGCATATTTAAAAGTTTGTCGCTAAAAGTATAAATTTGAGCATCTTTTTTACCAAAAAACTCAGCTTTTATATAATCTGGAATTTTGCCTAACTCTTTATCAAATATAGCTTTTACTTTAGCATTTGCAGCAATTGAATTTCTTCTTTCGCCTGCGTTAAATTCTACTATCTTGCCTTTGTTTTCTTTTATAAATTTAGCAATAAATTTTATGGAATTTGGAATATTTTTGTGAATTTCTATCCCGCTATGTCCGCCAGGAAAATCATCAATAACAAGTTCATATAAATAGCCATTTGATTTTGTTTTGTCAATCTTTATTGTTGCATCAATATCAACACTTCCAGCACAACCAATCGAAACTCTATCATCTTCTTCACTATCTAAATTTAGTAAATTTGGCGATTTTACCACGCCTTCAAATTTAGCAACGCCCCAAAGTCCTACTTCTTCATTATTTGTAAATATCACTTCAAAATCATCATATCTATCCATCATACACATCATATAAGCAACACCAACGCCGTTATCTGCACCAAGGCTTGAATTTTTAGCACTTAAAAAGCCATCTTTTTGGATAAGTTTGATATTTGGTGCATCTCCAACACACACCATGTCATAATGAGCTTGCAAACAAATTCTAGGCTTTCCTTTAAAAGCGTGAATATTACCAGCCTTATCAACACTTACTTCAAAGCCATTTTTTTTGCAATGATTTACTAAAAATTCTTGCATTTTATCAGTTTCAAAACTAGCGTGCGGGATAGTACAAATTTCTTTAAAATACTCCATATAAGTTTTCATTTTAGCCCTTTTAAATAAAAATATCGGTATTATATCTTAAAAAGGATTTAATTATGAATTTAGATAAGATACGAGATGAGAAATTAAATGAGTTAAATTTTAAAATCTATAAGCCTATTTATGAGCAAATTTTAAATTTAAATGAGTGTGAAGCGAGCTGTGAATTTGATGATATTGTAAAGATAAAAGCTAATGTTAAAGCTGAGTTTAGGGATGAAATTTTAAAAACGGCACTATCTTTAAAGCCGTGGCGAAAAGGACCTTTTGAGATATTTGATATCTTTATAGATAGTGAGTGGCAAAGTTTTATGAAATTTAATATCCTAAAACCATTTTTAAATTTAGATGGCAAGGTTGTCGCTGATATAGGGTGCAATAATGGATATTATCTATTTAGAATGCTTAAAATGAATGCTAAAAAGCTAGTTGGATTTGATCCTGGGATTAGAACTTATTTACAGTTTAAATTTATAGATAAATTTATAAAAAGTGGAATTAAATTTGAACTTTTAGGAGTTGAACATTTACCATTTTACGAGCATAAATTTGATACAATTTTTTGCCTTGGAGTGATTTATCATAGAAGCGATCCAGTTAAAATGCTAAAGGATTTAAAAGCTTCTTTAAATAGTGGCGGGGAGCTTATTTTAGATACGATTTATATAAAAAGTGATTTAGATATCGCTTTGGTGCCAAAAAACAGCTACGCAAAAATGAGTAATGTCTATTTTATACCATCAATTAATGCCCTGCAAAATTGGTGCCAAAAAGCTAAATTTAAAGATTTTGAAATTTTAGCTACAAAAGAGACTGATTTAAATGAACAAAGAAAAACTTCTTGGATAGATACAGAAAGCTTGGGGGATTTTTTAGACAAAGATGACAAATCTAAAACAATTGAAGGCTACCCAGCACCAAAAAGAGTTTATATAAGGGCAAGGGTTTAAATTTTTGGTATAATGCATTTTAAAAAAGGATTTATATGTAAAATTTAATTTCAGCTTTAACAAATATTTTAAAATTAGATAATTTTGTCATTTTGATTTTAAAATGATATTTTTTTAAATAAAATTGGAAATTTCCAAACAATTATCTTAAGGTTGGTAGTTAAATTCCCATTTTAAATGCAATTTTTCACATTCAAAACCGCCACCTAAATTTATCAAGATCATATGATAGTAAAAATTTGGCGTTTTTGTATAAAAATATAAAGTTTAATAAAAATAAAATTTTTTTAAAAAATAAATTTAATGAGATATTTTATTAAAAAGATGAAATTTAAAATCATAAAAAAATTTAGTTTTGTTGATAAAAAATAATTTAAAAAAAATGTCACTTAATCAGTTTAAGCTTAAAATTTAAGTTTCATTTCTAAAAACTTGCTTTTTTTTGTGTGTCTATTAATCAAAAATGCGGTAAAATGGGAGTTATTAGCTTATTAATGGACATTAAGTTTTATTAAGGGACAAATTTTGCAAAAAATGTCTTATTAATCATCTATTTCTTAAAAGAAATTTACTATTTTTTAACTTAAACCTTAAACGCTAAAAAGCCCTATTTTTGGCTATTTTAATTTTTTTGGGATATTTTTTAGGAGTGCATTTAATTTTAAATGCTTATGGTAAAAAAGGCGTTTAAAGCCCTTTAATTAGCGTTTAAAATCTTTAAAATAGATCTATTTTTGGGAATTTTTGGCAGTTTTGGGAAATTTGGGATTTTTTCAATCCTTAAAAACAGAACATAAAATGGGAATTTTGTTTTATCAAACCCCCACACCATCGCACTTTTAAACATTTTAGTGCTTAAAAATAAATTCTAATTAGTTATTATACAACAACCTATGATAACAAAACTCTAAGCTTTGAGGGTTTAAATTTAAAAGGTAGTGGAGTATTAAAGAATTTACAAGATGAGATACAAGATAATGAAAAGTTAAGAAATTTCATAACAACTTTACAAAACAAACCATACACTAACTTTACTCAAATTCAAACTGACGCAAAAGAGCTTTTATATATTTGGAGTAAAACAGATAACATAGATAAAAACTAAACAAGAGGATTAAAAAACATACTAAATCATAACTATGATAATCCAAGCATAATAAAAACTTATAAGGTTTATGCTTACACAAGAGATGTCGCTTTAATGGAAGCTTTTACGGGTAAGAAATTTACTATGATAGAGATGGCAAAGAGACAAATGAGATAATAGACATAGAAGCCAGTAATACTTCAAATGATTATCTAAAAAGATTTGTAAATTTAACCGCTTTAAATATCTTACTCAAAAGCTATACAAAGATGAGCTAATCACAGATAAAGAGTTGGTAATAACTAATAATACACTAGCTAAGATAAATGTTAAATTTGCAACTAATGATAATGAAAAAATATCAAATGCTTCATTATTACTTTTATCTGTTGTTTATATACAGGGATTAAAAATATTAAATAGTATAGATAAAACCTATCTTGAAAACGAAATCATAAAACAAATTTTAAATAGCAGCGGTATTTCATATAATTTTAATGCAAACGGAAGCATTTATGGCTCTACTTCGCAAAAAATGATCTTACAAAGTGATAGTACTAATAACTACACTTTAAATAATGCAAATAAAATAATACAAGCAGGAAAATTAGGTGATAGTATCAAAGGCACTATCGAAGATGATATTATATTTGGCACAAACGCAGATGATACTATTATGGGCGGTGCAAGAAATGACTAACTTCACGGCGGATATGGAAATGATATAATTATCGGCAAAAAAGGAGATGACACACTAAATGGCGGCAAAGGAGATGATAAATTTATCTACACCAAATTTGACGGAAACGATACTATCACAGACAACGCAGGAAGTGATACACTAGTGCTAAAAGGAATTAGCAAAGATGAAGCAAATTTCACTCAATCAGGCAATAATATGAGAAGTGTGGCGAATTTGCAGATGTATGTGAGTTAGATTTATCAAATTATATAGATTTAATAAATGATAAAATAGCGATAATTTAGGATTTATTATATATAGCATAGTGTTTAAGTAATAATTTATTTAAATATAGTAGAATTGTAAAACAATGAAAAAGGAAGCAAAGTTTTGGAGAATTTAAATATAAAACGAAACTATGACAAAGAACCGATTAAGATAAAGGATATTAATACTATTTTTATGTTTCTCATTTTATTTCCTGGTTCTATTATCTTTACTATTTTAATATTTATATTTAATTATGAAAATATGACTTCTAAACTTTATATAAATCTATTTATTTTAATGCCAGTTGTAGTGTGGCTCTATGTAAAACCTTATTTAAAATATAAGGATAGTAGGTATATAAAAATTTATAACAATAAAATTGATTTTATTCAAGACAATGAACTTTTAGAAACCATAAAATTAGATGAAAAATTTACTGTATATAAAAGTTTTGAAGATTTTTATCATAAATCTCAAAAACAGAACATTTACATAGAAATTATCTGGTTGATTATCTTGCCAATCACGATTTGTAATTATATACTTTTATTGCTGTCTAAATTTTTTTATTGCTTATACAAAAGCGGTTTAAAAAATTATCATTTATACGACTGTATAATTATTTCCCAAGATGATAAAATTATAAATATATATTTTAATTCAATTGATGAATACAAAACAATTAAAGATTATTTTTTGTCAAATTTTGATTTAGATATATCTAAATCAAAAATATTTTTAAACAAAGCATATCACATATTTGAAAAAATAAATTTTTGAAGTTTGTTTTTTGAAATTTGGAAAGGAAAGAATTTGAAAAATAAAATCAACAAAAAAAGAATTATAAAAATTTTACTAGGATTATTTTTTGCATTAGCTATAATTATTGCGTTTAATGTAGCTACAATAATAATTCAAACTAACCACTCTTTGCAAAAAGACTACACACACGAAATGACCAAAAATTCGCAATCTACGCAAGAATTTATAAAAGCAATGAAATATAAAATTTACATTTCAAAACTGCATAAATATGCTAGTTATGATAATTTTTTGATGAAACCACTCTTTGCAAAGATGAATTATCATTTTGAAAAAGGAAAAGAAAATTTACCAAAAGACAGTATCGATGACATTATTTGGTGGCGTTTGTTATATGATGTAATTTACGGATTAGTGTATAACGACGATAAAAGTATGCAATATACAAACTTAAACTCCGAAAAATTGCAAATTTTGATTGATGAAATTTATGAAATGATTGGGCGATTGCCTTATGGAAATTTAGAAAATTTTCAAATGCAAGATAGTTTATTGGAGATAATGCTAAATTTAAGTGATTTTTATTTCAATGCAATGTTTGAAAAATATGAGCGAAGTTGTATTGATAAAAATGACTGCTCTGGTAAAAAATTATATTATTTGGATAAAAATAATTCTCACAAGCACGAAAAAATATATATTTATTTAAAAGACGGATATGATAGATATATACAAAATTCTGCAATGCAAAATATCATCAAATCCAAATATAATCAGAAGCTATTGGAAATTATAAATTTTAAATTTAATGAAACTCAAAATGAAAGGAATAAAAATGAGTAATACAGTAGAACAAAAATTGTTTAATGAAATAGATAAAATTTGTAAATCAACAGATTTATTGCAAACTTTGCCACTTGGCGAAAAAGTAAAATTACTAGAATTTAGAACACATTTGTGCGACCTAAATGGTGCCACAAAAGATGCCCTAAATATTGTAGTAAAAGCAGAAGATAGCGACGATAAAATACGAACTTATTTTATTGAAATAAATGGTGCTTTGGCAAAAACAATAACACAAAGTTCGACTGAGACATACGGAAATGCTGTTGCTTTTGGTATAACTAGTGCAATACTAGCTGAAAACTGGGATAACCCTTTTGCTTGGTTTATGGCTGTTGTCACTGCTGGTGCATACCATGCGTTTGGTAAAGTTACGGCAATTCCACTCGGAGATAAAGCAGAAAAAGAAGCAAAAATTGTTGCTGCAAATTTGTATGATAGTTATATAGATTTAGTCAAAAATGATAAAGATGGTAATTTGACTATTCAAACAGATAAATCCGAAATTGATACCTTTACAAAAGAAAATATGGAAAATATTTTAATCAAACTTCCGTCAGATGCAAATTTAACAATAGTTCATAGCGGTGGAAATTATGCGATTGATATAAATGCTTCCAAAAAAGAAATCAATATTAATTCTAGTATAAACTTAAATGAAAAAAATAAAGAAAGTGAAAATTTTGCTGGTGCAATTTTATCAAGTGGTGCCGAAGTGACTACTATAAATTCCCAAACCTACAACATAAAAGAACTCTCAAATCTGCAAATTCTAAATGCACTAGATTATATCCCAAAAGTATCATTTTTGCTATCAAATATAAATTTGCCTATTAAAGAAATAGATTTAGGAAGCAAAGGGATTTATCAGGTTAAATCAGGTGATACGCTTTCCGAAATCGCCCAAGACAATAATATGACAACCAAAGAATTAGTTAAACTCAATACTTGGCTTATTGATGAAGGCAGAGTTAAATTCTTACAAGATAAAGTTTTAGTTCAAGGTAATTTAGCAAATTTAAACGAAACAAACCATATCCTAATAGGCGACAGCAATGCTGAAAACATTCTAATAGACGCAAATGGTGGGGATAATGAATTTATAGGCGGAAGTAAAGCTGATAAAATGGAAAGCAAAGGTCAAGGCTATGACAAATATCACGCAAATAATGGCGATAAAATCACAGACAGCGACCATCAGGGCGAAGTCAAATTTAACGGCATAACTTTAACGGGTGGAACTTATAATGCAGATAAAGGATATTACGAAAGCGAAGATAAAAACATAGAATACATCTAAACGGAAATACTCTTACAGTAAAACAAGGGAACGATAGCCTAACCATCAACAACTACTCC